>CAYYUG010000005.1:0-28361 GCA_964474755.1 uncultured Rhodospirillaceae bacterium | reverse complement strand
TCTCAATTATCAGGTTATTTAACACCGGTAAAACGGGCTTCCAGATCGTCGAGTTGCGCCATGCCAGTGATCTCGTTCAGTTCCTCGAAAGATATCATCAAATCAGTGCGATCAGGTGTCCCATTGTTGCCAATCACTTCGCCCTTGAAGACGTCCATGGCGTTCATCATGCCTCGCAAGGCCGCGGATGTTAGCAATCTTGGATATATCACGGCCGCAACCCCCATACTCTCGAGATCCTTGGGTCCAATCAGCGGCGTCGTACCACGCGCGCGAATTCCGAACCCCATGTTAACCGACAGCGGTTTTGATACGTTGCTCGCCACCTTTTCAATATCTTCTGGGCTTAACAATGCGTCGGCAAACAGCAGATCCGCTCCCGCGTCTGCATATAAATTGAGCCGTTCGATCGCCTCATCGACGCCCAGCACGCCCGCGGCATCGGTCCGAGCTTTGATAACAAATTCTTCGTCTCGACGCGCATCTGCTGCGGCAGCGATTTTATCGCGCGCTTCTTCACGGGAAATTACGTCCTTACCCGCCATATGACCGCATCGTTTGGGCCACGTTTGATCTTCCAACATTACGCCGGCAAGGCCTACCTGCTCGAAGGCGCGCACCGAAAAATAGACGTTCATCGCGTTGCCGTAGCCTGTATCAGCATCGCCGAGCAAAATTAAGTCAGTACAGTTCACTATGTCACGGCACGCTGTGACGTTCTCCTGAAGGCCCATCACACCGCGATCGGCCCAACCAAGATGGCTCTCTGAAATGCCAGCACCAGAAATCCAGGCAACGTCAAATCCAGACAGTTCAACAATGCGGGCGCTATAACCGTCATGTACACCCGGCATGATGGTGATTCCTGGTTCGGAAAGCCGTTCCTTAAGCTTCATAGATTTTTTTTTCATGTCACAAATAGCTCCTGTAAAGTTTTGCGACATCTTAGCGAACCGAGAAAGATTGGCTAAGCTATACGTGGGGTAAATATTGGGAGATGTTGCAATGGGAAAACTAACTGGAAAAGTTGCGCTGATAAGCGGAGGTGCACAGGGACAGGGGGCAGTCGAAGCTAAGACATTCGCCGCCGAGGGTGCCAAGGTTGTGTTTGGTGACATACTGGATAGCTCTGGCGAAGCTGTCGCCGAGACAATTCAAGCGGCCGGCGGCGACGTTCACTACCGACATCTCGACGTCACTAATGAAGCGGACTGGCAGTCTGCAATCGCCTTCGCTACCGAACAATTTGGTGGCGTTGATATCCTAATCAATAACGCCGCAATCCTAGTGCCCCGCGTGCCAATAGAAGAGCGTACAGCCGCGGAATGGGACAAGGTCATGGCAGTCAACGTTAAAGGTGTATTTCTGGGGACTAAATTTGCCATCCCCGCGATGCGCGAGCGCGCCGGGGGATCCATCGTGAACATTTCTTCAATCTCTGGCATCGGCCAATCGACGCATCAGGAACCTGCCTACGCGGCCAGCAAAGGCGCGGTCCGCATCTTTACCAAGGTCACGGCCGCGCAGCATGCGGCGGACGGCATCCGCTGCAACTCCGTCCATCCTGGACCGATCGACACCGAAATGTTCCGAGCGGCTTATCCCACCAACAACGCTTTGTCCAGCCGCCTAGCTCGCGTGCCCATGAACCGGGCCGGTACGGTCGACGAAGTTGTTGCCGGCGTCCTATTCTTAGCATCGGATGATGCCTCATACATTACCGGCACCGAAATGGTGATCGATGGCGGCGCATTAGCCATGTGAAGAAAATTTGAGCGCTTCTATCTGCAGATTTCTCTATACCAGAAGCGACTGTCAGCCTTTAGGACCGGATGATTTTAAGGAGCTGCCCTGTGATATAAAGGGTGAGCGGCATATGCATCATGTGACCATCGCTGCCGACTTACGGTATTGAATTTTAAGCGGCGACCTTTGGGAAACGCGCCAGCAGCAATTCGAGCCCATTCGGCCCCGCTTCAATCTTCACCGGTCCCTCGTCGGGTGAGGCAAATTCAACCGATAGTGTCGGCAGGATTGCACCATCGCGTGCCAGTGAACCCGACACCACCACATGATACTGTCCACCGCCTTCCGCGCTGTCCGGCAGCAGGTACGTAGCCCCGGCCGAAAGCGTGACAGATTGGGCAAACAGACCGTCTTCGGTCGCCTCAATTAGTGTATTTATAGTCGCATCGCCGTCGCGTTTTACGGAACCGTTTTTCCCTTTGACACCAACGACCTGACGCTGCTGTCCCTTGACCAGCAGTTCGCGGTTCGCCGGTAAATACTTGGCTCCGCTGTCCCAGGCCTGCCGCAGGGTAAAGTAGTCGACGCCTTCGCCTTCAGCCATGATCGGACCATATGGCGTGTTGCTGCCCGCATACTGGACAGTCAATGGTTCGACGCGCAACTTACCAACCGTACCACCACCGCCGACGAAAACTTGGAACTGGTTGGTCTGATGAAAATGCGGCCGCGTCACCGAGTGCGGTGGCTGTATCACCAAATAGGCTTGCGGCGTGTCTTCACCAGCAACATCCAAGCCATAACCTGGGGTGCCAGGTTTCGGCGCCACCCCGATATACTCCCACCCCTTATAGGGCTGACTATCGACCATATAGGTCGCTTCGGTCTGTTTTGCGGTGTCAGTGCCAGTCGAGATGAGCATAAAGGTCCTTCGTGATCGGTCAGTTCCCACCGACTATACTGCTCCGTATCCGGGAGGCCAAACAGAGGGGGGTGTAATGGAAATTGGAATCGATGTCGGTGTCTACGGTAGTCTGGCAACGCCAGAAAACATTACGGGCTTGGCCCAGTTTGCCGAAGAACGCAATTACCATTCCATCTGGTTAGCGGATCACGTGGTTTTTCCAGCCGACATCACGTCGCGTTATCCTTATAGCCCCACCGGTGCCTTCCCTGCCCCAGATACCGACCCGCTGATGGAACCGATCGCGACCATGGGGGTACTCGCAGGCGCCACTAATAATGTGTTGCTCGGAACCTCAGTCCTGGTAATGCCCTACCGCAACCCGCTTCTGCTCGGTCGCATGTTGGCTACAATCGATAATTTCTCCAACGGCCGGGTTGTACTCGGCGCTGGCAGCGGCTGGCTAGAGGAAGAATTCAAGGCCCTCGATACCCGTAATTTCGAGGATCGAGGCCCGGTCACCGATGAATATCTGGAGATATTCAAGGCAGTGTGCGGCGGCGGAGCAGTCGCCTACAAGGGAGAGCACTATCAGTTCGAGGCGATGCAATGCTATCCAGCCTCTGTGCAACGCCCACATCCGCCGATCCTGATTGGCGGCATCTCCAACCGCGCACTGCGCCGCGTCGCCGAGCATGGCACCGGTTGGATGTCCGTCTCGCTTGATCCAGAGCAGATACCAGAACGTCTCGAACGGCTCGGCCGACTCTGCGAGAGGAACGGCCGCGCGCTCGACGATCTCTGGCTCGTCCACAAGCTATTCATCTCGATTGGCGAGGAACAGCCGGATGTCGGTGGCGGCCGCAAGTTGGGCACCGGCTCTTTAAAAACCGTCACGGATGATATCAAGCGCTTCCGCGATTTCGGCTACCGCTCGATCATATTCCGCTATCCTGGCTTCGACGCAGACGAACAGACCCGACAGTTCGATCTGCTGGCTGACAAGATCATGCCAAAAATTTAGTTGGACTAATTGATTGTCAGGCCGCCGTCGCCGTCAATGTTACCGGGGCGGCCACAAAACTCCTCGCGCATCATCGCGGTGATCGTGTCCAGATCCGTAACGTTTGCCCAGGTGCGGCAACCGTCGTCCAGCAAACAGGCGGCATGCGCCTTTTCCGGGCTGCCGGCCGCGTTGTACATCACCACATAGGATTCAACCGTAACGCTGCCGTCATGGTCGACAACGACGTCTCGGCGCGGCGTTGCATCTACTTCCTTCTGCAGGTTTGACCAGGCGAACGGATTCTCCGGCGGAGTGGTCGAATAGATGCAGAGCGCATGCTTGGTCAGCAGCCCTCCATTGGCAGTTACCAGACCGATGCTGCCTGGCATCTCTCGCATCAGATCGACAGTACGCGCGACGGAATGCATCACGTAGTTGTTGAGCGGTCCTCCAGCGAAAGTCAGACCACCCGTTACCGTCAGAGCTCGATCTTGCTTAAGGCCGATCTCATTAGCCGATACCTGCACTGCAGCAGGAAAACAGCTGTAAAGATCAACTGTGTCGAGATCATCAACATCAAAGCCGGTCAGCTCGAACAGCTTTCGCGCGGCCAGGCGAATCGCCGGCGAGGAGTGGAGGTTATCGCGCTCGGAGACATAGAGGTGATCCCAGGCCTCGGTGCCGGCATGGGGATAGACCCAACGGTCCACAGAAATGCCAAGACTGCGAGCCTTGCCGACCGAGGTCAGGATCAGAGCCGCCCCTTGGTCTACACTGTTGTTTGAGTTCATCAGTTTCGTATAGGGATAAGAAATCGGCCTATTCGCCGACGTCGGGGTGCGAATATCCTCGGCACTGATCGGTTTGCGGATCCATGCGTTTGGATTATCCACCGCGACCTTGTTAAAGCCAGCCCACAATTCCGATACCCGTTTTAGATGACCATCGACCGACTCACCGTTAGCATGGCGTAAGGCTGTTTCAAACATTGGGTAGAATTGGATCGGCAGCTGAATACCACGCTTCATTTCTGCCTCGTGCCGGGTCACTTTGCTGCTCCCAAGGAACATGTCGGGTGCATCGCCGTCATCCACCGACGTCGGGTTGGCGCCGGGCTCACGGGTCAATGGGTTCCAAGCTAGTTCCATACCGGCCTTTCGCGACCGCGCCTGAGTGCGACCGCACTCCCCGCCGGTCACGATGACCACCTCTCGCGCGCCAGACTGGATATCAAGAAAACTGCGGTTGGTCATCGCTTGCACATAGTTGCCGCCGAGAGAACTCAACCCGGTCTCCGCTCCGCTTGCACCTATACGCGCGGCGACTTGCCGCGCCGGGTTGCCATAGCCCCAGATACCGCGGATTACGCGCACCGAATCTGCTTGCTGCAAAATCTGTGGGTTGCCGCAATCGCTGCCAGCCTTTTTGACCGCCTCAATCATCAGTTCCAGTGGCTCTCGAGATTCAGTGGGATCGTCTTCCCGCTGTTCCACCTGTGCAACGCCGACGATGATCGGGGTGCGGTCATCTGTTGCCATATGCTTATCCTTCCTTATGTACTGTTATTTAAAGCCCGCTGAAGCAGCTCAAACTCTGAAAAACTTAATGCTTCTCCGCAAAGGGAACCGTTTGCGATTCTGACAGTAACTCGGCCTTCTCTAGCAATTGATCGAGCAAAGTCACGACGGGCATCGCATATTCAAATCCCATGAAGTTCGCAGCGGAGAGATTAAAAAATACTTCAATCAAATCACCCTGATTTTTCGCTCCAATAATACCATCTTGCAAGTTCTTGAAATAGTATGCCTGGTCGGCCCGACCCTCCGTTTCTGTTAAAGAAAATATTTTATTGAGCAAAGGCAACAATTCCTGACGCGCATGTGATACTGCGTCGAACTCTGTCTTCAGACACGGCATTAAGCGGCAAGTCCTTCTATTTTGTATGCGCGCGCTGCTGCACCAGCGAACAAGTTCACCTTCTCACCTTCCGAATAGTTTGCAGCGATGCGCTTGAAAGCGTTCCAGCAGACCTGATAGCTGCACCAACGCTTCTGCACCGGGAAGTTGGATTCAAACATCGATCGTGCCGGCGTAAACGCCTCGATGCAGGTCTCAATCCAGGGCCGCCAGGCAGCCGCCACCTCCGCCGAACCCGGCGGCAAGGAGCGGTCACCCTCGAAATCTGGCATGCGGATGGGCAACGCACCAAGCTTTACAAATACATTTTCTCTTTCACCGACACGGCAAATTTTGGCTTTCCAATCCTCAAATACCTCGTCTCGTTTGCCCCGATAGGGGCCGCCGAGGATCGGACTGCCCACATGGTTGAGAACAATTGTCAAGTTTGGCTGCCCGTCAGCTAATTCGGCGACCTCATCGAGTTGCGGGTGATACAGCCAGCTATCAAGCTCCAGCCCCATTCGGGAGAGCACAGCCGCCGCATCCTTGGTACGACTATCGACCAGCATCCCAGCTTGCGGAACAACGTTGCGGATCTTTTCATCAGCATCCCAACCAGTGGAATAGCGGACACCGCGAAACCGGTCACCGGATGCAACGATATGCTGTTCCAGCAATGCTTCAACGTCGGTGCCTAGGGTCATGTCCACATTGCCGAACATCGCCACACAGGCCCCACCCCCACCAAATTCACCGCTGGCGCTCATCGCCGCTTGGCCAGTGACAAACTCAGTCTCGCCAAGTGACCGCTCTGCCTCCGGACCATCCTGGCGGTACATGGAGTGGCACTCGGCAAAGATAGTAGCAGTGATGTTGTGACCACTCGCCATGTCAACCGCAAGTTCCGGCATCAAATAGGTGTATCCGCCGCGCAGCCACAGATGATGGTGCGGATCAACGATAGATATTTCCGGCTCCAAAATTGTTTCATCATGTTTCGCCAACCAACCATTATCTGGCCCGACCTGTCCGGTATTGGACGCCATAATTTGCTCCCACAGTCTATTCACAGCGATGTTAGACCGACGCGCATGCGCATGCGACACTGACGGCAACATAAAACCGGGGATAGAGGATGAACATTAAACTCGCACGGGAAGATGAAGCTTTTCGCGGCGAAATTCGTGCCTTTCTCGACGGTTCACTAACCGAAACCCTGCGCGATGCAGCGCGTAAGCGGACCAGCCTATGGCAAGACATTGATGCCTCGATGAAATGGCAGCGCATCCTATATGCCAAGGGCTGGGCCGCGCCGGACTGGCCAGTCAAATTTGGCGGAACCGGCTGGTCGCTAGTCCAGCGCTACATTTTTGCCCAGGAATGTGCGCGCGCCGAGGCACCAGCACTGATCCCAATGAGCCTACGTATGTGTGGGCCCATGCTGATCGGCTATGGTACGGACAAGCAAAAATCCCATTACCTCCCGCGAATTCTCAGCGGCGAGGATATTTGGTGCCAAGGCTATTCTGAGCCTAGCTCGGGTTCCGACCTCGCCT
Organism: uncultured Rhodospirillaceae bacterium; assembly: GCA_964474755.1. Taxonomy (GTDB): domain Bacteria; phylum Pseudomonadota; class Alphaproteobacteria; order UBA8366. Next base: position 21,250 of record CAYYUG010000005.1, on the reverse strand, counting down.
CGCTGCAAACCCGCGCCGTTGCCAACGGCGACGACTATGTCGTCAACGGTACTAAAATTTGGACCAGCTACGCTCAGCACGCAAACATGATGTTTGCCCTTGTCCGCACCAAGACTGACGGTAAAAAGCAAGAGGGTATCAGCTTTCTGCTAATCGATATGACAACGCCCGGCATTACGGTCCGTCCGATTATCAACATCGCCGGCGTCCACGAACTGAACCAGGTCTTCTTCGAGGATGTACGCGTACCGATCGTTAACCGGGTGGGGAAAGAGAATGACGGTTGGACAGTAGCGAAGTACCTGCTCGAGTTTGAGCGTTTTTCGATGGGTTCGGTAGAGTTGCGTCGTACTTTGGGCCGTATTGAGGCTCTGTCGAAAACGACAAGGTCCGACGGCGAAAGCTTGCGTAATAACTCGGATTTCATACGCGATCTGAAATACCTTCAAGTCAAGGCGACCATGCTCGAAGCTTCGGAACAACGCGTACTCGCCAACCTCAGCGCCGGAAAACCACCGGGTCCCGTTTCTTCAGCGCTCAACATTCAGAACGCGGAAATCCTTCAGGCGACTGACACGCTCGGCCTCGAGGCACTTGGCTACTACGCAAACCCCTATCAACCAACTGCACTCGAAGTTGGCACAAACCAGCCGCCGGTTGGACCGGCAGACGGTATTGCGTTTGTACCGATGTACCTCAGTAACCGCATGAAATCGATTGCCGGCGGTTCGTCAGAAATTCAGCGCAACATTGTCGCGAAGGCAATCTTGCGACTTTAAGTTTCGGCAACTCTAAACTCTGTATTTTCTGAACCTCAATTTGTTATCCCGTTCTTGATCCGAGATCCATGACGGGCTGCTCTGCGTGCCTGAATTAGACCCGGGCTCAAATGCTCGGGTGACGGTGTGAGGTAGTACTTAATCTGGCTTACTGCAGGGTTCCGTGCCCATATCGGCCGGGATTGAGACCTCCAGGATTTGGAATTCTTCCGATGTCGCTGTCTCATTATGTGGCGTATCGCCCGGGATGAAGATCGAGTCGCCGGCAACGATGCGCTCTTTGCGATTTCCTGCGAATTCGAGATCGACCCAGCCGTCAAGGATGTAGACAAACTGTCCTTCGCACAGATGAACATGCCAGCCGGTTTCTTCGGAAAGGCCCTGAGTGGCAATTGTGACCTGCGCGCGCATCTGGCCGTCAGTGGCCTTCGTAACGCCGAGCTCGCGATAAGAGAAAAATTCGCGTCGCCCCTGCACTAATTCGGGATTATCTGCCCGTGCAATCACAACTTCTTTTGCTTTTTCCAGTACATCAACGCTCATATCCATTCCCTCTTGTCTGGGTTAGACCGATCATCATTTCTTTGTAATAGAGTTATTCGGCAGCTTGACCCCGCGTTGAGCCCTGATAATAGATTTTGCGCTGCTCCTCATCTGCTTTTTGATGCATTGCAACTGCAAGCGGATCAAAGTCGCAGGACGGTTCCGGTTCCAATTCGAAATGCCCATGTATATCGTTGCCCCGCAGAAGAGAGGCACAATCCCAATCAGCCAGCGTCTGCCGCGCTGTCGGCGGCATATAGCGGATGCCGATGCCGATACGTCGGTCGTTGCTTTGATTAGCGTGCGATGCGTGTGCCAACCGGTAATCGAACAAAGCGATCTCGCCAGGCTGCAGTTCTAACTTAACCGCCTTCGACTCATCCACACCCATAATAGTCTGGCCGCGGGTAAGCATATTGTCCTTTTCCCAGGTATCAACATGCTCCATCTTTGGGCCACGATGCGACCCAGGTAGCAAACGGATGCAGCCACTTTCTTCAGAAGCCGGAGATACGGCAAGCCAGGCGGAGACAAATCTGTCACTCTCCACACCCCAATAGTTGCTGTCCTGGTGCCATGAAACGTAGTTTACGCTGCTCTGTTCCTTTATAAACCAATGCGTCGTCCAGCACAGGATATCCGGACCAGTCAACGGCTCAACTAAATCCAATAGCCGCGGATCGCGCACTATATCAGCCAGCCACTTGAACAGCAGATGGCTCTTAAAGCGGTAGGAGCCCTTAAACGGATCGCCCGGCTGTTTCCGGTCTTCACGAAAAACCGGACCCCGCTCTGCCTCCACGGCTTCAATGGCAGCGCGCAACCGCGCGGCTTCTTCCGTTGAAAAGACGCTGATCGGCGAGACATATCCTTCTTCGCGATACTGCTTCAGAGCAGCGGCGTCCAAAAGTCTGTTCATTTCACACACTCCCCCGTGTCGCCATAAACAGGATTGTATGCGGCTATCGGTTCCTTCCGCAACGCATCTCGGCGTATGATCAGAAAAAGCATCGGAGGGAACATGAGCGGTATCACAGGTAATTTTGTAGCGATGATGGCGCAGGCCTGGCACCGCATAACCTTGCCATCGAAAGATGAGGGGCCGCTGGCCAGTATGCTCGCCCCAATGGATGCAGCCGGTGAAGATATAGCGAATACACTGCAGTTCGACATGGAACCGTCTGACTTCGACCGCGCATTAGAGGAATTGGCACCTAAGGCCAACAAGAGATGAGCACCGATCTAGCGACCCTCGATCTTTGCACCCTTGCCGACCGCGTCCGCGACCAGGAGGTATCTGCTGAAGAAGTTACAAAATTTGCTATCGCACGCGCCGAAGCCCTGCAGCCCGCCCTTAATGCCTTTATCCGATTGGAAGCAGAAACTGCGATAACACGAGCTCAGGCTATCGATACGCGCATCACCAGGGGCGAAGATGTCGGGCGCCTCGCCGGCGTCCCCCTCGCTCACAAGGATATGTTTTATCGCGAGGGCATGCCCACCTCCTGTGGATCGAAGGTCCGCGCCGAATTCGTCGCTGACCGCACTTCGACCGCCCTGTCAAGGCTAGCGCTGGCTGGCGCAATCGATCTCGGTGGGCTCAACATGTCAGAGTTCGCTGTTGGGCCTATCGGTAACAACGTTCATTACGGCGACTGCCACAATCCTTGGAACCTGGAACATGCGCCAGGTGGCTCTTCAAGTGGCTCTGGCGCTTCAGTCGCTGCACGGATTGTATATGGCGCTTTGGGTTCCGACACGGGCGGTTCGATCCGTATCCCGTCCGCTATGTCTGGCGTGGTCGGCTTAAAGCCAACGCAGAACCGGGTCAGCCGCTATGGGCTAATGCCACTATCTTTCTCCTTTGATACCAGCGGCCCCTTGACCCGAACGGTGCGCGATGCGGCGCGTATACTCGATATTATCGCAGGACACGATCCGATGGACCCGACCTCGAGCCGCCGTCCTGGACCAGATTGCGAGTCGGCCTGTGGCCGCTCACTGAGTGGTCTGCGGCTCGGGATACCGAGCAGCTACTACTATGATGATCTCGAACCAGCTGTCGCTGCGGCAATCGACGATGCACAAAAAGTATTTTCAGCTGCCGGAGCAGTGTTGCAACCGGTCCCGGTCCCTAGTCATGAGAAAATCAACTTAATTTGGGCCGCTGCACTCGCAGCAGAGGCAGCTACGATCCACAGAAAATGGCTGCGCGATCGCCCGGGCGACTACGGTCCTATGGTCCGACGGCGTATCGAGTTCGGGCTCTACCAACCAGCAACCCGTTATTTGGAAGCGCTCTCTCTACGGGAGAAATTCCTGCGCGACTACTGCACCACCACCTTTTCTGACTGCGACATCGTTCTAACACCAACCATGCCAATCACTGCACCTAGACTGGACGAAGTCGATGTATCCGATGGTAAGGGCATGACGGAACTAGTCTTGAAGGTCTCGCGTAACACCCGACCTATAAGCTACCTCGGCCTGCCGGCCTTGAGTGTGCCATGCGGCTTTAACGAAATAGGGCTACCCATCGCACTTCAGTTAATTGGGCGTCCCTTCGCGGAGGCGCAACTGTGCCAGTTTGGTCACGGATACCAACAGTTAACCGATTGGCATACGCGGGTCCCCGAATGCGCGCAGACTTGAGAGAGTAAGCTATGAATAAAGACCTCGCTACCCATCCCGCTTGGATGGAATTTGATCTCCAAGCGCTGGCAGCAAATTACGACGCCCTAATTCGCCAGGTCGGCCCGGACGTAAAAATAATCGCATCGTTGAAAGCAAACGCCTACGGCCACGGCGCCGTGGAAACCGCCAAGGTACTGTCAGATAAGGGTGTCTTCGCGTTGTCAACGGGGTCGTTCGGCGACGCGATGGCAATCCGAGAGGCCGGGGTTACGACGCCAATCCTGATGTTCGGGGGCAATTTGCCTGAAGCTGCTGCGAATTATCTCAAAAACGATCTAATTCCCACCGTCTACAATATGGAAACTGCGAGGGCGGTCTCAGAAGCGGCCACGACACCAGCAACGGTCTATATTAAGGTAGATGCGGGTATGGGGCGGCTCGGGATCGAGATCAACGCTGCAGAAGAGTTCATCCGCGAAGTTTCGACCTTCAACAACATCAAAATTGAAGGGGTTTATACCCACCTCTCCTTCAAAGACGCCAAGGGTCAGGAATGGTCGCGACGCGGCATCGAACACTTCAACCAGTTGAACAATCAGCTGCGCCATGGTGGGCTCGACATCCCGGTGACACAGGCGGTTGCCAGTTCAAACCTAATGGTCGGGCACATGGACGGCAGCAACGCAATTTGCCCCGGTGCTGTGCTATACGGCCTAAGCGCGGTCAATCCTGATTTGGCACCACTGGCACCGTTTCAACCAGTACTGACAGCAATCAAGGCCCGCCTAATTCATATTGGCGCATTTCCCGAGGACACTGTACTCAAGGAAGGTGGATACCATACTGCACGACAAAGCGACCGAACCGGCGTAATTCCATTAGGGCTCTATGACGGCTACCGCAAACCGCAGGACAGTGCTTCAGCCGCTGTGTTGATCAATGGAAAACGACGCCCGGTTCTCGGCGTCTCACTGGAGCATCTCACCTTCGACTTGCTTGGGGACAGAACGGTTAAGGTCGGTGACGAAGTCACTGTAATTGGCGCGGATGGCAGCGATGAAATTACCCTCGCCGAGATGGCCGATTGGCAGAAAAGCGGCCTCAACGACGTGCTGATGAATTTCAACGGACGACTGCCAGGCCGATATCGCGACGCATAGCTCTCAATAATGTGGCGGCGGCGGTTCCGGTGTAGCGTCCGCTTCCGCGGTTTGTTCCAATGCATCGGTCTTGGCTTCAAGTCGGGCGAGCTTTTCGATCAGCACTTTGATTTCGCTCCATTGTTCCAAAACCACCTGGTTCAGATCATCGATCGTGCTGTCTTGATGCGCTATATGCGCCTCTACATCGTCTAGCCGTTGTAGCGTTTTTAGTGCGTCGCTCATGTCGCACACTTGCATAAATTGGTCCCTAGGGAAATCATTGGCGACAATTTAAAGGAAAATTGCATGCAACCGGATTACATTGTGGTAGGCGCCGGATCTGCGGGTTGCGCCGTCGCCTGTCGCCTAGTCGAGGGCGGCGCCACTGTCGTGTTATTGGAGGCTGGGCCAAAGGATACGAACTGGCGGATCCACATACCCGCAGCGTTGCGTCCCTTGCTCAAGGACCCACATGTCAACTGGAACTATCAAGCTGAACCGGTAACGAGTTCGGCAGGCCGCTCTATTTCTCTGCCTCGCGGTATGGTGCTAGGCGGGTCGAGTTCGATCAACGGCATGCTGTATGTTCGCGGCAACGCGGCCGATTATGACGGCTGGGCGCAGCGCGACTGCATCGGTTGGTCCTATGATGATGTGTTGCCCCTCTTCCAGAAATCTGAGACATACAAGCAAGGCGGTGACCTTGAATATCGAGGCAGTAGCGGACCGCTAAAAGTCGAAGACTACCGCACCATCCTTCCCCTCACTCACACCTTCGTCGAAGCAGCACAACAAGCGGGTTTTCCCCTAACCAACGATTACAATGGCGGCCAGCAAGATGGCGTTGGCTATTCACAAATGACGCGGCGCGGCCGTTTTCGTGGATCCACGGCGCAGACCTATCTGCGAGCTGTGAGTGACAATCCCAACCTTCAGATACTTACCGGCGCCAAGGCTAGAACCCTAATATTCGAGGGTCGCAAATGTGTCGGCATCACCTACCAACAGGGAGGTCAAAACAAGGAAATCCGCCCCGGAAGAGAAGTGGTTCTTTGCGGAGGCGCCTATAACTCTCCTCAACTCCTGCAGATTTCTGGCATTGGACCAGCGACGCATCTCCAGTCGATTGGCGTAGAGGTCCGTCACGACCTACCCGGCGTTGGGTCTAACCTGGCCGATCATTTCGGCGCGCGCCTGAAGCACCGCGTGCGCGGCATGACTATGAACCAGCTGTCACGTTTCCCACATGTGGTGCCTGAAATCGCAAAATTTTTACTATTTGGCAATGGCGCCCTGACCTTCGGTGTCACGAGCGCCATAGTGTTCTGCCGCAGCCGCGAAGGACTAGCGAGCCCAGATCTACAACTCTCTTTCACCCCGGCGACACCGGTCGATATGGGACAGGGTGACCTGGAGAAAGAGCCCGGCATCCAGGTGACGGCCATCCCGGTTCGTGCAGAAAGTCGAGGTACGGTCATGGCACGTAGCGGTGATCCGGACGAGGCGCCGATAATCTCACCAAACTATCTGGGCGACGAAAACGATGTGAATGTGCTGGTCTCGGGCGTCAAAATCACGCGACGCATCCTTGAACAGCCAGCGATGGCAGCGGTCAGCCTCGGTGAATACATGCCTGGTCCGGCGGTCGCCAGCCGCGACGAGATCATGCAATTCACCCGCGAGACCGGCGGCACAATCCATCACCCTGTTGGTACCTGCAAGATGGGCAAAGGTCCAGCAGCCGTAGTCGACCCTCGTCTCAAAGTCTACGGGGTTGAGGGGCTGCGCGTCGCCGACGCCTCGATCATGCCAACTCTGACTACTGGCAACACCAACGCCCCAACGATCATGATCGGCGAGAAGTGTGCTGAGATGATCCTTCAAGACCAAGCGAGCGCCTAAGAGGAGTACATGTCGATGAAAATTGAGCCGATTAGTGATGTACTGGGCGCCGCCGTCAGCGGCATCGATCTCAGGATGCCCATAGGCCCCAGCATCGCTGCAGCGCTCAATAATGCACTAACCAAGCATCTCGTCCTATGCATTCGCGGCCAGAATTTGGAACCGGAAGCTTTTGCTCAAGCGTCGCGGGTTTTTGGGCCGCCGAAAACTTTCGTCACACGGAGAGACCGTATCGGCGACGCACCGGAAGTGTCTGTAGTTTCCAACCGTCCGCCTTCGCTGAACGGAAAACCGCTAGTCCAGGCGAAGTATTGGCACACGGACGACAGCTACTTTGCTAAACCGGCCACAATAACCCTGTTGCTCGCCAAAACCCTTCCAGAGGATGGGGGTGATACTGAATTTATTAATTGTTACAGTGTTTTACGAAGCCTTCCTAAACATTTATATAAGAAAATAAAAGGGCTTCGTGCAGTGCATCAATATCGCAGCCGACGCAACCAGTCCTGGGTCGCTAAGCGCTCCGCCGAGGAAGAAGCAGAAACGCCACCCGTAGACCACCCCCTGATACGAACTCATCCAAAAAGTGGCCAGCAGTCTCTTTACATCAACCCCAACCGCATTGATCATATTGAAGGCTGGGATGAAGCGGAGAGCGACGCCCTTCTTGATGACCTATACGATTTCGCGTTTCAGCCGCAGTTCCAGTACCGGCACCGCTACGTAACTGGCGACCTGATCGTGTGGGACAATCGCTGCACCATGCACCGAGCCAACGATGACTACGACATCGAGCAGCTCCGCGTGATGCACCGGGTAATGTTGGAAGGCGAAGTCCCAGTTTAACGACCGTTTCGATGAAATTGAGGGAGGAACTTATGGCAAGGCTCGCAGATAAGGTAGCGCTAGTCACCGGCGCGGCATCAGGTATCGGGCAGAAGACGTCACAGTTAATGGCGAAGGAGGGCGCGACAGTCATTATTACTGACATCCGCGATGTGGAGGGCGAGAAGTCGGCGGCAGAGATAGGTGATGCGGCGCGCTACGTCTCGCTCGACGTTACCCGTGAAAAGATGTGGGAAGAGGTAATCGAGTCAGTCCTGGACGAGAACGGCCATCTCGACATCCTGGTTAACAATGCGGGCATTCCCGGCGCCGGCATAAAACTCGAAGACATGGAGATGGATACCTGGCGGCAATGCATATCGATCTGTCTAGATGGCGTGTTTCTTGGGATCAAGCACGGCATCAGGGCTATGAAGAAAGGTTCCGGTGGATCAATTATCAATATCTCTTCGATCGCCGGAAAGATTGGCATTCCAACCTCGGGCAACTATTGCGCTGCCAAGGGTGGGGTAAAGCTACTTACCAAAACGGCAGCGTTAGAATGCGCAAAGTCCGATCCGGTGGTGCGGGTCAATTCCGTCCATCCAGGCTTCATTGAAACCGACCTGTTGGCCGGTGCCATCCAGCATCGCGGCCCTTGGTTCCGGGAGTATATAGAGGACACGGTCCCGATGGCAAAGCTCGGTGAGACCGCCGACATCGCTGAGGGTATCGTTTATTTGGCGAGTGACGCGGCTAAGTTCGTCACTGGCTCGGAACTGGTAATAGATGGTGGTTTTCTGGCGCGATGAACTCCAGTCGTGGCACAATCGCCTATTAACAACAGTTGAAAAGGTCGACAATGGAGCCAATCCGCTATGTTGATGCGCTGAACGAAAAGTACGGCGCCGTGGGCTTTCCACCATACAAATGGAGCGTTCATGACACCGCTCCCTGGCTACCGATGAACAAGGATCTAACGGATTGTACTGTCTCGATGCTGGTTAGTGGCGGTATTTCGCACTCCTCCGCGATACCGTTTGATCCAGATGTACGCAACGACCACCGGGTTGATGCTATCGATCCTGCAACGCCGTCGGATCAGTATCAGATCTACGACAGCTATTATGCCACAGCGACGTAGGGCGCGATCTAAACTGTCTACTAACGATCGCCTGGCATGAAAAATTTGAATTTTTTGCCGGCGAGGTGACGCCGGAGGCAATCGCCCGTCAACTGAAGAAGTAACAAAAATAGGAGACGCCATGTCCTTGGAGCTACGACCTCTCTCCGACGCCCTCGGCGCCGAAGTCCTTGGAATCGATATGTCGTCACAGCTCGCGGACACGGTGATTGCCGACATTCGCTCTGCATGGCTGAAATATAACATTTTGCTGTTCCGCGAAGTGGACTGGACACCGGCGCAGCATGTCACCTTCACCCGCCGCTTTGGCGACTTGCACATCATGCCGAGCCTCGCAAATGAAGAGCCAACAAACCACCCAGACCATCCGGAAATTATGGTTGTCTCGAACGTAAAACGAAATGGATTACCTATTGGACTACGGCGTGCTGGTTGGGGCTGGCACAGTGACGGCGAGGACAAGCAGCTGCCCAATATGGGCTCAATGCTGCACGCGTTGCAGGTGCCTACAGGGTGCGGCGACACGGCTTTCGCCAATACATATAAGGCCTACGAAACTCTCGATCCGGGTATCCGCCTTAGGATCGAAGGAAAACTCGGTCGGTTCAGCCGCATTGAACGGCATAATCACAACTATCCTGATTTACCGCCCCTTACCGAGGAGGAAAAGGCTGGCCGGCCCGACGTATGGCACCCAGTCACACGGACCCACCCGGAGACCGGGCGCACAGCACTTTTTATTGGCCGTTGGGCAGTGGAGATCGAGGGCATTCCCAAAGCTGAAGGCGAAGGGCTGATCGAAAAGCTCAAGACACACGCCGTGAAACCAGAATTCACGTACACACACCGCTGGCAAGCCGGCGACGTCATTTTGTGGGACAATCGCTGCACCCAGCACTGCGCACTACCCTTCGACGACGAGACCTACGATCGACACATGCAGCGTACGACCTTGGAGGGCGATACGCCCTACTACGAAACACTCGGCGGAGAGAAAATTCTGAGCTACGTGACCTAGAGCGCGAGTTTCTCTCCAAATTTCGCAACAGCGTCCTCTGAAAGTGTGAGGCCGAGGCCCGGAGCGTCGTTTAGTGCAACCCAACCCTTGGAGATCAACGGCGGATTTTCGAATAGTTCGGCCTGCAGCGGATCACGCTCTGGGTCAGTGAAACTCTCGACGAAGCATCCAGCGGGTGTCGACGCGACAAGCTGCGCATGGATGAAGCAGTCGTGGTGCGGCGTAACCTGTACATGGTTCAGCTCGCATAGCGCCGCCATCTTGCGGCCCTCGGTAAAGCCACCGAACATAGTGCAGTCGAACTGCAAAATCGAAATTGCCTGTTCTTCCAGTAGCGAGCGGCAACCATAGCTGGTCAGTTCGCTCTCGCCGGCAGACAGCGGAATGCGGGTGCGCTGTGATAGAAGTTTCAGTTCGCGCCTATCATCGTGCCATCGCACCGGTTCCTCCAGCCACAGCGGGTTTAGCGGCTCCATAAGCTGCGCCGCCTCGATCGCCGTATCCAGATCCCAGGCTCGGTTGACGTCAACCATCAGGTTCATTTCGTCACCGATCACCTCGCGAACCAGCGCGAGGCGTTCCATGTCTTCGGCCAACTCCATGCCACCGACCTTCGCCTTGAACCCCGTATGACCCTGCGCCTTCAGGGTTTCCATCTCATCCCGCAATTCGGCTAAATCCTTGCCGTCGCGGTAATAGGCGCAAGTCACGTAGCAGGGAATTTTATCACGATAGCCTCCGAACAATTTATATAACGGTAATCCAGCGATCTTACCCATGATGTCCCAGCAGGCGAGATCAACCGCGGCCGATATTCGGATCAGCGCCTCACGACCCCAGCCTTTCTCATGTGCTAACCGTCGCGAGGCAAGCCCAAACAGCTTCTCATAAATCCGCTCCGGCGCGGTCGCATCCTCGCCTATAATCTGATCGCCGATACCGCTCTTGAAAGCGTTCAACGGCGCCTCTATACCAGAATAGCAGGTCGCCAACCCAAAACCTTCGACCCCGTCCTCGGTACGCAGCCGCACCAAGATCTCGTTGGCCGTTGGCACAATGAAGTGACTTACCCAATGCGGCCGCCCTCCGTCTGGGCCGCGTAGGACGTAGACCTCGAGGTCGGTGATTTTCATGAAATTCTCCTAGAAATTACCTCAAGCCTAAACCGGCCGGTCCCCCTGCAACATTACTCGGTACAGGTAGCGCGTCTGCATTTCGTGGTCATAGTCGTCGTTAGCCTTGTGCAGCAAACAGCGATTGTCCCACATGACGAGATCGCCCGGCTGCCATTTATGGCGGTATTGGAACTGTTCCTGAATAGCGTGTTGCAGCAGCTCATTCAGCAAGTCAAGTGCGTCAGCTTCTTCCATACCATCGATCGCGTCGATGCGGATTGGGTTGATATAAATTGACTTTCGGCCGTTCTCCGGATGTGTGCGAACAATTGGATGATAGACCGCTTCGGGCACCTTTTTCTTTGCTGCATCGGGGAGGCCCATTAGTTTTCGGGCGCTGTGCTTACTCTGATAGACATGCATCGCTTTCAGACCTGTGAGGCGGTCTTTGGTCGCGGCCGGTAGCCCCGCATAGGCGGCCGCCATGTTGACGTATTGCGTGTCTCCGCCGCTGTCCGGTAATTCGATCGCCAGCAGCAAGGTCGCCTTGGGCGGCGTTTCAGAATTGGAATGATCAGTATGATAGCCTGCACCAGGAATATAACGGGTGCCATCCGGGTAGCGATCCTTGTTCGAAAGGTAATGGATTTCCGGGCACTCCGGCAGGGCAAAACGCGTGTTGTGCTGTGGGAAGATCTCGCCGAAATTACGCACAGCAGCATGCAGCTGAGTTGCGGTAAGGGTCTGGTCACGCACTACCAGAACTGAATAATCGATGAAAGCTCGGTTCAACTTTTCCCTCGTCGCCTCATCGAGCGGCCGGGAGAGGTCGACACCTTTGGCTTCGACACCGGTATGCTCCGACAAGGGTGAAAGTTCGCATGCCAATTCTCTAGTCCTCTTCATCTTTGAGATGGCCACGGACCGCGGCCGCAACTATGTCCGGATGGGTCAGCGGCGACATGTGCTCAGCGCCGGGAAGCATATGATAGCGGCCATTTGGCAATTCGCGATACAGGATTTCAGTCACAATACGGTCAGGTTCCGTCGTCTTTTCACCGCAAACGATCAGCGTCGGTGCAACGATCGTCCGGCAATCTTCCAATGTCGTAGGATTGGCGAGGTTAGCAAGGTAGGTCTCGACAACCTGATTGGTTCCGGCCAAAAACCGTTCCCGGGCCTCGTCAGACAGATTATCCCAGCTTCCAGCACCGTTGCGGTAGTCGATAAAGTAGCGCCATGCGGATACTTCCCGCCCAGACCGAGCATTGTCGATAAAGGTTTCGGCAAGATTGCGATATTCCGCGAAGACGTCCTGCCGACCAGCGAAATTAAGCAGCGGCGTCAACACCGGTTCAATCAACACCAGCCGCCGCAACAGATCCGGGCGCGACAGTACAAGCCTCGCGGCTACAGCCCCCCCAAACGAGTGAGCAACGATATGTATTGGCCCATCACATTCTTGTTCTACCAAGGCGGCTATCATATTTGCCTGATCATCATGGCTTGGCGGTTCAGGGCCGATCCAGTTGTCCGTCCGGCCGTAGCCTATGAAGTCCGGCATAATGAGCCGAAAACTTTCCTCCAGTGCAGCAGCGGTCTTGCGCCACTGGGCAGACGAACTGCCGCCAGCGTGAAGCAGGATCACCGCCGGGCCTACGCCCTGTGTTACGAAATTAACCGACAAGTTATTGTATTGAAATGACGCCAATGACTGGTCCTTTAACCCATATAGAAGGGACGTCCAGCATCCCGTAACCACATGCGTACCAGATGCCGACGACGCTCCGGTTCCGGCCAATCGCGAAAAGCCGTGCGACGGTGTGCGAGCCGCTTATTATTAACAATCTGGATTTGACCTCGCTCAAATATGAAGTCTTTGCCAAGTCCGCTCCGCTCCGAGACACGCTGCAGAGCATTGATCGCTCGCCTTGTCTCGTCATCCATCTCAAGGCCGCGCATTTCGTAACCATGCTCGACACGACGCGGGTTAAAATAGGCGTTGATACGATCACCATCAGATTCGAAAACCGGCTTATAGGACCAGCGTAGGTCATCCGGTGCATGCTCACCCTGGCGGTCGTAATAAAAGGGTTGATAGAGCCGAGGTAAATATTCAGGAAATTCTTCGAGAAGCAGATTATAGACGGTTTCCAGACTGATCAGACCGCTCGTCCCACCTTTCTTGGCTGTCTGCAGACATAGCAGTCCGACGAAATCTGGAGGCAAATTAAACGTGTTATCACAATGATAGCTCTGTCCACCATTGGTCTTGGACGAGCGAATGCCACTTCCTGCTGTCGACTTCTTACCAGTGTCCAGCACGTCATAGACCATTGTGCCAGTCCAGGCCTGCGCTACCGGTCGGCCAGTCATAGACATCAACAGCCAATATAATTTCCGCGAAATATCACGGTCGAAGCGTTCGACGGGGAGCCGGTCGACCACCGCAAAGCCGATACCATCCTCTAACTGGACGCGGACACGGGCCATTGTCGCTTGGCAGGCAGGCATCTCAACGTCACTGACCTTCAGCACCTCGACCGGCAGCGGATTAACCGCCAATTCGGTAGCAGCCCGATCGATCTCCGCCTGGCAGTTCGCGTCGAGTTCGATCAGCCCATCATTATCCAACAGCGTCTCGGCCCGCCATGTCGCCGGACTGTCGATGGAAGTTTCCCGCATCGCTGTCATTTCTCACCCCAACTGTCCGATTTATCGTGCCCGAAAATAATAGGGCTAAGTTTAGAAAAACAAGACCCCTACTACCGAACCGAGGATTAGGATACCCAGCACCGTGCGACGAAACAGTAATTCATCAATGCCATGAACGAGCCGGCTGCCCGCATAAATCGCGCCGAGGTAAAACGGAATCAAAATAAGCGAACGCCAAAGCTCTACCTCGGTAACCGCCTCACTAAACACCAGCGTCGCGACTAGCACCAACCCGCTGAAGAAGCTCCAGAGGATAGCGTTTGCCCTACTAGCTTTCGCGCTGTCCGGACCGGCGTAGAGAAACAGGGCGACGATAGGACCAATATAGGCAGCGCTGAGAAAGCCGCCACTCAGCACACCGACCCCGGTGAGTGCCAACGGACCGAGTGGCCGTGCGTAGCGCCATCCGAATAACATTGCAGTCGCGGCGCCGATCACCGCGTATATAATCACATTTTTCATGATCGCCGGATCGGCGACCAGCAATAGGTAGCTGCCGAACGGCATGGCAATAAGCGTGCCGAGGATCAGCGGCAGGGTGACCCGGCGCGAACCTCGCCTGAGCGCTTCAGGGACGAGAAGGCAAATGCCTGTCATATCGACCAAGAGGACAGTCACCACTGTCGTCACCGGTCCAAACAGGACCGTCAGGACCGGCAGCATGATTAGCGCACCGGCAAACCCCGAATATCCGCGGACGACACCACCGATGATAGTCGCGGCGATTGCTATCGAGAGCGGGAACAGGTCTAGCATGCAGACGCTAGTCAATCGTGGCGAGAAGTGGCTGTCACCACACCATTGTTCATATTCGCCGCGTTAGCGCCAGCGCCAACGTTTCATGTAAAAAAGCAGTCAAAACCGTCGCGGAATGTTTTCGTGTCCGGCAACCTTATCTGTGAAGGCTGACAACCAAAGTTAAACGACCAAGATGGCCACCTCCATGCTCGTTCTAAACCGCAAAATTTGTAATGCAAAATTTCCCTTTCAGGTGACCGCACCCGCGACTAAAAATAGATTTGATAGGGGATGGGCGGAACTTAAAAAATTTAAAATAGCGCAGCACTTTTATAGTTATCCCGCCTTTCGTTTCGCACTCGCCAGACGGACCGCCTGCAAGATTTCCGGATAGGTTCCGCAACGGCAGAGATTGCCGGACAGGTAGTGTTTGATCTGGTCTTCATCGGGATCCGGGATCTCGTCCAGCAATTGTTTGGTCATCAGAATAAACCCGGGCGTGCAATAGCCGCATTGAAGAGCTCCGGTTTCGATAAAAGCTTCTTGCTCCAAGCTCAGTTTATCACCGTCAGCTAGTCCCTCGATGGTCTGTATTTTAGATCCGTCCACAAACGCGGCGAGCGACAGACAGCTTGTTACCGCTGCACCATCGACCAGCACGGTGCAACAGCCACAAAGTCCCTGACCACAACTTTCCCGAGCACCGAACAGACCAAAATTTTCTTGCAACACTTCTGTCAGATTTTGGTGTGTACCTATATCTGTCGTTACAGGACGGTCATTGAGCGTGAAATTGATTGTGCGACGGCTCATCTCAACTCTCCGCCAACAGAACGCCATCCTTGGCACGCAACGCACGGAAGATGGCTTCGGCGGTAATTGGCAGTGTCAATACTCGCACTCCAACAGCGTCCTCAATGGCGTTGGCGACAGCCGGCGACACACCAAAGGTACCGGATTCCCCGGCCCCCTTCGCCCCGAATGGCCCGTCGTGTTGTTCAGCTTCGATCATCACGTTTTCCATTTGTACGGGCATATCGAAGATGCCCGGCACCTTGTAGTCCGCGAGCGACGGGTTAGTGAGCTGACCGTTCTCAAAAATCATCCGTTCCGTCGTTGTGAACCCAAGCTGCATAACCGCGGCGCCGGAGAGCTGAGTTTCCACAACAGCCGGATTGATAGGCTTTCCCGCGTCGCAGACATTAATCATGCGCATGATAGTAAAATCCCCAGTCTCCGTATCAACCTCGACCTCCGCACCAGTGGCGCCAATCATCCAAAACGGCGTCGCATTCGGTGAAAGGCCTGTCTCCGGATCGGTCGGTGCGTAATCTGGTTTGTAGTTTGCTGTTCCAACGATGGTGCCGGCACGCATACCAAACTTTTTAATAAATAATTCCGGCAGCGGCGCATTGGATCCCTCTGGCATCCCAACTTCTTCCGCCATAGCGACGAGTTTTACCTTTGCGTCCGCGGCAGCAAGCTGGACCGCATGCCCCATATGATAAGTCGATCGCGAGCCCAGTGTGGACATGTCGTAGGGTGTAACGTCGGTGTCGGGATTAACAACACGGATCCGTTCAAGAGGGATGTCGAGAACCTCAGCGGCTATTTGCGCCATCGCCGTATCAGAGCCCTGCCCCATATCAACGGTACTGCAATAGATAATGACGCTGCCGTCTGCGTTAACGCTGACGATGGCGCTGGACGTGGTCGGCGAGATAGAAGCCTTGAAGCCGATCGCTATCCCCCGACCGCGCCGTTTTGTGCCTTTACCCCTATCGAAGGATCGGCCCCAACCGAGATGCCGGGCAGTATCATCCAACACGGTCTCGAACTTGGCATCCTTCACTACCGTGCCCACAGCCTGTGGCCGTCCATCTCGCAGAATGTTGCGCTTACGGAATTCGACCGGGTCGATCCCGAGCTCACGCGCAATGACGTCCGTATGGCTTTCATAGGCCCAAACAAGTTGCGGGATGCCGAAGCCACGCAAGGCCCCGGCGGGCGGGCGATTGGTGTAAAGAGCAAATGAATCAATATCTATATTCTCAATATCGTAAGGTCCGGCCGCAGTGAAGCCTGACTTTTGAGTAACTCGTGGCCCGATATCGGCATAGGCACCACCGTTCCACCACACTTCGCATTTCCTCCCTACAATTCGTCCTTCGCCGTCAACCGCGCTGCGGATACGGAAGGTGCTAGGGTGCTTTGTAATGGTATAGAACTGCTCTTCCATGGTCTGTGCCACGCGCACCGGCCGGTGCGCCAGCATCGACAGTGCCAAAGCCAGAGCCTCAACTTTCACATAGACCTTCGCACCAAAGCCGCCACCTAGATGACCCGTGCGCACGCGCACATTGCTCTCCGGCCAGCCAAGTAGCCGAGACAGTTCGTAGCGCACAAAGGATGGGCTCTGTGTCGAGGAGTGAATGGTAGCACGGTCATGGGTCACATCAGCAATGGCGACCATCGGTTCGAAAGGAGTGTGCATAGTTTGCTGCGTGCGGAATGTGTTCTCAAAGACATGCACTGCCTCCGAGAATGCCTTTTCCGCATCACCGAGTCGTAAATGAAAATCGAGCGCAATGTTGGTATCCCGTCGGCCCGAAAGATGTTTTAAGTCAGCAAAAGTACCTGCCGGTTTTAATTCCTCATGTACTATTGCCTCAGACGTCAGCGCCTCTACCTCGTCATAGACTGAAGGCAACTCCTCGTAATCGACCACAATTAGCCGCGCTGCCCGTTCCGCAATATGCGGGTCGCTGGCCAGGACAGCAGCAACCGGTTCGCCGAAGTGACGTACCTTATCGAGCGCCAGGATCGGCTGGTCATGGAAAGCCGGCCCGTAATATGGTTCAGGCAGAACTGTCTTCACGTCCTCGCCGGTCACCACCATGTGAACGCCGGGTAGTGCGACCGCTTCTTCGATGTTTATTGTCTTAATCCGGCCATGCGCAATCGGGCTGCGATAAACCTTGGCGTGCAACATCGAAGGTAGTCGTAGATTGTAAATGTAGTCGGCCCTGCCAGTCACTTTGGCGCGGCCCTCGAGCCTACCATAAGAGCGTCCAACCGTCGTGGTGCTGATCTCTACCATCAGACAATCCTCCCTGATGCCTGTCTGATAGCTCGCCCCATGAAGACCCGGATTAATTCCCGCTTGTAGGCAGCCGAGCCGCGAGCATCACCATGGACCTCGGCCTCCACCATCGCCGCCTCCCCCGACTTGCTGATAGCGCTTTCATCTAAAACTGTACCCGCCAAAACAGTCTCGACCTCAGTCAATCGCCGCGGTGTATTCGTAGCCGCACCGATCGCAACCCTTGCACCGGATACCGTATCGTCTTTCATGTCGAGCGCTACCGCGATACCCAGCGCCGGCCAATCATCGGCGGAGCGCGTTGTGTGTTTTAAATACGCTGTGTGCGCAGTAGACGCCGGAACACAGACCTCAGTGATCAATTCGTCAGGCGCGAGTGCCGTTTCTAAATATCCCTGGAATAGATCTTCGACTGCAATCGTCCGTTCTCCATTCGGTCCCGCGATAACAAGGGTAGCACCCAGTGCGATTAGTACCGGCGGCAGATCAAGATGCGGATCAGCATGCGCTAGGTGACCACCCAACCGCGCGACATTCCGGACCCTAACATTGGAGAGGCGCCGCATTGTTCGTGAGATAACAGGCACCTGTTCAGCAACGACCGCCGAAGTTTCGAGCTGACGCAGCGGCGTAATCGCTCCGATACGCAAGCCGCCACCTTCCGTCGCCGAAATTTCCGAATAGCGCGGCTCGATCTTACGTAAGCTAACCAGCTTCTGCGGCTCGTAAATTCCCATTTTCATCATTAGCATCAACGCCGTGCCGCCAGCGATCGGACGGACCGCGGTGTCATTTGGATCCAAAAGCGCGATCGCATCCGCCAAACTCGTTGGCTCCGCCAATTCAAACGGCGTCATGTCCGGCGACCACAGATCCCATTCGCCATGGCTCCCTCCCCTTTATATAGCGGCCCCGATATTAGCCGCCGTCACCGGGTGCGTCGAACGCTCCATGGGACACCCAGCCGACTTGCGCGCCCGCGTCGTGTCGGCTACCCAAGTTAGTAGAATATCAAGGTAGATAGGCATGACGACAGAAGATCGGAAAGCGAATTACGATGTCCTAATTATCGGCGCAGGCATCGCGGGCATGTACATGCTTCACCGGCTGCGCGAAATCGGGCTGACGACGCGGGTGCTAGAAGCCGGCACAGATGTAGGCGGCACCTGGTACTGGAACCGTTATCCTGGCGCCCGCTTCGATTCCGAGAGCTATAGCTACGGTTATTCCTTTTCAAAGGAGTTGCTTGAGGAATGGGAGTGGAGCGAACACTTCTCACCCCAGCCTGAAAACCTGCGCTATTGCAACTTCGTCGCCGACAAGTTCGGTCTGCGCCGCGACATGGATTTCAACAGCAAGGTCACCGCGGCCCATTTCAACGATATCGCGAACTTGTGGACACTGGAGACGGAGGATGGAAAGCACCGCACCGCTCGCTTCCTGATCACGGCAATCGGCGTCTTCGCCAAGCCGATGATGCCCGCGATCGACGGTATCGACAACTTCAAGGGCGAGGCCTATCACACTGCCACCTGGCCGCATAAACCTGTCAGCTTCGAGGGTAAACGGGTTGGCGTGATCGGCACGGGTGCAACCGCCGTGCAACTCATCCAGGAAGTTGCCAAGTCTGCGGGACATCTGACCGTCTTCCAGCGCACTCCCAATTGGTGTGCGCCACTGCACAACCGGCCGATCACAGCCGAAGAGCAGAAGCAGATCAAGAAGAGTTACGAAGAGATCTTTGCAAAATGCCGCGCCTCCTATGCTGGTTTCATGCATGACAGCGACCGTCGCCGCGCGTTGCAGGTTTCCGATGAAGAACGGCAGGCGTTTTACGAAAAGCTCTATCGCGAACCCGGCTTCGGGATTTGGATGGGCAATTTCCGCGACATGTTAGTCGACGAGCGCGCCAACGCGACAATTAGCGAATTCGTAGCAGGCAAGATCCGTGAACGGGTGAAAGACCCTACGATCGCCGACAAACTAGTGCCGACCAATCACGGCTTCGGCACAAGGCGCGTGCCGATGGAGACACACTATTACGAGGTCTACAATCAGGACAATGTGATGTTGGTTGACCTGCGCGAAACTCCAATCACTCGAATTATGGAAGCGGGTATAGAAACGTCGGACGAAATGCACGAGTTCGATATGATCGTCTACGCTACCGGCTTCGACGCGGTAACAGGCGGGTATTCGCAAATAGACATCCGAGGGTCTGGCGGCCGAACGCTTACCGACAAATGGGCGGATGGTGTGCGCACATTCCTCGGCCTGCAGATCGAAGGCTTCCCAAATATGTTCACACTGGTGGGCCCGCACAATGCGGCCAGCTTCTGCAACATCCCACGTTGTATCGAGCAGAATGTCGATTGGATGGCGGATCTGATGACCCGCGTCAAAGCTGACGAGCTCAACCGGATCGAGAGCACAGCGGAGGCCGAAGAGGAATGGACGGAGCACGTCCACCTAATGGCTCAGCGCATGCTATTCAGCAAGACTAACAGCTGGTTCACTGGCATCAATTCCAATATCGAAGGCCGCGACCAACGCTCGGTGCTACTCTACGCCGGCGGCGCGCCCGGCTACCGCGACAAATGTGACGAGGTCGCAGCGGCGGACTATGCGGGGATGATACTGCATTAGTTCCCTGCTACACGCAGTCGGACTCTCTCCGGCGCTTGGCAGTGCGAGCACCTTCGGGACCTCGACCGAGAAAAAATAGGTCTGTTTGACCATGGTGGAGTCTCTGCGTGCCGTTGATAAGCGCACGGTGCCCTCGCTGCTCGACAGCGAAAAGGCTATCAATCTGTTCATTCACGAGGGTCAGCCGTCTGTCGTCCGGGCGGTTGGGCTCCCGAATTAGGACACTGTCGGCGTCTTTACCAAGCTGCCTGTCACAAAGACAAAATTTAAAACCTCTCAGCCTGACGCCCCAAACCGCTCGATGTGGCGTTCCATCTGCTCCACGTATCCAGCGCGGTAGCCCGCATAGGCGGCTTCGTGCGCAGACACAGCATCCGCCAGAGAGAGGCTCCGCGGATCGGGTTCAAGGTCGAAATGGCCATATCGGTCTTCGCCACGGATGAGTGTCGCTGGCATCCTCATCGAACCCATATGGCGCACATGAGCCGGGATGTAGCTGATGCCGAAACCAATGCGTCGGTCGTTTGACCGGTTAGGGCCAGACTGATGCAGTACGCGCGTATGATGGCAGGAGAACGAGCCTGGCGGTACCGGCACCATTACACCCCCTGTCGCATCGAACGGCTCGACGACGGTTTGATTACCGTGATTGATGCTGTTCGGCAGAACCTTGGCCGCATGGTTTAACTGTCCCAAGGACGAGCTGCCTGGCAGAAACTCCATGCAACCACTTTCGACCGAAGCTTCCGACAGCGCAACCCAGGCGCTGACATGTTCCTGCGGCTCTAATCCAAAATAAGTCGAATCCTGATGCCATGCGGTGAAGCCGTCGGCACCGGCCTCCTTGATGAAAAAGGTAGCGTTGAACGCTAGGATGTCAGGTCCGATCAAATCCTCGACCACATCGACAATCTCGGGGTGCCTTACCAATTCCGCTGCCCAAGAA
>CAYYUG010000004.1:121630-130437 GCA_964474755.1 uncultured Rhodospirillaceae bacterium | reverse complement strand
GACCGTAATCCTGGAAGGAGAGCAAGCTGCAACTCGAGCCTGAAGGAAGGCCTATTCCGACTGAAGACCTATTTCTACCCAAAATACAAATTTTTGAGGAGAGCATCCATGGCCCGCGTCCCTGTCCTAAAAACCCCTAAGGAACTTAGCGGAGAAGCCCAACGCATTGCGGAGACGATCGTCGACACTCGTAAATCGCTGGATGGTCCGTTCTCCGTCTGGATGCACGCGCCGAAGTGGGCGGAGCGGGTTGCTCATCTCGGTACCTTGGTGCGCTGGGAAGGGACCCTGGAACTTCGCACCCGGACGTTGGCTGCGCTGACCGTCGGGCGTCACTTTCAGGCGCAATATGTTTGGGGCATCCAGGGTGTGATCGGTGCCGAGCGCAACATCCCTCGGTCGACAATCGACGCAATCCGTGACAATCGCTCTGATAATATCCCGACAGAAGATTTAGAGATCATCGACTTTACTCGGCAACTACTGCGCAGCAACCGTGTTGATCATACGCTGGCGCAAGCAGTCATGGACCGGCTAGGTGCTGATGAGTATGTGCAACTCACAACTTGCATCGGCTACTACGCGATGCTGGCCATGACGGTGAACGGCGTCGAGCTGGAGTCCAATCCGGCTTATGAGGCGCTGGACGTGTAACGGCTGGAGCGTCGGTTAATTCGATGGTACGCCGTTGAACGGTCGCAAGTGGTCCTCGCCAATGTCTGCGGCCATATCAGACAGTATTTCGTTCTTATTCGTTTCCGGCATCTCGCGCGTCCGGCTCCTTCAGAAAATCTAGTGCCGCCGCGCGCAACTCGATTTTGCGCACTTTGCCCGATGGGGTCATCGGGAATTCTGGCAGTTCGATTACGTGGCGTGGAATCTTGAAGCTCGCGACCTTTCCCTTGCATCGCCCAATTATTTTCTCTGGCACAACCGCGCCATCCCCGCTCGCCAGCACGAAGGCCACCGGCACCTCCGTCAGGCGCGGGTCGGGGTAGGAGACGATGGCGGCGTCTAGCACTTCCGGCATGTTGCGCAAGTAGGCTTCCATTTCCGCCGGGGAGACGTTTTCGCCGCCGACCTTTAACATGTCCTTGTAGCGGCCCTGGAAGACGAGGTGGCCGTCTGGGCGGATAAGGCCCATGTCGCCGGAATGCAGCCAGCCGCCTTCGTCGATGGCTTCTGCCGTCGCTTCTGGCTTGTCCCAATAGCCTTTCATCACCGCGTAGCCTCGAATTAGGATCTCGCCCGAAACGCCCGTCGGTTGGTCTTGGCCGGTCTCCGGATCGATGATGCGGAATTCGTAATCGTTCATCGGATAGCCCGAGGCGTTGACCCGCTGCTCGCGGGTGTGGCCTGGATTGGTGACGGTGATGAACGCCCAAGCCTCCGTCATGCCGTACCCCGAGATAGTTGGCCCAAACACATCCTGGACCTTCTCTGCGATGGGAATAGTGCTGTCGACACCTGAGGGTAGGGTGCCGAAGCGAAAGTTCAATTTGCGTGGCCGCTTTTCTTGTGAAGTCAGCAGGTCGAGCCAGTGCGCCTCGAAGCCGTGCATAATAGTCACGCCCTCGCGCTCGGCGGTATCGAGAGCAGTTTCGGCGTCAAAGGCGTCCATCAACACCTGCTTAGCGCCCGAGATCACTGCCATCATCGCCAGTTCGCTGTAGCCATAGAGATGGAACATAGGCAAGTAGTTTAGATGCACGTCCTCGAACGTCATGCCGAGCAACTGGGCGCGCTCATGGACGTTGCGGATGACGATATGGGCCTGCATCACGCCTTTCGGGTGGCCGGTCGTGCCCGAGGTGTAGCCAATCATGAGCAGCGAATCCGGATCGACCGCATCGGAGCGCGCCTGCAACTCCGCGTCGGAGACCACCGCGCCCGCCGTTAGCATGTCATCCCAGCTGCTGCTGTTCGGTAGGGTCTCGTTGCCAAGAAACACCAAACGGCGCAGTTCCGGGAACCCCACCAGTTCCAGTGCTCCGTCGCTTCCCTTGTCGATGTCCGGCATGGTATCGGCCAGCATGGCTCGGTAATCGACCGGCCCCGACTGGTCGACCGAAATCAGCAGCGAACTGCGCGATTGCGCTAAAGTGTATGCTACATCGTCGGCGCGGTAGCGCGTGTTGAGCGGCACAATGCAGGCGCCGACCTTGGCGATGGCAAACATCACGAATAGCCAATCTGGCCGGTTCACCATCCACACTGCGACCCGGTCGGCTGGTTTGACGCTATAAGCGATCAGTCCCTTGGCCAGCCGGTCCGCCTCGCGCTTCCAGTCGGTGAAACTCCAGCTATCACCCTTGTAGGTAATGGCTTCGCGGTTGCCCCACTTCGCCGCTGCGTCGTCGAGCAGGGAACCCAAAGTCCGTTTAGGGTACCAGTCGCTAATTTTTTCCACTATCGCTTTACCTTGTAACCGACGGCTTCGCGGTCCCAGACTGCTGCGCTCAAGCCACGATCGCGCAGTTTGTTCTTCTGTATCTTTGCCGAAGGCGTTTTCGGGATTGTGTCAAGGAATTCGACATAGCGTGGTACGGCGAAATAAGGCATGCGCGGGGTGCAAAAACGGAGTAAAGCTTCCGGCGCTGGTCGGGCCGCATCCGGTTTCAGTACCAGGCAGGCCAGTACTTCGTCTTCGCCGCCCTCATCCGCTTTCACAGCGACAGCGGCGGCTTCGGCGACCGCGGGATGCTCAAGAAGCACCGCTTCGACCTCGTAGGAGGAGATGTTCTCGCCGCGCCGACGGATCGTGTCCTTGATGCGATCGATGTACCAGATATAGCCGCGTTCATCCATGCGGCCTGCATCACCACTATGGAACCAGAGATTGCGCCAGGTCTCGACGGTGCGGTCTGCCATGGCGTTATAGCTTTGCATGAAGCAGAAGGCCTGTTTTGGCCGGATCAAAATTTCGCCGACCTCACCGATGGGTAGTTCGTCATCGGTCTCTGGGTTGGCGATGATGACTTCGAAATGCTCGTCCCATACTTTGCCGGAACACCCAGCCTCGTCCGGTGCATCGTAGGGGCGGATGATCGGCAGGTTGCATTCGGTCATGCCAAAAAGCTCGTTGAACTTCGGTACGTCGAAACGCTCGCGCAACGCCTGTAGGGTCTCGTCGGTGACGGGTACGGCGCTGATCATGCGCAGTTTATTGTCCCGGTCGGACGATTTGGCGGGTTGGCGTAGCACAAAATCGTTCATCACGCCCAGCAGGTTGGTGAGCGTTGCTTCGTGGTGGCGGATTTCGTCGATCCAGCTAGACGCGCGGAACTGCTTGACCAGCACCGCGCTGCCGCCGGCGATCAAGATGGCGTAGAACTGCATCAGAATGCCCTGCGCGTGAAATAATGGCATGCAGATGTAATAGCGGTCGTTCTCGGTCATGCGCATATGCGTTTGCATGCCGAGCCCAAACAGATAGAGATGCCCGTGCGGCATCAACACGCCCTTGGACGGGCCGGTGGTGCCTGACGTGAACATGATCATGCCTGTATCGCGGTAGTTAACTTTGCTCTCAATCACCGTGTCCTGTGCATCCATCAGTTCGTTGAAAGACCGGATTTGGATGCGCGTGAAGTCCGGGATATCGTCCGGTGACAGGGCCGGACCGGGGACGTAGACGGTTGTAAGGTTCGGCGCGGTATCCTCAATATCCGCCAGCCAGGGCAGGAACTCAAGCTCGACCACAGCGTACCGCGCTTTCGTATTGGTCAGGACGTGGGTCAGGAACGCGCCCTTATAGGCGGTGTTGATGCCTACATGGATCGCACCGATACGGCTAAGGCCGATCCAAGTCCACAGGCATTCCAGCCTATTGTTCAGCATGACCGCGACGGGCTCGTCGAAGCCGACCCCGATCGCGGCGAAGGCGTTGCCGACGGTATTACAGTGCCCATCGAACTCTCGGAAGGTAAGCGCCGGCTCGTTTTCAAACTGGATGAAGCGTTCGTCGCCGCGCGCCGCGACCTGCGCGTCCAGCACCTTACCGATCACCCACCCGGATTTGTCCGACGTCACGTTCTAGCCTCGTTCCGTATCCGACAGGTAATTTGATAGCGTGATGGACCTGCACACGCAAATGATCGGGTCTAGATGTAATAAACGATCTTAGTGGCGCCTACCCCCGAGCCATTTCCCAGTTCCGTGACGAGTGTTCGCGCTGGTCGTATTCCGCATCCGCTCCGCTACACGCCTTGTCTAGGATGACAGAGGGAGAAAACGTTTCCGCCGAACCGCCCTACCCGAACCGATCTATACGGTAAGGCGTCATATCGACTTCCAGCGGTTCACCGGCAATCAGTCGAGCGATGACCTCACCGGTCTGCGGACCCATGGTCATGCCAGTGTGGCCATGTCCATAGGCGGCGAAGAGGTTCGCGAAACCGGGTACCTCGCCAAGATATGGTACCGAGTCTGGAGTCGATGGGCGCGGGCCCATCCACTCGTCGAAATTTTCGACATTAAGATCTGGAAACATCTGCTTCGCCATCCGCCCAAAGACTCGCGCGCGGCGATAGTCGGGAGCGGCGTCGATCCCTGCGAATTCAGCGGTCCCTGCGCAGCGCACGCCTGCATTCATCGAACTGATGACGAATTTTTGCTCAACATTCATGATGGCATTGTTGAGAGTGACGCCGGGGCTCTTGAACACTAGATGATAGCCACGCTCCGCCTCGAGTGGAGCGTTCACCTTTAGGTCTGCCATCAGTTTAGCCGACCAAGCACCCATTGCGACGACGATTTTGTTGGCGGTGATCGGCCCCACGTCGGTGTCGACCCGCCATTGACCGTCCTCGAACGGCGTCAGTTTTTCGACGCTGCACTGCAGGAAATGGACGCCTAATCGCTCTGCCTTGGCGGCTAGTGCTTTGCCGATACCCCCAGGATCTAGCGCGCGGCCCTGCTGCTTGATCAGGACGGCAGCCTCAAATTCTGGAGAGAGGGCCGGTTCGACCTCGCGCAGAGCATCACCCTTTACGACATCCAGCGGGACCTGCCGCTCGGCGCGCATGCGCCAGGCGAGCTGTGATAAATCTGCGTCGTCGCCGTTACGGAAGACGTGTACATACACGGAATCGCGTACGAGGCTTTCGGAGCCCGTACCCTTAAGATGGTGTCGATAGAGCGTGACCGTTGGTCGGGTTAACGCCATCATCGCATCGGCAATTGCAGGTAGTCGATGTTCCTGTCCCGCCTGCAGAAACTTAACTGCCCAGGGCAAGAACTTTGCGGCGTAGTTCAGGCGTAGCGCCACCGGCCCTTCCGGATCGATCAGCCATTTCGGTACGTTTTTCCAGACGTTGGGCATAGATTGCGGCACGCAGGACCAGGGCGACAACGATCCGGCATTTCCGTAGCTAGCTCCTTCCGCTGGTGGGCTGCGATCGATCATTGCCACTTTGAAGCCGCGCTCGGTTAGCGACAGGGCGGTCGCAATACCAACAATGCCGGCGCCCAGGATCGTGACGTCTGGTGTTTGTGCTGCACTGTCTTCGGCCACGGCTGCCTCCCTGTTGGTTACGTCGCACTATCCTAGAGAGGGTCGAGACGTTAAACAAAGCGTAATGCCGCGACCAAGAGGAGCCCGCCCGTGGATCCGGAACAGAACCTTGCCACTCAAAACCTCACTCTGCCGGAGGCTGAGACGCCGGCGTTCGACTATTTGCCACTCACGATCCATAACGGTATCGCCTATCTCGCAGGACAGTTAGCGAAGGTTGATGGGGTGCAGACCAATCCGGGTCAGGTGGGAGCGAACATCGACGAGGCGGAGGCTGGCCGCCAGATGCAGCTTTGCGCGCTGCAGTCTCTGGCTTGGCTGAAACATTATCTTGGGACCTTGGAGAAAGTGCAGAAGGTTATGCATTTAAACGCCTATGTCGCCTGCAGCTCCGAGTTCGAATACATCTCACGCATCGCTGATCACGCCTCCCAGGTGTATATTGCAGCCTTTGGCGGCGAGAACGGCCGCCACGCTCGCAGCGTGCTCGGCATGGTCCGCTTGCCGCAGAACGCCCCGGTGATGATCGATCTCAGAGTTGCGGTGCAGGAGTAGATTGACAACGACAATCTGGTGTTGTCCCAGACTTGATCCGGGATCCATCCTTCGACGACTATGGTTGAAGAGTGAACCATGTGCGGTTTGATAGCTATACCTCGCATCAAGTCCTGGGGAATATGATATGTTTGCGGAAACGCCGTGGGTTGCACTTCCGACCACCACCATGGTCAATTAGCCGTCATCATTACGATTGGGAGCTCATCGTTATGCCGATCTCGAATAGTCTCATTCTGCGAAACGGATTGTTGTTGGACACGCGCGCGGGCATGGTTGTGGGGACGCGTGATGTAGTTGTCGAAAAGGGGCGGATCGCGGAAGTTTCGGAGAATGCGGCGTCGCGCGACGGGGTGGCAGAGATTGAACTCGCTGGCAAGATTTTGATGCCAGGGCTGTGCGATGCGCATGTCCATGTTATTGCCTCGTCCGCTAGTTTCCCACAGCTATTAACCTGGTCGCCCCTTTACACGGCGGCGCGAGCGAGCGAGCTGTTGCGCGCCATGGTAGACCGCGGCTTCACGACGGTAAGAGATTGCGGCGGCGCTGATTTTGGCCTGGCGCGCGCAGTTGACGAGGGGCTTCTAGATGGGCCGCGCATTCTCTATGCGGGCCATGCGATCTCTCAAACGGGTGGTCATGGCGATATGAGAGGGCCTGGCGAAAATTGGGATAACTGCTGCTGCTGTGCGGGCCTTGGTGTGATCGCAGATGGTGTATCGGAGATGCGTCGTGCTTGCCGCGAAGAGATCCGAAAGGGCGCCAATTTCATCAAGATTATGGCTTCCGGCGGCACTGCTTCGCCGACCGATCGCATATCTAGCACTCAGTTCGCTGACGAGGAGGTCCAGGCAGCGATCGAGGAGGCCGAAGCGGCAGAGATTTATGTGGCCGCCCATGTATACACAGCCCGCGCCGCTAACCGAGTTCTGCGTGCTGGCGTGCGTTCTATAGAGCACGGGAATCTGATTGACGAAGAGACCTTTGATCTACTCAAAGAAAATGATGCCTTTCTAGTGCCAACCATGGCGACCTATCAGGCCATGGTGACTGAAGGGAGAGAGGCGGGTATACCGGCTGACAGTATCACCAAAGTGCACGAAGTGTTTGAGGCGGGTAAGGAAAACGCAGCCAAGGCTCACGCCGCTGGTGTGAATATGGTGTTTGGCACTGATTTGCTAGGCACTATGCAACGCCATCAGCTCAGTGAATTTGCGATACGTAGCGAATTCCAAACACCAGCTGAAACTATCCGTTCTGCGACGGTGACGGCGGCAGAGTTGTTCAACGAAGTTGGCGAAACCGGCGAACTTATAGAAGGTGCCCGCGGAGACATGATCGTCCTCGATGGTGACCCGCTGCAAGATATTGGCGTGATGCAGGACCCGGACCGTTATCTGAAACTCGTGGTAAAGGGTGGGACGGTGTTCAAGGATGCGTTGAGCTAGCGCTGCTGGACCGGTTGTGGTGCGTCTTGAAGACAGCATTGCATCTTTGCTGGTTGGTCCATGCGGTCGCTCTTGCATTTAAAAAACAAGGCCGACCTTGTAACGTTCATCCAGCCGTGACGGTGCGATAAGATTTTGGCTTGCACGCCATTCCCGCGACGTCCGCTTTATTTCGGAGGAGCTTGGCTGGCCATTAGGTTACGCGTCTGCTTCCAATGGTGCGATCAATGGCACCCCCGGCACCTTTATGCCATCCGGGCGGCCACTCGCTGTCTTGCCCTGGTGCTCGCCGGTATAGGCGGGCGGCAGTTTGGGACCGTCTGGGCAGGCAAGCCAGAGCCGCAATAGGTGGCGGCGAATTTCGGGTTCCGGATGGTCTTCGTATGCTGTACGGGAATGGGCGATTGCGTGGTTGCAGACGAACTGCATGTCACCCGGCAATAGTTCCATATCTAGATGCAGGATGGGGTCATTTGCTAGTTCGTCGAATAAGTCCATTGCCTCGACCTGTTCCGACGTTAGGCGCGGCACCGCGTCCATCAACTGCGCTTTCCGTACCGCGCTGCGAACATAGGTACATATTAGCCGACCATTCGTCAGGTTGAACGGGGCCGTGCCATAATAGGGCTTGCGACCTTCCGGCACCTCACCCCAGCGGGTGCGGTGAAGCGGGCGCATCAGCACTGCTGCGAGATCTGGCCGCCGCGCGACCATCTCGTTATAGATGGTTGTGGTGGAAACGATCGAGGAATAGCCCCCGCGTTTGCTTGTATTCAGACAGAGTAGGCCTACGATGTCCGAACTGTCGGTGTGGAAAGGCAGGCGTGCATTGGTCTGGTAGCCACGTGCCATTGGATCCGCATAGTCGAGCCCGAGATCCTTGACGTGGCCTAGCACATGACCTTTGCCGTTTTGGCTTACAGCCTCGCCCCAGTGGGCACCAATGCCCCAGAAGATGCGAGCGGCTTCGGCAATCGAATAGTGGTTAATCGGCAGGCCGCGGAATAGGTAAAAGCCTCGACCATCGAGTATTTCGCGCTTTACCGTCCCAAGGCGAGCCGATAAGCCGGGCAGCGGAAACACTGCCCGGTCTATCTCTAAAATATCGATGTCGCGAACTCGTGCTAACGCTGCGTCGATTTCTGCAATGTCGTTTTCTGTGAGAGTGTACGACCAGTCTCCGCGCTCTGCTTGCTGACGCCCAGTCCAAGCCTGCGGGCCGATTATCCTGGAGAGGTCGGTCGACGTGATGGTGTCGGGCATGTAACGGTATCCTATGCGGACAGTGG
>CAYYUG010000004.1:61695-121530 GCA_964474755.1 uncultured Rhodospirillaceae bacterium | reverse complement strand
AGGTCGGTCGACGTGATGGTGTCGGGCATGTAACGGTATCCTATGCGGACAGTGGTCCGGGTGAAACGGTACGTCGGACCCCTTAGTACAGAATGTGGGGCAAGACCCTAAGGTTGATGCCTCACTGGTACAACCGTTTAATAGAACTTTCAGTGCTGCTGGGCGAAGACCGAAACTCTACTTTCACGATAGACTGAAACAGCGGATTTGCTGTAGACCGACGATAGGATAATTGCTGTCATCGTATCTTCTAGCCGATCCGGTGCGGCCTCAGGGAGGCGCTCCATGCCGACAAACGTGCAGACCGAGACGGACGATAATGACCGGGAACGAAACCCGGAAAGCCTTACCATTAGGGAACCCGATGACTGGCATCTCCATCTGCGCGACGATGATATGCTGTCGCTCACGGCTGATTTCTCAGCCCGTCAGTTTGCACGGGCCATCATCATGCCCAACTTGGTACCCCCGGTGACGACCGTTGCTGCCGCGGAGGCCTATCGCGCTCGCATCCTCGACGTTCTGCCGCCAGGTCGCAGCTTTACGCCGTTGATGACCGCCTATTTGACGGATGAGATTGATGCCAACGAGATCGCTACTGGCTTCGAGCGAGGAGTTTTTACTGCCTGTAAGCTCTATCCCGCTGGTGCGACCACTAATTCTGAGGCGGGCGTGACCGATATTCGCAACATCCACGCGGTACTCGATCGAATGCAGAAGATCGGCATCCCGCTATTGGTGCATGGTGAGGTGACGTCGCCCGACATAGATATATTTGACCGAGAGGCCGCCTTCCTGGAGACGGTTTTGGCACCGATGCTTTGCGATTTCCCGGCACTAAAGGTGGTTCTGGAGCACATTACAACGGCGGACTCTGTGCAGTTCCTCCTGGCCTCTGGATCGACCGTGGCGGCCACTATCACGCCGCATCATCTGCGCATCGACCGTAATGCGTTGTTCGACGGCGGGATGTGCCCGCATGCCTACTGCCTGCCGGTGGCTAAACGCCGGCATCACCGCGACGCACTGCGCAAGGCCGCGACTTCAGGCGATCCGAAATTCTTTCTTGGTACCGATTCTGCACCACACCTGAAGCAAGATAAGGAAAGTGCTTGCGGTTGTGCCGGCATTTTCTGCGCACCGGCAGCGTTGGAGAGTTATGCGTTAACCTTCGACGAGGAAGGAGCACTCGACCGTTTGGAGAGTTTCGCATCTGAGTTTGGGCCGCGCTTTTATGGCATACCGTGCAATGAAGGGACTGTCACCTTGCACCGCGAGGCCCATAGTGTGCCCGAGACGGTGACGAGGGGTGACCATAGCGTTGTTCCATTTCACGCCGGCGAAACACTCTTCTGGCGCGCCGTGGCGCGTGGCGAAGGGTGAATAGCATCCACGAATTAAATTACATCTAGTCGGGCGTTATGAACGAAATCGTTTATCGCATGTACACGCAAGCAGAACTGGATGCGCAGTACAACGCACGAAACGTCGTCCCGGCCTTTGACGCCTTTGTGCAGCGATGGCGATCAGCCAGCGAAAAGGTGATCCAGAAGTTTCCGTGCACGCTCGACGTGTCCTACGGTGATGACCCAGTTGAAATTCTAGACATTTTCCATCCTCAGGGCGGCGGCCCTGCTCCGATATTGATGTTTTTTCACGGCGGCTATTGGCGGGCTGGCGATAAGTCGTGGTTCCGGTATCTGGCGAAGCCCTTTGTTGAACGGGGTGCGGTCTTCGTGGTGCCAAAATATGGTCTGTGTCCTGCCTTTAGGATGGATGAGCTGGTCGCTCAGTGCCGCCGAGCCGTCGCTTGGACACAGCGTCATGCTGTCAATTTTGGTGGCGACGCCGCCCGTTTATTCGTGTCTGGCCATTCGGCGGGCGGACATATAGCCGGGATGATGTTGGTGACGGATTGGGAGGCTGATTATGGTATACCCGCCAATGCGATTAAGGGTGTGACAGGCATTAGTGGTCTATACGATCTAGAACCAATTCGCTTATCCCAGGTAAATGGGCCGCTGCGGTTGACGGCAGACGATGCTCGTCGGAACAGTCCTGTGAAACTGCCGCTACCCTTTGCGTCACTGCCCGCTATCCTTGCCTTTGGCAGCCTTGAAAGCCAGGAATATAGCCGGCAGACGGCAGCATACGCCGATGTTTTGGGTGATGTGGGAGGCGCAACTTTGTCATTGGAAGTGGCCGGTCATCACCATTTTTCGATACTAGATGCGTTTGGCAATCCGGCGCACCTCTTGGGCCAGGCCGTCCTGGCACAGTTGGGACTGGCCTGAGGCGAGCAGCCGCTGTTCCCTTTAGCACTAGTTTTCGACAGTGCAAACTCTAATGGCTAAACAATAGATCGCGTCTAAACGCGCTCGCGACCACGTTGGGAATTTGTCATCAGTCAAGGAACCCCAGTCATGCCTCTCCTAAACCTATATGGCGTCCCGTTCTCTCAGCCGGTTCGGACTGTCATCTGGCTGCTTCTCTTAAAAAAGCAGCCATTCCAACTTGTTCCCACCAACCCGGGTTCAAAGGGCGAAACGGGCAGCCGTCATCCGACATACCTGGTAAAAAATCCGTCGGGCACTATTCCGTGTCTCGAAGAAACGGATACGGGATATACCCTGGGCGAAGCTCACGCGATCATAACGTATCTTTGCCAGAAATTCGGCTGGACCGATCTTTATCCCGATGACTTGAAGGCGCGAGGACGGGTTGATTGGTACCTAAACTTCCACCATCGCAACATCAGGGACGCGTCCTCAGGTATGGTCGCTCCCAACATCCGTAAGGACCTCGATATTCCGGAGCATGTCCAGGAGCGAGCTAAACGGACCTTTACGGCAGGTCTTACTACACTGGAGAGATTTCAACTGGCAGGCGATCGATTTATTGCAGGCGGAGACCTCACTGTTGCTGACCTTTCAGCGTATGCCGAGATCGGCCAACTGCAGCCGCAATTCACCAACCTATTCAATTTCGGCCCATTCCCGAATGTACAGAGGTGGCTTACAGAAATGCACCAGGTGCCTTTTCATGACGACGCGCATGTTGCCCTGTCAGAGATCGCTGATATATCAAAGGAAGCACCGTCCATGGATACGATTCGCTCAGCCAACGTGAATGCGATTGGTGTCATTAAAGATACTGTTGCAACATTTTCTGCTGCGTGACCAAACGTCTTATCTGTGAGCGTTAGTGACAGACTAATCCCCATGTGAATGGACAGTGCTATCGATCATCGCTGGTTTAAATTTTATAGATTTTGGTCGGTTTTGTGCGATGGAAAAATCTCTCTATCGCACCTGAGGTGATGGCACCGATATCCAGTTAAAACACGGCCTTCCAGTTTCGGATCGTCAGCGTCTGCCAGTTGCAGTGCATCGAACCCGTCATGAAGCGTGATTCTATAAACCTCCTCAGCAAGCTTATTCTTGGTATGGCACGCTGGCATAGGTCCGCTGCTATGTGGGTGGTTGCAGTACAACAGTGCCGTCTTTCGCAAATACGGCGGCGTCACAGACGATATATTCAGGGAACCCGTATCGATCTGTCGCAACGACGCTGCCTCGCGTCTTTTCAACCGGTCCCGTGAGGTCTATCTCGAAGCCAATCGCGACTTATGTTCGTTATGGATCGGAACCGCCTGCCCTTCATTGAGAGGAACGGGTTTTCTGGTTGCCATTTGAAGAATTCGGTTATCTGCGTACTTAATTGTAATCAGTGGTTTGAATTTTTGGCTCAAGCATTTAGTTTTAAGTTGTCACTGACCCAAGCATACGAACCTGGAGTGGCCAGGTTGATGTTAGGAGGAAAGGATAGATCATGCTGACACTTCTCTCCCCTGCAAAAAAACTTAATATGATACCGGTAGAAACGGGTGTCCCAATCACGAAGCCGAGGCTGCGCAAGGATACGCGCGAACTAGCGGGCGTTGCCAAGGCCCAGTCGGCGAAAAATCTGAAACGCCTGATGCATATTAGCGACAATCTAGCAAACATGAATTTTGAGCGGTTTCAGGCCTTCAATCTGGATAATCGGAGCAACAGTGCCAAGGCGGCAGGGCTCGCCTTCGACGGAGATGTCTATTGGGGGTTGGAGGCAGATAGCCTTTCCGATGAGGCACTCGCCTATGCGCAGGATCACCTGCGCATCCTCTCTGGTCTATACGGCGTCCTGCGTCCTATGGATGCGATCCAGCCCTACCGTCTTGAGATGGGCACCAAGTTGGCGAATGGCCGTGGTAAATCTCTCTATGAGTTTTGGGGCGCCCGCATCGCCGACCGGTTGAAAGCGGACCTCGCTGGTCATGCTGACAAAACTGTGGTCAATCTCGCCTCGAACGAATATTTCAAGGCGGTAGATACGAAGGCTCTGGGAAAGAGGGTGATAGGGGCGAAGTTCTTAAACGTGAAGGACGGTAAGCCCCGTTCTCTCATGTACTACGCCAAACATGCGCGGGGGGCGATGGCCCGTTGGATCATTGAAAACTGTGTGGACCGGGCCGATGGTTTAAAGGATTTCAATGCCGGAGGGTATGCCCTCGACGCAACCGCTTCGACGGCCGATGAACTCGTCTTCACTCGTCCGCAACCGCCATTAAAATAGTAAGAAACTTGGCTCGTTAAGGGTGGTTTAAAAAACCGCCCCTATCGCTTTCGACGCCTGTTTGTTGTCCCAAGTTATGTCGATGATAAAGGAGCTGTTTTCATGAATGTCTCTCGCTGACCAGCCTGTTCCATAAGTGGCAGAACTTCGTTGATCCATTGCCGGCATTCGCTTAGATAGTCAACCCACGACATCAGCAACCCATCAACGCCCATGGCTGATAGTCGCTCGATTCCGTCTACAATCTGCTCCGGCGTTCCGACCAACGGGTAGCCCCCATGGCCTGCCTTGAAGTGGAACTTGAAGGTATCGATGATCTCTGGCGTGAGAGTGCCAGACTGGATGCCGAAGATATCAAGCATGTTGCCGACGGCGACGTCGTCGCCCTTCTCCACAACGTAGTGGTGGAGATAGTCGCGCGCCTCCTTTTCCGTCTCGCGGCAGACCACATAGACATGGATCCAGCATTGCGAGGTGCGGCCAAGATCGGAGGCCATTCGTTTAAGGTGCGCAATCTGAGCGCGGTCGTTGTCCTCGTCCTTCTGGCGCAGCATCGCAAAGTTCATATCTGCATGGCGGGCTGAGAACGCGTGGCCGGTCTCACTGCTGCCGGCGTTCATGATTGGGGGACGCGGTAGCTGAATTGGTTTGGGCTGGCTCCATAAAGCGGTTCCCTGAAAGAACTCACCTTCATGGTCGAAGGCTTCCTCTTCGGTCCACAGCCGCCTGACCAACTCCAGCCATTCCGCCGCGTAATCGTAACGCCGATCGTGCGGGGCGATCTGTTGTCCAAACATGTCAAATTCATTCTTGAACCAGCCTGCCACCACGTTAAGCGCAAAGCGGCCATTGGAGACATGGTCTGCCGTTGCCGCCATCTTGGCCACGGCGATGGGGTGGATCAGCGGAGCGTGGACGGTAGCGAAGACCGTGCTGTGGCTTGTGATGGCGCCGATAGCCGCGGCCCAAGTTAGGCTCTCGAAGGTGCGGTTGTTAAAGTTAGTCTCGCCGCCATAGCCCTTCCAGCGGCCGACTGGCAACAGCACTTCGAGCCCGGCAGCATCAGCCATGCGGGCCAATTCGGCATTGTCTTCCCAATTCATTGGCCAAGTGCCGGCCGCCGTCGTCACAGTCGAGCCATGTGAGCAGTTGAACGCCATTACGCCCAGCTTGACCCGGTTGTTATTGAACAGAGCGTTGGTCATGGGTGATGTCCTGCCCACCATGCTCGTCTTTCTAGACTGGGAGGGTTGCACCGCTGATCCGTTGCCCAGGCAGTGCTGTTTTTGGCACCTAGTATGAATCCCGCTCCGGAAGTTGGAGTGACAGGAGGTGAATTGCGGCAGCCTATGGGCACAATTATGTAGGTCAATCCGCCAATTCGTAGGTAGGTGTGCGATGCTTAACGCCCTTGCGCGGTCCCATAAGCGCCTTGTTTGCGAAATCGTCGTCTAGTGGCCGAGCTTTCGGATGGTTAAGCCACAGGCGCAGAAGAAGCCGTTTTTTGTCGGCCGCTCCATGATCCACATAGACGGTGCGCGAGTGCAGGATGACGTAATTGTTCAGCCATTGGATGTCGCCTGGCCGAAAATCCATCTCGTACTGGATGTCGGGTCGAACTGCTGTGTCACCAATGAAGGCGACGGCCGCCTGCTGGAGGTCGTTGAGGGGTTGGTCGATCTTCTCAGCTCCCTCTTCGATGGCTTTTTGGTTGTAGCGGCAGCTGAGCTGGCCATCACACCAGCTGAATATTGGCAGCGGGTTAGTGACTTCTTTCGGGTGACCTGTTGGGCCCTTGCCGTCGAGGTCGAAGCGGAAGCCGCTATGGATAACAGGCAAATATTCGGGATGCTTATCGAACACTTCGTTGTAGACAGTACTGGAGCTACAGAGCGTGCTTTTACCACCTTCCTTTGCGGTGCGCACACAGAGCAGTCCCACCACGTCGGTGATATCGCAATGTGGGCGCAATTTTGCAGCGGTCATGCTGCCACGGTGTTCAGTCTTTGTGTAGTCAAAGCCTCGATCTGAAATATCTTGCATGAGCTCGCCGTCTATATTCTGCGATTCTGCTGTACCCATATGAGCCCCCATACCCCAATACAGCCGTCGCAGTTCGTCCGTGTTGTAGCGTTCGACCGGGAAGCCGCGCATGAGCACTACACCTCGACCATGTTCTAGCTCATCGAGCAGGGCGTCGAGGATCTTGCCGAAGGAGGGCAGCGGAAAGTCGTCCTTAGTGACCTCGAAAATATCTAGGCCTTTTTCTTGGGAAAGGCGCAGGGCTGCGTCAAGTTCTTCGATATGCTCCTTCTCGAATGACCAGATCCAAGATTCATCGGCTTCGAGTTCCTGGCGATACCAGGCGCAGGGCAGTTCAACGCGATGCGGGTTCTCGGCAGACCCTCGTAATTTAGCGATGGAATTCATGATTTTCGATTTCTCTCAAGCGGCGTCGCACATCATACTGACACTATTATCCAGACAATATTTTGCATGTGAAGATGGGAGTCAAACATGGAGAAGGCGACGACACGGCTGCGCGCGCTATTGAAGCAGGATGGTATGTTGTACCTGCCGGCTGTTTATTATTCGCTGGGTGGCCGTATGGTCGAGAAATTGGGTTTTGAAGGCGCCTATGTAGGTGGGTTCGTGACAGGCGGATCGCGCGCAGTGACGGAACCCTTGCTGACACTTACTGAACAGGTCGAGACCGCTTCGCAGATTGCACGGTCGATCTCTTTGCCCGTGGTCGCCGATGCGGGTGCCGGTTTCGGCGAGCCGCTGCATGTCACGCGCACGGTGCGCGACTTCATTGATGGCGGCGTCGCCGGCATCCACATCGAGGACCAGCTCTTCCCTAAGCGCGCGCACTATCACAAATACGTGGCCCATGCGATCCCTTTGGACGAGTTCCGTGATAAGATTCGCTGGGCCTGTCGTGAGCGCGACAAACGCGATCCGGACTTTGTGATTATCGCTCGCACAGACATTTGCCGATTTGAGGGGCTTGAACCCTCAATCAAACGCATGGAAGTGGCAGCCGAAGAGGGGGCGGACATGGGGCTGTTTTTCCCGCGCAACGATGAGGAGGCGAAGGCGGCGCCAAAATGCTCCCCATTACCGCTCGTCTATGTGCAAAGCCGCGGCAACCGGGATGGGCGCCCGCAGTTTCCAATGAATGAATTAGAGGACATGGGCTACGCCATGTGTATTGACGCGCAGCTCTATCTTCTTGCCAGCTTCCATTTTGCGAAGAAGGCGTTGGAGGAGATGAAGGCAACCGGGCGATACACCGGCATGACTGAACCAGAAGCGGTCGCCGCTCGGCAAGGGGTGGAGGACTACATCGGCCTCGACGAGTACTACGCGATCGAAGAGGAGACAGTCGAAGGGAAGGATTAATCGCTTTGTAGGTTTGTGGCTGGCATAACCAGGTCTTCTCCTTTAAGTGACTGACAGTTTCAGGTTTGCGTGAAGCTGTAGTCACGAAGGTTGCAAATTACTCCTACGGTCGGATCCCGTGGCTATACTTGCCTGGTTTGCGCAACGGCGCGGCAAGGTTAACGAATTCGCAGAGTAGGCTGCGCGTGTTGCGCGGGTCGATAATTTCCTCGATCCAGAAACTTTCCGCTGTGCGGAAGGGGGAGCGCAGCTTGTTAAGTCGGTCCTCGATATTCCGCAACTCTTCGTCTGGATCATTGGCTGCGTCAATTTGGGCGCGATAGGCCGC
Organism: uncultured Rhodospirillaceae bacterium; assembly: GCA_964474755.1. Taxonomy (GTDB): domain Bacteria; phylum Pseudomonadota; class Alphaproteobacteria; order UBA8366. Next base: position 113,183 of record CAYYUG010000004.1, on the reverse strand, counting down.
TTCAATTCCACCTTCTAGTGGCAGAGATCCCCAACGCGCCGACGGCCAAGCATAACGCGTCGAATGGTTCGCAGGATTACGGTGCGCACCACCGGCGACGCCGAATGCGTTGCGCACAATTATGGGGCACCAGGGCACCGAGGTTTGGCCAATCGCCGTCATGGCGCGCACACCTTCCTTAATAGTGCCATTCATCTCACCCTGCAGGCCGACTTCGAAGCCGGGGCAGTCGACCAGATAGATGATGGGCAGATGGAAGGCTTCGGCCAAATCGACGAATTTCTGAACCTTCTTGCAGGTGTCCGCCGTCCAGCAGCCGCCATAGGAATAGGGATCGCTTGCCATGAAGGCGACGGGCCATCCATCCATCCTTGCGAGCCCGGTGATGACGGATCGACCGAACATCCGACCCATCTCAAAAAAAGATCCCTCATCGACCAGCGCTTCTACGATCGGGCGCATCTTGTAGACTTTGCGGATATCACGCGGGATTGCGTCGAGTAGCCAATCGACCTGGCGTTCAGGGTTGTCATGCTGTTCGCCGCGCGGCGGCAACTCGTAGACGGAAGACGGCAGGTATGACAGGAACCGTCGGGCGCATTCGAATGCCTCTTCTTCTGTGTCGACCGCTTCGTCGACGGCGCCTGCGCGTAGTTGGATCTTGTAGCCGCCGAGCTCGTTTTTGGTTAGCGTCTGGCCCGTATGCTTCACGACCGGTGGACCGGCGACAAATAGTGCAGATTTGTTCTTTAACATAATGGAATAGTGGGTCGCCGCCAGATAGGCCGCGCCGATCCCGGCTACAGACCCGAGCCCCAGTCCAACCCGCGGCACCGTCGCCAAGCATTCGACAACTAGGTTCCAACCGACGCTGCCCGGGAGGTTGGCTCGTCCGCGTGTCTCAATCGTCTTGACCGAACCGCCGCCTCCGGAGCCTTCGACGATGCGCAGCAGCGGCAGACGTAGGGAACTTGCCATCTGCTCGCACATCATATGTTTTTCCTTGATCGTCGCGTCCGCTGAACCGCCGCGAACGGTAAAGTCGTCGCCTCCGATCACAACCGGCCGCCCTTCCACCTTGGCGCGCCCGAAGACGAAGTTTGAGGCCATGAAGGAGTCCAGGTCGTTCTGGCCATCATACTGCGCCAGACCGGCAATCTTACCGACTTCGTGAAAGCTGCCATTATCGGCCAGAAGGTCGATGCGTTGTCGGATTGTGTACCGCCCACCGTCCTTTTGGCGTCTGACCCGCTCGGCACCGCCGAGCTGTTCGGCGAACGCCTCGCGTCGTTTCAGTTCATCCAGTTCGGTTTGCCACGACATACTTTGATCCCCGCATCAATGCATTTATGCCGGACCATGGTATAGCATTGTGTAAAGGCCTACCGAACAGCTCTGGGAGAACTTGCCTTGATTTACCAACACCGTTTGGTTATCGCGCGCGGTGGCAAGCTCGAACAGCGCAATGCTCATTTTCAGAATGTAGCGATGCAGGCGCTTGACGATCATGGGTCGAAGCTGGTTGGCGCTTGGGAAATCCTGATCGGCCCGGAAGCCGGCTGCGCCGTTTGGCAATTGCGAGAGCATGAGAGCTTAGCAACTTGGGAACAGCACCGCTCACGGGCGGTGGCGGATACCACTTTGCGCCAGGCCCAAGACAAAGGCCTCTACCTTGCCTTGGATTTTGTAGACACGGCGATACTCAAACTTACGGAATTCTCGCCGGTTTTGCCGCCTACATGGCCGATGATCGACACGGTGCGGGGTCAACCACGTGGTGTTATCGAGCAGCGTATTCTCTTTTTCCGGCCAGGCTCTGTCTCCGATCATCACACGTTCTATGCGGATAAGGTGATGGCGGCTCTAGAACGCGGCGGCGCAACCTTACTCTGCTTTTTTGACACGGTGATTGGTCCCGGCACGACCAATACCGGTTCGCATCGCAGCGTCGAACTCCGTTGGTTCCCGGACCTTGCCCACTGGCAAAGTTGGCGCGAAGTGCAGGATATCAACCCTGACTTGTCTCAGCTGACAAAAGGGGACTGGATGGCGAATATCGAACGGGTTGACAGCGTGCTATTGCGCCCGATGGACTACAGCCGGATTCGGTAGACGCCGTTTTGCGAGCGGGAGACCTTAGGTGCCTAACGAACTCATCCTCCACAATTACGACTTCTCCAACTATGCCGAAAAGGCACGGCTCGCGCTGGGCTACAAGAGGATGAACTGGCGGTCAGTCATTATTCCACCCGTCGCACCAAAGCCGAACCTCACGCCGTTAACCGGTGGCTATCGACGCACGCCGGTGTTGCAGATCGGCGCGGATATCTATTGCGACACGAAGCTGATCCTGCGACAACTTGAAAGGCTTCAGCCAGAACCGACCATGTATCCTGAAGAATTTTCCGCATTGGGCGATGCGATTGCCTATTGGGCCGAACATCAGCTGTTCCGACCAATATCCCTCTACGTATCCGGCACCAATCTCGACCTCTTACCGAGCGATTTGCAGGCGGACCGATCGCGCATGAGAGGATTGCCGATCCCAAGTGAGGAAACGGTGCGCCGTGCCGCGCGCCGAAGCGCACCCGCCGTGCGGGTCCAGGTCGCTCGGGTTGATGCGCTGTTAGCTGACGGACGCGCCTTTATCGCCGGGTCGGCCGTGACGGTCGGCGACTTCGCCGTCTATCACGCGCTGTGGTTTATTACCGCACGCAGCGATCGCCTGGTGCACGAGCTGAAACCCTATCCCCGAATTCAGAACTGGATGGCACGTATGCGAGCGTTCGGGCATGGCGAGGTCACGGTCATGGAAGCTAGCGCAGCCATAGATGTTGCAAGAAGCGTTGGGCCCGCTCCGGTGCGCACCTCGTCCCCTTTCCTAGAGGACCCGGAACCCGGTACGATCGTTCGCATCCGCGCTGATGATTATGGACGAGATGCTATCGAAGGAGAGCTTGTGCTGATCGACGCCGAAGAAACCGCGGTACGACGCGAGGATCCGGTCGTAGGTTCGGTCGTCGTGCACTTTCCAAGGCTTGGCTACGATCTACGCAGTGTTACTTCTTGAATTCCGACTAACCGCTTGATCGTTCGTCTTTCTCTGCATACCGTTTCGCACACTGTTCGAAACGATCCCAACCCCAAAGGGGACCCCAGGAGCACCCGGCATTATGGCAAAAACACTCGATGGAATTACTGTACTTGATCTCGGTACGGGGGCCGCGGCGGCATTTGCGACGATGCTGCTGAGCGACCTTGGCGCCCGGGTCGTAAGGGTCGTTGACCCGGAGGCCCCGCTGTACCGCGATGGTGGTTTCGTTGTTTGGGACCGGGGGAAGGAATGCGTCGCGTTGGACCTTTCGATACTTGATCATGAAGACGATGGAAAGGACGCGCGGCTATACCGCCGTTTGATAGCTGGCGCTGATGTACTAGTCGATGATTTCGCGCCGAGTTCCGGCCTCCAACGTTTGGTGGATCCGGGCTGGCTGGCGGTGACGAACGGGCGGCTGGTGAGTTGTTCGATCACTGCCTACGGCAAGCATGGATCGCTGAAGGATGAACCGCCGATCGAGGAACTGGTGCTAGCGCGCACCGGCGTCATGGGCGGTATGCCAGGATTTCGGCCGGCCCCTGTGCATATTGTGCATCCGCTGCCGACCGTGGGAGCGGCTCTGTTTGCCAATTTGGGAATCGCCGCATCGTTACTGGCGCGAGAGACCACAGGCCGTGGCCGCACTGTTGAAACTTCGCTAATGGCTGGCGCGTTGCTCTATCATCCCAAGGTGATAGGTGAAAAGCTTGCGCGGACTGTCTTCCAGACACATCCGTCTGGTAGTGCACCGTTCTATAGCGTCTACGAATGCTCCGATGGTGAATGGATCCAACTCGGCTGCGTCCATGTTGGATTTATGGCTATCTGCGCGGGCTTATTGGGTATCGGCGAAATGATCAAGGAAGAGCGGTTCCAGGATGGCCGCGGCGGCGTCACGCCGGAGGATGACGGGGAGCTACGCGCTGCTATCGCCCGAGTTATCAAGACCAAAACACAGGTAAAATGGGCCGAACTATTCGAGGAAGCCGACGTCCCCTTCGGGCCTTGCCGGAAAATCGAAGAGGGTATGAAAGACCCACAGATCAACCACAATGACATGGTTATTACGCTCGATGACCCGGTCCTGGGCCCAGTGACACAGATGGGTGCTCCCATCATGATGAGTGAGATGCCCGGCGCTGCGAAGGGGCCACGGCCGACGGAGGCGATCACCGGTTTGCCAAACAATTATCCGGCGCCCCAGGCGGCCGCACCGGCGACGGATGGGCTAGACGCGCCACCCCTCGACGGTGTGCGGGTGCTAGAGATTACCAATTTGATCGCGGGACCGACAGGCGGCCGGCTGCTTGCTGACTTGGGTGCCGATGTCATCAAGTTTGAACCACCGACCGGCGATCTGTCGCGGCCGATCGGGCGGACCTATTTTTACAATATAAATTTTGGCAAGCGCTCGGTGTCGGTGAATACGCGAAACGACGATGGTAAGCGAATTGCCCAGAAGATCGCCGCCTCAGCTGATGCGTTGATCGCTAATTTGCGGCCGCATGCGACGGAGCGGATGGGGATCGATGAAGCGGTTAACCCGAGGCTGATTGAAGCGCACCTGACGGGTTATGGCTGGACCGGGCCCTATTCGAAGCGGCCTGGAATTGACCCTTTGGCGCAGGCGCTAATGGGCATGGAACGGGCTCAGGGTGGCCCCGAGAACCCGCCAGTGTTCCCGGCACAGCTGGCGCCCACCGATTTTACGAACGGGGCGATGGGGGCACTTGGAATGATCCTCGCGCTGTTTGCGCGGCATCGCACGGGAACGGTACAGCGGATAGACGCAAACCTATTAAACGCTGCGGTAGTATTGAGTTCCGCTTGGTTCACGAAGTTCGACGGGCAGCCAGTCAGACCTATGGCGGACAAGGAACAGTACGGGCTGAACCCGTTCCACCGGCTATACCGATTGAGCGATGGTTGGATATACGTGGTTGCGCGCGACGACGCGGAACGACAGGCCCTATGTGCGGTGGCCGGTCAACCCGATGCCAATTTGACTGCCGCGAAAGTGTTTGTCGGGCAGCATCCCATCGACACCGACTTTGCGAAGGGGTTAGCGGCGGCTTTCGCCGGTCGCGGGTTGACCGAGACATTAGCGGCTCTCAAGTCTGCTGGCGTGCCCAGCATCGAAGCACAGAAACCGGACAGCGACTATTTCCTCGATGATCCGCATAGCCAAGCTAATGACATGATCATGGTCCGCCAGCATCCAATTGGCGGCGAGTTGCGTATTGCTTGGAACTACATCCGTTTCGGTAACACGCGTGAGACAGAGGCCCGCCCGACCCCGTTGCTCGGAGAGCACAATGCGGAGGTACTTCTTGAGATTGGCTACGACGCGGCGACAATTGACAAACTGGTTGCCGAAGAGGTCTTGTGCTCCAAGCTGATGTAGCACGAAAATTTATGGATAAGAGAGCTCTATCTCAGTCATATTTCCCTAACACCAGCCGTTCGTGGCCGTAGAGGGTTAGAATTTTAGCCAATCTATTTGGCGGCAGGATAGCAGCGTAGTAGGGATTGTGCCTCACCTCTAGACCGATGCTGCGACGCAGGTCGACCAATAATTCGGCTATCTTCATGGTGGCTGGCAATCCATCGAGTAACAGCACATCGTCAATCCTCCGTGAATCGTTTGCTGTCATGGTGACGCCTATGGGTACCTAGCCAGGAATGATCACGTCGGTTCCGAAATACGCTTGTAAAAAGGAATGCCCAGCTCAGCGTTTGCAGCGTTTGTTGCGGTATGCCTAATCTCGCATATCAAACTAGAGCAGATCGGGGGATATGAATGTCGGAACGGGTAGCGATGCTGTCGGTCGAGGATGCGATCGAAACAGCGAAGGAAATGGGTATCCGCGAATCCATGGCGAAGGTAAACGCCTATCGCATGCTTCTGAATAACCCACAATTGGCGCGCGGCGTGAACGAGTTACTTACCACATTGCTGTTTACCAATAAGACGATCGATGTACGGTTGCGCGAGCTCATCATCATGCGGATCGGTTGGGTGACAGGCTCCTGCTATGAGTGGACCCAGCATTGGCGATTTGCTGAAGCGGTTGGGTTGCCGCGGGAAGACGTAATTGGTGTTCGTGATTGGCGACACTATGATGGTTATGATGCCGCGGATCGTGCGGTTTTGGCGGCTGTCGATGATACTCTGGAACATGGTAAAATTTCCGATGCAGTATGGCGGGAATGTGCCGCACACGTTGGTGGTCCCGCGGAACTGGTCGAAATGGTTGTGGCCATCGGTAATTGGTCGATGATGTCGCAATTGCTACGTAGTCTCGAAATACCTCTCGAGGATGGTGTCGACGCCTGGCCACCGGACGGCAAAAAACCGGCTCACGCCGATTAGATATTTAGACCTCCCTCAGCCCCATCGGAACGGCTCGATGACCTCAATTTCGGCTTAGCCGAAGAGGTATTCATAATTTATCTAAATTTTGTCCAAAGTCGTTTCCTGTAACAATTTCGCCTTTAACTTTCCCACACGATGTGGACTTCTAAGTAAATGCTAATTCACATATTTTTGGCGTATAACGGCTAATTTTTGGTGTTGCCTTTGTATGGTGGAAACAGAGAGGTAATTTCGACCGGAATGGTAGCGAATTAGCGGCGTTCTATTCGCAGGAATTCAAGAATGCCAATAGTTTTTCTACCACTGCCTCCGGCTGTTCCTGCTGAATCCAATGGCCGGCCCCGTCGATCAAATGACAGTCACGGAAATCGCTGCAGGCGGTCTCCTGCATTTTTTCTAAACCGCCGGGATTCTGCCGGATGCCCCAATCTTGCGTCCCGGCGATGAAGCAGGATGGCACGTCCACCGTTCGGTTGGCGTAGAGCCTTAGCTCGGCGCTGTGTTCGGGCGTGGTGCGACAGCGATACCAGTTGAGACCGCCCTGGAAGCCAGTACAGTTGAACTCGCCGCTATATATTTGCAACTCGTCCTCCGGCAGCCAGCTGCACCGTTTGATCTGCGCTGCCGACGGCATTTCCGGCGCGACGGTCTCGGCCATGTTATGGTTGAGATCCATAATATAATAGGTCGGCATCTTCTCCAGTTCTGATGCCGTCCAATTTGCCAGTCGGAACGGTTTATTGCCGAACCAGTCGGCGCTTTTATAGTGGTAATAGGCGCGAAGGAATTCGTGCACCCCTTGCGGGCATCCATGCATGTCCTCGTTCGCGGGTCGGGTTGAATAGTACCACTGGTAATGCTTGCGCGGCCGGGTTAGAGCGGCCAAAGCTTTGTGGATATCCGGTTCTGATGCCGTTCCGGCATGGCCGTTCGCTGTATTGAAAGGGAAGGCCGGAGCGCCCGTAAATGGTGCACTCATCAGGGTCATGCTGGGGAACATATCGGGCCTCGCCAAGGCCGCATAAACGGCGACCGTAGCACCGAAATCGTGCCCGACAATGCCGACCGTTTCGTGGCGACCGAGTGCGTGCAGCAGCGCCAGTACGTCGCGCACCAAATTGAGAAACCGGAAAGGGACGAGGTCTGCATCGTAGCTGTTTTCCCAGCCGGTTGTTCGCCCATATCCGCGCTGGTCTGGTGCGATTACGTAGTATCCCGCCGCCGCCAGTGCGGGCATGATCTTGCGCCAGCTATAGGCGAGTTCTGGGAACCCATGTAGAAGCGGTAGGCAGGGATTGTCCGGCTCACCCGCTTCCAGCACGTGCATTCGCAGTCCATTTACGTTCTCGATGAAACGGGATCGGATTCCTGCTGGCAAAATTTCAGGGCTGTATGGCTCCATTAGTTCCTTCGCTTGCTGGCTTTGTGGCTTCCGCTGCGATGGACGATGACCTATCGTCTCCAGTTCATCAAGCCGAACCGAAGGAGACCTTATGACCATCGTCAACGCGGATCGCGCGCCTTATTCGCCGATCGTTTCGCGGCCGAAACTGCGCTGGCCGAATGACGCGCGCGTAGCGCTATGGGTCGTCCCTAATATTGAGCATTACGAATACCTGCCGTTACACCAGCGAGCGCGCAATCCCTGGCCACGGACACCGCATCCGGATGTACTTAATTACGGCATACGCGATTACGGGAACCGGGTCGGCGTTTGGCGAATGATCGACATTTTGGACAAGCATGGCATTAAGGGAACAATATCCCTCAACATGGCGAATTACGTACATTACCCCGAGATTTTCAAGGCGTGCTCGGAACGGGATTGGACCATCCTCTGCCACGGGCTCTACAACACGCGCTACCATTGGTACTACAGCGAAGAAGAGGAACGGAACGCTATAAAGGAATGCGTAGATTTGCATTGGGACCTTATGGGCACAATGCTGCCAGGATGGTTCTCGCCAGCAGTTTCTTTCACCTTGAAGACGCCGGACCTCGTCGCTGAAGCGGGCATAAGATATTACTGTGACTGGTATCATGACGATCAGCCGCTGCCGCTGCTTACCGAGCACGGACCGCTAGTCACGGTGCCATATTCGATGGATCTCAATGATTCTGTGCTGACCCTTAAACAGCATGAAGGCGCGGATTTCGTGACCATGATTAAGGATACGTTCGATACGCTTTATGCGGAGGGGGAGGAGAGCGGTCGCGTCATGTGCATCGCGTTACACCCTTATATTATGGGTCAGCCGCATCGCATCTCCCATCTGGATGAAGCGCTCGGCTACATCCTGTCGCATGATGGCGTGTGGAAGGCGAAGGGCGACGAGATTGCAGACTGGTATGTTGAACACTGTACCGAACACTACGGCGCGCATCTGGGTGGGGGCGACTGATGACCAAACCTGCTCCCGGCATGGATCATGACCTCTATCGCTATTCGGCGCTTCCGGACCGGCCGAAACTCCTATGGCCTAACGGCAATCGTCTTGCCTTTTACGTACTGTTGCACTTGGAGTACTGGGAACTAGAGCCACCGAAAGGCGTTCATACCGACCCACGGTTCAAGGGGCCGCGCGGCGATTATTCCCCGGATTACCGATACTTTACTCAACGTGAGTACGGCAACCGCATCGGCATTTTTCGAATTTTCGACTTGCTGGATAGGCATGGCGTTAAGGCTACAGTCGCTGCCAACGCCGGTGCTTGTGAGCGCTACCCGAACCTAATTGCGGCCTGCCTGGAGCGTGGATACGAGATTGCAGCACATGGTGATTACCAGACCCGAATGATCACCAGTGACATGGAGGAGGTGGATGAACGGCACGTTATTGAGCGCACGACAGAGATAGTAGAAAAGGCGGTGGGCCATAGGCCAACTGGTTGGCTGGGGGTTGATTCCAATGAGTCGACTCGCACACCGCAACTGTTAGCGGAAGCTGGCTATGACTACCAGCTCGACTGGCCGAACGACGACCAGCCTTACATGATGACGACGGACCCGACGTTGGTTGCGGTTCCAAATCAGATGGAATGGGATGATGTTAACGCGCTCTGGATTCGTCACGTACCGAACCCGCGCTATCCGGGATTAATAGGAGAGGCATTTCGGACGTTGCATGCGGAGGGGGCCAAGTCAGGCCGTTTATTTAGTCTGCCGCTGCACCCTTGGGTAGTCGGCCAGCCGCATCGGGTTCGCTATCTGGCAGAAGCGCTGGACGATATCTGCAGGCTCGGTGATGTTTGGCAGACGACGGCCGGTGAAATCGCCCAGTACTATCGGTCACAAAGTCAGGTACCTTGATCGTTGTCGCATAGCTTTTGCAAATTAGCCATCCACCATTAGCCGCGGACTGTGGATAATCGGCGAGGTCGTTGCTGAGCAGAATGACGCCATAAAACGTTGTTCGAGCGCGGACGCGGGATAGGGGCGGCCTGCAGGCGCGTTTCGGTAGTCGGCAGCACTGTCAAGAGTGGCACTAAATCTCCAGTGCATATATCCCTTTAATAGATGATCCCCGTGATCGTTCCATCGGTGACGAGAACGTGCCGCGCGTGCAAATTTCTATAGACCCAGGTCGGCACAGTTTCGACGGGTATGGCAAGCTTGCCCACCCAATTGCGGACGAACTATTTGGACACGAGTTCGCGGGTATTCCGGCCCTTGGTCATGGCCGGTTCATAGCCCTTCAGGTTTGGCTGCTGTGGTCGCTGGAAAGTTGTTTGATGGCGGCCTTGTCGAATGTCTCGGCCTGGGTGCTTTTGGAGGACAATTCGTTGATGCTGAATGGGCCTAATGTTTTGCTTCAGTCCGTTATCAATTTGATTAGGGGACTTCTGAAATCTCAACGATGGTTTTGCCGAAATTTTGCCCTTTAAGCAACCCGATAAGCATCTCCGGAGCGTTTTCAAGTCCCTTGACTTTGTGCTCGCGGTACTTGATGCGACCCTCGGCGATCCAGCTGCTGACCTCCCGTAGGAATTCGCCTTCCTGGTCGGCGTAGTCGCGCACGATGAAGCCGCGTACTGCGATTCGGTGGGTTAGCACGGTGCGCATAAATTGCGGCAGGTAGTCGGTGCCTTTGGTCGGACCCGCGGCGTTGTATTGCGCGATTAGGCCGCAAACTGGCATTCGGGCGAAAAAGTTGAAATGCGGAATCACGGCGCGCAATACGCGTCCCGCCACGTTCTCGAAATAGATGTCGATACCATCCGGGCAGGCGGTGGCAAGCTGATCCTCGAAGTCATCCGCATGATGGTCAAGGCAGACATCAAAATTCAGCTCATCCGAGACGAAGCGGCATTTCTCGGCACCACCTGCAACTCCTACCGCACGGCAACCTTTAATCTTGGCTATCTGGCCGACTACGCTGCCGACCGCACCCGAAGCCGCGGCGACGACCAAAGTATCTCCTTCCTGGGGCAGGCCGAGGTTGAGCAGGCCTGTATAGGCTGTCATGCCCGGCATTCCAAGAACGCCCAATGCGTAGGAAAGGGGCTTGGTGGCTGGATCAATTTTTCGCATACCGGTGCCGTCCGAGACGCCGTATTCTTGCCAACCCATTCGTCCTACGACGAAATCGCCGACGGCATAGGACGGATGGTTTGAGTGCTCGATGACGCTGACCGTTCCGCCCTCCATGACGCCGCCAATCGGAACAGGTTCGGCATAGGACTGGCCTGCATCCATCCGCCCGCGCATATAGGGGTCGAGCGAGAGATAGAGCGTGCGGGCAAGGAACTGACCTTCGTCTGGTTCGGGTATCGCACTTTCCTTAAGGTCGAAATCGGCCGTAACCGGCTCGCCGTCGGGGCGATGTAACAAAACGATCTGTCGGTTCATAGCCTCGCCTCTCGTCAGTCGAACACTGTGTCCATGTAGTGCGCTGGATCGACGCGCGCTTCGATCACCGTCGGTCCCGACGCTGCAAACGCGGTTTCGAGGCCATCCTTTAGCGCGTCCAATGTGTTCGCCGCGATCACGGGTACGCCAAAATAATGTGCCGGAGGGGCGTCGACTTCGACATTATCGAGTGCTGTTCCATTGATGCCAAACTGCCGCCGCGTTTGCTTGATCTGGATGAGACTAAGCCACCGATCATCCAGGACAACAATGGGCAGGGTGAGATTTTGCCGCAGCGCGGTCGCAAGTTCGCCGCACGTCATCTGGAAACAGCCGTCGCCAATCAAGCAGACAACGGGCCGATCGGGATGGGCGAGCTTTGCCGCGATCGCGCCGGGCAGGCCGAAACCCATCGATGACCAGCCATTGGTTATCAGGAAGCTGCGCGGTGCATGTACGGTCCACTGGCTGGCAATCTGGTGCGTGTGGGCGCCCACATCGAAAGACAAAATTCCTTCCTTTGGAAGCGCCGTACGAACCAGATCAATGGCTGCATGCGGGGTGAAACTATCGCTGACTGGCCGAAGCGACGCTTGGAAGGCGTCCCGATGGCCTGCAACTTCTGAGTCGGTCCAATCGTTGTCAGCGGCCTTGGCGAAGTTAAGCCGGGTAAGGGTCGAGTCGAGATTGCCAGTTACCTCCAAGGCTACTGAGACGGAAGCATCTGTGTCTACTGGATCTATGTCGATTTGCAGTAAAGGGACATTACCGATCCAGGCTTCGTATTCTACCTCAATCGTATCGTATCCCAGGCCGATGATCAGATCGGCGCTGCGCAAGAAGGCGCGTTGCACTTGGCGTTTACCTCGTTCGATGCAGCCGATAGAAAGTGGATGATCTTCGTCGATCAGGCCTTTCGCCATAGTCGTCGACGCGAATGGAATTCCGTTGCGCTCGATGAAGGCGCTCAGCAGGTCAATATTCCCCATTCGCATCGCGGTTGAACCGAGGACAGCGATTGGGCGTTTTGCACCGGCAATTATCGGGATGGCTTTTTCGACTGCGTCGTTCGACGCTTCGTGGGTATAGGTAATCCTCGTTGTTCCAGTTGGTGCGGTTTCGACTGCAGCGGCCAGCGCGACATCCTCCGGCAGGTCGAGATGGACTGGACCTAGTGGATCGGTTAGGGCGATCTCTAGTGCTTTTTGCAACGTCTCAACGATTTTGCCCTCGCGCAGTAAGAAGCTCGCTTTCGTAATTGGTTTGAATAGGGTTTCGTGGTCGATATGCATCTGAATCCGGCGACCCAACTGGTCGGTGTTCAAGTTGCAGGTGATGGCGATCATCGGTGATCGGTCTAACCAGGCGTTGCCGACACCAGTAGATAGGTTTGTAGCGCCGGGGCCGAGGGTCGCGATGCAAAGGCCTGGCGCGCCGGTCAGCCGGCCCATGACGTCGGCGCTGAAACCAGCAGATCCCTCGTGGGCGGTGAGCACGAACTCGATTCCTCCCGTGCGCATCGCTTCCATCAACGGTAGGACATTGCCGCTCGGGATGCCAAATCCATGGTGGATGTCAGCGGATTTCAAGATTTTGACGATTAGATCAGCGTTGTTCATTTCTTATCCTGGCCAAAATTTTGCTTGTCGACGATGCGGCGCTATGCGTCCGAAGAAAGGGTCGTTTCCTATGTTCAATAGGACACCTACTATATTCTCGCAACAGGTTCACGCGCCGGGCGGGATTAGCGGCTAATTGTTGTGGCCGTTAGAGCTCTTGTCGAAGTGCCCGCAAAACTATGCAAAGCTTCGACTGTTTTTTTCATTCATTAGGTAATTGCCGCATAATTGCTTCTCGATAGGCAACATAAAGTCCGCTGGCGACAATAATTGCCGCGCCAGTCCAGGTCCACAGGTCGGGGAAGTCGCCGAAAATTGCGAAGCCAAGCAAGGTTGCCCCAATAAGCTCGCCATAAAGGTAAGGAGCGACGATTGAAGCGGGCGCGCACTGCAGCGCTTTAATGACGAAATATTGTGTCACGCCGCCCAAACAACCGACGGCGCCAAACAGGATAAAATGCAATGGCTCCCTAGGCATTTCAAAAAAAACTGGCAACGCGAGGGTCATCACCGTGGCGCCGAGCAAAGCCATGTAGACAATCGAGGTTTCCGCGGGATCGTCGTCGCCAATCTTCCGCGTCATGATTTGGTATATCGCAAATAGCGCCGCTGAGCCAAAGGTTAGGATGGCGCCCCATTGCATGCCGCCGAGGCCCGGGCGGATGATCAGGATCGCACCCGTAAATCCTAATATAACCGCCGTCCAGCGGCGCGGGCCTACCCGTTCGCCGAGGAATGGTACCGACAGGGCCGTCAGCATCAACGGCGCGGTGAACATGATTGCGGAGGACGTTGGGAGTGAAATCGACGCTAGCGCAACAATGAATAAACCGTTCGAGGTAAACATCACCGCAGAGCGGCCGAGCTGCATTGCCAGCCGGTTAGGGACGAACAAACGCCAACCGAGGCTTGGGAGAAATATTGCGATCGTGAAAAGGAAATGACCGGTAAAACGCGCCCAGACAACCTGCGGCATCGGGTAGTCAGTTACCAGGTACTTCGCGGTGGCGTTCATCACTGGCATAATGCAGATGGCCAGGCACATGAACAGGATGCCGTGTAGGACTCGATGCTTGGAATTCGCGTGGGAGTGGGTCTTATTCATCGATGCTGTGGTAATCACGCGCGCGATCTGGCGCAAGGGCGGTGGTTCCATCGCGCGCGAAACATTCCATGTTTCCCGCCCTTGGTTTAAGGTTCTTCAGATTCACACACGATCGATAGAGGACGGGATGATGGCGCAAAAATACGATGTCTTGCTGAAGGGCGGTCATGTCGTTGACCCGACGCAAAATCTGGATGGAACCTTCGATGTCGCTGTCGTAGGTGGCAAAATTGCAGCGGTCGAAGCAGATATTTCGACTGTTGATGCTGTACAGACCGTCGATGTCTCTAACGATTTGGTCATCGCCGGGATGATCGATACGCATGCCCATGTTTTTCAGCATGTGGGTGGCCGCTTTGGTCTCAACCCCGATATGGTCGGCGTGCATTCCGGGGTAACCACTTTAGTCGATCTAGGCGGTCCGAGTTGCATGACCTTTGGTGGCTTTCGCCATTACATTTGCGAGCCTTCGGTCAGCCACGTAGTCGCCTTCATCTCTGCCTATGTCGTTGGTGGGCTGGAAGGTCACTATTATACCGACCTCTATAACCCGAAGGGTGTCGACGTGTACAACACGGTCCGCGCCATTGATGCCAACCGTGATTTAGTGAAGGGTATCAAGGCTCATGCGGAGATCGGCGGTTACACTCGTTGGGGAAACGAGGTGATGAAATTGGCCAAACAGATCGGCACCGAATCTGGTCTACCGATCTACGTTCATCTGGGCCAGCTCTGGCCGCTGCCGGATGATGGCACGCAAGGAGTGGATCCTGACACGATTGTGCCAGATATGGTGGAGCTCTTGGGACCAGGGGATATCCTTGCCCATCCCTTCACGCGCCATCCGGGTGGCTTCGTGAACACCGCCGGCGAACTACATCCCGCAGTCCGCGATGCGTTGGATCGAGGTATGAAAGTCGATATTGGTCACGGCTCGCATTTCAGCTTCGACATGGCACGCAAGGTGCTTGAGGCAGGGGTTATCCCGGATACGTTGGGCGCCGATATGCATGGCTACAACACAAAGGTGCCGCCGCCGCCGGGGACACCGGAGAAACATTCTGATCCAGATGAAAATCATCTCTTTGCGGGTGGCGAACGGTTCAGTCTTGCCTTTGGCATGACGGAGTTGTTGGCGCTTGGCCTGTCGCTGTCAGAGATTGTACCGATGGTGACATCGAACTGTGCTGAAATGCTGGAAATGGGTGCCGAGATCGGCACCCTTAAGCCAGGTACCGTCGCTGATGTCAGTGTTCTTGCCGACCTGCGTGGCAGATGGACCTTACGCGATAATGAGGGCCATGAAATTACGGCCGAGCGCCAACTTCGGCCCCTATTCTGCCTGCGTGAGGGCAAGCGCTTCGATGCCGATGCGCTGATCCTGCCCGAACTTGACGCCGCCGCCTAACTCTATGGACGGTAGCAAAGGTGCCGGCGTCGGCGCTCGCGTTCCGCGCCTCGAGGACGACCGCTATTTGCGCGGCCGCGGAAAGTACATCGGCGATATAAAGCTATCCGGGATGAAGGAGGTTGCATTTCTGCGCAGCCCTGTCGCACATGGCCGTATCCGAAGCTTCGATATACCGGAAAATCTGCGTTCCCAGGTCACGATCGCCGCCGATATGGACGGCGTCAAAGCGATCCGGGCGGTGACCGCGCTACCGGGCTTCAATGTTTCCGAACAACCGGCCCTGGCGACGGACAAGGTCCGCTATGTCGGTGAACTCGTCGCCATGTGCCTCGCGCCGGACCGCGCCAAGGCCGAAGACATAGTGCAGCAGGTTAGTGTCGGTATAGAGGAACTGACAGCTATTCACGATATGGTGCAGGCGCGCGATGCCGGTACCCCGCTGATCCACGAACAGTGGAACGAGAATGTCTTCTTGGAATCGGTCGTCGACGACCCGAAATTCGACGAGATCGCGGCCAAGGCTCCGGTCAAGGTCACGCGAACCTTCCGAACCGCGCGGCAATGCATGTCGCCGATCGAAGGTCGCGGCGTGGTTGCGGAATGGGATAGCCGGCTTGAGCAGCTCACCGTTTTTAGCGCGTCGCAGATGCCCCATATCGTCCGCACCGGCCTTTCAGAATGCCTCGGGTTGGATCATGGCAAGGTGAGGATCATCGCTCCTGATGTCGGGGGAGGTTTTGGCTATAAGGGTATCCTTCTGCCGGAAGAGGTGGCGATCTGCTGGCTTGCGATGCAGGTGCGTCATCCGGTGCGCTGGATCGAGGACCGCCGTGAGCAGCTCAGTGCTAACGCTAATTGCCGCGAGCACCACTACGTTGTTACCGCTCACGCTGAGGAGACAGGTAAACTAGTCGCGCTCGAAGCAACGGCGCATGTCGATTCGGGTGCTTACTCCGCATATCCCTTTTCCGCCTGCCTGGAAGCGGCACAGGTCGGCAGCATCCTGCCGGGACCATACGATTTTGAGGCGTTCCGCTGTCGCACCTGGTCCTCCTGCACCAATAAGCCACCCATCCTGCCCTATCGTGGCGTGGCGCGGACCGGAGTGTGTTTTGCGATGGAGCTGATGCTGGATGCGATTGCCCGTGAAGTCGGCAAAGAGCCTTGCGAAATCAGGCAAATGATTTTGGTTCCACCGGAGGCGATGCCGTTCGACAGTATCACGGCGAAACATTTTGACAGCGGCGACTATCCGGAATGCCTGCGTCGCGCAGTTAATGCGATCGACCTGCCGGCGGTACGCTCCCGCCAGGCGACAGGGGAGGTAGATGGTAGGCTGGTCGGCGTAGGTCTATCGATCTTCTGCGAGCAGGGGTCGCATGGTACCTCGGTTTATTCCGGCTGGGGTATCCCCATGGTGCCGGGCCACGAGCAGTGCAGTGCGCGGCTAACGCCGGACGGCGAGTTGGAGCTGCGAATTGGGGCCCATAGTCACGGCCAGGGTTTGGAGACAACCCTGGCGCAGGTGGCAAATGAAGTGCTGGGTGTCGAGATCAATCGCGTCAAGCTGGTGCATGGCGACACGCAGTACACGCCCTATTCGACCGGCACCTGGGGGTCGCGCTGCATGGTGATGTCAGGCGGCGCTGTTGCGACAGCGTGCGAAGCGATCGCTGAACGGGCGGTCCTGATTGGTGCCTCCCTGCTGCAGTCGGAAGTGGATAATGTGCGCATCGAAGGCGGGAAAGTTGTCGCCCCAGGCGGAGCGGTCAGCCTCGCAGAAATCGCCCGTGTCTGGTATCTGAAGCCGCAGGATCTGCCACCTGATGTCGATCCGGCTGGCCTCGAAGTCACCGTCGGCTACAAGCCAGAGCGCGATACCGGTACCTTCAGCTATGCCGCGCATGCCGCGGTCGTAGCCGTTGACCCGGAACTTGGTCATGTGGAAATCCTAGACTATGTGGTGGTTGAAGATGGCGGCGTGTTGGTCAACCCGATGGTTGTTGACGGTCAGGTTTATGGCGGCACGGCGCAGGGCATCGGTACCGCTTTGTATGAGGAAATGCCCTATGACGGTCAGGGCCAGCCGCTTGCCTCCACCCTGGCGGACTATCTGTTGCCGGGCCCCGCCGAGGTGCCCGACCTGCGCATCCTGCATATGGAGACACCCTCGCCCTATACCCGCTTTGGGCAGAAGGGCATTGGTGAAAGTGGTGCAATTGGCCCACCCGCGGCGATTGGCAATGCAATAAACGACGCGCTAAAGGGTATGGGGGTCGAGGTAGATGCGACGCCGATCACGCCACGCCGCCTGCTTACCCTGATCCAGGCTGCTCAGTCATGAAGCCAGTTAATTTCGATTACGAACGGCCGACCGCGTTGGATGACGCGCTCGCCCTGTTGGCGCAGCCCAATGCGCGGGTGCTGGCGGGCGGCCAGTCGCTTGGGCCGATGTTGAACCTCCGGCTAGCACAGCCGGCCTTGCTGGTTGATATCACGGCTATCGACGTGCTGTGCGAGATTGCGCAGAAGGATGGCGCGCTGCATCTTGGCGCTTGCGTTACTCATACCGTGATCGAGGATGGCGTACTACCTGATGTGACAAACGGTGCCATGGCGTCGGTGGCGCGGGACATTGCCTACCGGGCGGTGCGCAACCGCGGCACCATCGGTGGCAGCCTGGTGCATGCCGACCCTGCGGCGGACTGGCTGACCTGCTTGTCAACATTGGGAGCGGAAGTCGTCGTCGCCGGTGTGGCAGGCGAGCGGCGTATTCCCGTCGCGTCGTTCGTCCAGTGCGCGTTTGAAACCGCCCTGGGTCCCGGCGAAATTTTGCGAACGGTGTCAGTGCCGGCCTTGTCAGCGGAAGCAAAATGGGGCTTCTACAAATTTTGTCGGAAGGAGGGTGATTTCGCTGAAGCTATCGGCGCGGTGCTGCAGGACGGCGAAACTGTCCGTACAGTGCTGGGGGCTACCAACGGCGCTCCCATTGTCATTGATGGGCCCTACAGTGACGACGCGGTCCGTGCGGCGATCAACGAGCAGACCGATATGGATACCTATGATCGTCAGATACATTTCGTCGCCGCCAAACGCGCGGCTATGATTTCGGGGGTGCGGGCGGCATGAAACGGGTCACGCTCACAGTCAACGGTGAAGAGGTCTCGGCCGATGTTGCACCGCGCACCAACTTGGCCGATTTTTTACGCGAGGAGTTGTTCCTCACCGGCACACATGTTGGCTGCGAACAGGGTGTGTGCGGTGCCTGTACGGTGATGATCGACGGTGCGCCAGCGCGCAGCTGTATCGCCTTCGCGGTAGCCTGCAACGGGGCGGATGTGCGCACCATTGAGTCATTTGATGATGACCCGCGCATGGATTCCCTTCGGACGGCCTTCACGCAGGAGCACGCTTTACAATGTGGCTACTGCACGCCCGGCATGTTGATCTCGTCGTATGACATCATAGGACGCCTGCCTGACGCGGATGAGGCTCGGCTACGCCAGGAACTGAGTGGCAACCTTTGCCGTTGCACCGGCTATGTCGGGATCATAAGTGCGGTACGCAGTTGCCTCGGCACTCCGGCGCCGGAGACGTCAGGGATAAAACCGGCCTTTACCGTCGAACGCGATATCTACGTCGCCCCCCCGTCCGTTGGGACGCCAGCGGCAGCATTGCCGTCCGATGTCCCTGTGTTGCATAGATCCTTCACCGTCGCTCATTCGCCTGGGTCCGTATGGGCCCTTTTCCGTGATATCGAAGCTGTCGCCGCCTGCATGCCGGGCGTGACGTTGACCGCGCTACCGGTGGATGGCCAGGTCGAGGGCCGGGTGGTTGTCAAGCTCGGTCCTATTTCTGCGTCCTTCGCTGGTACGGCCACGATCGCATTTAACGACAAGGCGCGCACCGGGATGGTCGCTGGCCAGGGCCGCGACAGCGGCAGCGGTTCCAGTGTGCGCGGCGAGGTCCGTTTTGCTGTTAACGGGGAGGGTAATCAGACGCAGGTCGATGTCACCCTCACCTATGCGCTGACCGGCAGTTTTGCCCAGTTTGCCCGCGGCGGCATCGTCAACGACGTTGCCGCGCGGATCACACGCGACTTTGCCGCTAACTTGCAGGACCGGCTGGAGGGCCGCGAAGCGCGGGTGACGGAAATTGCGGGTGGATCGCTCTTCCTAGGCGCTGCTTGGGACTTTATCAAGCGGTTGTTCGGAAGAAGCTAGAAATCGCTTCGCAATGTTATTCCGGTTAAGGTGCGGTGCGCCTGTTAATCTGGGACCCAGGTTGCACTCGCTGATCCCGAGGGATGGTTACTGGTGGCTCAGGCCTAGCCCAACTGCATTAGCAATCGACGAGCCAGTCGCGAGGCGACGCGGCGGCGGTACCAAGGGCTGGTCATCGTCGTGCGCATGGGGCGGGCCTGTTGCTGGACGATCTCGCCGAATTTACTGGCGGCAGCTTCGTCCACAGGGCTTCCAACAAAACCATCGAGCTTGTCGACAAGGAACGGTTTTGTGTCGCAGGCGGTGAGTGCCGCGGCTAAGGCTGCGATCTTACCGTCTGTCATCTGCAGCGCAACCGCGACACCAGCAACCGGGAAGTCGATCGAGCCGCGGACCCGCGCCTTGCGATAAGCAGACGACATTTTGTTCTTTTGGAGTGTCACGTGGGTGATAATCTCTCCGGAAGCTAGGGTAAGGTAGTCGGCACCGTCGCCGCGATAGAGGTCCGCCAGCGGTATCTCGCGCTTGCTGTCTGGGCCTGCGATTGCGACCGTTGCGCCATGCACAAGCAGCGCCGGTGCCAAATCGCCGCTGAACTGTGCGAAGCAGTGCTCACTCTTTGGCGCAACATGGCAAATATCGCCACGGTATTTGAGGCAATAATTGTTACTCTCACGCCACCATTGGCCTTGGTTGTAGAAGATGCAGCGCGTGTCGAGACAGAGATTGCCACCTACTGTAGCCACGTTGCGGTGCGTCGAACCGGCGACCTCCGCCGCGGCTTGGGTGATGGCCGGAAAGTCTTGAGCTACATCGCAATTTTGCGACAACGTGTCCATCGTGACTGCGCCGCCAATGGTAAGCGTTTCGCCATCGCGCGCGATACCTTGCATTTCGGCGACGCCGGTGAGGTCTATTAGGGCCGGCGTTTCGACGATGCCGCGGCGCATATTGACGATGAGATCCGTACCCCCAGCGAGCAAGCGTGCCCCGGGTTCGGCCTTGGCGGTGGCGAGCGCGTCGTCAACGGTGGTGGGCCGGTGCAGGCGGAAATCGGGGAGCGCTTCCATCACACAGCCCCCACTCGCTGCGCTTTTTCATACGTCTCGATCGCTGCCATCAGGCGGTCTGGGGTAATTGGCAATTCTGTGACGCGGTGGCCTATCGCGTCGGCGATAGCAGCAGCGACCGCGCCGGGAAAGCCGCTGAGCGAGCCTTCGCCGGCTTCCTTGGCGCCAAACGGGCCGTGCGGGTCGATGCTCTCGATGATCTTTACCTCGATATCCGGTGATTCGACAATGGTTGGTACCCGGTAGTCGAGCATATTGGCGGCGATCGGCATGCCATTGTGGAAACGGGTCTCTTCGCTCATCGCCTGGCCAATGCCCATCCAGACCGAGCCTTGTACTTGGCCTTCGACGGTCAGCGGGTTTAGGGCGTAGCCGCAGTCGTGCGCGACCCAGACCTTCTCAATGGTAACGTCGGCGGTATCGGGGTCGACCGAGACCTCTACCACCTGCGCGGCGTAGCTGAAGCCCATCGTGCCGCCGATTGCCGCGCCCCGGTACTTTTTGCCGCCATGTGAGTCCGAAATGGTCGAAAAAGTGCCCTTCGTGGTGATGGTACCCTTGTCTTCCAGTGCCGCAGCGACTACGTCCTCGAAATCGATGCCGCGATCCTGGCTTGCCGCGCGGTAGACCTCACCCAAACATTCGACGTCCTGCGGCTGAGCGTCGAGTTTTTTGGCGGCCGCTTCGATCAGGACACCCTTCAGGTTCTCTGCCGCCTCGATTGCCGCATTGCCGACCATGAAAGTGACACGGGATGAATAGGACCCATTGTCCTTTGGTGTAACCCGGCTGTCGCTGGCCACGACGCGGATACGCGATAGTTCGAGCCCCATCACCTCCGCTACGCATTGCGCCAGCACGGTGGAGGAACCTTGACCGATCTCCGCTGCGCCGGTCAGCAGGACTATGGCGCCGTCAAAATCAAGCTTGAGATTTACCACGGCGTGCGGCTCGCCGGTCCAGTGAACCGGTTTCGAAGCCCCGCTGACATAGTGGGAACAAGCCATGCCAAGACCGTGACCTGCCGGCAGTGTGCCCTTTCGGTTTTTCCAACCGCTCGCTTCTTCGACCCAGTTGAGGCATTCAGGCAGACCGTAACTCTTCACCATTAAATCGTTCTCGGTGAAGGTCGGGGCCTGCAGCAAATTGGTACGCCGCAAGGTGAAGGGATCGAGCCCAAGCCGCTCCGCCATCGCATCGAGATGGGCCTCGAAGGCGAAGCGGATATTGACCGTGCCATGGCCTCGCATTGCTCCGCAGGGCGGTGTGTTTGTCAGAGCGCGTGTGCCGGTATAGCGAACCGAGGTGATGTCGTAGAGTGCGTAGAGCAATGATCCTGCATACAGGTTTGTGACGATGCCATATCCGCTGTAGGCGCCGCCGCGTTGCAGACTATCGCATTCCACGGCCGTGATGCAGCCATCCTTTGCCATGCCCACCTTGAGCCGGATTTCGGTTTCCGGTCGGCCGCGATGGGTGATGAAGGTTTCCTCGCGTGTCAGCACGATGCGCACCACGCCGCCAGCCTTGCGTGCCAGCAGGCCGCAGATTAGCTCGACATGTAAGGTCTCGGTGCGGCAGCCGAAACCGCCGCCAACATGCGGCTTAATGACGTGGATGCGGCTTTTTGGCATGTCAAGGCAGCGGGCGAGCATTAGGTGGACATAGTAGGGTACCTGGGTGCTGCATTGGACGGTCAGTTGGTCGCGCTCCGCATCATATTCGGCGAGTGCGGCGTGCGGTTCTATTTGAACCTGGCAGACCTCAGCGCAGCGGTAGGTGTCCTCGTGTACGAGTGCTGCTTTGGCGAACCCGCCATCCACGTCACCGAGATCGAATTCGGTCCGCCGTTCAACATTGCCGGGGCGTTTGTCATGTAGATCGATAGCATCCGGCGCCATTGCTTCTGCCGTACTATAATATGCAGGCAGTTCTTTGTAGGTCACTTTGATCTGCTTCAGCGCGGCCAGAGCAGTGGCTTCGTCCCGGGCGGCTACGGCGGCCACCGGCTCACCGCGATAGCGTACACGGTCGCGCGCCAGAGGAAATTCATTCATTGCGATTGGCAGGACGCCGAAGGTTTTGTCGCAGTCTATTCCGGTGACCACGGCGACCACGCCGGGCATCGCTTCGGCGGTGCTGGTGTCGACGGCTACGATCTCCGCATGCCCTTTGGCACTACGCAAAATTTTACCTGCCAGCGCTCCCTGTGCTGGTAGGTCTGCGGTATAGCGTGCCCGGCCCATCAATTTATCAGGCCCGTCCAGGAGGGGAACGCGCGACCCAATCGGGTGCGCAGGCAGGACTATATCAGTCATGGCCCGGAGGCCACCTGAACGGCTTCGATGATCTTTACGTAGC
Organism: uncultured Rhodospirillaceae bacterium; assembly: GCA_964474755.1. GTDB lineage: Bacteria > Pseudomonadota > Alphaproteobacteria > UBA8366. Next base: position 90,072 of record CAYYUG010000004.1, on the reverse strand, counting down.
CGGTGCAGCGGCAGATATTTGCACCCAGATACTCACGGATTTCCTTCTCGCTCGGTTGTGGGTTTCGCCGCAACAGACCTTCTGCCGCCATGACCATGCCGGGTGTGCAGATACCGCATTGCGCGCCGAGCTTCTCGTGAAATGCCAGCTGAAGCCGTGACATCCGACTCTGGTCTGCCAGCGCCTCGATACTTTCCACATGGGAGCCGCCGCAACTCTGCGCTAGTGACAGGCAGCTGTGACGCGGCTTGCCATCGACCAGGACAGTGCATGCACCGCATTCGCCGCCGTCACAGCCCATCTTTGTGCCGGTTAGACCGACTACGTCGCGCAGATAGTCGATCAGTAGCAGATTATCAGCGACGGCGTCTTGCCGCGCTGCACCGTTAACCGTGATTGAAAGGATCGATTTCATACTGCTTAGTCCGTTCCATCTTGACGTAATATGGCGGGAACGGTGGGTTCGGGCAATCGATTGCACAAATATGGGATCACCTGCCGCTACGCAGACACTGGGTTTTTTCCGCGATAAGGGCGATTGCCCGGTCCACCAACTTTATGGCCGAAGGTCCACTGCTTTGGTCAATCGAAACGCTTCATTCCACAGGCCGGTCCCTACCGAGCAAACACAGGGCGACGACGCTCATTCACCCCACGAGCATGCGGGACACCTTTCCCGCGCGTTAATTGAGACGGTATCGTGGTAAATTTTGACTCGAGGTACATTATTTCGCCATCATCAAGGCTATTGATTTAAAGGTGACGCTTTCCTCGCAAGAAAGGACCGAACCATGGCGATTGATGTCATCGAAACAGCTGCACCGGTTGGCGCTGAATTACGTGGGGTCGATCTATCGCAACCACTAGGCGACAACCTATTCGGCAAAATCGAGAACGCATTTAACGCGCACGGCGTGATTTTTTTTCGCAACCAATCTATTACACCTGACGGCCTACTCGCTTTTACTGAGCGTTTTGGTGACCTGCACCTTAACGTCTTCGGTGAGGATCATGGTCTAGATGATTATCCCGGCGTCGTTGTGATTTCCAATATCGAGGAAGATGGCCGTGATATAGGCGTCAAACGAGCCGGTCAACATTGGCACAGCGATATGTGCTACACGGCGCAGCCGCCGCGTGGAACGATCTTATGCGCACGCGAGATACCGCGGCAGGACGGCCTTACTTTGGGCGACACCTGCTTCGCGGCAACCCATGCCGCCTACGACGATTTGCCGGAAGAGATGAAGGTTCGCCTAGAGAGCAGTCGGGCGGTGTTCGATTTTGCAGGGCGCAAGCGCGCTCAAGTGATTACCCAAGAACAACGTGACCGTTTCCCGCCGGTGACCCATCCAATTGTTCGCACCCATCCCTATACCGGTCGCAAATGTCTCTACGTGATGCGCGACGATAGTACTGGTATCGTGGGAATTGATGACGACGAGGCTCAGCGTCTGATCGAAGCCTTAGCTGACCATATTATTCGGCCTGAATACATTTATCGCCATCAATGGCGAGAAGGCGATGTGCTGATCTGGGATAATTGTACAGTGCAGCACCTAGCGATTCAGGACTACGATCTACCGCTGCGGCGCCTCATGCATCGTACGACCTTCGCAGCGGAGGCGCCACCAGCCTAATCGCTCAGGTTGAGTCGTGCTGGCGTCCACTTTGTGCGATGCCGGTTCGCCTTGTTCTCGCTACTCTCGCCATCGAGATCGACTGGGCCTGGTTCTGGAAATTGGGTGCGCTTGTCCAGAACGTTCACCATCACGTTCGCGTAGGCATCATGCCCATCCTGCCGAAAGGCAGAGACGTAGACGCCGCATTTTCTGCAGAAAAGGAACTCGATTACCTTTAAGCCGAATTGATAGCGCTCGAGGAATTCCGGTTCTCGTGCTGTAATTTCTATCGACCCGGCAGGATCGGATAGAGCCCGCGCGTCATGTTTGCGACAGAACGAGCATTGGCATGCCCGCACTGCGGAGTCTTCTGCCGCAACGGTTGTCTGATAGTCGACTTCGAGGTTGCCGCAATGGCAACTACCGTGGAAATGATGCATTACGTCCTCTACTTATCGTCATCAGTATTCTACCGCTCACTCCTATACCGTGCGAAGGGCGCGCAGAACGATTTGTTTCGCTATGCTGCCCGTTCCACAGGCTTGGACAAAATAACATGTCAAATATCCATAAATCCCTGGGCGATGAAATCGTTTGGCGCCCTTCGGAAAAATTGCGTCGAGAGAGCCGCATGCAGGCTTTTCTTGACCAAGTAGAGCTGCCTGATCGCGCCGCCCTATGTGCCAGCGCAGACGCTGACCCGCAATGGTATTGGGACGCATTATTGAAGTTTCTCGATATCCGCTTTTACAAACCCTACAGCCAGGTTCTCGACACATCGAAGGGTATTCAATGGCCGGTTTGGTGCGTTGATGGGACGACCAACGTCGTTTTTAACTGCATCGACAAACATCGTGGGACACCAATATGGGAAAAGGTATGGATTAAATGGGAGGGAGAGGATGGCGAGACGCGGTCGCTCACTTATCAGGACATGGATGGGGAAATTTGCCGGTTCGCGGCAGCGCTGAAGGCACGGGGCATCGGCAAGGGTGATGTCGTAGGCCTTTATCTTCCGATGCTTCCGGAGAGTTATGCGGCGATGTTTGCTATCATGAAGGTAGGCGCTGCTGTGCTGCCGCTGTTCTCCGGCTTTGGGCCCCAACCGATTGCCGTGCGCCTCAACGACGCAGAGGCGAAGGCGGTTGTGACCGTCGATGGTACGTTGCGCCGCGGTAGCGAGGGCGCCATGAAGGCAGTTCTAGATGAAGCGCTCTACCAATGCTCGACGGTCTGTGATGTGTTCGTGGTTGAACGGCTTGGTGACCGGATCGACTGTCCGATGACCGAAGGTCGAGATCATTGGTGGCACGAGGAGACAGCGTGCAAGCCGACCGACACGCCCACCGAAGAGATGAGCGCCGAGGACATGGCGTTCCTTGTTTATACCTCGGGAACTACCGGCAAGCCGAAGGGTGTCATTGCTACCCATTGTGGGTCAATTGGCAAGCTAGCCCTCGATATCGGATTATGTTTCGACTTCAAAGCATCCGACCGGATGATGTGGGTAAGCGATATGGGCTGGGTCGTCGGGCCTTTCACTGGATTGGCTACCAGCTTCTTCGGCGGATCGTTGGTTGTTGCCGAAGGGACGCCTGACTATCCCGATACAACGCGCCACTGGCGTCTAATACAGGAGTATGACGTGACCTGGCTTGGGATCGCGCCAACAACCGTTCGTGGAATGATGCGCTATGGCGACGAGGTCAGTAATTTCGATTATTCAAAACTTCGGATTATGGCATCGACCGGCGAACCCTGGACGGAAGACGCTTGGCGCTGGCTGTTCCAGCGTGTCGGTGATGAACGTCTGCCAATACTGAATTATTGCGGTGGAACCGAATGTTTCGGCGGAATTATTTCAAGTGGCATCTTGGAACCGATGAAGCCGGGGACCTTCTCCGGTCCTATGCCGGGAACGGGTGCGAAGGTTGTAGATGTTGATGGTAACCCAGCCACGCCGGGCATGCTCGGCGAGCTGGTAATGACCACGCCCTCCATCGGCAATACGAGAGGTCTTTGGCGTGATGACGATCGTTATCTTGACGGCTATTGGAGTATGTATGGTGACAAGTGGCGTCAGGGTGATTGGGCAATGATCGATGAAGACGGCTACTGGCATGTGACCGGCCGTTCCGACGACGTCATTAACATCTCCGGTAAGCGCACAGGGCCAACCGAAATCGAAGGAGCCCTGATGTCGAGCGGTCGCATCTCCGAAGCGGCGGTGATTGGTGTGCCCGACCCGGTAAAGGGTGCTGCATTGTGTTGCGTCTGCGTGCCGATGCCGGGAGAGGAGGGTAATGATGGGCTGCGTGGCATCTTGTCTAACGCGGTCACCGATGCACTCGGCCGTTCCTACCGTCCGCGTGATATTCTGTTCGTATCCGACCTGCCGAAGACCCGCAATATGAAGATCATGCGCCGCGTGGTTCGTTCTGTTGTGCTGGGCGATCCGGCGGGCGACCTGTCGTCGCTGGTCAATCCCGAGGCGGTTGAGGAATTACGGGTACGCACGTCGGATTCAAATTAACGACGCAGGAGAATTATTATGTCTGAACGAGCCCAAAAGGTCAGCTACCTGCGGATGAAGGATGGGACGAAGGCGGATTATATGCTGATGGCTGAAAACGCCGTTTCCTATCAGAAGCTTACGCCCGGACGCCTCATCGCCTATGTGGATAATGTGCTCGAAGGTATCCCCGGAGAGCATGTGGACGCACGCGAACACTCGTTGCAAAGCGCGAGCCGTGCGTTTCGTGATGGTGCCAAAGAAGAGATGGTGGTGGCGGCCCTCTTGCACGATATAGGTGTGCCGTTCGCGCCGGACAATCATGACCAGTTCGCCGGTGAAATTATCCGGCCCTATGTCGGCTGGAACACCTATTGGGTGATACGGCATCACGGCCTCTTCCAAGGATATTTCTACTTCCATCATGTGGGTAAAAACCGCAAAGCCCGCGACCGTTATATTGGCCATCCAGCTTTCCAACAATGCGTCGAATTTTGCGAGAAATGGGACCAGGCATCCTTCGATCCTGACTACGATACTATGCCGCTCTCGGCCTTCGAACCGATGGTGCACCGCATCTTCGCCCGCGAACCTTGGCAGGAACGAACAAAGCAGCCTTAGACGTGGGAATCACTCTGATGATCAGGCCGTCGCGGATGTTGATTTTTGCCGCCCCGCCAGTAGCCAGAACGCGATAGACATGTTGAGCAGGTTCCAGGCGATGCCGCTGAGAAAAGCCATTCGGTAGGAGCCGGTCAGGTCGTAGATCTCGCCGGACATCCAACCGCCGACGGCCATGCCGACGATGGTGATCATCAATACCAAGCTTACCCGCGCCCCGGCTTCCCGAGCAGGGAAATATTCACGAACGATCAGCGCATAACTCGGCACGATGCCACCTTGGGACAGGCCGAACAGGGCGGAGACGATGTAAAGTGAGACCAATCCGTCAAAGGGAATGTAGAAAAATAGGGCGAGACATTGCAGGCTGGAGCCTAGTAACAGGGTGCGCAGTCCGCCGATGCGATCGGCTATCCAGCCGGAGATAAGACGGCTGACGATGCCGAAACCCAACATCAGCGAAAGCATTTCTGCCCCGCGAGCCACTCCAAAACCGAGATCGCCACAATAGGCGACGATGTGAACTTGCGGCATGGCCATGGCCATGCAGCAGGCGAAGCCAGCGATAACAATTAATGCCTGGATTTTTGATGGTGACATCTGCATCTTCGCCACCAGGTTTCGGCTATTGGCGAGTATGTTTGTTTCCTCGAATACTGTTTTCTTACCCAGCGCGAGTGCCAGAGGTGGCATGGTCACTAGGCAAAACACGCCGATGCTCAGATGCGCCATGCGCCATCCGAAAGCGTCGATCGCGTATTGCAGAAGTGGCGGCCAGATTGTGCCAGCCAGATAGTTGCCGCTTGCGACGATGGCAACGGCAATTCCACGCCGACGGACGAACCAGAGTGTCACATCGGCGACCAGCGGTCCGAAAGTCGAGGAACTACCGAACATGCCGATCAGAAAGGCCTGCGCAAGGGTGAACTGCCACATACTGCTCGCTTGCGAAGCCAGAATGTATCCAAGAGAGATCGAGATAGATCCAAGAATGACTGGCGTTCTGACCCCGAATTTGTCAGTCAGGCGGCCCATCAGGATACCGCCAACGGCGAAGCCAATCATTGTTGCTGAAAAAGGAACCGATGCGCCGCCTCGGTCGACACCGAATTCCGCCTCGATTGCAGGTAGCGTGACGACGACGGACCAAAGACCGATGCCTCCGATTGTGGCGAGACCGAGGGCAATCAAAAGTCGCTGCCAAGCGTAGCGACTATCTGGCTGGGCGCCGTCGCCCTTATGAGGCGAACCGCTGGCCATTGAAAGGTACCTTTTCACGAGGGGTAATCCGGGCAACACAATAACAATTTCTAGGACTGGGTCACGCGTGGAATGCGGCAATTTGCTTGCAATACCCGGAGTTGCATAGACTTACCGGGTGCAGATGCGCAGGAAAGGGAACGACGATGTCCGATTTGCTAATCAAGAACGTAGAGATATTTGACGGGACCGGCGCTGATCCAGTGCAGGGTAATTTAGCGGTGGCAGACGGCAAAATCATTGCACTGGGCGCAGACACGCCTGCGGCGGCTCAGGAAATTGATGCCGACGGTTTGGCCGTGATGCCAGGATTTGTAGACTTGCACACACATTTTGATGCGCAGGTAACCTGGGACAGGACTTGTTCGCCGTCACCATCGCTCGGCGTAACCACTTGCGTAATGGGCAATTGCGGTTTCGGCATTGTTCCTAGCCCACCGGATGTCCGCGACTACATCATGAACAATCTGTCAGTTGTCGAGGGTATGGATCTCGACGCGCTACGGGCTGGAATAAATTGGCAGTTTGAGACCTTCCCGGAATATATGGACGCGCTCGAACAAACAGGTCCCTATCCCAATATGGCTGTCTTTGTTGGTCATTCCGCGGTCCGCACGGCAGTGATGAAGGACGAGGCTTGGGTGCGTAAGACACCAACCGAAGGTGAACTAATGGAGATGCGCCGCCTCGTCGAGAGCGCGTTGGAAGATGGTGCGGTTGGTTTTGCGAGCTCGTTCTCGATCAACCATTCCGGATATGGCGGCATTCCGATGCCATCGACCATCGCTTCGGTCGAGGAATTTGGGCATCTTGCCGAAGCGGTTGGTGAGGCGGGTAAGGGAATCGTTCAAATGTCAGCCGGTGGCCGCGGTAACGTTTCGGCGATGGAACCAATCGTCGAAAAGATTGGCCGCCGCATGTTTCTGACCACTGGGGCGGCTATGTATAATTCCAGTGATCCGGAGCTCGGCATTAGTTGGTTTGAGGATTGCGCGGCAGCGCATGAACGCGGCAACGAACTTTACATCCAAATTCCTTGTCAGCCGCTCTCTTTTGACTTCACGATGGCCAATGCCTACCCGTTTCACAGCCACTCGTCCTTTGCCAACTACAAGGCGGCGTCGCGCGAGGAACTGATCGAAGTTTACAAGGACCCCGCCTTCCGTGACAGGTTTCGCAAGGATCTTGAAAACCCGGTCGTCGGTACGATCTTCAAGGGTACCTGGGACCAGGTTGTTATTGCTGCGCCCGCTAACGAGGAGAACGCGGCGCTGCAGAACCGGAATATTGCCGATATAGCAGCAGAACAAGGCGCAGATCCGATGGATGTGATGTTCGACCTCGCCCTGTCAGAGAATTTGGAAACTGCCTTTCTCGGTAAATTCCTCAATGTGGGAGACGATGGCGTCAGACGTTTACTGCAGCATGACCGAGGCGTGGTCTCTCTGTCCGATGCGGGAGCGCATCTGATCTATATGTGTGACGCCGGCTATGGGTTGCACTTGCTATCCCGCTGGGTGCGTGAGTTAGGTGTCTTTTCATTGGCGGAAGGCGTACGGCGGCTAACTAGCCATCCCGCCGACCTATACGGCATCAAGGGTCGTGGCCGGCTGACGCCGGGTAGCCATGCTGACATGGTGCTGTTTGACCCGGCGACGATCGGTGTCGGCGCACCGCAGCGCGTTTCCGATCTACCGGGCGGTGGCCCGCGTACTATTCGAAAGCCGAAGGGGGTTCACGGCGTCTGGGTCAACGGTACCCACATCTTCGATGGCACGGACTACGTGCAACACGCCAAGGGTCCGGGTTCGGTGTTGCGCGACTTTGCGGCTTAGATCGGTCGCTCGCCATTCACGGTCACGCGGTGCATAGTTCGCCTATGTCCATGATAGTCGTTCAGCGCGTAGTGCTGGGTACAGCGATTGTCCCAAAAAGCGACAGAGTGCTTTTTCCAGCGGAAGCGGCAGGTAATTTCGGGCCGGGTTGCGTGTGTGTAGAGATACTCCAATAGCGGCTGGCTTTCCGCTTCCGTCATGCCGGAAAAACGCACGGTAAAGGGCCTATTGACGTATAGACACTTGCGGCCGGTTTCCACGTGGGTGCGGACGACTGGGTGCTCGTTGGTGATCTCTTCCTCGGTCATTGCATTTTCACGGATGCGCGTCGAGCGGCCCTCGTTGCGGTCAGCCGCGTTTGCTGGGTTGCTTAGAACGCGGTCGCTGTGCACCGCCGCAACGTTGTTTAGCAATTTTTTCATACCGTCTGACAAGGTTTCGTAAGCGAGGTACTGGTTGGCAAACATGGTATCGCCACCTGCCGTCGGCACCTCATGCGCGTAGAGTAAAGAGCCCATCGAAGGCTGCTCCAGGAAGCTGACATCAGTGTGCCAAACGTCCCCGATATTTTTCGTTTCGTCTGGCTCCTTGAGGACCGGTAGGATCTCCGGATGCCCGTCGAGCGGCACGTATTGCGGGTGAATATTGAGCGTACCGAAACGCCGTCCGAATTTCTTTTGTTCGTCCGGCGTCAAATTTTGATCGCGAAAGAAGATAACGAGGTTCTCATGCAGCGCTTTCTGGATCTCACTGAACACTGCGTTGCCCATGTCCTCGGAAAGGTCAACTCCCTCAACCTCGGCCCCCAGCGCGCCGGAAATGGGTTTTACCTCAATATGTTGGTAGGTCATGCTTGTCATCCTCCAAAGATGAGAAGGATCATCCTAGCACATGGTGATCGGCAGGCGAGCATACAGAAAAAGGGCTATGTGCTGGACTGCTTAATGGCGTCAACTCTTGGAGTGCTGGGATGGGGTCGGAGTTTCTCCGTTTGTCGACGCCTACTTTGACCTGCTCAGAAGCGTAGCGATAGAAATGCGCTTCGGCCAACCGGTCCGTCTATGTGCGGTCGCGGTGGGTGGGCCGGTTGGCGAGGTTAGAGCCCTGGTTCTTCATCGATTAAATTACCAGGTTACAGAATGTTATTTAAAGGTCGAATTTCCCAATGGTCGCACATCAGGTTTAGGCGTTATCTTTAATCTGTTCGGTTGCTGGCAACGAGGGCAATGCGAATTCCACCGGCGCCAAAAAAACCCGCTGTGTTACTCCGGCCTAAAGGTCCATCCGTTGAGCGATGACGTTACGCAGGATGTCGCTGGTGCCGCCGCCGATCGTGCCCAAACGCGCGTCGCGGAACATACGTTGCATGTCGCCCTGCACGTAACCAGCTGCGCCCATGATGTGGACGCCTAGATCGGCGACCTTGAAGTTGTTCTCGGTCGCGACAACCTTGGCCATCGCTGTCTCCTGGATCGCGTCCTCGCCCGCGTCGAGCAACTCTGCCGTGTTGTAGGTGTGCAGACGTGCCGTCTCGGCCATCATCGCCATTTCGGCGAACTTGTGGGCTACGGCCTGAAAGTCAGCTATACGCTTGCCGAAGGCTTTACGGTCCTCAATGAACTGTTTGGCGGTTTCGATAATCTTGAGACACTGGCCGGACGCTGCTGCAGCAATCAGAATGCGCTCCAGGTTGAGCCCCTGCATCAGTCCTTTCCATCCGCTATTTTCCTCGCCTAGAAGTCGAGAGGTCGGCACCCGGACATTGTCAAAGAAGACCTCGTTTAGCAGGGTTGAGCGACTGCCTAGCGGATCCATTGGCCGCGCCTCGAAGCCGGGGTCAGTCGTGTCGACTATAACCAGGCTGATGCCTTTGCGCCCCGCCTTTGGATCGGTCTTCACGGCAACAACTATGTAGTCTGATTCATGCGCGTTGGTGATGTATACCTTTTGCCCGTTCAGCACGTAACCGTCCCCATCGCGGGTAGCACGCAGCCGAATACCGGCGACGTCAGAGCCGCTTTGCGGTTCGGTCATAGCGACGGCCATGCGGCACTCGCCCTTCATTATGGGCGGCAGGAATTCCTTTTTTAACGGCTCGCTGCCGAGGTTTTGAATATAAAGCCCGCCATAGACGACTGTGGTCATATAGGCGGTGCGGATACCCGGATAGTGGTAGCCAAGTGCCTCAATGAAGACGGCGAAATCCTTGTATCCTGCACCCATGCCGCCATAGGCTTCGTCGAAGGGTAGGGTCAACCAACCGGCTTCGGCTAGCGCCTTGAAACTCTCATGCGGGTACTGGGAGGCCTTGTCCTGCGAGGCGATCTTTTCGGGTGATAGCACGCGCTCGAGCAGTCCCAGCACACTGTCGCGCATTAGGATCTGTTCCTCGGTAAAGCCGAAGGTCTTGTACGGCATTTCGATTTAATTCTCCGGTAGAACGAGCACGATGTTGCCGTAACTGTCGAGCGAAGCGTTCGCGCCCGGTGGGATCAGGCAGGTAGCATCGTATTCCTCCACGATGCAGGGCCCTATCCTGTCCGCGGTGAGATCATTGCGGCGGATAACTGGAGTTTCGATCCACCCGGCTTCCGGTCCGAAATATGCTTTACGCGGTGGTAGTGGGTCGGTCTTGCTTGATGCCTCCGACAGCAACTGGTCCGGCACTCGAGGTCGATCCGGAACGCCTTGACCGATGACCATGGCGTTGACCAGTTCGACCGGTTCTTCCGGTCCGGCACGATGGCCATAAGTCACTTCGTGCTCTTTTCCGAAGGCCTCCTCCAGAGTTGCCACCGCGACTGCATCGATCACGCCGTCCGGTGCCGGCACCGTGAGCTCGAAGATTTGGCCCTTGTAATGCATGTTAGCGCTGCGGCGAAAACGCATTTGCCTTTCGCTGAAGCCGTCCACTGCGAGCTGGTCGCATGCCTGATCCTCGAGATCCTGCCAGGCGGCATTGAGCTGCGCAGGATCGCTGTCTCGGAGAACTCGCCGCACCGTACGCGAATAGTGGTGTTCCACATCGGCGTAGAGTAGCCCAAAGGATGAAAACAGGCCGGGTGATGGCGGGATGACGATGCGGGTCATTCGCAGCGCCTTGGCCATGCCCGCCGCAAATAGCGGTCCGTTGCCACCGAAGGCCAGCATGGCGTAGCGGCGCGGATCTCGGCCGCGCTCGCTGGAGACTGCCTTTATCGCGCGAATCATGTTGGATGCAGCAATTTGGTGTGCACCGTAAGCAGCGTGTGCGACCTCCAGCCCGACCGGCTCGGCGACCTTCTCTTTGAGGACCTGACGGCTCTTTTCTGGGTTGAGGGTTAGTGCCCCTCCGACAAGATGGGCAGGATTGATGTAACCGAGCACCACATTGGCATCCGTGACGGTAGGTTCCGTACCGCCTTGATCGTAACAGACTGGGCCGGGGAAGGCGCCGGCGCTCTGTGGCCCGACTTGCATCGAGCCACCAGGGTCAATTGTGATGATCGAGCCGCCACCGGCGCCGACCTCGGCTAGATCGATGGCGGGAACCTTGAGTGTGTAGCCACCACCTGTCATCAGGCGTGAGCCAATCATGATACCACCGCCTACCTGGTATTCCAGCGAACGTGTCACCTCGGTATTCTCGATCAATGAGGCCTTGGCGGTGGTGCCTCCCATGTCGAAAGTGATTAGGTCGGGCATGTCAAGCTTGCGCGAGAGCGCCTGCGCGCCGACCACGCCACCGGCTGGCCCAGATTCGACGATATTGGCCGGGAGCCTCGTTGCTGCTTCCGATGTCATTAGCCCGCCGTTCGACTGCATTAGCAGTAGCGGGGCGGTGGTGCCGCCGGCATCCAATTCGCGCCGCAAGGACTCGAGATAACCCTTAACAATTGGCATGATGTACGTATTGATTACTGTGGTCGAAGTGCGCTCGTACTCCTTCATCTCCGGTAGTACGTCGAAGCTGATGCAGAAAGGTAGGTCGGGAGCCTTGGCTCGGATAATTTTTGCGATCGTCTGTTCGTGAACCGGATTGGCGTAGGCGTTTAGCAGGCAAACAGCAATTGCCTCAACATTTTCGTCGACCAATGCTTGGACGACCCGCTCCGCCTCTGCCGGATCCAATGCATCCTTGATATTGCCCTCGGAATCGACACGCTCTTTCACTGTGCGGCGGAGATAACGCTCGATTAGGGGCATCGGCTTTTCCCAATGCAAATCGTAAAGCCGCGGCATGCGCAGGGTACGGATCTCCAAAATGTCGCGGAACCCTTCTGTCGTGATTAGCCCGGTGCGTGCGCCTTTGGCTTCCAGAATGGCATTTGATCCGACAGTGGTGCCGTGTAGCAGCTCGGAAATATCGGCGCAGGTTAATTGCTGCTCTTCATAAATCTGTATCAATCCGTCGACGATTGCCTGCGCATAGTCGTCCACCGTGGATGAAACCTTCTTGGTCAGAACCTTGCCGTCTGCGCCCAAGAAAACGATGTCGGTAAAGGTACCGCCGATGTCGACGCCGACTCTGAATTCACTCATTGTCCGTCAATCCCAAATTACGGTCTCTAGTTCGACAGAGCCGCGCTCTGCACGCAGTGCCTCGGTGGCCTCAAAATCGACAGTCCAGCCCTTGGTGTCGACGACGACGCCATATTCCGCCCGCGCTGCTTCAGCTGTTACAAGCTCGTTGCGGACGTCCTGCACCACCGCTTCCGGATCTCGCTTATAGGGGTCGCCCCAACCGCCGCCTCCCGCCAGTTCGTGCCGGAACACATCACCGTTACTGATATTCATCGTCGGCTTGGTGGTCAGCACCTGATTATTGCCATCCGGGTTGAGGTAGTTCATCGAAGGTTTTCCCGCGCGGCCGCCATATAGCCCATAGGGCCGAACAGATCGCCTGTCGGAGCGTACCTGCAGGATCGCTTCCTTTTCTAAAAAACGATAGTCGCGGCGGTAAGGCGCTCCGCCGCGGTATTGCCCGGCCCCCGCTCTATCGGTCAGAAATTCGTAGGCTAGTATTTCAATCGGCTGCTCCGCTTCGATTACTTCGACCGACTGCGACGCCATGTTGGCGAATATATTGGAATTCCCTTGCAGTCCGTCCGCCCAAGGCCGCCCGCCCCAGGTACCGCAAGCGAAATCGACGAAGATGTAGGGTTTTCGGTTCTCGTCATAACCGCCTATCGATACGCCCGTATTGCCGCCGTCGGAAGCTGCGCCAACTTTGTCTGGTGTCAGAAATGCTAGGGCCCCGAAGGCGCAGTCGACCATGCGAAAACCTGTTAGGCCGCGTGCCGCGCAAGCGGCCGGCAGGACAGCATTTGCGATGGTACCTGTTGGCGCTTCGACGCTGATTGCGCGGAACACACCTTCGTTGTTGGGAATGCCATCGGGCAAGATTGAGCGCACCGCCGTGTAGGATGCAGCCTTGGTGTAGCTCAAGGTGTTATTGATAGCACCCTTGACTTGCTCTGAACTGCCAGACCAGTCAAAGCTCATGGTGTCACCCTGTTTGGTGATGGTTACGAACAGGCGGATTGGTTGGTCGATATCGATACCGTCATCATCGATCCAATCCTCGAAACTGACGGTGCCATCTGGCAAATTTGAGACGGCAGCACGGGTTAGGCGCTCGGCATAGTCGATTATTTCAGCCATGTAGATCTCGACCGTCGCTTTGCCGTAATCGTCGACTAGTTCCAAGAATTGCTTTTCGGCAATGTGGCAGGCGGCGAGCTGCGCGCGCAGATCGCCGAACACCTGCACCGGGATGCGAACATTTTTCTCAATGATCGACCACATGGTGTCGTTGCGCACGCCCTGGTCGAAAAGTTTCAAGGGTGGGATACGGAGGCCTTCCTGATAGATCTCGGTTGAGTCGCTAGCATTCGAGCCCGGCACTCGGCCGCCGACATCGGCGTGGTGGCAAATTGTCGCCGCAAAGGCCAGTCGCTGGTCGTCGACGAAGATTGGTTTGAAGATGAAGATATCCGGCAGATGCATGCCGCCGTCAAAAGGGTCGTTCATGATGTACATGTCGCCCGGCTTCATCTCCGCTCCGAACCGCTCCACGACAACGTCCAACGCGTCGGGGATTGATCCCAGATGCCCTGGCAGAGTAAGCCCCTGGGCTACCAGCTTGCCGCTTGCATCGGCGAAAGCAGTGGAAAAATCCATATTGTCGCGTAACACACCGGAATAGGTCGTTCGGCAGATTGTCAGCGCCATTTCGTCGGCAATGGAAAAAATCGTGTTCTTGAATAGCTCGAACGCGATGGGGTCCTTGATCTCGGCCATGGAAGACCTCTGGGTAATGCTGTTGCAGAAGGAACGCTAATCCTAATCTTTAGTGGCGGCGGGGAAAGTGAAAACCGTATGGCTAACCTTGTTAGCGGCTGCGCAGACATCTCAGGACTATGCCATCTCGGGTTCTGAACTGAGACCCAGCCGCGTCACCTTGCAAAGGTTTGACTATTCTCAGCCGCCGGTGCAGCCAAGGTCCCGCATCAAGTTCGCTGCGACACATAGGTTTGGCTTAATTAATAGGTTGTCCCAAGCTCCTTACTTGTTCAGGAAATGCAGAGGCAAACCCGGCCGCGGCCAGTTGAGGGCGATTAGCTTGCCGGTGAAGCTCTGAGTCAGATAGGCCGTTTTCAAATCTGGCCCGCCGAAGCAGATGTTTGTGCAGAACATGTCCGGCGTTGGGATATGCTCGATATTTTGCCCGTCCGGCGAAATTATAGTAACGCCGCCGCGGATTAGTGTACCGACACAAATATTGCCGGCGCTGTCGAGCGCCATAGAATCGAAGCGTTGATAGCCCGGGAGTCCGGCAACAAGCTCGCCGCCATTTACCGATGGGAAGGGCTTGGTTTTGATCTCGCCAGGCGCGACCACCTCGTAGGACCAGAGGCGGCTGGTCTCGGTTTCTGCGACATAAACCGTCTTGTCGTCTGGCGACAGGCCAACGCCATTTGGCGTGATAATCGGAAAGGCCACTTCGTTGATGCTACTGCCATCCGGTAGGGCGTAGTAGAGACCGCCGCGGTCCATATCGCGATCGCGTACCTTCCCTAGATCGGTGAAGTAAAACCCGCCATGGCTGTCGAAGACGATGTCGTTGGGCCCTTTCAGCGGATTGTCGCCGCAATGAGTGTACAGCACGGTAACCTCGCCCGTTTCCATATCGACCCGCTCTATACGGCCGCCGCTGTAATCATTGCCCTGGCCGACCGGGCGCAGCCACTCCGGCGTCTCCTCCCAGTTGAAGCCACCATTGTTGCAGATGTAGCAGGCGCCATCGGGCCCAATCGCGGCGCCATTGGGTCCGCCGCCGGTTTCCGCGATGGTCTCCTTAGACCCGTCCGGTTTGACACGGGTCAGCCGCGCCGCCTCAATTTCGACCAGTACGACCGAGCCGTCTGGCATGGCGATTGGCCCTTCGGGAAAGCGCAAACCTTCTGTAATGGTGTGTAACTCGGCCATGGCAGGATCTCCCTATTTCTGTCTCGTAGCAACGCTAAGGTTGAGGGCGCGCCGGATGGGAGCAATTATGCGCCTTGGCGCGATAAACGAAAGGGCCAGGTATGCTGGAGATGGTGGTGCGAGGGAAATTCCCGCAACCGGTCGACCGCGACGTGGTTGAAAAAAGTTGGAGCGAACGGGGCTATGATTGCCACGACTTTAACGATGCGCCAGGACAGGAATGGAACGGCTTCGAGCATTCCATGAACGAGTTGGTGACTGTAGTTGAGGGAGAACTGAAACTAGAAATTGAAGGAAAAATTTGCACGGCAGGTCCCGGCGACGAGGTCTTTATCCCGCGCGACACGGTGCATTCGGTCAGAAATGTACACAATGGCCGGACACGGTGGTTGTTTGGCTATGATTGAGGAAGTTAAACCCTAAAATCCATACAGCCGTGCGGGATTTTCGGTTAAAATCGCCTTAAAGGTCGCCTCGTCTGGGCAGGCTTCGGCGAGCACCGCAAGGCATTTCCGCTCATCCACCTCGCTGTAGGGCACTGTCACTGTTTCCGCGTCGTCGGGAATTGGGAAGCGTTCGCCAGTGTGGGGCCAGTCGGTGCCCCAGACCATGCGGTCGGGGGCAGCTTCGATCAAGGCCTTCATAACTGGCAGCGCGTCTTCGAATTTGCCGTGGCGGGTTACCCGGTCGGCGCCGCTGACTTTCACCCAAACATGATTATGTTGCAGCAACTTGAGCAGTGCCTCGAAGCCTGCGTGACCGTTGATGCGTTCCGGACGGAACAGGCCCAGATGATCGATTACTACCGGCACTGTTACATCGGCTAGCATAGGTAGCAGTCGGTCGCGCATTTTGCCGCTTAGCAGAAACTGGATATGCCAGCCTTGCGGTTCAAAACGTGGAGCGAGCGACATAATATTGTCCCAGACGACTTGGATTCGCTCGTCATCCACATTACGGCCGGGGCTCATTCGCATGCCGCGCACGCCCTGTTCAGCGAGCCGTTCGATCTCAACATCAGCGATTAAGGGGTCGTAGGCGGCTATGCCACGCGCCGCGTCGCCTTCGACGGCCAGGATGTCAAGCATCGGGTAATTGTTCGGGTAATAGCCCCCCGGCTGCACTAGCACCATACGTTCGATGCCAGTCCGCTCACGCATTTGGGCATGGTCCGCCGGCAGGGCGTCCGGCATAAGATGCTGTATGCCCTTGCTTGGTGGGTAGTCATCATGCGGGCCAAAGATATGGTAGTGGCAATCGCAGGCGCCTCGGGGGACTGCGAATCTTGGCTTGAATTCGTTTGGCAATATAGGAACTCCAGGGACTGCGAGAGCCCAACCCAGACAGGGTAGCCCGAGCCCGAATGGAGCATAGCCGCTAAACCCTGTTGCCGCTAATATTTGCCAGCGGTGCCCTTTAGTAGAGGAAGAGCGAGAAGAGGGTGAAGGTCCAGGCAAGCAATCCACCGCCGATTATCGTTGACAGTGCTTTGATTGATAGTTGCCTTATGTCACACCGACTTGCCGTTTTTTAAATACCGTCTTCAGTTCCACTAGAATGCCAGAGACGCATTTTGCGATCAGTAATGCGGATCGCCATTAAAATTTTCCTAAATCCAAGGTGAATTAGTGGAATTCATAGAATTTCCATTGCATGACGCTTGGCGCAGTATAGCAGCATTCGCTAGTCTTACTGCCAGACACACTTGCGGAGGACAGGAACATGGTACCGCGCAACGCAGACGGCATCTACGCCGTCCATTGGCCACGTGGCGGGAAGACGGTGGATATCGTCCCGCTCGCGAAACGGCCGGATACGCTCGAAGGGAAGACGATCTGCCATCTGTGGGACTACATGTTTCGTGGGGATGAGGTTTTTGGCTGGCTGGAGGAGGCTCTCAAGGAGCGCTTTCCAGGCGTGAACTTTGTTTCTTACGAAGAGTTCGGCTCGACCCATGGTGAGGACGAGGCTGAGATCATCGAAACTCTGCCTATGCGGCTTAAGGAGTTGAAGGTCGACGCGGTTATATCTGGTATGGGCTGTTGAGGCAGCTGTACGCCCGCCGTGTTGCGGGCGGCAGCCGTTGCCGAAAGTGCAGGAGTCCCGAGCACCTCCGTTGTTTGCGAGGGGTTCGTCGGTCAGGCGGGCACGACCTCAGTCGGACTTGGCTATCCAAATCTGGCCGTTTCGATGGTCCCTGGCCATGTAGACACCCAGTCGGTCGAGGAGCTGAAGCGTAACGTCCTGGAAGTAACCTTGCAGTCGGTGATCGACAATCTAACGATTGATCCGGATGCGGCTGCGGCGATCAAGGAGCCGGAGCCACTAGACATTGTCTTCGAGGGCACTTTCGAGGAGGTCAACCGGCTTTACTACGAGAATAGTTGGAGCGATGGTCTGCCGATCATCCCACCAACAGAGGCCAAAATTCAAAACTTCCTCGAATTCACTGAACGCAACCCGCATGAGGTGCTTGGCACAATCCTGCCAGACAACCGCAGCGCCACGCCTTGGAACGTCGCTGTTAACGGCGTCATGGCGGGCTGTAGGCCAGAATACATGCCGGTTTTGATGGCCTTGGCCGAGGCGATGGCCGATCCGGAATATGGTGTCGAGCATAGTGGTAACACGCCGGGTGCGGAGACCCTTATCACAATCAACGGGCCGATCATCAAACAGCTAGGTTTCAACTATGAACAGGGTGCGATGCGTGACGGATTTCTGCCGAACAGCAGCATTGGCCGCTTTTGGCGGCTCTACCTTCGCAACGTGGCGGGATTCTTATTACATCAGAACGACAAGGGCACCTACGGAAACACCTGGCGCGTTGTGCTGGCGGAGAACGAGGACGCGGTCGCCAAATGCGGCTGGTTGCCGAATAGCGTTGATATGGGATTCCAGGCTGGCGACAATACGGTGACGATTGCACGTTACACCGGTGGCGACGTCATCGTCTCGGTCTTCGGCAACGAAGCCGATCAGATGTTACCTTATCTGGCGGATGGCGTGCTGAAGCAGAATGGTTGGCAGTTGAGCTTCACGCTCGGCATCGCCACGGCTACATTGAAGCCGCTGCTGCTGTTGAGCCCCATCCTGGCGGAAACGATCGCTAAGTCTGGCTATTCCAAGGCCGATGTGCGGCAATATCTCTACGATCATGCTCGCTGGCCAGCTTGGAAATTCGAGCAGTATCTTGGCGAGTATACCAATTTGGTGCCTGGTCGGCGGACTTTGCAGGACATGGTTAATCTGGGCAAGGCGCCGCCACAATTTGCGGAATCAGACGATCCGGACCGACTAGTGCCGATCGTCTGTTCGCCAGACGATTTCATGATTGTCGTCACGGGTGATCCCATGCGAACCAACGCCTACGCCTTCGCTCATAACGGCATGCTCGGCTATCCGGTCGCTAAGAAGATCGCATTACCGGATGGGTGGGACGCAAAGCTAAGGGCGGCAAAGGCGTTTTAGAAAACGTGGTTTGGTTCATTATGCCAAGGCTGAAAGCTGCCGCGGGAAAGAGACGAAACCGTAATATATTCGAGATCGTATCCTCAAGTGAGCGCTGGTGTCGCTCCTTCCCAGCTATGCGGCTCAAAGTGCCTTGAGTGGTATGACAGGTTTGAGTGATGCTCTCTGACGCGCAATGGGTCCTGCTGCCGACCGGGCAGCGTAGTTCCGGTGAATGGATTGACGATACGCTGAAACTACGGGTCCAAGAGTCGTGCTTGACCGAACGGACGCCGCTGGTCGGTCAGTTTCCGCGTCAGCGGGTGGAAGTCATTCGTGATGCGGTTGACGCGCAGATCAGCGACCTTTTTTATAAGCGCGGTTGGACCGATGGGCTACCGATTATCCCGCCGACCATCGGTCGGGTCGAGGATATGCTGAGATACGCAACGCAGCCGGCGGAAATGGTTATCGGCGCGCTTGACCCGCTTCAGGGTGTCGCCACGGTGGAGAAGATAGCGGTGAACGCAGTTATGGCCGGCTGCGAGCCTGCCTATCTGCCGGTGGTAGTTGCTGCGGTCGAAGCGATCGTTGAGCCTGACTTTAACCTGCGTGGTGTGCAGACCACAGACGAGAACGTCGCACCACTTCTGGTTGTCAGCGGGCAGGTTGTCGAGCAGCTCAACCTTAATGCTAGCTATGGCGCACTTGGACCCGGTTGGAAGGCGAACGCAACTATTGGCCGGGCGCTGCGCCTGATCATGAATAATGTGGGCGGCGGTTGGCCAGGTGCGGTCAGTTTTGCCGGCATCGGTCAGCCTGGGCGTTACACGATGTGCCTGGCGGAAAATTCGAAAGAAAACCCGTGGGAACCACTGCACGTGGAACAGGGGCTCGGCGCAGATGTAAGCGCGGTGACCGTGCGACGAGCGGAGACAGCCTTGAACGTGACTGGTGGGCTAGCGGAAATCGCTAGCGTAATGGGTTCCGCCGCCTCGCTGTTTGCAATCTATCACAATGGCGTTGTTTCTGTGGCGCTGGCCCCAGCGGTAGCGAAACAGCTGGCGTCGGAGGGGCTGTCGAAGGCCGACGTTAAGCGCCAGCTGTGGGAGACTGGTCGGTTGGACGCAGAGATGTGGCGGCACTCCTGGCTTTATAAGGACCTAACGGAGCGGAACCAGTGGCCGGGCTGGGTCGTCGATGCAGCCGAGAGCGGGTCTATCCCAGCGGTCCGCGATCCGAAAGACATTACTCTGTTTGTCGCCGGTGGCACGATACCGATTGCCCAGCATGTCTATTTCCCTTCTTGGGGCTTTCCGCCGTGTCGCATTGTCAAACCAGTTAACCTGCCGGACGATTGGGATAGTCTGCGCGCCCGCGATCAAGAGGTTAGTTAGATCATGACTAAAAATTTTGACCTCATAGTTATTGGCGCCGGCATCACCGGCCTTACTGCGGCACGTTGTGCTATCGATTTCGGTAAATCTGTTGCTCTATTTGAGTCGGAACTGATGGGCGGTCTCGTCGTCAACGTGGGGAAGCTGGAAGGCTATCCAACGACAGAAGATGTCTCTGGTATCGAATTGGCGATGACCTTGGCGGAACAATGTATGACCCTAGGTGTGCAGATCATCGAGGATTTGGTTGAAAACGTGTTGTTCGAAGGCGACGAAAAAGTGGTTAAGACAGCGTCCGGCGAGTACCGCGCACCAAAACTCATCGTTGCCAGCGGCGCGTCCATGAAGAAGCTTGGCGTAATTGGCGAAGACAGATTGTATGGCCGCGGCGTTTCACAATGCGCCTTTTGTGACGGTGCAATGTTCATGGACCAGGAGGTGGTCGTAGCCGGTGGGGGCGATGCCGCGCTGCAGGAAGCGCTTCACCTAGCTGAATTTTGCAGCAAAATCACTTTGGTGGTGCGAAGCAACCGTCTGCGCGCCCGGCAGGCATATGTCGCGCAAGCCGCCGACAATCCGAAGTTTGTGTTTCGTTGGAACACCGTGGTGGAGACGATAGAGGGTTCTGATGGGGTTGAGAGTGCGGCCTTACGCGACATCAATAAGGACACGTTGGAAAACCTTGCCTGTTCTGGCGTGTTTGTCTTTGTCGGCGTTGCGCCGAACACGGGGTATTTGCCGGAAGGCGTCGCGCGGGACGCGTCAGGAGCAGTTAGAGTAGATGAAATGCTGGAGTCCTCCGTGCCGGGTCTTTACGCCGCGGGAGCCGCCCGATCCGGTTATCCTGGTCAGGTCGCTAACGCAGTTGGCGAGGGTACAGCGGCGGCAATCGCCGCGTTGGGCTAGATTGCTGATTACAGTTTCGTTTCGTTGGATAAATTGGTTCGCAATCGCTCAATTACGCCTTTCCAACTTTCTATCGTCTTCTATCTGAACATCGGCATCATTGGAAATCACCGCATAACTTCTCGGATCGTGTTGGCGATGCGCTCGATTGACGGGATAACCTCTACTTCCAACCCGTCATTGTAGGGCATTGGTACGTCTCTGGCTCCCACTCGTTGTATCGGGGCATCTAGATAGTCAAAGGCCTTCTCGACAACTAATGCGGAGACCTCGGCGCCGAAGCCACCCTTCTGCCAGGCCTCGTGTACGATAACTAGCCGGTTGGTCTTGCGCACGGATTCGAGGATTGTCTCTTCGTCAAGCGGACGCAAGGTTCGCGGATCGACTACTTCCACATCGATGCCTTCGCGAGCCAACTGGGTTGCTGCCGTCAGTGCCCGCGGAACCATGGCCATGGTTGCCAAGACCGTGATGTCGGCTCCTTGCCGTTTCACGTCAGCCTTACCAATCGGGATGGCGTAGAGTTCCTCCGGTACCGGGCCGCCGGCGCCAACATAGCTCAGCTTCGTCTCCAGGAAAATGACCGGATTATCGTCGCGGATGGCGGAGACCAATAGCCCTTTTGCATCGTAGGGCGTTGACGGAGCGACGACGACCAGACCCGGCACGTGGGTGAACCAGGCCTCAAGGCTCTGGCTATGCTGCGCGGCCATGCGGATGCCGCCGCCCTGCGGGCCGCGCACGACGAGCGGCACGGTTGGGCCACCACCTAGCATATAGCGGAACTTGGCTGCCTGGTTGACGAGCATGTCCATGGTGAGCGCAATGAAATCAAAGATCTGAATTTCGACGACGGGGCGCATGCCAGCGATCGCCGCGCCGACGCCGCAACCGACGAAGGTGGCTTCGGAGATAGGTGTGTCGCGCACCCGCTCTTCACCAAACCTGTCAATTAAACCCTTTGTCACAGTGAAGATCCCGCCAGTTTCACCGACATCCTCGCCCATAACGAATACGCTGTCGTCGCTGGCCATCTCCTGCGCCAGTGCTTCGTTCAGGGCTTCGGGAAAGCTGAGTTCGCGGTCGGTGTTTGGCCCCGGCTCGGTATAGGTGGCGTGCGGCGAATAGACGGCGGCCTCCATCATCGCCACGTTCGGCTCCGGGCTGTCCTTACCGAAGGCGACGGCATCCTCGAGTTCGGCTTTGACGTCATTGCCGATTTCAGTCAGCCGCTCGCGGGTTGCCACCTTGTTGTCTAGAAGCGCCTTCTCGATGACTTTCATGGGGTCACGTGCGATCCATTCCTTCAGTTCTTTGTCCGGTCGTGGATCGTTGAGGTTGGCGCGCAGTGAATGCTGTCCCCATCGATAGGTTAGACATTCGATCAAGGTTGGCCCTTCGCCGGCCCGCGCCCGTGCCACAGCCTCCTCGACAACGTTGTAGACCTCGATCGGGTCGTTACCGTCGATGGTCACTCCTGGTACCTGATAACCGATCGCCCGATCCGAAATTTGAGCCGCCGACGTCGTGCGCTTATAGGAGGTGCTGAGGGCGTACTGATTGTTCTCGCAGATAAACAGTACCGGCAGTTTCCAAACCGACGCCAGGTTGAGCGACTCGTGGAAAATACCTTGGTTCGAACCGCCATCGCCAAAGAAGGCGACGACGACCTGGTCGGTGCCGCGCAGCTTCGCTGCCAGTGCTGTACCGGTGCTGAGTGGCATTGCTGCGCCTACGATGCCGTTTGCACCTAAGATGTTAAGGTTCATATCGGCGATGTGCATGGAACCGCCAAGCCCATGGCAATAACCGGTATCGCGACCCATCAGTTCAGCCATCATGCGGTCGAGTTTGGCGCCCTTTGCGATACAATGGCCATGGCCGCGATGGTTGCTCGCCATGTAGTCGTCGTCGCGCAGGATCGAACCGACGGCAGATGCGATCGCCTCTTCGCCGACATATGAGTGCGCTGTACCCTTAACCACACCTTCCTGGAACAGGTCGGCCGTCCGCTCCTCAAAGGAACGGATGCGTCGCATGGTAGTATAGATTTCCTCGAGTTTTTCTGGAGGAACTGTAAGATTCGAAGAACCGCGTTTTGCCGCCCTTGTTGTCGCCATGTCAGTCTCCCTTTCCTCCCGCTGTAGGTTGTTCGTATTTTAGCAACAACTTGTTGCGTAGGTCACTGCTTTCACTTCTCCCTCCACTCGTTTGGTGGATAGTATGGCAGCAGGGGTGCGGGGTCACACAGCAGCGTGCAGCTATGTTGCCGAGGTGGTAGTGCGTTGATCGCACGAATTGCGGTGGTTGCCAATTAGGACGGATTAAGGGTGTTAAAAACGCCAGCTAGAGCCCGCCGGCCTGGTTTACCTGCTGATAGGGTTTGGTTTTCGTCGTTCTGTCGACGCCTTGCGAGGCAAAGGGCTGCTTGGTTTCCGCTGGTGTTTTCTTCGCCATGGTCATTTTGCTATGCTTCAACGCCGAGCGGCCCAAGGGCCAGGTCGTAATGCCCTTACATTCGTTTGGCAGCGACTGCGCTGGCTGCTTAGTTAAACCTGACCCGAGAACATGCTTCACATTGATAGCCTTACATATCGGATCGGTGGGCGTGTTCTCCTAGAAAACGCAACGGCGAATTTCCCCAGTGGCCATAAGGTTGGCCTCGTTGGGCGCAATGGCACGGGCAAGTCGACATTGTTGCGTCTAATTATGGGAGAACTCGAGGCCGATAGTGGCAATATCAATCTGCAGCGTGATACGCGCGTCGGGACAGTAGCGCAGCAGACGCCTGAAGGCGACCGGACGCCACGTGATTTCGTACTTGAGGCCGATACCGAGTACAGCGCCCTGTTGGTGGAAGCGGAGACGGCTGAAGATCCTAATCGAATCTCGGAAATTCATTCGCGACTGGCGGATATCGGTGCGGAAACCGCACCGGCGCGTGCGGCAGCGATCCTTGCAGGGCTCGGTTTTGACGAAGATGCGCAGCATAGACCGATGGGCACGTTTTCCGGTGGTTGGCGTATGCGTGTCGCGCTCGCGGCGACCCTATTTTTGGCGCCGGAACTGCTATTACTCGACGAACCGAGTAACCATCTAGATCTCGAAACACGGCTGTGGCTAGAAAGCCACCTGGCTTCTTATCAAGGTACGGTCGTGCTGGTCAGTCACGACCGGAACCTGCTGAATACGATCGTTGATACAATCGTTCATCTCGAAGAGTGTCGTTTGACGGTCTATCGCGGTGACTATGATCACTTCGAGAAGGAACGGCGTCAACGCCAAGAACTTCTTGCCACAGAATTTGCTAAGCAACTGGAACAGCGCCGTCACATGCAGGCCTTTATCGATCGTTTCCGATACAAGGCGAGTAAGGCGCGGCAAGCGCAATCCCGTATCAAGGCGCTGGAGCGTATGGACGAGCTCCGCCCAGTTCGGCCCGATCATGAGGTCGCATTCGATTTTCCCGATCCCGAGCAGATGGCGCCACCCTTGATCGCGCTCGATAACGCGAGCGTTGGCTACGCCGACGGCCAACCGGTGCTGACCCGACTTGGTTTGACTTTGGATATGGACGATCGGATCGCGCTACTTGGTGAAAATGGCAACGGCAAAACAACGCTGCTGCGGCTACTGATGGGCGAGTTGAAGGCGATGTCGGGTTCGGTGCGGCATTCATCTAAGATGCGCGTTGGTTATTTCGCACAGGAGCAGGCCGATGCCTTTGACCCGGCTCGCACCGCGCGTGAAGAGCTTGCATTGAGGATGTCGGATGTACCGGAGACGAAGCTCCGCTCTCATCTTGGCCGTTTCGGGTTCACTCAGGATCGTGCCAACGTGAAAGTTGGCTCCTTGTCGGGTGGCGAGAAAGCTAAATTGCTGTTCGCCTGCATTACTCGGCATGCACCACACGTATTATTGTTGGACGAACCTACCAATCACCTAGACCTCGATTCCCGACAAGCTCTCATAGGGGCGATCAATGCATACGAGGGCGCTGTTATTCTGGTGACGCACGACCTTCATCTGGTCGAACTTTGTGCAGACCGGCTATGGGTCGCGCGTGACGGTTCTTGCAAACCTTTCGAAGGAGATATTGCCGACTATCGCCAGACAATCCTGGAAGCCCGGCGCACTGCGCGCCGCCGTAACCGCGAAGAACGATCCGCAAAGGTCGACAGGCAAGATCGCCGAGAGGCTCGTCGAGCGAGTGCTAGCGCCCGCGCCGCCCGCGCCTCTCAACGGAAGGCGGCTGCGGTGGCCGAGCGCGAGCTCAATCTTTTGGGGAAGGATAAGGCTATCGTCGAGGCAAAACTGGCGGACCCGTCGCTCTACAAGGGCCCAGCCGTGGAGATTGCTTTGCTTAACAGGCAACTGGCCGACCTTGATCGAAAGATCGCTGCAGCTGAAGCGGCGTGGATAGCCGCTGAGGAAGCAATTGGTTAGAGAATCAATTTAGAGAATTGAGGAGGAAAGCGGCAGTATGCTGACGGTTAATACGGAACGACCGCAGTTAGCGGTGAAGATGGTGGGCAAGGGCACCACCTATATCCTACTCCATGGAGGGATGGGGTCATGGAACCATTGGGCGCGTAATATCGGCGCGTTGGCGGAATATTTTCACGTGCACGCAGTTGATTTGCCCGGCTATGGGGCTTCTCCTGATGTTGATAAGCGCATGTCTGGAGAGGATTATCGTGATCTTGTCTGCCGGTCGATTGGCGAATTGCTACCCAATGATGCACCCTTCCATCTGACCGGGTTTTCCTTCGGTGGCGCACTAAGTTCATGCATTGCAGCGCGTTTTGGCGACCGGGTTAAAGGGCTGTCCTTGATTGGAACGAGTGGCTTTGGTGCGCCTAAAGGTCGCCCACCAGTAGACACGAGAAGCTACAAATCTGCTGGTACCGACGAAGCGAAATATCGTGAGATCGTTCGTGGTAATCTGCTGGCCTTCATGCTGAGTGACCCAGAAACGGTTGACGAGGACGCGATCACATTTCATGGAGATAATGTCCAGCGCACCCGTTTCGACAGCCGCAAAGTTAGCTTGGCCGACACGCAGCGGATAGACTTGGCTAAAATCACTTGTCCATTGCAGCTCATTTGGGGTTCGAACGATGTAACTGCGTACCCCTCTGTCGAGGACAGGGTGGCGCTATGCCGTAAACATGTTCCGGGATTGCGCATCGATATTATTCCGGAAGCGGCGCACTGGGCGATGTACGATAGTTCGGAGGCTGTGAACGCGCTGTTGCTTGACTTCCATTTGGCCCTGGCCGATTGACGGTAGGCTTGCCGTAACGCACTCTGGCCGCTCTTAGCAGGAGGAAATTCCATGCGGTTTCAGGATAAGGGTGTTGTTGTCACCGGCGCCGGCGGTGGAATTGGCCATGCGGTGTGTTTGGAGTTTGCCAAAGAAGGCGCCATTATTGCCGCGTGCGACGTTGATATTGCAATGGCCGAGCGGACGGTGGAAGACGTCGTGAAAGTGGGCGGCAGAGCGCATCCTTTCGCACTCGACGTAACCGACCCGGTCGCGGTTAGCACCATCATATCTGCGGCTAAACAACAGATCGGCAATCTTGAAGTCCTGATTAACAATGCCGGCGTTCGCGAGATTGTGCCGGTGCTGGAGCTTTCCTACGAGGAATGGAGCCGAGTTATCAATGTGAATATCACAGGCGTATTCCTCTGCGCGCAGGCTTTCGCGAGGGAAGTCATTGCCTCGGGAGGCACCGGTTCCATCGTCAATCTGGCTTCGACCTTGGGTGTTGTGGCCTCGCCGAGCCGAGCTGCCTACACAGCGTCCAAACACGCCGTGGTCGGGCTGACCAAGGAGATGGCAATGGAGTTTGGCGAACGGGGTATCCGAGTGAATGCGGTTGGGCCAGGGGTCATCCGAACGCCCTTGACTGAGCGTTATTTTCAGACGGAGGAAAACGCCGAGACGATTCGTAGCGTCCATGCTCTGAACCGATGGGGGCAGCCTCCGGAGGTAGCCAAGGCGATCGCCTTTTTAGCATCGGATGATGCCAGCTTCTGTACAGGAACAACTTTAATGGTCGATGGCGGCTGGACGGCGGGCAAGAAGCTTTGAAGCTGGGTATCGTCTCTGACCTGCATTGCAATATAGCAGGATTGAACCGCGCGCTTGAGCTGATGGGCACGGTAGACAATCTGTTGTGCCTGGGGGACAGTATCTTTGAATACCGTTTTTCCAACGAGGTTGTTGCCACCTTGAGGGATTGCGGGTTTCATACCATCAAAGGTAATCACGAAGAGGTCTTTCTAGGCCCGTTGGGCGAGCGGGCGCGTGCACGCGATGGTATCGACCTAGACCTGCTGCAGTGGCTGGATGATCGGCCCTGGCGTTTGGAACTGCAATTTGCAGATAAGAAGGTCCTGATGGTGCATTCGACCGCCTGGGAGCCTTATGGCGAGTACGTTTATCCGCACAGCCCCAGCCTGTCACGTTTCGGGGAAGAGGATGCAGATTTTGTTTTGTTTGGGCACACTCATCAGCAGCTTGTAGAACGTTTCGGACGGGTTCTTGTGATCAATCCAGGTTCGACTGGCGACGGTCGCGATCCGCGCAACGACCGTCAATTAAGTTGTGCCGTGTTAGACACGGAAACTGCCGAAGTACAAATCATCGATTTTCCGGACCCGGCACGCGCAGGTATCGCCGTCGCGGCGGGATAGTTCCTGTCGTTCTAACCTGCGTTACCCCAGGGCGAATTCCTTTTTTTAAGGTTGCGCTAATCCTTTAGCAGCGGCTGTTTAATCTTTTGGCGTTCGTGGGCGCACCAGATCTAGGTAAAGGTTTCTACAATATTGCTGCGAACTCACCGGTTTCGCCTGCTCTCGATTGACCAGGGCATTCACCTCCTAATTGGCGCTGCTTGCGTTCGGGCGGCGTATGTTCGATTTGTTATGCCTTAGGCTGGGCGTAATCAAGGGATGTAATTCGCTTTGAGGAAACTCGTATAAATTGCGCTGCCCGGCTCTGGGTCTTCGCACCTCAAGTTCGGTGATGGCGACAGACCGTTTCTATTCTGATTAGGTTAGGTTGCCTCCAACATTCAGTATTTATGTATTTTTTTAAGAAACTTTTTCTCGAGTGCTCCAGCCGAGGGGGACACCTATTCTTGAATTGTAGTTATTGCAGCTTATCTTTTGTCGCTCATCTGAAACCTTAGTTTGTGGAATTGCACGCTGATTATTTTAAAATTCTTAATTTCTGCCGATGGCGCAATAATAACGGGAGAGGCAACCTGTTTGTACCGCATTCATTTTGCGGA
>CAYYUG010000004.1:52576-61595 GCA_964474755.1 uncultured Rhodospirillaceae bacterium | reverse complement strand
ATGGCGCAATAATAACGGGAGAGGCAACCTGTTTGTACCGCATTCATTTTGCGGATTAAGATGTGTCCATCCGTTTATAGGAAATAAAATATGGATGCGGAAACTGCTAAAGGATCGTCGCCGGAAAGGCAAGGCGAGCCACTTGCCCGTGATGAGAATGAAGGTGCTGGCGACGGGGGAATTACCCTGGCGTCGCCCGAACGCTTTATTAACAGAGAACTTTCCTGGTTGGCGTTCAATGAGCGGGTGCTGGCGGCGGCGGAAAGCAAGACGCATCCACTACTCGAGCGGCTGCGGTTTTTATCCATCTGCGCGAATAATCTTAACGAATTTTATATGGTGCGAGTTGCAGGACTGCGCGGCCAGGTCGAGGCTAGGGTCGATATCCCTAGCCAGGAAGGATTGACGCCGCGCCAGCAGTTGGAGCTGGTTAATGCTAGGGCGATGAGCCTTATGCACAATCAGCAGAAATGTTGGCGAAGCATCGTCCGACGGCTACATGACGAGAATATTCACGTTCTGGAAGCTTGTGAACTTCGCCCGCTCGACCGTCGCTGGTTGCGCGCATTTTTTCTGGAGAAACTGTTCTCCGTCTTGAGCCCGATTGCAGTTGATCCCGCTCATCCCTTCCCATTCATAGCCAACCTTGGATTTGCGCTGGTCGTCGCCCTAAAAAAAGGCCGGCGGAAAAAGAACCTGAACGCGCTGGTCGCCCTGCCGCATTTGGTGGAGCGGTTCATCCGTTTGCCCGGCAGGGAGCATCGTTTTGTCGCGCTTGAAACTGTAGTCGCCATGTATGTGCAGAAGTTGTTTCCAGGTTTCAAGGTAGTTGAGGTCGGGCAATGCCGGGTCCTACGCGACAGTGATATCGAAGTGGAAGAAGAGGCCGAGGACCTTGTTCGTCTATATGAGAGTGCACTCAAAGAACGACGCCGCGGTTCGGTCATCCGACTGACGATTAACCATGATATGTCGCGGGAGTTGCGTCAGTTTCTTGTCGAAGGCCTCGACGCCGCCCCAGAAACGGTATTCTCGTTAAAAGGATTGTTGGGTCTAGCGGATACGGGGGAGTTGATCGTCGATGACCGTCCAGATCTGGTATTCCAACCCTATGCGGCCCGTTTTCCAGAGCGAGTGCTAGATTTCGATGGCGACTGCTTCCAGGCGATCAAGGCAAAGGACTTTGTTGTTCACCACCCTTATGAAAGTTTTGACGTAGTCGCACAGTTCCTGCGCCAGGCGGCCGAAGATCCAGACGTCATCGCCATAAAGCAAACTCTGTACCGGACAAGTGAAAATTCACCGATCGTCGCGGCTTTGATTGACGCCGCAGCGGCCGGCAAGTCGGTGACTGCCTTGGTTGAGGTCAAGGCTCGCTTCGATGAGGAACGAAATATCCGTTGGGCGCGCGATTTGGAGCACGCAGGCGTACAAGTTGTCTACGGCTTTGTTCATTTAAAGACGCACGCAAAGATTTCTCTGGTTGTTCGCCGCGAAGGGGATCAGTTCCAAAGCTATTGCCACTTTGGCACAGGCAATTATCACCCGGTCACCGCCCGCATCTATACTGACCTGTCATTCTTCAGTTGCGATCCGGCGTTGTGTCGTGACGCCGCTTGGTTATTCCATTTCACTACAGGAACGGCTGGGCCTGTGGAAATGGAGAAACTGTCGGTTTCGCCGGCGAATATGCGCGAGAGGCTGATTGAGCTGATCGATGACGAGATTTGCTTTGTGTCCAAAGGGCGTTCTGGCACCATTTGGGTCAAGCTGAATTCGCTGGTGGATGGCGAGATTATCGATGCATTGTACAAGGCGTCACAAGCTGGCGTGAAAATTCACCTGGTGGTGCGTGGTATTTGCTGTTTACGGCCGGGTATTGCAGGTCTATCCGACAACATCACGGTGCAATCTATGGTCGGGCGTTTTTTGGAACATGCTCGGATCGTTTGTTTCGGGCGCGGTCACACCTTGCCTTCGGAAAAGGCAAAGGTCTTTATTACTTCAGCCGACTGGATGCCCCGAAATCTAAACCGGCGGGTGGAGATTATGGTGCCGATTGAAAATCCGACAGTGCACCGGCAGGTTCTTGAACAGATAATGGATCACAATTTCAAAGACAAGGCGCAGTCTTGGATCCTGCAGCCGGATGGGACCTACCGACGCCGTTCACGGAACCCCCATAGTTTTAGCGCTTATGATTATTTCATGACTAATCCTAGCCTATCGGGGCGCGGTTCTGCGCGCGAAACACACGAGTCGGAGGTCATTAGCCCGCCGCCGTTGCAAGGGGAATTTGGGATAGTGCGGCCGGTGGTGAAATAGTCAGCTGAGCGCCCGTTTTAGGCGGGCTATCTCATCGTCCGTTCCCGGAACACCAAAGCGCAGCCAATTTGGACGATCGGGGAATCGCCTAACGAATATTCCAGCGTGGCCAAGCCGTTCGAAAATTTCACCAGCGGCATGGGTTAACACAAGTCGGAACAATGCTGTGCCACCGGCAACAGTCATCCCAGTCCCCAATAGGACCTGATCCAGGGCCTCAGCCCGAACTGTCAGTTTTTCGCGTGCTTGTTCAATCCAGCTCGTGTCGTTCAAAGCGCGCGTACCGATTTCCATGGCTGGACCCGATACTGCCCATGGCCCCAGTCGTTCTCGCAGCATGGCTACAACTGTTGTTGCGCCCGCAGCAAAACCCAGGCGCAGACCTGGAAGACCAAAAAATTTTCCAAAGGACCGGATCGACAGGATCGGCTGACCATTCAGACCGGGCATGATAGCGATCGACGGTGCAGTGTCTGCAAACGCTTCGTCAACGATTAACAGACCATTCGGTTTCGGCAGGGATTGCGCCAGGTTGCGCAGCTCATCTGGCTCGATCATGCGGCCGTCAGGATTATTTGGATTGACCAGAACTACTGTATCCGTCCCGTTGATTTCTGAAAGCGTCGTAATCATGTCAACTTGATGGCCAAACGAAACCCAAAGCTTCTCATGCTCCTCGTAGGTCGGGCCGAGGATAGACACACTTCGGTTCGGAAGGATGGCGGGTAACAATTGAAGGATGGCTTGCGATCCCGGTGCTGCGACGATGTCGGAACCTTCCGGGACTTCGTAGTAGCGACGAGCCGCCAATCTAAGCGCATCATGCATGTCCGTTTGGGGGAGCTGGTGCAAGGCTGAATTGGCAAGCGTTGTATTTGGGTAGGGGGTGGGGTTGATGCCGGTCGAAAGGTCCAGCCAGTCGTCCCGTGGCATTCCAAATTGAGCCATGGCCTCCTGCAGGTTTCCCCCGTGATACACCGCCGTTTGGCTCATACCATTGCTCTTTTCCGCCATGAGCCAGAAATTTCTGGCGAGTATGCTTTTGCAATGACTACCATTGCACCCTTAGTCAGTCGAATGAAGGGATCTGTGGTGAGCGGATTTTCTATAGAGTTTAATACTTTCACGATCGTTGGTCGTTGTCCAAAATCTGGTGCACTTGGCATTGCCACGTCGACCGGCGAGATGGCGGTCGGTTCGCGGGTACCGTTCGTTGAGACAGGGGTTGGCGCGGTAGCGACACAGGCGTTGACGGATCCGAGGCACGGTCCGAAGGGGATCGGAATGCTTAAGCAAGGTCTCTCGGCGGCCGCAGTCGTCGAGCGTTTGGCAGCGTCCGATCCGCATATCGAAGCGCGGCAGATCGGCGTGGTCGATGCGCAAGGCCGCACTGCCGCCCGCACGGGGACCGAGAACCGCGATTGGAAAGGACATCATGAAGGCGATCAGTTCGTTGCCATGGGTAATCGGCTGACCAGTGAGGAGACCGTCAACAGCATGGCAGCCGCTTATCGCAATAGCATCGATGAAGCGCTGGAAGAGCGACTAATGCTGGCAATTGAAGCCGGTCGAGACGCCGGTGGTCAGCATGGCGGTCAGCGTTCTGCCGCGATCAAGGTGTGTGACGATCTGGAATACCCCATCGTCGATCTGCGTGCAGACGATTATGACGATCCGGCCGCTGAACTGCGACGACTGTTTGACACCTACAAGCCACGAATTCCCTACTATCGTGTTCGAGCTGCGGACCCGTCGATCGGTCCCTTCTATTTGTGGAAAGAAAAACAGGGACTTTAGAACCAATGCATGGCTCCAGAATCCGTGTCGGCGACATCGAGATTTTCCACCGTTGGGACGGCGTTGCGGACGGACCAGTGGTCATGATGGCACACGCGATGGGCACCAGCCATCGGCTTTGGGACTGGCAGGTTTCGGCCTTAGAAGACCGTTACCGTGTCCTGCGCTATGACTGGCGTGGTCACGGTGATACCAGCGCGCCGCCGGGCGCCTACACGCTTGATCAGTTTTTGGTCGATGCGGTAGGGCTGATGAATGCACTGGCACTGGACAAGGTCCATTGGGTCGGTATTTCGACAGGCGGGATGATCGGTCAAGGGCTTGGCATCGAGCACCCGGACCGGATCATCTCATTGTCGCTGTGCAATACCACCTCTCGGGCGGACCGAGCTTACAAGGAATTCGTTGCCGAACGGCACAGGGTCGTGCGGGAAGGCGGTATGGTGCCGGTCTGGGAAATGACGGACCGCCGCTGGTTTACCGATGCATTTGCCGAGGCGGCCAACGCTGATTATCAGGCCGTGCGAAAAGAGTTCATCCGCACGTCCGCGCAGGGCTATATTGGGGCGACCTCGGCGACCGCGCAGCTCGATTACAAGGAACAATTGCAGCTGATTTCAGCGCCGACCTTAGTACTGGGGGCGGGGGATGACCCTGCGACGCCGCCGGAGCATTCGCGGCAAATTCACGAACGGATCGCTGGGTCAACGTTGGTTATTTTGCCCGGTCAGCGACATTTTTCGAATGTCGAAGTGCCGGGTCAATTCAACCCGCCATTAAGGAACTTCTTGGATTTGGTTTCCTAATGGTAGCCCTTGTCGTCTTTACATTCGTTGTGAGGAAAACTCTTGAACGGCTATTCCATAAATTTTTAACGCCGCGCTGTTCTACTCACATGACTAAAATCCTTTCTATACGACTTCCGTGATGCTGAGCCAGTGATCCTTTCAGCATCATCATAGAAGCGCCCTTCGTCGTCAGTGAGGGCGCAAAGCAGAAAATGCGTTGGAAGACTGCTATAGTGCGAAAACACATTTAGTCGTTATCCCTCATCACCTAATTTTTCCTTATAAATTTTGCAAGAATAGGCTGCGGACAAACGCAGGAAGATCCGTCGCGGGTCGGGGAAGTACCGCAAAGGGAACTGGGAAAGGTGCGGACACGGGGTGACAAATCATGTTAGCCGCCGTTCCGTCGACGTTGACTCTCCACG
The DNA here is from genome assembly GCA_964474755.1 of uncultured Rhodospirillaceae bacterium. Lineage (GTDB taxonomy): Bacteria > Pseudomonadota > Alphaproteobacteria > UBA8366. The sequence continues at coordinate 56,260 of CAYYUG010000004.1, read as the reverse complement.
TAAGCCAGAAGGTCCTCTATGACAAAGCGTATTGAACGACCGACACGCACATGGGGCAGTTTGCCCCGCACCGTCAGACGTTTGACGGTACGCTTGGAGACGGCAAAGAAAATGGCAGCCTCTGATGGTTTCAGAAGACGCACAGCCCTTGTATTTTATTAATCAGCCATCGTTATTCCCGGCTTCGGCTCTAATTGAGAAATGGCCTTCGCTATCTGCTGTACTGTTTATGGCTTCGCATTCAGTTAACCTGGTAAGAAGGTGCACAAGCGCCAGCACCGAATTGTTTCTGGCATCAGAGGCAGTCTTCGCCCTGTGGCTCCGATCAACGGTGGTTTGACGACACGACATGATCCTAGCTTGTGCATCTCCAAATGGCTGTAAGACCGCGAAGTTATTCGGCCAATTTCTGATTAGATTGAGGGCAAACCTGTGCGTCTCCGATCTGATGCCGTGCGAAATATCTCTCGAGCCCCATCAAGCGTTTCCTCGGTGATCACCAGGCGCAGGCTGGAAGCCACAACTCCACGAATGGTGTCGTGTAGCCGGTTTTGTAAGGAAAGCCTCCGAGGCCGGGTTCCTTGCCTGTAATTTTCTGATAGAGCAAGCTGAAGGAGCGGCGGAACCTGGCGAGGTCGGCAGTTTCCCGGAGGCCGGAATTATTACAAAACCAAAGTCGGGTGTGGCTCACCGCATGTTCCAATGGTTTACGTAGTTCGGTCTTCGACCAACACCCCGTCTCGAGACTTGTGTGCGTTTAATCTGACATCAGTCGAATGGTTTCCACAGTAGAATCAGCTTTGGTAGCACCGTGAGTGCTGCCAAAAGGGCGATGAACATTGCCGCCCCGGTCAAAACTCCAAAATAGATGGTGGGGATGAAGTTGGATAACAGCAAAATAGAAAAACCAAAGATGATGGTCATAGTTGTGTAGAACACTGCTTTGCCAATATTGGAATGGCAAATATTTAAAGCCTCTACATAACTGTGCGTGAGGGCGTACTCTTCTCTGAAGCGGTAGATGTAGTGAATTCCATTGTCGACGGCGATACCGATGGCGATGGCGGCGATCGTAATGGTCATCATATCCATGGGAATTTTCGACCATCCCATGACACCCAAAACCACCACGGCACCCAACAAGTTCGGCAGAATGCCGATAATCGACAAGGTGATTGAACGGAACAAAAATAGGAACATGATCGCGATACCCAGCATCACGACACCGATGGTCTTGATCTGCGATACGAACAAGCTCTGCAACATGTTGTTGTAAAGCACGAGCAGCCCACTCACCGTCACGTCTTTGATTAGAAGCTTGTAAGAAGCAAGCTCCTTGAATCCGAACTCTTTCCCCAGGTCTCGGCGCACTCTCTCCAGCAACGCCTCGCGGCGCAAATCCGGTTTGGTATCCAACACGCGCGCCATGAGCCGTATCTCGTTGTCATCAATGGAGACATAAGGGTCGATGAGATTCTTTTTTACCGGGGCGGGAACCTTAGTATACAGAATTGCGAGCTCCATTCCGTCTAGCTCTTTTTCGGCATAGATTTCGGCAACCCGCACCGTCGAAGCGAGCGAGAGCACCTTGCCGATTTCGGGCAATCCATCGAGGTAGTCGTGTACTATTTTGATAATCTGGACCTTGATGGGATTAAACCATAACTCCGGTTTTTTGCGGCGCTCTTCCATATAATCGCGTTCCATCTGTATCTCTTCCGGGGTCATCTCCTTGAGGTCCTCAGGCGTCAATTCTTCGAGAGTTTCACCCTCTAACTTTACCAGTATTTCCAAGGGCGTTGTGCCGCCGAGCTGTTCATCGATGAGCTTGAGGCCTTGATAAATTTCCGTGTCGTCGCTGAAGTAGTTGATAAAGCTGTTCTCGACACGGAGCATGGTGATTCCCGCAATGCTCACGGCAGTCAATATTACCGCCGAAACCAGGATCTTGTTACCGTGAAACACGGTCAGACGGGCCAAATATGCAGGTAAGAGAAACCGGTCCCTGTCAACGGTGATTTTTGGATCAGATTTTCCTATTACTAATAGCAGCGTTGGGAACAGGAGAAATGAGGTCGCAAACGTCACCGCCAAACCGGCGCTCATCATCCACCCGAAGTCGATGACTGGCTTAATATCGCTCACGACCAGGGAGCCAAAACCTATGATGGTCGTCAGCGCGGTGTAGAGACAGGGTTTTACCATCTTGTGTATGGTGGTTCTGACTAGCGTCAACTGATTATCACCAGGATGCTCTCGATGGAGCTGCAGGTAGCGTACGATCAAATGAATGTTCATCGAGATGGTGATAATAAGCATGAGGGCGAGAAAATTGGATGAGATGACGGTGACCTTCCAACCGATTAAACCGAGGACACCTATCATGATCAATGCAGAGTAAAAGCAGCTGAGCAAGGGGAGCATGATCCAGCGCAATTTCCGGAATATGGCCGTGAGAATAATGATCAGGAACGCGAGAACACCGCCCCCGAAGACGATTAGGTCCTTGCGCACGAATGTCACCATGTCGTCGGTAATCATCGGCAAACCGCCGAGATGTAGAACGCCGTGCTGGCGGAACGGCTCGATGATGTCTCTGATATGGGCGATGTCGAGGTGGCGTTGCACGTTTCTCTCTTCATGAACCTGATCGTATTCTGCGGTGATGCGATTCAAGGTTCGCGTTTCTTCGGCCGAGAGACCAGTGACCCTATTTTTTTCCCGCAGCTCGTCTCGAGATTTCAGTAAACGGTTGTAGTGTTCATCTTCGACCAACCCCAACAGCAGAGCAGTGGTTCGGCCATCAGCGCTGACGATGAGATCGCGGTAAATGGGACTATTGACCAGCTCATCCTTAGCCTTGGCCCGGTCAATACCGGGTTTCTCCAGGCTCGGCATATCGTCGACCAATTCCTTAATTGATACATCCGCACTATTGAATAACGGGGCATCGAGTATCGTGAACACCGTGTCCACGCTGGTGACTTTTTCGAGTTCTCCACGGAGTTGCTTCAAAGGCTCTAATGCTTGGTCCGTGAAAAGGTCTTTGTAGGGGGCGTACGTCACAACGAGTAAGTCGCTGCTCTGATATCGCTCATGGATATTCCGGAATACCTTGAGGTCCACGTCGTCTTCCAGCAACAATGAGTCGGCCGATGCGTCTAACTCGAAGTCTTTTGTGTAATAGCCGAAGAAAACGAGAATTGAGACCAGTACGACCAGAACTAACTTAGGTTTCTGGAGCACCAGAGTGTCATAGGCCTGCGCGGTAAGTAACGTCATGAAGGTTCCGCTTTGATCAATACTGATTCAACCAGGGAAACGACGGTGTCGGGGCATAGTGTGTAGACATTTTCAGAGAGTTGAAAGCTATCGTCGGCCACCAGGGCCGGATCGCTGCCGGCCCGTATGAACCTTGGCTCCCCGGATGACCAATTGGGTCGACATTTCCCAGATGACATCCAAATTCAGGAAAATCGTACCATCGTCCTTCCCCAAAGGGAACCGTATCCTTTGCAAACATCCGATGGCATTGTCACGTTAATCGGATGCGCCGACAAAGAACCGCTTCGATGCGCTTTCAGGCTGTCGCGCTCGCAATTTCCTATAAATTGAAGGCATTGGTCCGACGCCGCTTGTACATGGGTCTGCTGAGTAAATGACGCTGTACCTAAAAGGTGTTGT
>CAYYUG010000004.1:31904-52476 GCA_964474755.1 uncultured Rhodospirillaceae bacterium | reverse complement strand
AAGGTGTTGTCGAGCCTTAGCGCAAGGCCTGTACGCTACAGAGCGCAGCCGGTGGTATGGCGCTGCCAATGATGGCGTAAGTGTTTTGACCCGGGGTACTATGCCCGTGGATCGGGTTGAGGGACCATATTGGGTCAGGATAGCTTCGGAAAACTTAGCCAATTGAAATTTGAACGATAAGCGAAAACCTAAGACCGCAGAAAGTCTAAATTTTCTTTCGTGCCTGACCCAATAAACAAAAGTGTATCAGTGCTTTTTGGGTTTTTAAGGAGCGGTCTGTTGGCTATTGAAATAAGGCAAATTTTATAGCGTTAATGTCGCTCAATTTAGTAGTGAAAACTATATTTACTGCTGTGTACTTTGATTGTTGGTGAAATTACTCGTAATAATCCCAATTTTTCACTTGTATACGGCTTCATCTTCGAGACCTTCCATAGACCAAGGACTGCAGGTGCGCTGCATTAACGCGTATCTGGCGACTAAAGCGGTGATGGCTGAGGTCGCCGCCCTCAATTCCAGCGACGAACAGTCTTAACCGAGACCCAAAGGTGATCGGCGATTTGGTCGACAGTGAGGGACTTGGGTGTCTTATTCAAGGCAGTGGAAGTCTTGAGATCGCTCACCGGCTCTCTCCTTCCCTCTGCTGAGTCTCCTCCAATCTTCGCACGAATTCGTGCGTGGCCGCGCTGCCCGTCTGCCAAGAGGTCGTGATAACGATGACCGAGAGACAGCGCAACGAATTCATGCAGGCAATTTAATGACCGTTGCGGTCTAAAACAATCAAGTTGGGGTAGTAGAATTAACCTGCAATTTTCCTTCATCGCGGTCTCGCTCAATAGCAACGGTATCCCGGTCGTTAGACTTTCCATAACCGCCACCACCCGGAGTGCGCATGGTTATTGTATCGCCGGTTTTGACGATGTGCTGCTGCTTAGGATCGACTGGATGATCGTTAATCCTCAACTCTCCGGTGGCACCCTCTTTGCCACCAGCAATTCCTGGTGCGCCGACTCTTGTGCGCTCGGCCAGGAAGGCGACGGCGGTTGGTGTTCTGGAAGTACTTTCGAATTGAACCTCTTGGCCCAGACCGCCGCGAAACTGGCCCGCACCACCGGAACCGGGTCTGAGGGTCCGGTGATGAACACGGAGCGGTGCCAACTGCTCAATGACTTCGATCGGCGTCGTCGAGATATTGCTGGGCCAACTTAAGGTGCTTTGCCCGTCGGATTGGTTCGTGCCGCCCATACCGCCATTGAAGAAAAACAGTTTAGCGAAAGGCTTACCGCTTTCTGTTACCCCTGATTGGTTGATGCACCATAGCGGCGAACCGGCGCCTGCCATGATCCTTTCTGGGACTACTTTGGCTAAAGCACCAAAGATGAGAGATGGTACAAAGTGGCCGATCAGGGCCCGCGATCCACCCGATGCAGGAAATAGTGGGTTAAGGATGCAGCCTTCTGGTGCTACTGCATTAATCGGCCGGATCGAACCGTCATTGTTCGGCAAATTTGGTGCGGCGGCGCATTTCACAGCATACGCCGTCATCGCATATGTATAGCACATAGCGCAGTTGATCGCCTTATCCACCTGCGGTGCGGAGCCGCCGAAATCTGCTGTGACCTCGTCGCCGTCGATGGTGAGCGCAACCTTGAGGTCAAGTGGCTCGTTTAGGCCGTCCGTACTGATCGTGTTCTCATATGTACCGTCCGGTAGTGCTGTGATTGCAGCGCGCATGGCCCGTTCGGAGCGCGACTGTATCTCTGTCGCCAAGTCTTCGAGCGTATCCAGTCGGTACTCCCGCATGAAGGTGTCGATCCGATTGTCCATCAGGTCAAGTGCGGTAATCTGTGCCCACAGATCACCGACGACTTCATCCGGTGCCCGGACGTTCTTGCGGAGCAGGTTAAAGAAGGTTTCGTCTGGTTGGCCAGCTCGGATTACCTTCATTATGGGGATCTGGAAACCCTCCTCAAAAACCTCACGTGGTTCGGGTGAACGGATTTTACCTCCGATATCGGGCGCATGCGCAGTGCTGCCAGCAAAACCGACGATCTTGTCATTATAAAATAGTGGTTTGCCGACGCTGATATCCGGTAGATGCCCGGTACCCATCCAGATATCGTTGGTGATCAATACGTCGCCGGGTTGGAGCGTTTCGGCTGGAAATTCCTCCAAAAAGTGGCGGATCGTACGCGGTAAAGTGCCGATGAAGGAAGGGATGCTATCGGTCGCCTGCACGAGGGAACGGCCTGCTGCGTCCGTGATAACGCAAGAAAAGTCATGGCTGTCACGGACGACGGTGGAGAAGGAAGTCCGGACAAGCGCCGCTGCCGCCTCATCAACAATTGACACCAGCCGTGTCCACAAGACCTCTAACGTCGCGGAATCAAAGGTAGCGACAGTCATAATTATTCCTCCGGCAGCTCGACAAACAAATTGCCGTCCTGATCTACATCTACTGTTGAGCCAGGGCCAACGATCAGTGTCGACTCGTTCTCTTCGATAACAGCGGGTCCGTCGATCCGTTCTCCTGCTGTGAGGCTTGCGCGGTCGTATACATCAGTGTCGACATAATCGTCGCATTCCGGGAAAAGAACTGCTCGTGTCTGCCGTGCCCTGGCGTTTTGGCTGGTATCGCCGGTTGCCTTGAAACCAACGGATTGTCCGGGTACATCGGCTCGAAGTGAAACACGAATGTTGATAATTTCTGCATTCACATCTGGTGGGATACGAGAAAAGGTGCGGCGGTAGGTTTCCTCGAAGGCATTTAACAGCACGTGGGTGGAATTCTTATCGTACGGGCCGTTTGGCAGTGTGGTCACTACCTCGAAACCCTGGCCGATATAGCGCATATCCGCGAGCCTTGTGATCCGGGCTTTGCTTGCGTCGAAACCCGTCTCTTCAATCACCTTTGCGGCATCTGCCTCAAGTTCTCGATAGGCGGCTTCCAGGCGAGACCAATCCATCTTGTTTAGGCCGCTAGCGATGGTTACGACCCGGTCAATCCGGGCCGGGGCAATCAGTAGGCCGAGTGCAGAGGCGACACCAGCTGCCAGCGGGCAGATTAGGCGCCGAACGCCAAGCTTCTTGGCCACGTAATAGGCGTGTACTGGGCCAGCCCCCCCGGTCGCAAGCAGCGTGTATTGTCGAGGATCTTTGCCTTGCTCGGCGATATGTACGCGGGCTGCGCTAGCCATATTTTCATTGACCACATCGTAAATGCCACGCGCCACGTCGACCACCGACAGACCGGAACAGTCGGCGAGTGGCTGCATAGCGCATTTGGCCGCATCACGATTAATCTTCATGCTACCGCCAGCGAAATAGTCGGCATTGAGGAAGCCAAGCAGGAGATCTGCGTCGGTCACCGTCGGGGCGGTGCCGCCACGATCGTAGCAGACGGGCCCCGGTTCCGAGCCGGCACTCTGGGGTCCGACTTTCAAAAGCTCCATATCGTCTACATGCGCGATGCTACCGCCACCGGCACCGATTTCGATCAACTTGATAGCAGAGATGTTGAGCGGAAAGCCGCTCCCTTCGGCAAACCGTTTTTCGCGCGCCGCCTCGAAATGATAGTCGACATGAGGTTCGCCTTCGTCCACTAGAGCCAGTTTCGCAGTTGTGCCACCCATATCGAAGGCTAGCACGTTATCAACACCGGCTTTATTTCCGAAGTAGGCCGCGACTAAAGCTCCGGCCGCAGGACCGGACTCGAGGAGCTGCACTGGAGACCGCTTGGCTTCTTCGATATGGGTTAGTCCACCATTTGAAAGCATCATAAAATAGGGCGCGCCAATTCCGAGGTCAGCCGTTTTATCGACCAACCGATCGACATAGGTGTGCGCCAGCGGTTTCACGTAGGCATTGGTCACCGTCGTCGATGTTCTGTCGTATTCGCGTATTTCCGGCGCGACGTCGTGCGACGCAGTGATGATCAAGTCCGGATACTTTCGGGCGATTGCAGCTAGAGCCGCATCCTCATGTGCCGGATTGGCGTAGGCGTGAAGGAATACGATGGCGATCGACTCCACCCCTTTGGCCAGAAGTGTGTCGACTTGAAATAGCAGTTCTTCCTCGTCGAGAGGCGTGATTTCCGAGCCGTCCTGCGCCATGCGCTCGGTGACTTCGAGTCGCAAATTTCGCGGCGCGAGGGGTTTCGGCATGGCAATATAAATGTCGTACAGCTCGTATTTGCGCTCCCGGCCGATCTCGAGTACATCGCGGAAGCCCTTGGTCGTTATTAGGCCGGTGCGCGCGCCTTTGCGTTCGATTAAGGCATTGGTGAACAGGGTCGTGGCGTGCACGATGCGGTACAGTGATTCCGGTGCGACACCGCCATCGAGCAATTTCTCTAGTGCGATCAAAACGCCGCGCGATGGATCGTCTGGCGTCGTTAGTTCCTTGCCCTTTACAATCCGGCCGGTCGCGCGATCGTAAACGACGAGGTCGGTGAATGTGCCGCCGATATCGATGCCGAGGGCGTGCGTTTGGTTCAATGGTCAGTCCTTGAGGGGAAGTTTTTCGCCGTCCGGGAGCGGGGTTTGCGCCACGTTGAGGGTCATCGCGATAATCGTGTAGTAGCCGCACAGGGCGATTAGTTCGACTGCACCGGCCTCGCCCAATTGCTCGACGACCCAAGCATAATTTTCGTCACTGACACTCTGTTTCTCATGCAGTTCCGTGCAGAACTCGTACACTGCTGCTTCGTCGGATTTGATAAAGCTGGGCCGGCGACGCTGAGCCATGGCGTTAACGATCTTTTCATCAACCCCAACATCCAGGGCGATTTTGGCATGCGCCCACCATTCGTACTGTGCTGTCCAGAAGCGACCTGTCGTCAGGATTGCAATTTCACGCAAATTGTCCGGCAAGGTGCCGTCAAATCGGAGAGACGCGCCCATACGCTGCACGGCATCTGCTACACCAGGATTGTGCAACAACGCGGCAAAGGGGCCGCGAACGCTGCCACGCGGTCCCGCGGCAATAGCATCATGCGCCTGTTTCTGCGCCGGCGTTATGTTTTCTGGATCGATTGGGCCCAAACGGCTCATAGAACTCCCCTTACTTAGATTTCTGAATTTAAGGCACAGACTACCGATCCTTGGCGGTGGGTAAAGGGCGCGGCACGATTGTTACGGTTCAATATTCAGGTTAGCATGAGAGGCTTGGTCAAGGAGATCGCTGTGGCGATAAAATCTTCTCTGAAAACCGTTCACAAGCACCTGAATGAAAAAAGGCAGGAGCTACTGGCGTTCGTGGAATCTAGTAAGGACTCACGAAAGCCGGTTGAGCTCGACCAAAGTAGGATGGGCCGCCTCTCACGGATGGACGCGCTGCAGGATCAGGCGATGGCTCTAGAAACCGAGCGACGTCGGGAGATTGAGATACGCCGTATCGAAGCGGCGCTGGCGCGCATAGAATCGGGCGACTACGGATATTGCCTGAGCTGTGGCGAAGACATTGAACCTAAGCGGTTGGCCTTAGATCCGGCGACACCGGTTTGCATTGACTGCGCGCGATGACTTCAAATCGACCTTAACTTTTGGCGTTTCGTTCCGTTGGATAAAGATAAACCCAGTATAAAATTCCATTAATTTATACGTATCACTGAGAATCCAAATAGCCTAACGGGACTGTTGTGCTTGTATAATTTGTTAACGGTCGATGAAACTACGGCCAATATATTGCTGGTGAACCTGTTTTGTGCCTTCCCAAATTTGGCAAATTTTTGCGTCGCGCATCAGACGTTCCACCCGATATTCCTTAATATAACCATAACCGCCGTGTAGTTGCACCGCGTCGGTCGCTATCCGCATAGCGACATCGCCGGCGCGCATTTTCAGCATCGATGCTTCGATACTAAAATCTTCCGCACTGTCGTCGACCATTCGCCCTACATGCCAGAGCAGTGTCTCACATAGCGCCAAATCCGTTGCCATATCAGACAGCAAAAATTGGATGCCCTGGAAGTCGATGATGGGGCGACCGGACTGACGGCGTTGGTTTATGTAGGCCGTCGTATCCTCGAACGCGGCCCGCGCGATACCAAGCGCGTGGGCTGCGACGCTGGGACGTGACTTATTCAATGATGCCAGCAAGATGCGCAGACCATCCCCCGGTTTGCGCAGGAGATTTTCTCGCGGGACGCGGCAGTCCTCGAAGGTAAGAGGGGTGGTGGCCGAGGCTCGTATCCCCATTTTGTCCTCGGGCTTACCGGAGGTGAATCCGGGTGTGTCTTTTTCGATCACCAGTGCCGAAATGGACGACTTATCGTCGTCGATTTCCGACCATTTTCCGAAGACTAAGTAGTAGTCCGAGACGTTGCCATTGGAAATAAAGGTTTTGCCACCGCTGACGACGATGTCGTCGCCATCTGGCGTAAATTTCGTCACCATTCCGGTCGCATCAGAGCCGGCATTGGGTTCCGTAATACAGAGTGATGCCAACGCGCCTTCAGCCAGTTTCGGCAGGAAACGTTTCTTTTGGTCTTCGTTTGCAAAATCGATGACCGGTTTCATTGCGTGGAAATTTGTTGCCCATATGATTCCTGTTGCCGCACAAGCCTTGCTGATCTCCCGCACGCAGGCGAGGTAGGCGCTGAAGGACAGTTCGGCTCCGCCATAGGGTTCCGGGACAAACATTGCGTTGAGACCCAGCGCATTGATTTCTTTAATATTGTCCCAAGGAAATTCGCCGCTGGCGTCGTAGGCAGCGGCCCGCGGCGCGATTTTGCCACGCGCGACGGTCCGCACACTTTCGAAAAGCATCGCCTCGTCTTCGGTGAGCGCCACCGTAGCGTCTAAATGGTCGAAAAGCTTCATGCGTTAATCCTAAAGCGCGACCGATTGTGCGCCATCGAGATATATGGTTTCGCCGGTAAGAAAGGGAATATCTTCGGAGAACAGTGCGGCCACCAATCGGGCGACGTCGTTGGTCTGGCCCGGTTTCAGCATCGGCGCGCGTTGGCGCAACCATTCGCGAGTTTTCTCATCGGCGAAGAAGTCGTGATTGAAATCCGTTTCGATATAGCCGGGTGCGATATTCATTACACTAATGTTGTTGCGCGCCCATTCCACCGCGTGGCAGCGGGTAATCGCCGCGATCGCGGCCTTCGACGCGCAATAGGGCAGATTGCGGGGGACGCCAATCTTGTCCCAGAAAGACCCAATATTTACGATCGCGCCGCCGCCAGCAACGCAGAGATGCGAGTAGGCCTCGCGGCTCACCATCATCACCGAGGTCGCATTGGTCCGCATAACATGGTCGTAATCTGCAATGGAGAGCTCTGCGCTCTTATACTCCACGAGGAGGCCAGCATTATTGACAAGACCGTTGAGGCGTCCCGTGGTCTTAACGAGGTCACCCAGCGCTTCTGTCACGCTTTGCTCGTTAGTAACATCACAGGTGAACGGAAACATTGTCGCGCCGTCCGGCAGATCGTTCGGAAGATCTCCTCCGCGGGATAGGCAGCCAACCGCGAAGCCACGCCGGCCAAGCTCCCGCGCGATCTCGGCGCCTATGCCGCGGCTCGACCCGGTGACGGCGATTACTTTGGTGTCCTCAGCCATCCTTAAAATCCGGCTTGCGCTTTGCCAAAAAAGCCGCAGTGCCTTCAACACTATCCTCTGTTTGAAAGGATAAGGTGTTGAGGTCGGCTTCCACTTTCAAGCCTTCATATATGGGGAGATCAAGTGCCCGTTTGACCGCATCGCGCGCAAAACCCAGGACTGGTAGGCTGTAGCCAGCGAACTCTCGGGCAAATGCTATCCCGGCCTCAAGCGCATCACCCTCTACAATTCGGCTGACTAAGCCAATACGTTCGGCCTCCTCGGCCTCCACAGTGCGTCCAGTCATGATGAGTTCGAGTGCTCGCCCTTCGCCAATTAATCGCGGAAGCCGCTGCGTTCCGCCATAACCGGGAATCAATCCGAGTTTGATCTCTGGCAGCCCCATTTTGGCGTTGGGTGTCGCAATCCGGAAAGTGCAAGCGGAGGCGAGTTCCATGCCACCACCGAAAGCGTAGCCGTTTATGATAGCGACAGATGGGATCGGGAAGGTATCCAGCCGAGCAAAGGTTCGCTGTCCCACTTCCGCACCACGTTTTACTTCCGAAATGGTGCGGCCGGCTAATTCGTTTATATTGGCACCGGCGCAAAAGGCTCTATCACCGGCTCCGATAAAGATTAAAGTGCGCGCATTAGAAACGGCGACTTCATTGAGCGCCTTGCCAATTTCCTCCACAATTTCAAAGCTAAGCGCGTTTAGCGTCTCTGGTTGGTTCAGAGTAATGATGGCGAATTCTTCACGCTGTGTCAGTTCAACGGGCATGTCTCAGCTTTCCTCATTTGGGCGTATGAAGCGGATTGGTTCGGGCGCGATAGTGCCGGCCCGAGCCCATTCCGCTAGCTCACGCTTCAGGATTTTGCCGCTAGCCGTTAGCGGCAGCGCGTCCATAGCGATGTAATACTCAGGCATGTCCTGGATTGATAGGCCGGTCTCGTAAAGGTGAGATAGCAGTGCATCACCGGTAGGGGCGCCTATCCCGCTGGGGATGACTGCTAAGCCGACCTTCTCGCCTAACCGCTCGTCCGGTATAGGGAAAGCTGCGGCCTTTTCGACGCCTGCATGCTTGATTGCCAGGTCTTCAATTTTGGTGGGGTGGATATTATGTCCGCCGCGGATAATGATATCTTTCAACCGTCCTACAATTTCGAGGCAGCCTTTTTCATTCAGCCGCCCCAAATCCCCGGATAAGAACCAACCCTCGCGGTTGAACGAGTTTTCAGTTGCCGACTGATTGTCAAAATAACCGAGCATAAGGCAGGCACCCTTGCCGCCGATCTGGCCAATCTCACCGTCTGGCACTTCAACATCGGGGTCTTCTTGGCTGAAGAGCTTCACATTATAGCTTGGCCCTCCACGGCCGCAGGTTCTAGTGACTGTTTCCGGATCGTCGTCAGGGAAGGTATATTGATGCGAGGAATTCTCCGTCATGCCGTATATGTTTTGCGGCTTGATCCCTTGGTTGAGGAAGGCTTGTGCGGTCGAGGGGGGGATAGGCGCGCCGGCCATGTAAAACAGGTTAACGGAGCCTAGTTGCTCCATGCACCGCTCCGCCTGATCTGCTAGGATGTCCATCGCATGGGTTGGCACGCCCATAACATAGGTCGCACCGGTCTCCACGATCCAGTCTAGCTGTTTCATCTCTTCTGGTGGGTCGTTAACTACCAGCTCACCGCCACAGACGAGGATTTGGCCAACTGCGACCCAAGCGATGTGGTGACTGAGCGGGCTGAGCGACAGCAAGACGGTGTGTTTATCGTGGTTCCAGTCCCTTACCATGTCACGCGGGTTGGCTAGTAGTGTGTTGTGCGAGTGCATCACCCCTTTTGGTGTGCCAGTCGTACCGGATGTGAAGGCGAGATAGCAGACCCGATCCGCGTTGTCATCGGGTGGAAACTGTCCATCTCCTGGCTCGCTCAGGCTTGGAAAGTCTGTTCCAGGCTCACGGCCTTGCGGCAGGCGGCAGACGCGCCGCATCGCTGGCAAATTTTGTAAGGCCAGGGCAAATTCCGAATCTGTTTCGGTGAACACTGCTGCGGCGCTTAGATCCGTCAGAAGCTTCAGGATTTCCTCGTTCGTGTAGCTTTGGTGTAGTGACGGGTTGCAGATATATCCGTTGCGCGCGCAAGCCAGGAATACGATAACCGCCTCGACACGATTGGTTAGCCAGATCGCGACCCGGTCACCCCGCCGCAAACCGGCCTCGTGTAGGTCTTGCGCGACAGCGTCGGCCCAGGTCTGGATTTCGCGCCAGGTCAGCCGGCGCCGGCTATCGCGTAGCGCGAAAGCGTCGGGCTGTTTCCCAGCGTGGCCTGCAACTAAAGAATAGAAGTTGTCGTCGCACCAGAGCCCATCATCGTAGTAGCGTTTAGCCTCGCGCGGGTCGTGTCTGGTCAGGAGCGTGCTCATCGGCCCTCTTCCTGACGAAGGGAATCATTGCCGTAGAGAAACCGATATAGACCGCGGTTAACGGATCCCGCTCCTCGGTCCCGAAGGGTTTCACGCGACAGTATTTTGCTGCATGCGGCTCGAACCATCGCTGGTTCCGTGCCGTCGATGAAACAGGCCCATTCCACGGTCTTGTCGGGTTCGTCGCGCAGTTGACCTTCAGTTGTGTCGGTCGCTGTCCGGTTACGGGCGCTACAAAGCAGCTGCGCACCAGTGACACCCGGCTCGTTTAGAACCGCGGGCAACGCATCCTGGGTTAGCCAAGTGACAAATAATTGCGATGCTTCGGCCCCTGGACGTGGCCGGAATGACGCGACGGTCGCGCCGTAGCCGCGCCCGACGCGGAACTCTACATCCAGAATGGCACGGACCAGTCCTTTGAAGCCGGGCATGACTTTATGCGTCCAATCCGTAGGGTTGTTCAACGCTTTGCGATACGGCGCACTGGATAAAATGTCCGAGCCAACTGTGTCGTAGAGCGCCATGTAACGGGGTCGCCCGGAGATGGCGCGATAGCGGCGACCGCTGAGAAACCCAGGTACGTCACAGCGTTCGTTGACGTGCTGCCGATTGTACCATTCATTGAAGTCGGCCTCGGCATTGGTCTTCGCGTCTGTCCAGACCGTGAGAACGGCCTTAGCATCATATTTCTGCACCTTTGTCTGCTCCCGCAATACGGTTATTGTGGTGTAATCCCACCATGTTGGCGGACGGTTTGTCCACCCGGGGAAACTTGATTGGGGGAGCTCATGACGAAGATATTGCTGTTGCAGGGCGCGAATATGGTCTGGCTAGGTCAGCGCGAGCCGGAACTTTACGGCACCACCACAGCTAACGAACTGGATGCTATAATGCGTGCGAGAGCGGCATCGGCTGGTATTACGCTGGATATTTTCTACGCAAACATCGAGGGCGAGGCGATTGCGCGCATCTATCAAGCGGTAAAAGAGGGTGTGGATGGGTTGTTGATGAACCCAGCCGGCTTCACCTATGCAGGGTTTGCGTTACGCGATTGCATAAAAGCGGTTTCGTTGCCCTATGTGGAGGTGCATATGACTAACATCGAGCGCCGGGGTACGCGATCAGTCCTGGCGGAGGTGGCGAACGGCGTTGTTACCGGTTTGGGCATTTCTTCATATTTGCTTGGTCTCGATGGGTTGCTCAATGCGATCGAACACGAATTATAGAGCGGGTGTATATCGTGAAAAAGCCATTGCTCCGGTATTAGAAAAAATTCTGATGAGTTGTTGAGCGGTATTTTCACCCCCAACTTTCCAATGGGCTCGTTGCTGCTTACGAAGCGGGCACTTTGCAAAATTTTTGGAGTGTGGCAGTTCACCTATCCGATGGAACTGGACGTGTCTAGGGCGCAAGCAGCTAGCGTTTGTTCTGCTGCATTGCCTCGAATGCTGCCTCCCAGTTTTGCCCGTCGAAGGTTCCCATCCTGAATTCTGCCCCACGTAGGTCAAAATTGTCGAGGCAGCGGACATTGACATTGAACATTTCCGGTGCGGTGCGCGGGTGTGAATAAGTGTGAATGCCGCAATTCTGACAGAAGAAGTGGCTCGCGATCTTTTTGTTGAATTGATACGCTTTTAGCGCTTCGGCGCCGGATAGAAGCCGAAAACGGTTCTCCGGCACCCGATGGTGAACGGATCCTTTTTTGGTGCAGATCGAACAGTTGCAGTCGCCGAGCCTGGACAGATCTGCATCGACCTCGAAGGTTACTGCACCGCAATGACAACTGCCGTGATAGGTCTGCATCGCTTCTTCCTCCCGTTATCTGCGCTAAAGTTTGCCACAGGCGCCGCCGCGCCGCAGTATCAATATCCAACAAGAACCAGATACGGGGAAGACTTTATGGGTGTATATCGCAGCTTTCTTTTCGCGCCGGGCAACCACCCGCGTAAGGTGGAAAAGGTGTTTGATGTCGGCTCCGACGCCGTCATTCTTGATTTGGAAGACGCCGTTGCGAACGACGAGAAAGTCGCGACCCGGAAAGACGTCGTCGCTGCGCTAAAGCAACCACGCCGCAATCTTGGCTATGTTCGGATCAATTCCTTTGAGACCGAATTCTGTTTCGGCGATATCGACGCCATTGTTGGGCCAGCACTGGATGGGATTGTTCTGCCGATGGTCGAGAACCCAGCACAAATGCTGGCGGTCGACTGGATGGTCAGTAATCTGGAGCGTGAGCGTGGTCTGGATGTAGGTAAGATCGATATCATGCCAATTTTAGAGACGGGGAAAGGGATTGCCGCGCTGCCGGACATCGCTGGGTGCGACAGTCGTATGCGCCGTATGGCGTTTGGTGCTGGCGACTACACCCACGATATGAACATGGATTGGACCTTGGACGAGGTGAATTTGGACGATGCACGTTCCCGCATGGTATTGGCGTCGCGTGCCGCAGACCTAGAGCCGCCAGTCGACACGGTTTGGATCCACATCAAGGATTTAGAAGGTATGCGGGCCTCTTCGGAGCGCGCAAAACAGATGGGGTTTCAGGGCAAGATGTGCATCTATCCGCCGCAGGTTGCCACCGTGAACGAGGTTTATAGTCCTTCGGCAGCGGAAATTGATCACGCCGAGAAAGTCATTGCCGCATTCGACGAGGCAGAGAAGGCGGGCTCTTCTTCGATCCAACTCGACGGCTATTTCATCGATTATCCGATTGTCTACAAGGCGCAGCGTGTTCTAGAGGCGGCGCAGGCGATCCGAGATCAGGAGGCGGGATAGACGATGGGACTGCATGCTGCCGACCAGGAAGCGCTGGAACGATTTTTCTCTGCGAAACCGGCTTGGAGTGGCGTCACGAGTGCGGGTGAGGCGGCGGGTCTCGAAAGTCATGTTTTGTTGCATAGTGGTCCACCCGCAGTTAGCGGTCACGTCACCCCTACCTTGAATTCGGCGGCTGTAGCTTGTGTTTTTGAAGGTTGGGCTGACAATCTCAGCGAAGCCGATGCGCTAATAGCATCCGGCGGCGTGCAATTCGAGCCGGCGCAGGATCGCAATGTCGTGACGCCGCTGGCAGCTGTCGTGTCTGCCTCCATGCAGGTACTCGAGCTGTCTGATTTAAACGGATTGGGAAAACCTGCCTATGCGCCGTTCAATGGCGGTGGTACCGGCGGTGCGCCAGCTGCGCGTTACGGCCGCAAATCGCAAGAGGCAGTCGATCTCCTGCATTTCCTGAATGAGAAGGTAGCGCCAGCCATCGTGCCAGCAACGGTGACGCCGGTTGTTTGGCCACCAATCGTTGACGAAGCCCTGATCCGGGGCGATGACGCGCACCTTAGGCATCTCGAAGCACACAAAATTCTGGTCGACATTCTCCGAAACCGGCTCCCGGCAACTTTTGAATTGTCAGAAGTTGGCAACTTCATTGCTGAGTGGCCAATTTTCCATCTTAATTTCTGGATGGCTGCTGCGCGGTGCGCTTTATCCGCTGCGATGGGGGTTGAAGGTAGCGCTTTGGTGACGGCCATCGGTGGTAATGGCATGCAGTTCGGCCTACAAGTGAGCGGATTACCAGGTCGCTGGTTTACTGCACAAGCCGATGTCCCGCGGGGCAACGTGCGTGAGCCGCACACGCTCGAGAGCTGCACCGGCGCCTACGGCGACAGCGCATTGGCGGAAGGTTTCGGTCTCGGTGCGATGGCGTTGTCTTATTGCCCCGAGATGCAATTGTTGCACAGTGGTTTCTACGACGACGACATTTACGCCCTGCCGGAGAAGCTTCTGATGGGTGTTCATCCCGATTTCCCAAAATCTGGCGCCCGAGCTGGCCTTTCTGCGCGGGCTGTCATTGAAACGGGAAATGTACCAGTCGTCGAACTCGGTCTGGTTGAAAAAAACGGTGTCGATGGCGGTCTTGGCGCTGGGCTATATCGACCGCCTTTGGCACCTTTCGAGGCAGCCTGTGCGGCGCTGGATGCGAGTTAGCGAACTTTGAAGACAAGCTTGCCGCGAGCGTGACGGGATTCGCTTATGCGATGAGCTTTGGCGGCTTCCTGCAGATGAAATGTGCTGATTTCAGGCGTTCGGATCGCACCTGTCGAAAAGAGATCGACGATGCGATCCAAATGTATACGGTCCCGATTAACGGTGGGTCTCAGTGCTGTTATGTCGTCACGCAGTGGATTTGGTGCAATCGGTCCTGAAGCGATAAAAGCGATCCGGCCGCCAGGCCTTAGAACCTCGAAGGAGCGCATTGCGACCTCCCCGCCAACGGTCTCAAACACCGCGTCACAGCCAGAGACCCGTTCGGTGAATTCTTGTGTTGTGTAGTCGATACATTCATCGGCGCCGAGATCGCGGAGGTAGTCGTGGTTCGTCGCGCTTGCGGTCGTGATGACGTAAGCGCCAATCTGCTTTGCTAATTGAATAGCCAACCCCGCGACACCGCCAGCGCCGCCCTGGATCAGTATTGTCTCTCCGGCTACGAGCTTGATCGTGTCCTCTATGGAGATCAGTGCCGTCAGGCCAGTGGCCGCCAAGGCGGCGGCTTCGAGGTGGCTAAGATTTTTCGGCTTGGATGCCAAAATCGACGATTTAATTGCGATCTTCTCAGCGTAGGCACCTTCCTGACCGATTTCGCAAACTCCGAAGACTTCGTCGCCAACGGCCACGTCCAAGACATCGTCGCCAATGGTCCGGACGACGCCGGAAAAGTCGCGCCCTAAAATATAGGGAAAATTTTTGATTGGGCCGATTGCACCGGATCGTACCTTCCAATCGGCAGCATTGACGCTGGCGGCATGAATGTCGACAACCGCTTTGCCCAGGCTCTCGATTGGATCCAGGACGTTTCCATACTGCAAAACTTCCGGACTGCCTTGTGCTTCGATATAGGCCGCTTTCATGATGAGGTTCTTGGCAGACAGTTGATCGACTGCAGCCCACACCAGCTATCTAAATCGCCGATTACTATGGATTCGGTTTGGTCCATTCATTTCGCATTCCCTTGTTAGCAGACCGACGATATAACGATCTGGTAGATGAGGTAAAATCGCTTTGCAGAAATACTCTATCTTCTCGCTTGCCCGGAACGCTCTGTCGCGCCATGAAAATTGGCGCGAGGCATGGCGCAGTCCAGAGCCGAAGCCAGAATACGACGTGGTCATAGTCGGCGGCGGCGGACATGGGCTGGCGACGGCCTATTACCTTGCCAAGGAGCACAAGATCACCAATGTTGCTGTCGTCGAGAAGGGCTGGCTAGGTGGAGGTAACACCGGGCGAAACACGACTATCGTTCGTTCCAATTACTTGTGGGATGAAAGCGCAGGACTTTACGAACATTCGCTAAAGCTTTGGGAGGGACTATCCCAGAAGCTGAACTTCAACGTTATGTTCTCTCAGCGAGGTGTTTTGAACCTCGCACATAATCTGCACGATTTGCGCGAGCTGTCGCGCCGGGTGAACGCCAACCGGCTGAACGGCATCGATTCCGAAATTCTTAATGCCGATGGCGTCAGCGAATTTTGCCCACTAATCGATATTTCGCCGAATTTGCGCTACCCGGTGTTGGGCGCGTCGTTGCAGCGTCGTGGCGGCGTTGCCCGGCACGATGCGGTGGCTTGGGGATTTGCGCGCGCGGCGGATGCGTTAGGCGTCGATATCATTCAAAACTGTGAAGTGACGGGGATTTTGCGAAATGGAGAAGCAGTAGAAGGGCTGGAGACCAATCGCGGGACAATCAAGGCGAAGAAGGTCGGTGTCGTGGTCGCCGGCAATTGCAGTGTATTGGCCAACATGGCTGGTTTTCGTCTACCCATCGAAAGTCACCCGCTGCAGGCGCTGGTCTCGGAACCGGTGAAACCGGTGCTGCATTGCGTGGTTATGTCGAACACGGTGCACGCCTATATCAGCCAGTCTGACAAGGGCGAGCTTGTCATCGGTGCAGGCATCGACAGCTATGTTTCCTATTCGCAGCGCGGCGGGTTTGATGTAATCGAGGACACATTGCACGCAGTTGTAGAATTATTCCCAATGTTCAGCCGTATGCGGATGTTGCGGCAATGGGGCGGCATCGTCGATGTCTGCCCGGACGCCAGCCCGATCATAGGCAAAACTCCGGTCGAGGGGCTGTATTTCAACTGCGGCTGGGGCACCGGTGGCTTCAAAGCGACCCCTGGCTCTGGCAATGTCTTCGCCCACACCATCGCACGCGGCGAACCGCATGCGCTAAACGCACCGTTTTCGCTTGATCGTTTCACGACCGGCGCTCTGGTCGACGAGCATGGCGCTGCGGCGGTAGCGCATTAGGAATTCTGGCTCATGCTGCTGATCCCCTGCCCTTGGTGCGGCGAGCGCGATGTCCATGAATTTTATTGCGGCGGCGAGGCTCATATCACTCGGCCGGCGGGTGCAGATACGATCGACGACGCGGCATGGGCCGACTATCTGTTCATGCGGCAAAACCCGAAGGGTCTCTATTACGAGCGCTGGAGCCATGCGCACGGTTGCCGAAAATGGTTTAATGTCGTGCGCGATACTGTCAGCGACCAGATCCTTGCCGTCTATCTGATGGACGAAGCACCGCCTGACATTCCGGGGCACACATCGTGAGGCGGCAATGCTTTCGGCTATCCTGCGGGGGCCGCGTCGACCGCGCCGTCGAGATCAAATTCAGCTTTAACGGTCGCCGTTATTTTGGTTATAAGGGTGACACGCTCGCCTCGGCCCTGCTTGCCAATGGCGTCCATCTGGTCGGTCGCAGTTTCAAATATCATCGTCCACGCGGTATCCTCGGCAGCGGCTCGGAGGAGCCGAACGCACTGGTCCAGCTTGGCTCCGGGGCACGAACCGATCCGAACATGCGGGCTACAACGGTGGAGCTATTCGAGGGACTGCGCGCTAACAGCCAGAATTGTTGGCCAAGCCTACGGTTCGACCTGCGCGGCATCAACGATCGGTTTTCAGCGCTTTTGCCAGCTGGTTTCTACTACAAGACCTTTATGCGACCGGCGCGGCTCTGGATGTTCTATGAGAAACACATCCGCAAGGCGGCGGGCCTCGGCCGAGCTCCGGAGGATTGCGATCCGGACCGGTACGAACATCGGCACGTTCATTGCGATGTACTGGTGATTGGTGCGGGACCCGCCGGACTGGCCGCAGCGCAGACTGCTGGAGCTGCTGGGGCACGGGTTATCCTCGCTGACGAACAGCCAGAATTTGGTGGGACCCTGCTTTCTGAAACGGGACGTCATATCCATATTGGCAATGGTGCGCCGACAGATTGGTTGGCAGCAACCAAAGCGACGCTGGCCGGTATGGATGAGGTGACGGTACTGCCACGAACCACGGCATTCGGCTATTACGCTGACAATTTCGTCGGTTTAGTAGAGCGGGTTGGCGATCATATCTCTAGTTCTGAAGGATCGCTCCGTCAACGCTTGTGGAAGGTCCGTGCTAAGCGGGTCATCCTAGCGACCGGCGCTATCGAGCGGGCGCTGGTCTTCGCTGAGAATGACCGTCCGGGCATCATGCTGGCCGGCGCGGCGCGCAGCTTCGTGAACCGTTTTGGGGTTGCACCCGGGTCACGCATCGTCGTGTTTACTAACAATGATAGCGCCTATGCTGCGGCAATCGACATGGTGGCAGCCAAGGTCGCGGTCGAAGCGGTGGTGGATCTGCGTAGGCAGGTCGACGGCGAGTGGCCCCGACTGGCGCGTGAAGCGGGCATTCCGGTGATGCAGGGGCACACGATTGTTGGCACTAAGGGGCGGCTTAGGGTCTCGGCTGTTACGGTGATGCAGTTGAACGAGGCTGGTGACGGCGTTTCAGGCGACACCCGTAGGTTGAAATGCGACGGCATTGCGATGTCCGGGGGATGGAGCCCCGCAGTGCATCTGTTCTCTCAATCTCGCGGTGAGCTAACTTTCGACGAACGTGATGGTACATTCCGGCCGGGTAACGCGGTGCAAGCGGTCCGTGCCGTCGGGGCATGCGACGGCGCAGTGACACTTTTGGAGTGCCTTTCGGCCGGTATGGAAGCAGGCCGCACCGCGGCGATTGATGCAGGTTTTAAATGCACTAGCGGCGATATCCCGGCGGTCCGGGAGCCCGCCGTAGGACAGGCACAACCTGTATGGCGCTCACCGTCCGACCGTAAGGGGGCCCGCATGTTCGTCGACTTCCAGAACGACGTAACGGCGAAAGATCTCGATTTGGCAGTGCGCGAAGGTTACCACTCAATCGAGCACGTTAAACGTTACACCACTACTGGCATGGGCACCGACCAAGGCAAGACCGGAAATATCAACGCCTTGGCTATCGTGGCGCAGAGGTTAGGGGTGGAAATTCCGGCGGTCGGTGTTACCACCTTCCGTGCGCCCTATACGCCGGTGACCTTCGGCGCGATCACCGGCAGCCATGTCCGCAACTTTTTTGATCCTGTGCGGCGCACCCCTATGCATGATTGGCATGTGGAACAGGGTGCAAAATTTGAGGATGTGGGCCAATGGAAGCGCGCTTGGTATTACCCACGTGGCGAGGAGACGATGCGCCAGGCCGTCGACCGTGAGGTTAAGGCGGCGCGCGAAGGTGTCGGGATCCTGGACTACTCGACCCTAGGTAAAATCGACATCAGCGGCGCCGATGCGGCGGAATTCCTCAACCGGGTTTACACGAATGGCTGGAAGAAGCTAGGCGTCGGCCGCTGCCGCTATGGCATCATGTTGGGCGATGATGGCATGGTCATGGACGATGGGGTCACTACACGGCTCGGCGAGAAACATTTCTTGATGACAACGACGACCGGCAACGCCGGTAGCGTTTTGTCGTGGCTGGAGGAATGGCTTCAGACTGAATGGCCGAGCCTCGAAGTATTTTGTACCTCTGTAACCGAGCAGTTTGCGACGATTAGTATCTGCGGCCCGAAGGCGCGCCAGTTGTTGGCCGAACTAGCGCCGGACATGATGCTCGACCCGCAGAGCTTCCGGCACATGTCGATGCAGGGAGGAATGGTCGCGGGGATCTCTGCGCGGGTACTGCGGGTCAGTTTCACCGGTGAGGTTGGGTTCGAGATCAACGTGCCGTCGCGCTATGGCCGCGCTCTTTGGGATGCGTTGATGATGGCAGGCAAACCGCATGACATCACGCCCTACGGTACGGAGGCAATGCATGTACTGCGGGCTGAGAAGGGCTTCTTTATCGCCGGCCAGGAATCTGATGGCACGGTTACGCCGATCGATCTTGGTATGGATTGGATCGTCAACTGGACCAAGGGCGATTTCATTGGCCGCCGTTCGCTCAGCCGATCGGATACTGCGCGCTCGGATCGCAAACAGCTGGTTGGCCTGTTCACATCCGATCCGAAAATCGTTTTGGACGAAGGCGCGCAAATAGTCGCCATCGTGAAGAATAAACCACCGATGGAGATGATCGGCCACGTGACCTCGAGCTATTACAGTCCGAACCTCGGCCGGTCTATCGGGTTGGCAATGATCCACGGCGGTCGAGATCGCATGGGTGAGACGCTGCACGTGCCTATGCCGGACGAGACGATCGAAGTGACCGTGACCGAACCAGTCTTTTTCGATCCTGGTGGGGAGCGGCTCAATGGCTGACGCACGAAGCCCTCTCAGCCATCTAGATGGCGCCGCCTTGATTGAACGCGGAAAGGTTTGTCTCACTGAGAACCCGGATGTGGGGAAAGTGAACCTACGTGCTGAACCGGACGACGCGGCGATGCACGTTGCCATCCGGGACGTTGTAAAATTAGACCTTCCAAGGACCCCGAACACCTCGACTGAGACACCGCCCCTGTCGGCATTGTGGCTCGCACCCGATGAATGGATGCTGGTTTGCGCCAGCGGTAGCGAAACCGATGTCATCACCTCATTAGAATACGCGACGCTGGATTTTCACGCCTCCGTTGTCGACGTGACGGACGCCTACACGATTTTAAGGCTTTCCGGCGCGAGTGCGCGTGAATTGCTGGCCAAGGGCTGTTCACTGGACCTCCATCAGCGTGCTTTCGCATTAGGCGACGTCGCGCAGACCATGCTCGCTAAAGTCTCGATTATTCTGCATCAAACCGCGGATGATGTGGATGAAGCGGGCCCAGTCTTCGACATCTATGTGCCACGCTCTTTTGCTGATTATCTATGGGCTTGGTTTGATGACGCGATTGGTTGAAACGCACCCATAATCGGAAACCGTCCTAGTTCTGAAACAAACTTTGAAATGATGGATTAACGCTTCCCCACCAAGCGAGTTTTATGTCGCGTTTTTTCGGTACCAAGAGGCAATAAGGTAGAATTGTGTCATGACGGTCTACTTGATCGAGCCCTGCGGGGGACCTCCAATGAGCAAAGTGATAATTGCGATTTTCGATCAGATCCTGGATCCCAACATCATTGGGTACTATTTCGACGGCGTTGGTATGCCGGCTCTGATCGAGCACAGTTTTCGTTTGATGGATCGCGGTGTGACAGTTTTGCATTGAATTTGGACACGCAATTCCATGCCTGCTTGTCCTTTTAAAATTTCGTTCACTAGTTGATTCCCTGCCACGGTCGGTTTTCCTTGCAGGTCCGTCCGGTAGTCACAGTGGTGG
>CAYYUG010000004.1:9063-31804 GCA_964474755.1 uncultured Rhodospirillaceae bacterium | reverse complement strand
ATTCCCTGCCACGGTCGGTTTTCCTTGCAGGTCCGTCCGGTAGTCACAGTGGTGGCAAACCAGATAACTCGATCATGAAAGGCCCCTACAGATCCACATCCCCCTTCCGCATCCGTTGGACGATGGTTCGGCGCAGTATTTCATTAGTGCCGTCGGCGACATTAACGATGCGCAGCGAATGCCAGGCGTCGTGCAGGCCGAGCTCGTTGGTAAAGCCCATCGCGCCGTGTGTCTGCATCGCGCGGTCGACGGCGCGAAAGCCAGCTTGTACCGCGTAGGCTTTAGTCATCGACAATTCCTTCACTGCCCGTTCGCCCTGATCTAGTAGGGTAGCCGAGTTCAGGCCCATCAGATGCGCGGCATGTAGTTCCATCGCAGTATCGGCGAGGGGGAAACTGACGCCCTGATAGTCTCCGATCGGTTTGTTGAAGGTTTCACGTGTATTGGCGTAATCGAGCGCCATCTCCAGTGCCCATCTGCCGTAACCGATGGCTCGTGCCGAGTTGTAGATCCGCCCAAGTGAGACGCCGTACAGCGCGGTACTAAATCCGTCATGCAATTCGCCAACCAGCTGCCATGGCTCGACCTTGATTCCGTGGAAGCTCAGCTCCGCCTCATCACCACCGATATGGCCGAACAACTTAATAATGCCCTGGACCTCAAATCCCGGCGCGTCGGTTGGGACCAAAAAGGCAGAAATGCCGCCGCGGCGTTTCGCCGCCCGTTCCGGATCGGTTATTGCGAAGATGATGCAGTAGTCAGCGATCGGCGCGTTAGAGGTCCAAATCTTGCGACCGCTTATACGCCAGCCATTCCCGTCCGGTGTCGCCCGCGTCTTAAGTGCTGCGGCATCGGAGCCTGCTCCTGGTTCGGACAGGCCGAAACACATGGATTTTCTGCCGGCCATCAGAGGTGCCAATATTTCCTCACGGGCCCGTGGTGTCACCTTCTCTAGCAGTCGGCTCGGGCCAAATGCCCAGTGGCTAACTGCGTACAACATCAGCCAGTTCTGCGGACCACAATGATGGAAAAGGCTCTGCCAGCCAACGAAATACGCTAGATGCCCTAGACCGCCGCCACCGAGCTCTTCCGGGACGCACATTGAATAGTAGCCTGCTTGCGCCGCCGCGTGCCTAACCTCACCGATCAGGCCAACCAACTCATCGGAAAAGCGACCGTCCTCTCGGTACAGACGGCGGGGGTTTTCGAAAAATTCACGATGCGCTTCGTGGCGCGGGATCACTTCCGAATCTGCAAAGGCGCGCAAACCGTCGGCAACAGCGGAAATTTCCTCGGGAATGTCGAAGGCGATGGCTGACATAACTTGTCTTTCGAAGTCACGAACAACTCATAGCCTTAGCATCAGATCTTCGCCAAGGGGAGGGTCAGGCGATTATGTGTTCAGCATTTTCTCTTAACCATTATGTCTTCAGTGGAGATAATTTACTGGCTCTGAGAGCCTAGTCGAAGGAGTCATTCCAATGTTCGACGAACAGCAAGGGAGACCTGCATTCATCGCACCAATTTAAGGGCGTCGACCAAGAATTCACAAAAATGCCTTGACTAAGCTACCGTGTCGGCATCGGTGCGACGGGAGGATACACATGCCAAGCTTCGAAAGACGAACTATTGGGCGAAATGGACTTTCCGTCACCTGTCTAGGCTTTGGTGGCGTTGGATTGGGCCAGCGGATTGGTGCGATCAGCGAAGCGCAATCCGAAGCCACGCTGAACGCAGCGCTGGAGGCGGGGGTCGAATATTTTGACACGTCGCCTTGGTATGGCCATTGTCTGAGTGAGCATCGTACCGGGCACGTGTTACGCACGCGGCCGCGAGACAGCTACGTGCTTTCGACCAAGGTAGGTCGCCTTTTTTTTCGACCGGACGATCCAGAAAAATTTACGACTAAGGTTTGGGTTGATGGCCTATCGTTCGACTACCGCTTCGACTACACAGCAGACGGTATAAGGCGCTCCTACGAGGACAGTCTGCAGCGGCTTGGCGTGAACCGTATCGATATGTTGTTTGTGCACGACCTTGATGCACGGCTCGATGAAGGAGATGCCAACGGTAGTGAGATCGGCGGCATTACGGGTGCGATCGAACAGCTTGATAAGGGTGGCGGTTGGCAGGAGTTGGCCGATCTGCGAACACGCGGTGAGATTAAAGCGATTGGTTTTGGTATCAACTATACGGGTTTGATTCCGCGGTTTCTCGAACGCTTCGACCCAGACATGTTTCTGGTCGCCATGCCCTACACCCTTATGGATCAAGATGTCCTAGACGAGGAATTCCCACTCTGCGCATCGCGTGGCATCCGCGTCGTGATCGGATCTGTCTTTTCCTCTGGCATCACGGCGACCGGCGGTGGTAGCGACGCGGTCTATGGCTATAAATCGCCGTCTGCCGAAGTCTTTACGAAGCTGAACGGGATCGAAGCTATCTGCACACGGTATAGCGTGCCAATGCGGGCGGCTGCGCTGCAGTTTCCGTTGTTTCACCCGGTGGTTGCCACGGTCATTCCGGGCGCCATAGCGCCGGAACATGTTACGGAGAATGCGGCAATGCTGACCTATCCAATTCCGCCGGAGTTCTGGGCGACGCTAAAGGCCGAAGGGCTGATGCATCCCGAAGCTCCCACGGGTTAAAAGGAGGAGACGGTTTAATGATCGACTGCAAGATCGAAACCGATGGATTGGGGTTATTTGGCTCGGGTCTCTCGCGACCGGAATGCGTATTGTGTTTGGAATCGGGCAATATTTTTGTCTCCAATTGGGATGGCGGCGTGACCCGTATCGCGCCAGACGGGACACCGCAGCATATTTTGTCGCTGCCGGGGTCAACTCCGCACCCAATCGGTGTTAATGGCTTTGCCATCACGCCGGAAGGTGATTTTCTGTTGGCTGATTTGAACCCGAAAGGCGGCGGCGTTTGGAGGCTGCAACCAGACGGAGCCGCCGAGCCCTTCCTACTGGAGATCGAGGGGGAGCGCATACCACCGACTAACTTTGTCGGCGTTGACCGAGCAGGGCGTGTATGGATTTCAGTCAGTACGCGGCAAGAGCCTCGCGACAGGGCCTACCGTAGAGATGTGGCAGACGGTTTCATCATCATGGTCGACCGGGGGACAGCGCGCGTTGTCGCCGACGGCATTGGCTACACTAACGAAGCGATTGTCGATCCGAGCGGTGAATGGTTGGCGGTAAACGAGACCTTCGGGCGGCGGACCAACCGGTATCGCATCAGGGCGGATGGCAGCCTTGGACCTCGCGAAACGGTGACCGAATACGGCGCTGGCGTTTATCCGGACGGGTTAGCCTACGATGAGGAGGGTGGTATTTGGATGACCAGCGTCGTGTCTAACCGGCTTATCCATGTGGCACCGGATGGGGAGCAGACAGTAGTTTACGAAGATTGTGACCAAGGAGCTCTTGACAGGGTAGAGGTGGCCTTTTTGGCCGGTGATTTGGGTCGATCGCACCTAGATTCTGTGGTTTCTCAGTTCGCGCGCAGTATCTCGTCGATTGCCTTCGGTGGTCCGGACCGTAAGACGGTTTATCTGGGTAATCTGCTGGACGACAGGGTTTACAGTTTCCGAAGCCCGATCGCCGGTGCGATGCCGTCCCACTGGCGAATTCGGCTCTGATAGTCACGCTTCAATGATGGGGCTTGACAGCGCGATGCTGCAGGCGTTGGGCGCGGCGTTCTTTTTTGGCACCGGCTTGGTACTAACCAACATCGGGTTCCGTTGGGCCGCACCCCTGCAAGGTGGAACGATCAGCATCGCGACGACGGCAGTGCTCTTTCTCGTGCTGTCGCCCATAGTGGTCGATTGGGACCAATGGAACCTGACGGGCGCACTGATTTTCGCCGTTGTTGGCCTATTCTATCCCGCGTTAGTGAACCTGTTGACTTTCGAGGGAAACCGTCAGGTTGGGCCCAGCATCACCGGTGCAATGGGCAATCTGACCCCTCTTTTTGCCGTGCTATTCGCTATAGCACTGTTGGGTGAAGCGCCTGGTTTGTTGCAGATTATCGCGATTATCGTGATCCTTCTCGGGGTCAGCCTGATGACGGTGTCACGCGAGAGCGGTGGTGCCCGATGGCCGCTAATCGCACTGCTGTTGCCGCTAGTGGCTGCGTTGTTCCGTGGACTGGGGCAACCGGTTGTCAAAATCGGCCTCGATTTCTGGGCGAGCCCTTTCGCTGCTGTCGCCATCGGCTACATCGTTTCCACATTCTTGCTACTCACTGTCTGCGTTGTTTCGAAGGCGAAACCACTGCACAATCTCGAACGCCGTGGGGTCGCGTGGTTCATAATGGTCGGTTTGTGCCACTCCGTAGCCAACTTTCTTCTCTACCGGTCGCTGGCAGAAGCCTCGATCACTGTGGTAGCTCCGCTGGTCGCTAGCTACCCGATCACCACTTTGATTCTAAGCCGGTTGTTCATTCGCAACACGCTAATCACGTGGGGCGTTGCGTTGGGTGTGGTAGTGACGGTCGGCGGCGTTGTATTGCTGCTGCGAGGTTGAAATGTTTGACCTTATGGCTCAGGAGGTATCAGCTATCGACGAAGCTCTGCAGGCTGGTTTGCAGAATGTAGGACGATTTCCGTTAGACGCCATCGTTACGAACTCGGGAGGAGTTCCAAGTGTTCTGGCTACTGGCTATCTCAGATTTTGAAATAGTCGGGCCGTCCGTTTGGCCATGGATCGCCCCAGAGTTGTTGGCCACCATCCACGGTAATGACCTCACCGGTCACGAACTTACCCGATGACGCAGCAAGATAGATGCAGGCTTCCGCAACGTCCTGCTCATCGCCGGTGCGCCGGAGCGGGTTCGATTCCGGGAAGGTGGCGGCGCCTTCCTCTGGATAGTTGTTGAAACCGGTACTCTCGACGCAGCCCGGCGCGACGCAATTCACCCTGATTTTGAGCGGTGCCCACTCCACTGCGACGCTCTTCGACAGGTAGATGACCCCGGCGCGCGCGGCGCAGGTATGGGCAATACCCGGCATACCACGCCAGACATCGGCAACGATATTGACGATGCATCCGTCCTGCTCGTGATCGCGCCAGCGTCGGGCGGCGGCCTGCATCATGTGCCAGGTCCCATTCAGATTGGTGTCGATAACCGCGTTCCAGCCCTTTACCGAATAGTCGATTGCAGCCTGCGGGAACTGTCCGCCGGCATTGTTGATCAGAGCATCAAGCTGGCCATGTTGTTCGAATACCGCGTCCATCATCTCGTTGACCGCGTCCGGATCGCGTATCGTCATGGTATGTGCGCTGACCTTGGCGCCGAAGGTTTCGAAAAAAGACACTGCCGTGTCGAGCTTTTCAGGATTGCGGCCGCATACGACCAGGGTCGCGCCGAGGCGAGCGAATAGCACTGCTATCGCTTTACCGAGCCCACTGCCCGCGCCGGACACGAGAACCACCTTTTGCTTAAACAGATTGGGGGCGAAGACGGTTGGCAGTGCGGCCATTTCCTCATCGCTGGAACCGAATTTTAAGTC
The DNA here is from genome assembly GCA_964474755.1 of uncultured Rhodospirillaceae bacterium. Lineage (GTDB taxonomy): Bacteria > Pseudomonadota > Alphaproteobacteria > UBA8366. The sequence continues at coordinate 26,286 of CAYYUG010000004.1, read as the reverse complement.
GTTGCCCGTCATCTTTGCTCGCCCTCCATCATGTCGAGACACTAAGATGATGGAACGAAACGATCAATAACGAGGCGGTACGAGGATGGATTTCGGACTGACCGAAGAACAGCAGGCAATCCAAGATACGGCGCGCAAATTTGCGCGTGAGAAAATCGCACCAGACTTTCAGAAACGCGAGGAAACCGGTGTGATTGAGCGGGACCTGGTCAAGGAGATGGGTACCCTGGGGCTTGTGGCCAGCGATTTGCCGGAAGCCTATGGTGGGCTGGGGATAAATGGGGTCACGGCTGGCCTCATTATGGAAGAAGTGTCCTACGCGGACTTAAACGTCTCCTATATCCAACTCCTGAACACGCTGAATGGCCGCATAATCGTCGATCATGCGAGGCCGGAGGTGGCCCAAGCGTGGGCTCCGAAAATCGTCGCTGGCGACATGGTGATAGCGCTAGGCCTGACCGAGCCGCGCGGAGGGTCGGATGCGGCACACCTTCAGCTTCAGGCAGAACGGTCCGGCAACGCAGAATTTGTACTGAACGGCGAGAAGACCTCGATCTCCCTGTCAGATCAGGCGGACGCGATCGTGCTGTTTGCCCGCACAGATAAGGACGAGCCGGGCGCTCGAGGGATCAGCGCGTTCCTCGTTTCTCTCGAGGCGGCTGGCATCAGCCGAACACGTTTTTCCGACTTGGGATCGCAGGCGGTAGGCCGCGGTTCACTGTTCTTCGAATCCGTCCGAGTGCCGGCTGAGAACATGCTGGGCGAAGAAGGGCAGGGCTTCCGTCAGGTAATGCAGGGTTTTGACTACAGCCGCGCACTGATCGGGCTGATGTGCCTTGGCGCCGCGCGCGCCTCGCTTGACGAGAGCTGGGCCTACATTTCTGAGCGCGAAGCATTCGGCGCGCCGCTGGCGCAGTATCAAGGTGTCAGCTTTCCGTTGGCCGAGGCCGAGACCATGTGGAAGGCGGCGCGCCACATTTGCTATGAAACTCTGTGGTTGCGCGATCAAGGGCTGCCGCACACAAGTGAGGCCGCGATGGCGAAATGGCTCGCACCGAAGGCCTCGGTCGATATTATTCATCAATGCTTGCTGAGCCATGGCCATGCTGGCTATTCCAAAGATTTACCGCACCAGCAGCGGTTGCGCGACGTTATGGGCCTGGAAATAGGTGACGGCACTGCGCAGATTATGAAGCTGATTGTAGCACGAGAGAAAGTTGGCCGTGCCGCGGTGCAGTACGGATAAGCAAGAATTCGAAGGAGTACAGCAGGTGATCAGAGCTGCAATAATCGGTCTGGGCCGGTGGGGCCAGATCATGGTAAATTCTGTCCAAGGCAAGAGCGACGCAATACGGTTCACCGCCGGTGTGACGCGTACTGTGTCAAAAGCGGTCGATTTTGCGGAACAGCACAGTTTTCCGCTTGGTGAAGATTACGAGGCCGTGCTCGGCGATCCCAACATCGATGCGATTGTCCTGGCAACGCCGCATACCCAGCACGCTGAACAGATCGTCCGGGCCGCTGCGGTCGGCAAACATGTTTTCGTCGAGAAGCCCTTTACTTTGACCGCGGCAGATGCAGCGGCGTCGGTCAAAGCGGCGGACGACGCGAAGATTATTCTTTCGCTCGGCCATAATCGGCGCTTCCTGCCGTCTTGGGGGGAGCTCAAGACCCGGATAGACAGCGGTTCACTCGGCACTATCCTGCACGTGGAAACCAATTTTTCCGGCAACGGAGGGCTGCAGTATAAGTCTGGTGGCTGGCGTGCTGACCGCAAGGAAAGCCCGGCAGGCGGCATGGGTGGTATGGGTATCCACATGGTTGACACCTTGATCGGCCTGTTTGGTCGTATATTGGAGGTGCATTGCGTTAGCATCCGTCGTGCTGTTGCGATCGATGTGGACGACACGACCTCGATGCTACTGCGGTTCGAAAATGGTATGACCGGCTATCTCGGTACCTTAGCAGCGACAGTGCATACCCAAACAATTCGCGTGTTCGGTTCAATGGGTTCGGCGGAGGTACGCCAAGAACGCAATTTTGAGTTCCGCCCAATCGAAGGTAAGACGGTTGCGATTGATTTCGGTCCTTTCGACAAGGAGCGCGCTGAATTGGAAGCATTTGCTGCGGCCATCGCTGATGGGGCACCCTATCCGCTGCCCGCATCTGAAGCGATACACGGCATCGAGGTGTTCGAAGCTATCATCCAATCTGCCGAGACGGGCGAGACTGTTTCGGTCGGCTGAGGGAGGGAACCATGAAGTCCGCAGAGGCGATTGCTGAAATATTGAAGCGCGAGGGCGTCGAGACGCTGATCGCCTATCCAGTCAACCACATCATCGAGTACGCCGCACGAGCAGATATCCGCACTGTCATCGTGCGCCAGGAACGCATCGGACTGCACATGGCCGACGCCATGGCGAGGTTATCGAGCGGCAAGAATATCGGTGTGTTCTGCATGCAGCATGGGCCGGGTGCGGAGAACGCCTTTGGTGGTGTCGCGCAGGCCTATGGCGAGTCGGCGCCGGTGCTGGTAATGCCGATGGGCTATGCCAGGCGTATCGCCCATATGCAGCCGAACTTCAATTCGGTTCTGAACTTTCAGCATGTCACCAAGTCGGCTGAACCGATCATGTTGACCCAGGAGATCCCCAATATTATGCGCCGCGCTTTTACTGCGCTGCGCAACGGTCGACCTGGACCAGTGCTGGTCGAGGTGCCGACGGATATCTTTGGCGAAATTTTCGAGGGTGAACTCGATTACACGCCGGTTGTGAGAAACCGGTTCGGCCCTGATCCGGCAGATGTGGAAAAGGCGGCGGCAACTTTGGCTAACGCCAAGCGCCTCGTGATCTATGCGGGGCAGGGTGTGCACTACGCGGAGGCCTGGTCGCAGCTGAAACAACTGGCCGAGATGCTTGCGGCGCCCGTCGCGACTAGTCTGGGCGGCAAGAGTGCCTTCGATGAAACCCATCCTCTGTCGCTTGGCGCAGGCGGTCGAGGCGTGCCTAAGGCGCTGCATGAGTTCCTACAGAAGTCAGACGTCATCTTTGGGATTGGCTGCAGCTTTACTGAAACCAGCTTTGGCGTCGGCATGCCGGAGGGTAAGAGGATTGTCCATGCGACCCTGGACGCCGCCGACATTAACAAGGACGTCATTGTGCATCAGGCTTTGGTTGGCGATGCGGCGCTTACTCTTGATGCGCTGATCCCGGCTGTCGAGGCGAAGATTGGCGCCGGGCGTGATACCGCGCTTGTGGCGGCGGAAATTCAGTCTATAAAACAGCCGTGGCTCGCCGAATGGGCGACTAAACGCGAGTCGGACGAGACGCCGCTATCGCCTTACCGAGTGCTGAATGATTTGTCGAAGGCGGTTGATATTGACAACACCATCATTACCCACGATGCCGGCAGTCCGCGCGACCAGCTCTCCCCCTTTTGGGAATCGACCACGCCGCTCTCCTACATTGGTTGGGGAAAGACGACGCAGCTCGGCTACGGTCTCGGTCTCGCAATGGGGGCGAAGCTGGCCAAACCGGACAAGCTTTGTATTAATGTCTGGGGTGATGCGGCGATCGGCTTTACCGGCATGGATTTCGAAACAGCGGTGCGCGAGCGTATTCCCATCCTGTCGATACTACTGAACAATTTTTCCATGGCGATCGAGTTGCACATCATGCAGCAATCGACCGAGAAATACCGGGCGACCGATATCTCTGGCGACTACGCGGCTATGGCACGCGCCTTCGGTGGCTATGGCGAGCGGGTGACTGATCCGGACGAGATCATTCCGGCAATCAAAAGGGGCATCGCGCAGACCGAGGCCGGTATCCCGGCGCTACTGGAATTCATCACTTGCAAGGAGACTGAGATCTCCAGCTTCAAGTAGAGGTCACGGCAGCGACGTTCGTTATCGCGTGCGTCGTCGCGCCACCGCCCTTGATCTCTTTTGCAAGTCTCGTCTTGGCTGCGGTCTGGATCATCTGTGACTGATACTCTCACTACCTTCGATCGTAACACTGGATATTTGGTGGACGTGGCCGTCTCCGTCTTGCGGGACTTTCGCCGTGCCGGCACCAGCCTAGATCTCTCGCATCGCTCGACGGCGTATGTCGTGTAGGGTGCCTGCCGCCGCACGGTTAACCCGAATTATCTTGATCTGACTGCGGTGTTTGGCAGCCTTTGGATGGCAGTGATGCTGTTGCCAGATCTGTTCGGTGCGCATTACGGCGGCATCGTTCGTAAAAAATGCTATCTGGAAACAAATTTTGGCAATGCCCGCCGCGACTACAAGGTGTCGATCCGTCGCTGGTGATGAGCTGAATCTATTCTGCTGCTGTACCCCTGATTTTCTGTTTTAGTTTGGTCATGCCGGCGATCCAGCGTTCCGGATCAGCGGCTTTCTTTGCCCAGTAGCTGCCGGCGGTTGGATGAGTGTAGATTAGGAAGCGGTCTTCGGTGATACCGTTCATTATCGTCGCGGCGGCTTCGTCTGCGCTCATAACACCATCGCGCACGGTGCCGCTGTCTGGCGCGCCTTCCGTCATCGGAGTGGCGACGCGCAGTGGGCAGACGACCGAGACGTCGACACCCTTCGGTCCCCACTCAACGGCCAGCCATTCTGCAAGGCCAACGGCGGCGTGTTTGGTGGCTGTATAGACCGCCGAATTCATCTGCATGAGAATGCCAGCTGCCGATGCGACATTGACCAGCTTGCCGCCGCCGCGCGCCGCCATGCGGGGAGCGACGGCACGGGCGGCAAAAAGATGCGCCATCACGTGAACATTCCATTGCTGGTGCCAATGGTCGTTGTCTTCGCGGACCGGTTTGGGGCTTATTCCAGCGTTGGAGACGAACAGATCGACAGGCCCCAGTTCTCCCTCCGCCTGTTCAAAGAGCGCCGAGATCGCCGCTTCGTCTGTCACATCTGTGGGGACGGCCAATCCACCGATCGTTGCCGCATGCGCTTGCAGCGCATCGGCCTGTAGGTCCGCCATCGCTACGCCTTTTGCACCCGCGGCCATTAGTGCCTTTGACAGCGCGAATCCGATGCCGCTTGCCGCACCTGTGACAACGGCGACCTTCCCGTTTACATCCATTCTGGTCTTCCTTTCCGTTATTCTAATTCGCCAAAAATGCTGCGATTCTTTCGATCTCGTCCGCTGTGGTCAGGCCAGGGCAATGGCCGACGCCGGGGACCTCGTGGATTACCGATTTAGGGCCGGTCGACGCCATGCGCTCGACGACGTCGGCCGTCAGAATTTTCGATTCCGTGCCCCACATCGTCAGCACTGGGCAGGTGATTAACGACCATAGATCCCAATTGTCGGTGCTCTGAATCGAGCTCCCGGGCTGCGACAGACCGGGATCGTAGTGCAAGGTCCATTGTCCGCTCGGCAGCGGGCGTAGGGAATCGTGGCCGAACTTTTGCCAGCCGGCCTCGTCGAAGGGGCCGAAAACGCTGCGCGTTTCACGCACATGGGCGATGCCTGCTTCTGCGCTGTCGAAACGAGGGTCCTTGCCAAAATCGGCTTGATTGTGACGGCGACCATCGATTGGAACGAAAGGGCCAATATCGTTTAGCACTAGTTTTGAGATTAGTGTGCCGGGCTGGCTGGCTAGCCTCATTCCGATATTGCCGCCCATAGAAGTGCCAATCCAAGCGACGTCGTTTGCGCCGATGCGAGCCAATAGCGCTGTGCAGATTGTCTCATACAGTGGGTAGCCGTAGTCGGTCTTGTTTGCCAGCCAGTCACTCTTTCCGCGTCCTGGCATGTCTACCGCAAGCACCCGCCAATCGTTAGCGAGCGAAGCAGCTAAATTGTCGAAATCCTGACAGTTGCGCGACAAGCCATGCACACATATAGCTAGGTTGGTATTGTCGGCCGCACCCCATTCTCGATAACGGATGTCAAGGTACTGATCCGCCGCCAAAACTTTAAAAATTTTGTCTGTAAACTCGGTCATCACCTCACTCCTCCCGCCGTCACGATACAACGCGCCGCAGCAATTATTCGGCCGGGAACCGGCTTCGTAAAAGAGGATGCCAGCTTTTTCGTTGGCGTTAGTTCTCGCTTGATTTTAACCAGCGTAGCCTGCAACGCTTTGATCTTGTAAATTTCTCGATGACTGAGTTGCCAAGTTCGAAGGCACATGGCGTTAATCGCGGGAACCTACGCCGTAAACGATGCAATAGCTTTTTCGTCGAAATTGAGGCCAAGGCCTGGCTTTTCGGGCAAAATCAGCTCGCCGTTTTCAATCGCTGGGGTTTCCTCGTAAAGCGCTAACATCCATGGCATGTATTCGACGGTCAGCCCATTCGGGCAGGCAGCGACCAGATGCACTAGGATCTCAGGCATGACGTGGCTAACGATGGGCAGGTTGAAGGCCTCCGCCATGCTCGCGATTTTCATCCAGGGGGTTACGCCGCCTGCCCGCACAATGTCGACCATGACGATGTCGACTGAATGTGCCTCGATCATTTGGCGAAAAGGCCTAATACCGTATAGATATTCGCCACCGGCGATCGGCGTATTGAGTGCTGCGGTAACGCGCGCAAGGCCTTGATAGTCGTCTGCCGTTGTGACGTCTTCCAGCCAGAATAGTCCAACATCTTCGACCCGTCTGCCGAGGTCGATCGCCTGCTCCGGTCGCCAGCGCTGGTTGATGTCACACATCAAGGTGATGTCTGGGCCAATAGCCTCGCGCACCGCGCAGACGCGGCGAATTTCATCGGCGGGCGTCGGGTTTCCAGGCAACGCCATCTGGGTCTTCATTTGCGTGAAGCCTTTATCAACCAGGGTGCGTGCTGCTTGTGCGGCCTGGTCGTCGGTCAGCCCACGACGCAGCGCGCCCGACGCATAGGTCGGGACCCGGTCGCGGTGCCCACCGAGCAATTTCCATAGCGGTTGGTCGAGCGCCTTGCCTTTTATATCCCATAGTGCTGTGTCGATGGCCGATAGCGCTAGGGAATAGATGCCGCCGGGGCCGACGGAGTCGCCTGTTGCCCGAAGGGTTTCGATGACCGCTTCAATCCGCATAGGGTCTTTGCCAACTGTCAGTTCGGCCAACTCTTCTACCGCTTTGCACAGGCTGCGGGTCATATTGCCGCCGTAGAAGGTGACGCCTATCCCTTCGAGCCCATCGTCGGTGCGCATCCGTAAGATGATCACGGGACGAAAACGGCCGGTCGTCTCCGGCATGTTCGCTAGCGGCTCGTCTTCTGGAACCTTCAGAATTGTCGTTTCATAGCTGGCGATTTTCATGTCTCTTCCCTACACAACAAAATTACGTAAATGCAACCCTAGCATAGGCAACAGATGGGCCGGTCGACGTTATGGGAGATCGAAGGTTACACTTTTGGATAACATTCTGTTGAGGGAGGCAGGGCCGATATGGATGCGGACTATATTGTGATTGGTGCCGGGTCAGCTGGGTGCGTCCTTGCGAGCCGATTGAGTGAGGACGGCGCCCGAGTTGTTCTGTTGGAGGCAGGGCCGAAGGATCGCAATCCTATGATCCACATCCCAGCTGGGGTTCGATCGTTGCTATATCACCCTAACGTGAACTGGAACTACAGCACGGAGGGTGAGGCCGGCACTGCAGGAAGGCGCATCCATTGGCCGCGCGGAAAGGTGCTGGGCGGGTCGAGTTCGATAAACGGTATGCAGTATGTACGCGGCAACGCTGCCGACTACGACGGTTGGGCGCAGCGTGGCTGCATCGGCTGGTCCTATGACGATGTTCTACCCTATTTCAGAAAATCTGAGAACTATCGCGATGGCGGCGACCGGGACTATCGCGGTAACAGCGGTGTTCTGGAAGTACAGGATGCCCGGACGGCGTTGCCCTTGACGGACTGCTTCATCGAGGCAGCCCAGCAAGCCGGACATAGACTGAATCCGGACTATAACGGAGCTAAGCAGGAAGGCGTCAGTTACTCGCAGATGACGCGGAAGGGAAGGTTCCGCGGATCGACAGCTTCCACCTATCTCGCCTCGGTGAAGTCCCGACCGAATCTGCAAATAGAAACCAATTCACTGGCAACGAAGCTGTTGTTCGATAACAAGCGTTGTATCGGTGTTGCCTTTCGTCAAGGTGGGCAAGATCGGGAATTGCGCGCAAAGCGGGAAGTGCTGCTCAGCGGTGGATCGATTAACTCACCCCATTTGTTGCAGGTCTCAGGCGTCGGGCCAGGCGCTCACCTACAGTCGATTGGCGTCGACACGGTGCATGACCTTCCGGGGGTTGGCGGTAACCTGTCGGATCATTACGCAGTGCGGATTAATCACCGGGTCAAAGATGCTTTGACGATTAACGAGTTGGCGCGGCTGCCGAGGGTAATTCCAGAGATTGCTAAATGGCTGCTGCGCGGCGACGGGGCACTCACTTTTGGTGCAACTACTGTCATGGTTTTCACCCGCAGCCGCGAAGGTTTGGAAACGCCAGATCTGCAGTTTCTTTTTGCGCCAGTCAGCTTCGACCCGCTGGTAAAGAACCAGTTGGAACGTGAACCTGGCATGTCGCTAATAATTTGTCCGGGACGACCGGACAGCCGAGGTACGATCATGGCATCGAGTGCCGACCCGTTTGAACCACCAGAGATTAAGCCAAACTACCTGTCGGCGGAAAGCGACCTTGAGGTCATGCTGTCGGGCGTCAAGCAGGGCCGTGCGATTTTCGCCGCACCGGCGATGGCAGCCTATACGACCGGAGAAACCCGACCGGGCGTCCCGCTTGAGACGGTGAATGATATGCGAAAGTACGCACAGGAGAACGGCACAACTGTCTATCACCCCGTCGGCACCTGCAAGATGGGAGAGGACCCCATGGCCGTCGTCGATAGCCGGTTACGGTTACGCGGTATTTCGGGTCTGCGGGTGATCGACGCGTCGGTGATGCCGGTGGTCACCACGGGGAACACAAATGCACCGACGATTATGATAGCGGAAAAAGGAGCTGATATGATTCGCAAGGACAATGCTGAATGAAACTCTGGCTACAGAGTGGCAGCGGCCTGACGGCTGACACGCAAACGGCCTATGGGAAGCGTTATGAAGCGGCGGTCGCTGAACACATGAAGGAAGTGGCACGGCCGGATACGGAACTGCAAACCTTCGGAATCGAAGGTACGCCTCACGGCAAGGATCACTATCGCGCGTCGCTGCACATTGTCACCACGGGTATCATCAAGAGCGTATTGCGCGCAGAGGATCATGGGTTTGATGCTGTAGCTGTGATCAATACGCTCGACCACGGCTATTATGAATTGCGCGAACTGCTTGATATCCCGGTTGTATTCATCTCAGAAAGTGCGATGCATTTAGCTTGTCAGTTGGCACCGACATTCGCTTTTGTTACCCACAACGTTGCCATGCAACGCCATGTTGCCGAACTAACCAAACGCTACGGTTTGGCGGATAGGTTTATCTCGGGTGCCAATCTCGACCTGACCTATGAGGATTTCCCGAAACTCTACCGGGACCCGGCGCTCTATATCGACCGCTTCGCAAATGCCGCGAGGCAAACCATTGAGCGGGGTGCGGCGATGCTGTTGGTTGCGGGAAATCCCTTTAATATGTTTTTGATAGATCAGGGGGTTAGGGACGTAGATGGCGTCCCAATTCTTGATTGCTGTACGGCGGCGATTAAGACGGCGGAGCTGATGGTCGATTTACAGGCTTTGGGCGTTCGGCGCAGCAAGAAGGGTCTTTTCGAGGTGCCGGCCACTGGTGGTAGGAATGAAATTCGCGAACTATATCGCTGATTTTCAGCTGTTAGTGTTCATCGCAGCAAGGCCGTGGCAATCTCGACCCACTCTTCCGCAAGCGGCGCGTTACATTCCGGCTTTTTCGCGTTGCGGTACCAGTAGCCAGCGTTGCGCAAGTCGCCTTCGACACGATGTAGATAGGCGTGCACCCAGGCACCGGTTTCGTCTTTCTGTGCCTGTGCCAGTTTGTGCGCCTCGTCCCAGTTACCTCTAGCATCTTGCCACAGCGCCTGCAGCGCGATGCTGAGATCGTCGGGCGGGCTGCCTCCTGCGATCGATGTTTTGAAACCCTCGATGTCCATGCTGTGTTCCTCCTCTTTCACGAGCCACTTCGCGTCCGCTGGACAGCGTCGCGCCAGCCTTCGCAGCGGCGCAAACGTTCTGACGAGCACATCGCTGGATCGAAGCGCGCCTCGCGTTGCCAGCGTTGCACTATGTCCGCTGGGCTTCCCATTAGCCCCACCTGCATGCCGGCAAGCATTGCTGCACCCAGTGCGGTAGTTTCTGCATGCATAGGACGTTCCACCGGCAAATTGAGGATATCGGCGAGGAACTGCATCGTCCAGTTATTGCCGATCATACCGCCATCGACTCGCAAAGCAGCAGGTGCGTTGGCTCCGTCGCCCGCCATAGCCTCTAACAAATCGTAGGTCTGATAGCAGACGGATTCTAGGGTCGCCCGAGCTAACTCCGCGCGTCCTGTATCACGCGTCAACCCATAAATAGCGCCACGTGCCTTCGGATCCCAGTAGGGAGCGCCGAGACCGGTAAAAGCGGGCACGAGATAAACCGCACTCTCTGGGTTGGCCATGCAGGCCAGCTCTTCGGTTTGTGCCGCGTGATCAATGATACCGGCCCCGTCACGCAGCCACTGCACTGCGGCACCGGCTATGAAGATACTGCCTTCCAATGCGTAAGTAGTCTGGCCGTTAAGGCGGTATGCGATGGTCGTCAGCAGCTTATTCGTAGATTGGACAGGCAGGTCGCCCGTATTGAGTAGTGCGAAACATCCGGTGCCGTATGTGGCTTTAACCATGCCTGGCTCCATGCAAGCCTGGCCGATCGTTGCTGCATGTTGGTCACCTGCCATGGCAGCAATTGGGATCGTTGCACCCAGCAGTTCAAGCGTAGTTGTACCGTAATTTGCCGTGTTATCGTAAACTGTCGGCAGGAGTGCTCGTGGGACTTTGAACGCTTCCAAGAGTTCGTCGTCCCAATCTTGCTTATGTATATCAAAAAGGGACGTACGTGCGGCGTTGGTCGCGTCCGTCGCGTGCACAGCGCCGCCCGTTAGCCGCCACAGCAAAAAGCAGTCGACGGTCCCAAAGGCGAGATCCCCGGCCTCGGCCTCTGCGCGCGAGCCTTCGACATGGTCAAGAATCCAGGTGATTTTGGTCGCCGAAAAATACGGATCAAGCAACAGCCCTGCCTTCGATTGAACGGTCGGCTCTAGTCCGTCGGCGCGCAGCGCAGTGCAGATGTCGGCCGTGCGCCGATCCTGCCAGACGATGGCGTTGTAGATCGGTTTGCCTGTGGAGCGGTCCCAGACGACGGTAGTCTCACGCTGGTTAGTGATACCGATTGCCGCAACCCCGGTTGAGTTTCTGCCACTAGCCAGTACCGCTTTCTGGCTGACCGCTAAGGTTGCTTGCCAGATTTCCTCCGGATCATGCTCGACCCACGTCGGCTGCGGATATATCTGCGATAATTCCTGCTGGGCTTGGCCCAAGACAGTGCCATTCGGATCATAGAGAACCGCTCGCGTGCTGGTCGTTCCCTGGTCGATGGCGAGTATGGTCATGCGCAGCTCCTTGTTACCTATATGGTTGCAAAGCGTCGCGCATTTGTCATGCCGCTAAGTTCTGCTTGCTCACGCTTGGTTTCCATCGCAGAAATATCGTTGGGACGCACAGCAAGCGAGTAAGGGAAATGGCGGGAAATCTCGTTCTTGAAACACTGACGGGCCTGATCGGCAGCGGTGATATTGATACGGTGTTGGTCTGTTTTCCGGATATGCAGGGACGGCTGGTCGGAAAGCGCATCACTGGCAGTTTCTTTCTGGAACACGCCGTACAAGAGATGCATGTTTGCGACTACCTTTTGACCGTCGATATGGAGATGGAGCCGGTCCCGGGCTATCAAACCGCAAGCTGGGATACTGGTTATGGGGACTTCGGCGTCAGACCTGACATGACGACGTTGCGGCGAATTCCCTGGCTTGAGGGTACCGCAATGGTGCTGGGCGACTGCGTAAATCATGCAGGCATTGAACTGGCGCACAGCCCGCGTGCAATTTTGAAGCGCCAGATCGACCGAGCGCGTGACGTCGGGCTCACGATCAAGATGGGCTCTGAGCTGGAATTTTACATTTTCGATGAGAGCTATGAGGCGGCGTCCGACAAGGACTATCAGGATCTGCAGACCATCGGCCGTTACATCGAAGACTACCATATCTTTCAGACCACCAAAGAGGAGTTTCTGATCCGCGCCATCCGCAATGGCATGGAAGGTGCAGCGGTGCCGGTTGAGTTTTCTAAGGGAGAGTGGGGCCCGGGGCAGGCGGAAATCAACCTGCGTTACGCGGACGCGCTTGAGATGGCCGACCGACACGTCATATACAAGAACGGTGTCAAGGAAATTGCTTGGCAGCATGACAAGGCCGTGACTTTCATGGCTAAATTCCGAGACGATCTGGCAGGGAACTCCTGTCATATTCACGCGTCGATCTGGGACGCTGCGAAAGGCGTGTCGCGGTGCGCCGATCCAGCGGGAGAGGATGGCTTGTCGGCGACATTCCGCCACTGGGTTGCAGGACAATTGACGCTGACCAATGCCATGAGCCTTTTCTTTGCGCCGTCGATTAACGCCTATAAGCGGTTCCAGGTCGGCTCCTTCGCGCCCACTCGTATTGCCTGGAGCCGCGATAACCGGACCGCTGGCTATCGTCTGGTTGGCCATGAGGATAGTTTGCGGGGCGAGTGCCGGATACCAGGGGCTGATTGCAATCCCTACCTTGCCTTTGCTGCGCTCATCGCCGCTGGTTTGCATGGTATCGAGCAAAACCTTGACCCTGGCCCGCTGACGGCGGGCAATGCCTATGAGCGTAGCGATCTGGAGGTCGTTCCAATGAATTTGCGTGATGCGATTGCGGCTTTGGATCGAAGCGATGCAATGCGCTCAGCCTTTGGAGATGAGGTGATAGAACATTATCTGCATGCGGCGCGCTGGGAGCAGTCGGAACATGACCGGCAGGTGACGGACCTAGAACGCCGCCGCATGTTCGAGCGTGGCTGATGGGCGACATGCTAAAATGTATCTCGCCGATTGACGGCAGCGTCTTTGTAGAAAGACCAACTGCCGACAAAAACGAGATAGAGGCGGCGGTCGCGCGCGCCCGGAAAGCGGCTTCAGCGTGGCAATCGCTAACGATCCTTGACCGCCAGTCGATCTTGTCCTCGGCCGCTGAATGTCTCGTATCAGAAACGGAGGAAATCGCTCTTGAACTGACGTGGCAGATGGGACGACCGACACGCCAGGCCCGCGGTGAAATGGTAGGCTTTGCCGAGCGGGCACGTCATATGACCTATATCGCGCACGACGCGTTGGCCGATATTGAAACGGACTATTTACCGGGCTTTAATCGCTTCGTCCGCCGCGAGCCTATCGGCCTCGTTTTTGTCGTTGCCCCCTGGAATTACCCCTATCTGACGGCAGTCAATGCGGTTTGGCCGGCACTGCTAGCTGGTAACACTGTGATTCTCAAACATTCGCACCAGACGCCACTATGCGCAGAAAGGTTCGCGTCGGCGATGGCCCGTGCTGGTGTGCCTGACGGGGTGTTCCAGCCGCTTCATCTGTCCCACGAAGGGACGGCTGCCTTGATGCAGCACAACAATGTCGGCTTCGTCGCTTTTACAGGTTCGGTTTCTGGCGGGTTGGCGATACAGAAGGCTTTGGCCGGCCGCTTTATCGGCATGGGGCTTGAACTGGGCGGAAAGGATCCAGCCTATGTGCGGCACGACGCTGATATCGAGAATGCGGTCACAGAGTTAGCATCCGGCGCTTTCTTCAACGCGGGACAATCCTGCTGCGGGATTGAGCGGATCTATGTACATGAGAAGGTGTTTGAGGATTTCGCTGCAGGTCTCATCTTCGCCGCACGCGACCTGGAGCTCGGCGACCCGCGGCGCGAGACTACGACATTGGGCCCCATGGTTCGTCCGGCCGCTGCGGATTTTGTGCGGAACCAGATCACTGAGGCTGTACGTGCTGGTGCGAGACCGATGGTTGATCCAAAGACCTTCAGGTCTGACCGGGAAGGCTCCGCTTACAAATCACCGCAAGTGCTGGTGAATGTGACCCATGAAATGCGGGTGATGACGGAGGAAAGTTTCGGACCAGTTGTCGGTATCATGAAGGTCCGCAGCGACGAGGAGGCAATTACGCTGATGAACGACAGTGACTACGGTTTGACGGCGGCAATCTGGACCGGCGACGAAGAGGCGGCGATTTCCATTGGTGGGCGTGTCGAAACCGGCACTTGGTTCATGAACCGCTGCGACTATCTCGATCCCGAACTAGCCTGGACGGGTATGAAGAATTCCGGTCAGGGCTGCAGCCTGTCGGCGGTTGGGTTCGAACAACTAACGCGCCTGAAATCTTTTCACTTGAAGACCACAACGTGACCGATCTCGCGTTACTCCGGGGTGACTGGAGCTTCCCGACACAGATTCGGTTTGGCCCCGGTCGGATCGCGGAGTTGGCGGACGCGTGCGCTATGCTGGGGATGCAGCGTCCGCTTATGGTAACCGATCCAGGATTGGCGTCTTTACCTATGGTCTCAGCGGTTACCGCCAAAATCGGCACCGCTGGTTTGTCGACTGGTCTTTTTTCAGATGTGAGAGGAAATCCCGTCGGGCAGGATGTCACGAACGGTGTAGCTGCCTTTCGTGACGGCGGCCATGACGGGGTGATTGCCTTCGGGGGTGGCAGTGCTATCGACGCGGCCAAGAGCATCGCTCTGATGGTGGGGCAGCGCCGGCCAATATGGGACTTTGTGGATATTGGTGATAATTGGCGCCGCATCGATCCTGAAGGCATGGTGCCGGTGGTCGCTGTCCCAACCACCGCGGGGACAGGCTCCGAGGTGGGCCGTGCCTCGGTGATCATCGACGAGGCTTCGGATACTAAGAAAATTATTTTCCATCCGGGTATGATGCCAAAGATCGTTATTGCCGATCCTGAACTCACCGTGGGTCTTCCGCCAGACATGACTGCAGCGACGGGTATGGACGCGCTCGCGCACTGTCTTGAAGCGCTATGCGCGCCGGGATTCCATCCATTGGCTGACGGTATCGCGCTGGAGGGTGTCCGGCTGGTGCATGATTGGTTGCCTCTGGCCTACGCTGATGGGACCGACCTAGTGCCACGTGCACATATGCTTGTGGCAGCGTCTATGGGAGCAACAGCGTTTCAGAAGGGCTTGGGCGCGGTTCATGCAATCAGTCATCCGGTCGGTGCGATCTACGGTGTCCATCACGGACTGGCTAACGCCATCGTTCTGCCCTATGTGCTGCAGTTTAATCGCGATGCAATCGAGGTGCCGATGCAAAAACTTGCGCTCTTTCTCGGCTTGGCGAACCAGTCATTCGACGGAGTGATGGACTGGCTTCTTGAATTGCGTCGGACGCTTGGCATCCCGAGAACTTTGGGCGAAGTTGGCGTTCCGGAAAAAGAGGTCGCGCGGGTTGCGGCTGCCGCCGCGATAGATCCGACTGCAGCAACTAATCCGGTACCGCTGGATTTGGCAAACCTGGAAGTCCTTTTTCTGGATTGTGTGCGTGGAAAACTGTGAAGGAAGGCCCATGGCCATAATTGTGGAACCGGTTGCTACTGTCATCGGCGGGCGTAAGGAGCCAATGGACGATGATTGGGGCAAAGAACG
Organism: uncultured Rhodospirillaceae bacterium; assembly: GCA_964474755.1. GTDB lineage: Bacteria > Pseudomonadota > Alphaproteobacteria > UBA8366. Next base: position 10,573 of record CAYYUG010000004.1, on the reverse strand, counting down.
TGCTATTATTCAGCTTGACGAAGCGCATTTTTCTGCGGAGGCGATCGCCGGTCTTGACAGTTTTTCCCACGTCGAAGTGGTTTTCCATTTCCACCTGGTGCCGGACGATAAGGTGCAATGCGGGGCGCGGCATCCACGGGGTAACTCCGACTGGCCTAAACTCGGCATCTTCGCGCAGCGCGGCAAGAACCGGCCGAACCGGATCGGGGTCACCGTATGTCGTCTGTTAAAGCTTGACGACACGCGATTGGAAGTTGAAGGGCTAGATGCCATAGACGGCACGCCGGTACTCGACATCAAACCTTACATGCGCGATTTCGCGCCGCGCGGCGAGGTTCGGGAACCGTTTTGGAGCCACGAATTAATGGCCAAATACTGGTGATCTACGCCGGATTCTTTTATTAAATGCGCCAGAAATCGAGGGAGTTATTGCATGTTAGTGGATGGCGTAGCGCGTCGTACAATTTGGCTCGCCAAAGATGGCGAGACGGTCGAAATTATCGATCAGACCAAATTGCCTCATCGCTTTGAAACCGTTCGATTGGCGTCTGTCGAAGAGGCGGCTCACGCAATCAAGGTGATGCAGGTTCGCGGGGCGCCTTTAATCGGTGCGACGGCGGCCTATGGCATGGCCCTGGCTATGCAAAAAAATACAAGCGATGTGGGACTACACGCGGCCGGTAAATTGTTGATGCAGACCCGCCCAACAGCGGTCAATTTGCGCTGGGCGTTGGACGAAATGAAAAATATGTTACTGCCCTTGCCGGAGAGACAGCGCAGGGAGGCAGCCTATCAACGCGCCGCGGAAATCTGTGACGAAGATGTTGCAATCAACGAAGGCATTGGCAGCAATGGTATCGAAATAATTCGGGCTGCGTCCGAGAGGAAGGGCGGCGCACCGGTCAATATTCTGACCCATTGCAATGCGGGCTGGCTAGCAACTGTGGATTGGGGAACCGCGACGGCGCCAATCTACCGGGCGCATGATGAGGGCATTCCGGTGCATATCTGGGTTGGCGAAACACGGCCGCGCAATCAGGGCGCCAGTCTAACTGCATGGGAAATGTGTCGTCATGGCGTACCGCACACGGTAATCGTTGACAGCGCCGGAGGTCATCTGATGCAGCATGGCGACGTTGATCTGTGCATCGTCGGCAGCGATCGGACGACGGGGTCCGGTGATGTCTGCAATAAGATTGGGACTTATCTTAAAGCGCTTGCAGCACACGATAATGGGGTGCCGTTTTATGTTGGTCTGCCATCGCCAACAATCGACTGGACCTTGACGGATGGTGTTGTGGAAATTCCGATCGAACAGCGCGACGGTAAGGAGGTGTCCGAAATGACCGGCCGGACTGGCGGCGGCACGATCGAAACAGTGAAGATAACTCCCGATGGTAGCGACGTTGCGAACTATGCCTTCGACGTTACGCCATCTCGCTTAGTGACTGGCTTAATCACTGAGCGCGGGCTCGCTGAGCCAAGTTACAACGGTTTGCGCGATTTGTTT
>CAYYUG010000004.1:5167-8963 GCA_964474755.1 uncultured Rhodospirillaceae bacterium | reverse complement strand
AATCACTGAGCGCGGGCTCGCTGAGCCAAGTTACAACGGTTTGCGCGATTTGTTTCCCGAAAGACGATGAGGTGAAATCATGGATAGTCTATGGTCGGATAACGAAGCAGAAACCTTTGCCAGCCGGTATGCCGATGTTGGTGTGAACCGGGATCTGGCGCTGCGCGTCTATACCAGCCGATTACTGGGCGGTGACCCGCGCCTTGTCTTGCATGGTGGCGGCAACACATCAGTGAAGACTAGTCAGACGGACATTGTTGGTAATGAGGTGGAGGTCCTTTGCGTCAAGGGTAGCGGGTGGGACCTTAGTGATATCGAACCGGCGGGCTTACCGGCCGTGCGATTGGATCCGCTGTTGCGGCTGGAAGCGCTGGACAGGCTAAGCGACGAGGATATGGTCAATGTCCAGCGGGGCAACCTGCTCGATAGTGCGGCGCCGAACCCGTCTGTTGAAACTTTGCTGCACGCTTTCCTTCCGCATAAATTTATCGATCACACCCATTCCACCGCGATCTTGAGTGTTAGCGATCAACCTGACGGCGAGGACTTATGCGCCGAAATATTCGGGGATAGCATGGGCTCGGTGCCCTATATCATGCCGGGTTTTGCTTTGGCGAAAAGTGCCGCCTCGATCTATCGGCAAAACCCTGACGTCGACGGATTGATCTTGCACAAGCATGGTATTTTTACCTTCGGAGACAGTGCGCAAGAAGCATACGAACGTATGATCGGTGCGGTGACAATGGCCGAAGAGAGATTGCAAAAGGGTCGCAAATTGGTTTTTGTCGCCGCAGAACTGCCGTCCAAAATTGCTGCGGTTGCCGATGTTGCGCCAATCTTACGTGGGCTTGCGGCAACGGAGCTGGGTGATGGGTCGTGGCGGCGCATGGTGGTGGACTTCCGCACGCGGCCAGAGATCATGAATTACGTCAACGGGGCGGAAGTCGGACGCTACAGTCAGGTCGGCGTGGTGACACCGGACCACAATATTCGTATCAAGAACACACCGGTGCTGCTGCCTGTTCCTGAGGCTGGCAAGTTGGACCATTTTCGCAAAGGCGCAACTGCGGCCTTCGCGAGTTTCGCCGACGCCTATCGCGATTACTTTGCGCGGCACAATCCAAGGCAGGAGCGGCCAAAGACCCCGCTAGATCCGTTGCCGCGGGTCGCACTGGTACCCGGTCTCGGTTTGTTCGGAATTGGGGATAGCCCAAAATCCGCTGCTGTTGCTGGCGATCTCGCAGAAAATACAGTGGATACGATCACCGATGCGGAAGCGATCGGAACCTATGAGTGTGTTGCCGAGGCCGATATGTTCGACATTGAATACTGGTCGCTGGAACAAGCCAAGCTGGGCAAAGGCGCTGAAAAGCCCATGGCTCGACAGATCGTGGTGATCACGGGCGCTGGCGGCGCGATCGGCCAGGCGATGGTCCGGGCGTTTGCGGCGGAAGGCGCGACAGTCGCTGCGCTGGATATAGATAGTGATGCGGCGGCTGGGGGACTTGAGGGGATCGCCGGTGCGCCTTTCACCTGTGATGTGACCAACTCGAATTCCGTGGAGGTGGCGTTTAATCAGATTTGCGAATGCTTTGGCGGCGTTGATGTGGTTGTTTCTAATGCCGGTGCAGCATGGAGCGGGCGGATTGGTGATGTTAGCGCCGAAGTTCTGCGTGAATCCTTCGAGCTCAACTTCTTCGCTCATCAGTCAGTCGCACAGTCGGCGGTCAAGGTCATGCGGGCGCAGGGTACCGGTGGAGCATTGCTGTTCAACACGTCGAAACAGGCGGTCAATCCGGGACCCGATTTCGGCCCCTACGGGTTGCCCAAGGCCGCTACCATGTCATTGGTTCGACAATACGCCGTTGATCATGGTGCCGAAGGCATTCGGGCGAATGCCGTCAATGCTGATCGCATCCGCAGCGGTTTGCTGAACGATGATATGATCGCGGCTCGCGCCGAAGCGCGCGGCGTCAGCGAGGCTAATTACATGGCCGGCAACCTGCTGCATCAGGAAGTTCGCGCCAAAGATGTTGCGGATGCATTCGTCTATCTAGCGAAAGCGGAGCGCACCACCGCGGCTGTCGTGACCGTCGATGGTGGCAACATTGCCGCCGCGCTCCGATAGAATTCGTGTTTTGCCAAGGAAGGGAATGAAAAGTGCGACGACTGCTGCTATTGATCGGGTCCGTGTGGGGAATTATTTTGCTGGCGAGCGGCGCCGGCGCTGCAAGCGACAAGGAAAACATGATTTATCTTGAACTGAAGGATGGCCGCGTCGTCATCGAAACATTGCCTGACCTGGCACCAAACCATGTGGCGCGGATCAAAGAACTGGTTCGTCAGGGGTTCTATGACGGTATCGTCTTCCACCGTGTTATAGATGGCTTCATGGCACAGACCGGTGACCCCACTGGCACAGGCACGGGCGGTTCCGGCAAGAATCTTGATGCTGAGTTCAGTGCAGAGCCGCATGTCCGTGGAATTTTGTCGATGGCGCGGGCACAGGATCCGAATAGCGCCGACAGTCAGTTCTTTATCGTCTTTGATGACGCGAAGTTCCTGGATCGGCAGTACACCGTTTGGGGCCGCGTGATTGAAGGGATGGAGTTCGTGGATAATATCAAACGCGGCCACCCGCAGACAGGGGCGGTGGATGGCCCGGACAAGATCATCAGCATGAAAGTGGCGTCTGACGTCGATAAATAGCGCTGGTAGGCCCGATTTAGTCGGCTGTTAATGATTGTGCTTTTATCCGTCTGTTAAGCATTGGCACAGATGCTCTGTTATTGAAGCAGAACCGTTTGCGTTAAGCGGCCAACTAAAAGTGGTTTTGCAAGTGCTAAAATAGTTCATCAAGGGCGAAGCTGCGATCGTGAGCCTCGTGCAGCGGGTAGCGTTAACCGATGGTAGTTTGGAACTGTCATTCTCTTCCCAGACGACCATCGGTCTGAGCTGATTGCTCGGCGTTTTTGTTTGACGGAAAATTTCTCAAAACATTCACGACTTTCTGCCGGCGGGTATGGTGCACTGCGGAGGTTCCACCGCTCTTAATGTCGGTGTCGGCGACGATCTCACCATCCGCGAGCTGTTTGAGACGGTTTGCGATGTCGTGGGATTTGAAGGCGAATGGGTATTCGATACTAGCAAGCCAGACGGTACGCCGCGGAAATGGCTTAGTGCCGACCGGTTCGCGAATTGGGTTGGCGTGCCAAGACCGGCTTGCGTGATGCTATCGCTGACACCTTTCGCCGGTACCTTGAACAGGGTGGCATAACTGCCGCTTAATACTCTTGTCGACAGAAACGCTCGTGTAAATCGATAGCGCTCAGCCGGGTGGAAATTGCAATCCGTGATCGCCTGCATTCGTGTCTGGCCTCTTTAGTAAGATATTTTTTTGAACGAGCCGATCACGGGTAACCTCTCCGATACCTGCGTCGGTCACGTGGCAGGCAAAGCGACTTTTAACATGGAAATCAAAGGCGGATCGGTGCATGTCCTCCTCACCGGTATCCTGTTCACGGGTTTGCGCGGCTTGTCGAATTTAATCGACCAAATGTTTCGCAAAGGCCTCGTGCCGCTGCTGGAACACCGCTTGGAGTGTATCGCCGGCTGTCAAACACGGCGGGTAGGTATCTAAATCCCTGGGAGATGCACTGCTGCCAACCTTCTATCTCATTCACAAGGTTGGCGACGCGATCTGCCGCAATTTATGAGATGCTGTGCAGAAATCTTGGTAGTCACTGACGAACGCAATGCGGAAGCGACGAGTGCTGGCAAGCCAATGATGGGCATC
>CAYYUG010000004.1:0-5067 GCA_964474755.1 uncultured Rhodospirillaceae bacterium | reverse complement strand
CACTGACGAACGCAATGCGGAAGCGACGAGTGCTGGCAAGCCAATGATGGGCATCGACATGTCGTTGTATTTGGAAGCCATGTTTTACGGTAATGTAGGGGTTTATGATTAGCTCGACTTCATGGTTATTAGGGTGCTGGTTAATGGAGCGAGCCAGATCGAAAGTTTGTGCGACGGCGTTGAACGGCGTTTACTGGTGTTGAACTCGTTCGCCGAGGCCGCGATGCAGTTTGCTGGCTGTCTAATGTCAATGGGCCAACAACAGCTAAGCGGCTGTGACTGGAACCTAGAACTGTTCGCCCTAGATACGTCGAAGACATTGTCTTAGGCGGACCGGAAAGGGGAGGGGATGAAAAAGAATCAGATCAAAAGGATCGTCGATCAGTGGATGTTTCCCACGGAGAGTGGCAGCTATATGGGCGGTCTGGAGGATCGGCCGGTTCTGGAAAGATCCGAAGGCGTGATCGTTACCGACACCGAGGGCAAGGAATATATCGATTTCCAGTCCGGGCAGATGGGAGCGGCACTAGGCCATCAGCATCCGCGCATGATGGCGGTGATCGAAAAGACCCTGAAAACCATGATGCATGCCTCGAATGCGTTGCTGCACGTGCCTAGGTTGAAGTTGCACGAAACGCTGGGGAAATTGTTGCCCAAACCCCTAAATAAGTCACTGTTTCTGGTCAGCGGCAGCGACTCCATTGAGGCTTCGATCGATCTCGCCCGCAAGGCAACTGGCGGATTGGATGTGGTTGGCCTGCATGCTGGATTACATGGCTCAACGTCCTACCTAACCCGCTCTATCTCCTTCAACTGGACCCGGCGAAAGCATGCTGTCATCGCTCCAGCGACGGCGTCGATCCTGGCGCCCTATTGCTATCGCTGCCCGGTCGGATTGACGTATCCGAGTTGCAAGTTTCAATGCTTGGAATCAGGGATGGACATGGCGGATGCTAATTTTACAGCCAAACCGGCGGCCTTCATCGCTGAACCAATTCTCAGCGCTGGCGGTGTTATTGTTCCGCCCAAAGGCTATTACGAAGCGGTACGCAAAGCCTGTGACGATCGCGGGATGTTGCTGATCTTCGACGAGTCGCAGACCGGCTTAGGGAAAACTGGGAAGCTTTTTGGATATCAACACGAAGAGGGCGTCAATCCCGACATCATTACCATCTCAAAGCATTTCGGCGGTGGACTGCCTATAAGTGCCGTGTGCACCACGGATAAGATCGCCCAATTGGCCGTCGATGCCGGCTACTTCGCAACGCGTAGCCATGCGACCGACCCGTTACTCTGCGCAGCGGGGGAGGAAAGCCTGAAGATCGTCGTCGAGGAGGATATGGCAGGCCGGGCAGCTCGGATCGAGCGCCGGATCAAGCGGGCGTTCCGAAATATGGCCAAGGAGTTCGATCTGATCGGTGATATCCGCGGCCGCGGCGTGTTGCTGGGTATAGAGTTCGTGACGGACCGGGTGAAAAAGACACCGGCAAACAAGGAAGTATCGGCTATGTTCGAATACTGTCTATCGCACGGGCTGATATTTCAGACCCGCGGCGTTCGCGATTTGAAGAACGTTATCCGGCTGGTGCCGCCTATGACTAGCAGTAACGCGGAAGTCGACCGGGCGATGTCGATCATGTATGACGCTTTGAGCGCCGTCACCAAAGGGCGGCGTAAGCAGAAAACAAAATGGGCTGCATCGTCGGCAGCGTGACGTATAGAGGGGGAATTAAACCGTGAGTATAGCCAATCCGTATCTCATGTTCCTGGGCGATGCGGCGGATCAGCTTGCAGCCAAGACTGCCAATGGAGTGGCCAAATGGCGGCCGGAATGGTGTATAGGCCAGTTTCGTCTCGAAGGCTGTAAGGCCGATGTAGGTCTACCAGATATGAACTTGGAGGAGGCCGCTGAGGCGGGCGCCAAATCACTGATCGTCGGCGTGGTCAACCAGGGCGGCTACTTGCCAGATAGTTGGGTCTCAAGCCTAGACAAGGCGTTGGACCTCGGTATGGATATCGCCAGCGGTTTGCATATGCGCCTGACCGATCTGCCCGGCATAGCAGAGAAGGCTGAAAAACTGGGACGGACGCTCTACGACGCACGTCACCCGACGCGCGACTTCGCTACTGGCAAGGGCCACAAACGGTCCGGCAAGCGTCTGTTGACCGTCGGCACGGATGTCTCTGTCGGCAAGATGTTCACTTCTCTCGCCATTGAGAAGGAGATGAAGGCGCGAGGCATCAAAGCTACCTTCCGGGCGACTGGTCAGACCGGCATTTTCATTGCTGGGGACGGTGTGTCTGTCGATGCGGTGGTCGCCGATTTTATTTCCGGTGCGACCGAGTGGCTGACGCCAGACAATGATGAAAATCATTGGGATATTGTTGAGGGACAGGGCTCGCTGTTCCACGCGGCCTACGCCGGTGTCACACTTGGTTTGCTTCACGGCGCACAGCCGGATGCTATCGTCTTGTGCCATGAACCAACCCGACCGCACATGCGAGGTACGCCGACTGTGCCCATGCCCGATCTACAAGCGGTGATTGACGCCAATATTTCATCCGGGCGTCTGACCAATCCGAATATCCGTTGCATTGGCGTGTCAGTAAATACCTCCGCGCTGTCCGATGGTGAGGCCGACAAGCTGTTGCAGGAACTGGAAACCAAGCTTGGCCTGCCCTGTGTAGATGCATTCCGGTATGGCGCTGCGCGACTAGTCGACGCAATCTGATGCCGCAGCTCAAGGTTGCGCATCAGTCCTGGCCGTTGGCTAAAGCCTTTACGATTTCACGGGGCAGTCGGACGAGCTCTGAGGTCGTTATTGTTGAAATTCATGATGGAGACATCGTGGGCCGAGCTGAATGCATGCCCTATGCTCGATACGATGAAACCGTGGAAGGTGTGATCGCTGACATTAATCGGTTCGCTGAACCAATTGCCGGTGGTCTTAATCGGGAGGCGTTGCAGGAGGCATTGCCAGCGGGCGCGGCTCGCAATGCGCTCGATTGTGCGTTTTGGGACCTGGAGGCGAAGCTTAGAGGTGTAACGGTCTGGCAACTCGCGGGTCTTGACGTGCCGGCTCCGCTTGTGACGGCCTACACGCTTAGCTTGGATACGCCGGAAAATATGGCAAAGGTGGCAGCCGAGAACGCCTACCGGCCGTTGATAAAACTCAAATTGACTGGTGAAGGCGATATTGCCCGTGTCTCGGCAGTGCGTGACGCAGCGCCGGACGTACGCATCATCGTTGATGCGAATGAGGGTTGGTCGATGGAGATGGTCGAACCATTCAGCAAAGAGCTAGCGCTTTTGGGCGTCGAGATGATCGAACAGCCCATTCCAGCGGGTCAAGACGCGGCATTGGCTGATTGTGCGCATCCGGTGCCTATCTGCGCCGATGAATCCTGTCACACCAGCGCCGATTTGGATGCGCTCGACGGTCGCTATGAGATGATTAACATCAAGCTTGACAAGACAGGGGGTCTGACCGAGGCACTGACCCTTCGCGATGCGGCGCGGACGCGCGGGATGAAGATCATGGTTGGCTGTATGATTGCCACGTCCCTGGCAATGGCACCGGGCGTTTTAGTGGCGCAAGGAGCGGAAGTGGTCGACCTAGACGGCCCGCTGTTGTTAGCTAAGGATCACCTGGAGGGATTGGTTTATGAAGGCAGTACTTTGAACCCGCCCAGTCCGGCGCTCTGGGGCTAGAGTCTGGCGATGGCTCCGATCAGTCGATCAACCTCTTCCTCTGTGTTGTAGTAGTGCACTGAGGCACGGATTAGAGCGTCGATGCCACGTTCCGTCATATCAAGTAAGGTCGAGGCGCGTCGCGATGTGTGGACGGTTATTTGTTGCGCCGCCATCGTCTCTTTAACATGCGCGGGAGTATAATCGTCGACCGTGAAGCTGACGATACCGCACTTCTCTGCTCCTAGGTCGCATATGGTGACGCTGGGGAGCCCGTCAAGCCCTGCCCTTAATAGGCTTGCCAGATTGTAGATGCGGTCGCGGATGGTATCTAGGCCGAGATCTAACGCGTAGTCTATTGCGGAGGCGAGACCTAGGCGCCCGGCGACAAAACTCTCCCAATTCTCGAAGCGACGTGCATCGTTTCGAACCTCATAGCTATGCGGCCCAGTAAGTGTCGCTGCGTGCAGGTCGAGCAAGGGGGGATCCAATGTTTCGATGAGCGGCTCTCGTACCCACAGGAACCCTGTACCGCGAGGACCTCGAAGATATTTTCTCCCGGTTGCTGAAAGCATGTCACAGCCAATGGCTTTCACGTCCATCGGTATATGGCCAATCGATTGACAAGCATCTAGCAGATAGAGAATACCGTGCGCTTTCGCGACCTTACCAACTTCGGCAGCCGGGTTGACCAGGCCGCCATTAGTCGGGATATGGGTGATCGTGATCAATTTGGTGCGATCAGTAACGCGCTCCTCCAGCGCCGAGACCGAAATCTGTCCATGCTCGTCGTTCGGCACAGCGATGATCTCGACACCGCGTCGTTTGGCCATGTGCAGATAGGCAATGTAATTAGCCGCATATTCCGATTGTGCGGTAAGAATTTGGTCACCGCTTTGCCAATCGATTGAGTAGAACGCCATGTCCCAGGCACGTGTTGCATTTTCGATATAGGCAATCTCCTGCGGCATCCCGCCAACCAAACGGGCCGCTGTGTTGTAAAAATATTCTAGCCGGTTAGCCGCTTCCGCGGCGGCCTCGTATCCGCCAATCTCCGCTTCTCGCTTTAAGTGCTGAATCACTGTGTCGAGGACCTGTCTCGGTGGCAGGGCTGCACCGGCGTTATTGAAATGGGCCTGATTTTCACACCCTGGTGTCTCAGACCGCAGCCGCGTTACGTCTATGTTCATGCTATTTCCTTTGCGTCTGTCCCACTAAGTATGGCGTGCGCCCCCGAAAATTTGGATGGGCCTAACCCTTGCATTCACGTCCTAAATGAATATAACCGCAATTCAAATGGGCGCGTAGCTCAGCGGGAGAGCACTACGTTGACATCGTAGGGGTCGCTGGTTCAATCCCAGCCGCGCCCACCATAA
>CAYYUG010000003.1:124998-138313 GCA_964474755.1 uncultured Rhodospirillaceae bacterium | reverse complement strand
TCGATATACTGAATGCAGCAGGTGTTCCCTGCGGCCAGGTGCAAGACATGGAAACCCTCTTCCAGGACCCGCAGTTGCTATCGCAAGACATGCTACTGAGCGTCGAGCATCCTGGCCACGGGCCAATCCGCATGACCGGTTTCCCCGTAAAGATGAGCGAAACGCCCTGCGAACTGCGCCTACCTGCACCTGAATTAGGGGCCAACACTGAAGCGGTGCTGAGAGAATTTGGGTATCAGGAGGAGAAGATCGCGGCATTGCGGGCGGACGGTGTGATATAATGCGCAGTATGCTCAATGAGCTATTTGTCGCTTCTTTCCTCGAGAGAGGGTTCCCATAAACTGCCCCCTCCCCCCGAGATGAGCGAAAACGCGCCTATCCCTTTACTGCCACCGCCTCAGCCAGAGACAGGATCGCGCGCGCCTGTTTCAAGTGGGGCATATCGATCATCATACCGTCGATACCGACTGTACCAGCGCCCGGATTTTCCTCGAAGACCTGGACGATGCGCTTGGCATGCGCAATTTCGTCTGCTGTCGGGGTAAAGGCCTCGTTAATAGGCGCTGACTGCGCCGGATGAATCGCCATCTTACCAAAAAATCCGGAGCGACGTGCCTGAACAGCCTCGGCCATCAGCCCGTCATTGTCACGAAAATCGGTAAACACCGTGTCGACTGGCATCACTTCGGCTGCTCTTGCAGCCGCGAGACACAACGTACGAGCTAGTTGGTAAGGCCCGTCATAATCCCCGTTCGCTAGACGGTTGTTAGTTGCACTCAGCGCTGCCGCGAGATCCTCTGCCCCCCAGGTCATGCCATAGAGCCTCGGGGTCGCGCCAATGAAGGTGTCGAGATCGAATAGCGACCGCGCCGTCTCCGTCGCCACGGCGAGGATCTTGGTCGTGCCGATCTCCAGCCCTTCGCGCGCTTCCAATGCACTCAGCGAATGGCTCAAGGCCACAGCTTCTTTGGCAGAGTAAGTCTTAGGCAGAAGTATCCCATCGGGTGCGCCATTCATGACAGCCGCCAAATCATACATCGGATATTCGGTGTCAAGCGGATTGATCCGCACCCAAACCTGCTGACGGGTGCGGTCGTCCTTATGGGCGGTTAAATATTCCTCAACCATACCGCGGGCAATTTCGAGGCGATCCTTGGATACAGAATCTTCAAGGTCGAGAATGACAGCATCAGCTTCGTTGCTTTCACCCTTAACCATCTTACGTTCGCTGTCGCCCGGGACGAAAAGAAAGGAGCGCAAGGTCATGCCGGCCTCTTCCGCATTAAGCCGGAGCGCAGACAATAGGCCACTTCTTCGTCGCGCTGGTTAAAGGCCCGATGTTCAAACGTGACGATGCCCATGGTCGGGCGTGATTTGCTCTCCCTTTTATCTTTGATCGTCGTGACTGACCGTAGCGTATCACCGTGAAAGACCGGCTTCGGAAACCGACATTCTGTCATTCCAAGATTGCCGACCGTCGTACCCAAAGTCGTATCCTGCACCGACACGCCGATCATTAGGCCCAATGTGAAGATGCTGTTAACTAGAGGTTTGCCGAACTCCGTGTCTTTGGAAAATTCCGCATCCAGATGTAGCGGTTGCGCATTGTGGGTCAGCGCTGTGAACAGCACGTTATCCATTTCGGTCACGGTACGGGTGAGGTCATGTTCGAACACCAGTCCGATCTCAAATTCCTCAAAATACAGCCCTGCCATTGGTTCTTGCTCCTTGTGAATTGTAACAATTGTTCGATGGTTACCTATGGTACGCTGTCTTCAGACAGCAAGCTCAGACTGCACCATTACCGACACTCATTCCGCCGCAGACATAAAGCACTTGTCCCGTCATATAGGACGCGTCATCGGATAACAGGAAGCTGATCGGCCCTGCTATCTCCTCCGGTTCACCGCCGCGCTGCAGTGGGACATTGCGCATAACAGCCGTTAACTTGTCGGAGCCTTCCGGATGATTGCGTTTGAACAATGCAGTCGCCACCGGACCCGGTGCCACCGCATTCACGGTGATACCGTACTCCGCCAATTCCAACGCCCAAGTCCGAGTATAGCCGATCGTGCCTGCCTTCGCCGCAGCGTAAGCTGTCCGCTCTTCCTTACCTAGAACGGCGCGACTCGAAATGTTGACAATACGACCCTTCCCCTTGGCCTTCATGGAAGGCAGGCAGGCCTGTGTGCACTGCAGAGTTGCCCCGAGATTGACCGCGATGACGCTGTCGAAAGTTTCAAAGTCCGTGTCCTCCAGTGTCTGCGGCGAAGAGTAACCAGCGTTATTGACCAAATTGTCAATGTCATAGGCCGAGGTGATTTCTGCCAGCGCCTGCGCCGTCGCTTCGCGGTCGATCAAATCGACCGAATAGAATGGGCCGGGTGCATCGCTCGGTGTGGTACGAGCGATGCCTATCACTAGGTGTCCGTCAACAGCCAGCCGCTCCGCGGTCGCCTTCCCAATCCCTTTCGAGGTACCCGTCACCAGCGTCACCGGTTGAGTCATAATCCAATTTCCCTTCGATTCCTATTCCGTTGCGCTCAGTAGAGCACTGCATCCAAGTCGAATAAAGTAATTGGATCGCACAGCACCGCAAGGTTTCATTAGGGAAAACAGGCGAATGTGAAAGCCGTTGTAGTCTGTTGTATGCCTTAACAAATTTACGTGCCCGCCCTACACAGAGGCCTGGTTAACACGATTGAATAAATCGTCTCTAGCAACTTATTCTGGAGCGACAAATATATGGAGCGCCTATAGACGATCCGCATCCTACAAAGTTTCTCTATGCTCTGATTTGCACCGCGCAGGGGCTAGTGTCTAGGCTGGAGCCTCAATCTAGCAAGTTAGGAGACGCCTGTGCCGGTCCTCTACGAAAAACGCGGTTCCATAGGGATCGTAACCTTGAGCCGCCCCAAGAACCGCAACGCCTGGGCACCTGATTTTTACGACTCAATTGAAGAGTATTTCACTGAAATGGAAGCCGATGACGAGATCTGCTGTGCCATCCTGACAGGAGACGAGGATGGCGGAGCCTTCTGCGCAGGCGCCAATTTGAAAGACCCAAACACCCATTCGCATCCGTCGACGGCAGATTTTATCAAGGGATTGCCGCGCCTAAAGAAACAGCCCTTCACGATGCTAAACAATTTCGCCAAGCCAATTGTCTGCGCGGTCAACGGCTATGCCATTGGCATCGGCTGCATAATCACCTTCTGTTGCGACTTGATTATCGCCTCGGAAAAAGCTGAATGGCGGCTACCACAAGTCGCACTCGGCATCATCCCAGCCTATGGTGGTTCGGCACGGCTCGCCCGATGGGTCGGTCGTGGCCAAGCAATGCGGGTTGCCATGGGCTTCCCGCTAAAAGGCGAGGAAGCCCACCGGATCGGTCTGGCACAATGGTGCGTCCCTCATGACAAATTGATGGAACAAGCGATAGAAGTCGCCGAGCACATCGCAGGCATGCCACCACTTGCTGCACGACTAGTCAAAGAATCCATGAACCGAAGCCTCGACATTCCAAACATTACGGATGCGGCACTGGCGGACGCCTACCGTTTCATGGCACTAGAGTTTACCGAAGACCGTGCTGAGGCGCATGACGCCTGGCGGGAAAAACGGACGCCCAGCTTCAAGGGCCATTAATTTCGAGGAATTGCGCCTTCTAGAACGCCTTGTTTCGTATTAACTTCCAAACTGCATTTATTTGTTATGAGGGGAAGTGACGCACACGCAATATACCGATGAAAACAATATTTGCATCCTGGCAAATGTGACAATCCGCTGCTACCCCTCCGATATGAACTGAACATTTAGCTTTTCAGTAATACCGATGGCCTGATAACAAAAACCGACAGTCTTTGGAACTATGCGGACAAAGCGCCACCTACATGCTGCGACGTTGGCGCTCGTGCTTATATCCTACTAGTTCGTGCTTTTCTTTACCGCCGCCCTGTTTTCTTGGCAGGCGCTTTAATATTGCCAGTCTTAATCGCCTCGGTTTTCTTGCCAGAATTCAGCGCGTTTTGCGTAGCGCTATGAACTACTTCCGCCGCGGCTCGCATCGTGGCATCGGACGTCACGTTCGTGACTATAGACGCTGCAATTTGCGCGTACGCGGCCCCCAATGGCGAGAGTGCAAGTACCAAAGCGGCTATCAAAGCAATACGTTTTATCATGGCCTCCTAGGTCATGGACAATGGTGAGCCAATCATCCTAGACTTAGCAGTCTCAACAAAAAAAGATTCCGATCACCATTAAATTCTAATATATCAACATATTACATGATATAGTTCAGAACACTTACTAAGTTAAAATAAAATGGTTTTTCCCTTCAATATGAGAAACTTGGCCAGTACGGCCGACGTCACCATTTTCTTGTAGATCAGCCAGGGTCTCTTTGTCCTGCGACGTGTTCGCCAGGAACCGCTCACCGCTCTCACTCAAACGTCCAACGATCAAGCCATGTTCCGGCCCGTCAGGACGATGCATCACTGTGTAAGTTTCGATATCGGCGCTACCCTCAGCACGCTCGATCAAGGCCGGTTTCGGCATGGCATCTAGTTCGGCTTGATAAATTCGGGGATCTTCACGTAACCAGGCACCTTCTGTCGGTATTGCCGAATAAATGCCCGCAGAATGTTTTGTGAGGTTATGGCCGTTAGCCGTGCACAGTCCGAAGCTACCCGGTTTCGCGCGCACCTTATTCATCATCTCCGCGATCGAATGAGTGACGTAGTTGTTACCTGGACCACCAAAGAAAGGTAGGCCACCGGTCACAGTCAGACCCCTCGGATCGTCTTCAGCAATTCCAATCTCCTGACAACCCATCTCGATTGCGGATGGAAAACAGCTATACAAGTCAATGTAATCCATATCTTCGATTGTATTGCCGGCCATATCGAATGCCTTCGAAGCCATCATGTGGATCGCCGGCGCCGAGTGATAATTGATACGCTCGCTGACGAACCAATGCTCGTTTGCATCTCCGCAACCATGCAAAAATACCCAACGCGACGCATCGATACCCAGTTCCCGCGCCTTTTCGACCGATGTCATGATTACCGCAGCTGATTGGTCGATATACGGGTTGGAGTTCATCAACTTCGTATAGGGAAAACCGATATATCGGTTTTCCTCCGAAACCGCTGCAATTGCTTCCGGGCTATAGCCGTCGCGTCTAGCAGCCAAGGGGTTAGCCGCAGCAACATCTGCAAACCCAGCCAACAATCGACCCATCATCGTTTGGTGTTCGGCGACAGTCCGCCCCCGATAGGCCCGAATTCCATTCTCAATCATGGGGTAGATCATGATCGGCGCCCGCATCTCGTGCCGTTCCTCGTAGTCGTTTATGCCTAGCCGCGGGTCGCCGATTTCAACATAGTCACCATATTCATCCGGCGCATCCTCATGCCAATCGATCTCCATGCCCGCTTTGCGCGCGCCGCGCATGGTGCGCAGTGCTTCGCCGCCGGCGATAAGAGCAACTTCAACTTCACCCGCCGCAATCTCCTCCGCTGTTCGGTTGACCATGTATTGCGGCATATTGCCTCCCGGATGAGTGTATTGAAGCCGCGCCTGCGCTACTCCCAAACGGACCGCCACAGCCGCCGGCGGGTTAGTGCATTTCCCGAATGGCGACTGAAAGCGCCAACTCGTATCTGTGTAGAGCCGCAGGATGCAAACTGAGTCAAGTGATGCCAATAGCCTCTTACTCGCTCCAGTATCCGCCGCGGCAGTCCGTGCGGCCCGTTCGATCATGTCGATCGCAGATGTGCCCGCTTCTGGCGGCGTGTCGAAATCGCTAACCTGCCCGGAGCCGACAAGTATGGGAGTGCGGGGCTCTATCATCAAATACTCTCAAATATTTGTCTTAAATTTAAGCAGCCAATATCTTTTCCAGAACCGGCAACAAATAGCGCCGGAATAATTTTGGATTTTCAGACATCGGGAAGTGTCCCATACCTCGCATCACCTCGAAATGGGCAGCATTAGCCAAGTCCGCAACCTCGCGGCCCATCTCTGGCGTGGCAGACGGGTCATATTCGCCGTTAAGCAGATAGAGAGGACAAGGGCTGTCCTTCAAACCGTCAGCCAGCCCATTGCGCAGGTCGCCGTGCTTAAAATAATAGCGGATGTCCCCAAGAAAAATGCCTGGTCCGCCCTGCATGTAATGCCACATGGTCTCCCAACGTTCCGTCGACGGTGACTGCGGCGCGATCATCCCGGCCATAGAAGCACCAGACAGCTTGCCACCGTGGATATCCGGCCTGTGCAGTGCTTTCTCCGGCTGCGGATCACCGAGGCTTCGATCTTCCGCATAGAGCGCGGATTGCAACCCAATCGCAGCGCGGAAGCGCTCACCATGTCGAAGCGCTAGGTGGAGTACTGCACGACCGCCGATTGAGCATCCCATCACAACAGGCTTATCCAACTTCAACGCATCAGCTACCGCAATTACGATTTCCATATAGCGGTCTGTTGTTAGCTCGTAGACGTCGTACTCGTATCCCGGCGGCGGTGAAGATTTTCCGTGCCAAGGCAAATCGAAGGCAATCACACGGAAACGGTTGGTAACCGCTCTATCGTTTAGGATATGGCGGAACTGCCGCCCATCGCTCCCCGCGGTATGCAGGCAGATAAGCGGGATACCATCGCCCGCCTCCTCAAAATAGAGCCGATGTGGCTTTCCTTCGAGCATCAAGCGAAGATATCGACCGATTACTGGTTCAACTTCAGGAGCAGCCAAAATTTCTGTAGGCTCGTTGTCGCTTAATCCCGAAAACAACATTTCCAGCAACATCATATGCTGAAAGAACTTGGTCATGTCGCCGGTAACGATCAAGTTTTGGGTACGCCGCATCGCCGACAACGTCTGAAAACCGGGTGCCGGTTCGTCCTTAAACAGCTCCGACCAGTGCGTACGCAAGGCCGCCATTGTAAAATCCACGCCTTCACTGGGTTCTGTATCTGATAGTTGCACTCCCGCGCCATCGGCCACGGCATAGGTCACATCATCATCACATTGGATAGCGAATTTCACTGGGCCAAAGTTACAATGCAAGGCGAGATTATCATTCGTATTCGCTTGCGTTGTAAGAAAGTCGAACATGCTGGTGCACCCGATCAGCTAATACTGAGCCGACCTTAAAGTGTCAGAAGCGAACTGCGCAAACAGCCGGTGAATTTGCCGAGATCCGGGGTTGATAGCATCCGCCTCGCCCCCCAATCAGATTTGCCCACCAACATAGAGTTTTAGTTGTCGATATAGACAACCCCTAGGCCATCCGACGGCTTCTCGGGCCATGTGCCAAAATGATTTTAAGACTCTGTTGGAAGCTCGACACATGCTCAAAGTAGGCAGCCACCTGGAATAAAGACTGGATCATTGCGCAGACCGGTATTGTCGAGTTCCGTAAGTCGGATTCCGGAAAGCAGCGCTTCTGCTTTCCCCCGCGCATTGTCTGCCCTGGCGCGGTCACCTAAACCGTCAAGTGAACGAGCCATTAACTTCCAGGTCATCGGACTGGTTTCTTTCAGTGCAGTACGTTCAGCCAACAAGGCATGCGCCAATGAAAAACGACCAGCCCGGATCGCCGCCTCAATCAAGGTCAGTGCAATGACGTCGCGCTGTGCGTAGCTACCGCCGAATACATTGCTTTTGTAACGAATTGGTAATAGCAGGTCGACAACGGCATTGTAGTCCTCCCGGCTAAAGGCAAGTAGTGCACGGCATACCGGAATACCCACATCCTTAGTCATCTGCGCGTTGGTGCCACCACGTTCAGTCACGTAGCTGGCTGTTGCCGCAAGCAGCTTCGCAGCGGCCATGTCCCGTCCGGCTCCGGCAAAAGCCATCATCGCGTGCATGTCGTTGAAGGCGTAGTAAGTATCCTCCGCTGCCGGCTCCCAGCGATCGGCCAGTTCTCCCCAGCGGTCGCTGACATCGACCCCTAGAAGATTGAGCCGCCACAACATGGAGGCTGCGTCCAGTTCTTCCAGCGAAATCCCATCGACACTATGACGGATGCCGTTCTCGTAGATTTCAAACACTCTATCGAACTGTTCAAGATCAAGGTGATACATCGCTGTGTGCCACCAAAGATGTATCGCAAAACCGCAGTCAATTGCCCAGTCGGATTGCCGCTCCGTCATCCAGTTGATGCCATCTTCCTGACGGCCCTGCATCTCCATGACATGCGCCACGGCATGGATTGCGTATACATCACTTGGGTTAAGTTCGACCGCCTTGCGGCCGAAATCCTCAGCGCGGGCAAAATCACCAGCTTCCTCTAACGAGAAGGCGTACATTCCCAACACATATCCATAACCCGGGGTATCCGCGTCCCAACCACGAAGGGCCCGGGAAATTCGATCACGCATCTGCGGCGCTGAACCAAGAAAAAAATCGGTCATGTGGGCACAATAAAGGGCGATCAAATCACGCGGATAGTCCAGCAATATAGTCTCCCAGCACTCCGTCGACTTCTCCATGTTTCCTTCAAGCCATGCCCGGATGGCGGCGATATGACCACGCTCTCTATTATTCGCCGTCCCGGTCAGTGCCTCAGCCAACTCCACGTCGCGCGCCACCATTGGCACTCGGGAGCGCTCCGTCGTCAGCAGCTGCATCTCTGCACGAAGGCATAGGCCGAGTACGAAGCCCGGCTCGGCATCGAGCGCAGCATCAAGAACTACAACCGGATCACCGCGCATAATTATCGCCAGATCAAGCGCCTCCTCTAGCCGGTCAAGGGAAGCCTGACTGTCGCTCGATGTCGGAACACCGCGGATATCGTTAAGGCCCATACGTTGCTCACCAGATATAGCGTTCGTTGATACCCAAATGTGCCATGAGTCCGCGTCGAGGGAAACCAGCACAGACACGGCATTGCCCTTGCAAGCGGACGCAAGCAACAATTAATCATCATTTGCGATCCAGCACGAACGCCAATATGCCGAAGACATCAGTTTTCTCTCAAAACAAATATATCGGCATCACCGGCGCGGGAAGTGGCATCGGTCATACCTCGGCAATAAACCTTGAACGCTAGGGCGCAAACTTGCTTTGCGCCGATGTTAACCGTCACGAAGTGCAAGAAACCGTTGAGCAGGTCAATGCAATCAATGTCCAGAAGTCGATAACCGGCACAAAAGTGCACAGCCGCCCGACCATAGATGGCATGATTGATACATCGGAAAGAGCCTTTGGCGAGGTCGATCCCCTCTTCATCTCAGTAGGCTCCGCCGTTCGCTTAGCGGGTTTTATGAAAATGAACGACGTTCTCTGGAGAAAGGCCTGCGATATTAACGTCAATGAAGTGTTCTATGGCACGCAAGCAAGCGTTGATGAGCATACTGGAATCTGGCAAGGGCATTGTTTTAACATGGCCGGTATGGCTCACAAGCATGGTGGCGGTAGTTGGAAATGACAAATCAAAGGGAGGTTCTCTAATGTCAAAAAGACGGGTAACCCATTCGCAGGTAGGCGAGCCCCCGGCTGATACCTGGTCTAACTGTTTGATCGTGGACCGACATGTCTACATAGCTGGTATGACTGCGCGCGGTCAGGAGTTCGACGGCGCAATCCAGGGCAACGACGCCTACAGCCAAGCGGTCGCAATTTTCACCAAGATAAAGCATCTGATGGAGGCAGCGGGTGGGACCATGGACGATGTGGTCAAAGTATTGATCTACTTGACCGACATAAACGACCGCGACAAAGTGTGGAGGGCACGGCGTGAGTTCTTTACCGGCGACTACCCGGTCTCAACCCTCATAGAGGTTAGTAAGCTTGTTCTGCCCGAACTTTGTGTAGAAATCGAGGCGGTAGGCTATCTCCCGACATCAGCTACAAACGAAACTACATCGGACAATGAGAGAGGTCTCTCGGAGTAATATTCCAACTTTGTATAATGACGACTGACCAATCTCGGCTGGTTAATAGCAAGGCAGAATTGACCCCACTACCATAGCCTTAGAACACAGCCCACATTAGGACAGGCTTGATAAGCGCCATGAATTCAACAACCAGCCGCGCGCTCATTATTTAAAAGCTTCCCAATTATAGAGTGGGGTTTCCTTTTCAGCGAAGCGCCGCACGGCCTCCTTGTGGAACTCTGTATCGCGGCAGATTGATTGCCCAGCTGCTTCCATTTCAAGCAGGGTCCGGTGGTCCTGATTGTAGGACTGATTTAGTACATTTTTAGCGACGCCGATCGCTGTAGTAGAGGCGTGCGTGAAGCGACTGGCAAAAGCGCGTGCCTCCTCCATCGCATTATCCTGACTGACAACATCGTAGATCATACCCATCTCTTTAGCTTCTTCCGCGTAAACACGGCGGCCTGAGAATACCAGTTCCTTCGCGCGCATCTGGCCAACCAATCTCGGCAGAATGTAAAAGCCGCTCCAATCCGGCACGAGGCCGATGCGTGCAAAGGCCTGCATGAAAAAGGCACGCGGCGTAGCCAAAACGAAGTCGCCGGCAAGTGCGATATTCGCTCCCGCCCCAGCTGCCGCACCGTCAACCATGGTGATGACTGGCAACTCGATATGGAACAGATTGTAAATCGTACTGTGGCTGCCACGCATGCGGCTGCGAGAGGCGTTCGCCTCTACACCTCCAGCCTGCTGCGAGTTGTTCATACCTTTGACGTCGCCGCCTGCGCAGAATGCTCCACCGGCTCCAGTGATGATTAATGCCCTGACGTCATCGCCAGCTCGATCGCGGGTCTCACTCAGGGCTGCATCCAGTTGTTCGCGCATCTCAATGCTCAACGCGTTTTTTGCTTCTGGCCGGTTCAGAGTGATTGTCGCAATTTGGTCTCGCACCTCATATAATAAATGCTGTTTTCCCACCAAAATTTCCTTCCAATTCTGTTTTACTCTAGAGGCGCCACGCACCGTTGGGCGGCATTTTGTCATGTCGCAATGGTTCGCGGAAGGCAATGAGGAAGCCAAGTCTCAACTTCTATCCCCCACGACAATTTCAAATTTCAGTTAATCACCCCTACTCTGCCATCAAGCCGTGCACCGCAGCGCGCAAGAACTCTTGGTCTTCGACACATTCAATAGGATTGCCTGCACGGTGCCCCCAAATAGATTCAATAGGGCGATAAACGGCATTTCGAATCTTAACTGTCTCCGCCTCGCTGTCCTCCGGCGTGAAATAGAGGTCAGTGCGGCCGGGCATGACTAGGGTTTTTGCCGAAATAGCGCCTAGCGCTCGGTCGAGGTTACCGTTGAAGATCGTGTTATCACTTATATCGCACCGCTCCCATACGCCAAGCATCGCAAGCAGGTTTTCCGGGTCGCGGCGCAAATAATTAGCCTCCCATCCGCGCACCAGATAATCTTCCAGCGATCCAAAACCGTGCTTAAGGTAAAGGTTCTCGCGATAAAAGGCCTGCGACATAGCCCAGCCAGCATAGACCCGGCCCATGGCGCGTAAGCCCTTCACCGGGCGCTCCTCAAAATAACCGTTTCGGTGGCCTGGATCAGTAGTCAGGGTAGCGCGGACACCGTCTATAAACACCTTGTTATGTGGCGAGGTCCGGGCAGCACCACAAATAGCACAGATCCTATCCACCTGATCAGGGAAAATCGCTCCCCAATGCAGTGCCTGCTGCGCACCCATCGACCAACCATAGGCGAGTGCCAGCTGATCTATACCAAACCTTTCTTCTAGCAGTCGCTTTTGCGCATGGACATTGTCCCAATGGGTGACCGGAGGAAAGCGCCCCTTATCAAAGGGCTCCCCCACATTACTCGGCGAGGTAGACAACCCGTTGCCCAACATATTTGGAATGACAACAAACCAACGGTCTGTATCAAGAATGCCACCTGGGCCGATCAGCCATTCGATGTCGGTGTGATGCGCGCCAAAGGAGGTCGGGTAAATCACCGCATTGGATCTGTCAGCAGCCAGCGTCCCATAAGTTTTGTATGCGAGAAAGGCGTGCGGTACCGTCATGCCGCACTGCAGACGCAGATTACCAAGTTCGAATCGTTCGTAATCAGTCATATGCTCTTCCTCGTCCGGCACCACTCGCAAATTATTCACTGGCCATGCCCTAACATCCACGAATTACCGTTAATAAATTCATCAGAAGGGCTGTTTGAGCGCGCCATACATGAATATGGCACCCGCCACGCTACCAATTAGGACAATCGTGAATGTATAGGCCAGCCGTGCCGGCAGCATCGACCAACGCATCACGTCTAGCACGACCCTAAGCCAGGACCCCTGCATCGGTGGTCGGAAAAACACAAACGCAGCAATCAGCGACGGCCCGGCGCCCAAAAAGAAACCAACACCATAGGATTCGGTGATGTACAGCACGCTTCCATAGATCACAGGATAGATCATCATCGCGACCGAAGTAAAAGACAACACTCCGCCGGTCACACCACCGACCTGGCCCGGCGGCGCGAGCCGTGCGATTTCTGCTAATAGTATTCCATGCCAGCTCAAGGCAGTGATATTATATAGAATGGCCGTGGCAACAATCGCCGTAAAACTCCAACCGAATTCATAGTAGCCGGTTAGCACTGCAGCTACTGCACCAAACAGACCTATTAGTCCCATAACGACGCGCGGCGAAACAAGCGTACTACCCAACCAGCCCCAACCGATACGTGCGACAACAGCTGTCGTGCTGGCTATGGCGAATGCTAAGCCCGCATCGACTTCGCTATATTCCAGTCCGTCGATTAGATAGAGGATGAAAAAACCGGAATATATTGACTGCAAACCACCGAAGGCGAAGCCGGCAAAGGCAAGATCCCGTAAATTAGGGTCGGAGACGACTATCTTCATCGTTTCCGAAACGCCGGAGAAAGAGGGCTGCACAGAGGGGTCGCGATCAGAGTCGAAAAATGCCCGAAATGGCTGCAGCATGATACCGACAGAGAAGACGATCATGGCTGTCACGAAGGCTGCACCATAGGCGTCGAGATAGAACGACGTTCTAAAGGTCGCTAAATAAAATCCCAGGCCCAGCAACGCCGGCACCAACAATCCCCCGATGAGGCTCCCTACGGGCACACCAGTTTGCTTGATGGAAAACACTAATGGCGCCATACGGCGTGGACAGTAACGAGCCAAAATATGGGAACTCGCCGGCGTTGATACAGCCCCGGCGCCCAAGAGAATAGCACCCAAGGGGTATAGCCAAAGTACGCTGCCCGCAATAATGATTAGGCTCGTGCCCATCAAGAGCAAGCAAACCTGACTGACACGCCAAGCGCCATATTTCAGAATAAATCCACCGCAGCCCATCGCGGCGATGATCGCCGTAACATTTTGTATGAA
>CAYYUG010000003.1:120313-124898 GCA_964474755.1 uncultured Rhodospirillaceae bacterium | reverse complement strand
ACACTGCCGATACGGGTCACCGTGCCAAAGAAGCTGTCAAACGGATATGCGTCGATGTCGATGATAACATCCTGCGATACCTTGAGGTAACGTAGCTGCGTCTCCTCTATATTAGCTTCTATCCAGAAGGAATTTTTGTCGTGTAGCAGAACGAGTTGCTCGGCTTCCTCCACGTGTTCGCCTTCGTATTTAAATATGTTATCGATAATTCCATCGATCGGGCTGACAATAAATCGGTACTTCAGCTTTTCTTCCGACTCCTTAATGAGGATCTTGACTTTCTCGATATTAATCTTGGAGATGCCGAGTTCGGAAACGAGTACATCGATATCCGAGTGAGACGCCTTGATTTCATCCAATTCCCGTTCTGCAACTCGTACCTTCGCCGCAGCGAAGCTTAATTCCCCTGCCAATGATAGTGCCTTAACTTGTTCAGCTTCGAGCTTACTCGATGACAGTAACTGTTTTTTGTGAAGAATTTTGGACCGATTAAGGTTCTTCGCAGCTAAATCACGACGGTCTTTGATCGATTGTTGCTCTATCCGCAAGGCACGGATTTCTTCATTTTTCGTTGCCATCCGCGACCGAATACTTTGCTCCAATGCATCCTTTTCGGCCAACAATTTGTTCACGCGGGCCCGCTCACGCACCAGATCAACCTTGAAGCCTTCTATACGAAGACGCTCAACCTCAGAATCCAAAGACACGAGCAACTGACCCTTAGTTACCGTATCGCCTTCCTTCACATAAATTTTTTCGATGCTTGCATCAACGCGGCTAGACAGCGTGGTCAGTTCGGTCTTAATCCGAGCATCGAACTCGTAGACATGGGTCAACCAGTAGAACAGTTCATAAGATAGGAAGCCGACCATCGCGACGCCCAGCGCGAAGATTGCGGCCTTTAATTTTTTGTTTGATTTCATTGATGCCTAAAGAACACTGTCCGGTCGCGAATGGCCGAACCATCGCCCTGCGATAAGTTTACGACGTGTGGGGGTAATACAAAATAGCGCCTCGGAAATTGAATTGGCAATTATTGTTTCTGACAAAATTGGACGACAGCGATTACAACTGGCACAATTGTTTGAATATTGGATCCAGGCCTTAGGGAAAAGGGGAAAAAGATGAGCTACGATCTCGTGGTCAAGAATGGCATGATCATCGACGGATCTGGCGGCGTTCGCTATCGAGGTGACGTTGGCATAAAAGACGGCAAAATTGCAAAAATTGGCCGCATTAATGGCGAAGCGACCGAAGAGACGATTGACGCCGAGGGCCATGTTGTAACCCCGGGTTTCGTTGACGGACACACCCATATGGACGCTCAGTTGTTTTGGGATCAGCTTGGCAGTTGCTCCTGCTATCACGGCGTCACTACCACCGTGATGGGCAATTGCGGCTTCACCCTAGCGCCGTGCCGCGAAAGTGAAGCCGACTACGTCTTCCGCAATCTCGAGCGCGCAGAGGACATTTCTCGCAGCGCAATGCTGGAAGGCATCAATTGGGACTGGGAAACTTATCCAGAATACATGGCCGCTGTCGATAAGATGCCGAAGGGCATCAACTACGCTGGCTACATAGGGCATTCTGCCCTGCGCACCTATGTGATGGGTGAACGAGCGTTCGAAGAGGACGCAACCGATAACGATATTGAAAAAATGAAATCAGCGGTGAAAGAAGCTGTGACGGCCGGAGCTATGGGTTTTTCGACATCTCGTAGCCCCAGCCACCTGACATCCGACGACCGCTTTGTCGCCAGCCGGATCGGCAGCGATGAAGAAGTCCGCGATATTGTAATGGCTATGGGTGAAACCGGCGCCGGCATTTTCCAGCTAGCGATGGAGCGCGGCGATATTCAGAAAATGATGGGCGTCTATCGCAGTCTCGGCGAACTGTCGAATAAGAGCGGCCGCCCCATTACCTTTGGCAGTCTCAGCCGCAAGGAATATCCGGGTCAGTGGAAAGCGCTTTACGAGATTATCGAAGAGGAAAATCAACAGGGTGCGCGCATCTGGACTCAGGTACACAGCCGCGAGATCAACTCAATCCTCTCTTTCGAGACGGCGACACCATTCGACAATTGGGATGTCTGGAAGGACTTCCGTAAACTGCCGCTTGATGCACAACTGGCCAAGCTGAAAAACGATCCCGAACTCAAGCGCAAGCTGATCGAAGTAGCCGACAAGCCTTATGAAGGCCCAGAAATCGTTGGAGCAGAAGCACGCCCACCCGAGTGGGACATGTTCTACCATGTCGACAAAATTAGCCTACCGCACCCGAGCCTGGCTCAGATAGCGAAGGAACGCAGTATCACACCGGCGGCGGCGATGCTCGAGATAGCCATTGAGCACGATCTCAAAGCCTTCTTTCGGCAACCGTTGGCGAACGAAAATCAGGACGATGCACTAGAGTTGATGAAGCACCCGCGCTCAACCGTCACGTTTTCCGATTCCGGCGCTCATGTTTCGCAGATTATGGACAGCTCGCTGCAGACGCATCTGTTGAGCCATTGGGTCCGTGAAAAGGAAGCATTTACCCTTGAGCAAGCTGTGCGGATGATTACCTACGATACGTCCACACATTGGGGCTTTCATGACCGCGGATTATTACGCGAAGGCATGACTGCTGACATAACGGTCTTCGACCCTGAAGCGGTCGAGCCACGGATGCCGGAAGTCGTAAACGATCTACCATCCGGCTCCAAACGTTTGAAGCAATATGCCAATGGCATGTTGGCAACAATCGTTGCCGGCCAGACCGTGTTGAGAGAAAACAAGCACACCGGCGCCCTGCCCGGACAACTCTTACGCGGACCGCTAGCGCGCACCTGAGGGCATTAAAGCCGGACCTAGACCCACTCCTCATCGACTTTGGTCGGGGAAAGTCTACGTCCGGTTTTCTGTCCAGCGGATTAAGGCCGTGATCAGTGTTGACCAAAAATAGAGAGTGGGCAGCCCAGGACTTAATCAATGCACCGGGATGTAACCCTTATCCATCGGGTTCAGCTTGAGGGCAATTCTTCGCACGCTTTGCGCAACTGCGGAATTGGCAAGGGGCGAGCCAGAAAAACCTGGCAATGATAGGGCATGTCTTTTCAAGAATTGACGTACTCTCGGTTCAGTAGAAGCAAGGGTCCTAAACAACCTCAGTCAAACAAATCCTATTTAAACTTTTCCTCAATTTCTCTCAAAGTGCGAGCCATCAAGCTTATATACCGAATTCCAACATCGCCTCGCCAAAACTGGCTGCCTCTTCGCCACCCAAGTCAAAAAGCTTAACTCCATTGCACCCGGCTGATCGCCAAAGTCGAGCAATAGTAGACATCACGATCTAACCCCGGTGTCAGAAACATGCCATTCGCGACACGCGACCCTAGACTGACCCGACTGAGAATTTCACCGCTGGAAATGTCGACAACAATGAGCTGATCGTCGCCGGTTTTATAATCGTTGATGACTAGCTCGCCGGTCTCCGGATACACCAGGGGTTGCATCGACGGGCGCGCATCGACAGTCCAGGCTACACTCAAACCGTCTCCATCCACTGCAACACCTGCCAGACCGCCGTTAACACTGTCCCAGGCGATGCACATGGCATATTCTGGCACATTAACAGGGGGCGCAATAATGCCGCCGCCCGGCGTTCCGAAGGGTGCGATTACACAAATCTCGCCATTCTCCAGCGAGACCTTTAACAGACGCTGCGGGCCGGACCAAGGCGTGCGGCGGCGCCAACTAAGCAATCCACTGGGCACCTTGAAGCGTCCATTCGGATGCTCTCCATAAATCGCGCGCAGGGAATCGATATCGCCATTATCCATTAGCCACATTGCATTCTCGGAGATACAGCCGTCCCAGCAAAGACCCTGTTCACCACCTGCAATCCGATATTGCGGCGACCAATCATCATCCATCGAAAGGCGGTCCGGCTCGACCCTGATACGCCAGACACGCTCGATCCCCGGGATGTAGATGTACTCACCATTATCCGTTAGGTCGCTAGCGATTCGGCCCATTGACCCTTCCGGCAATGCAAGCGGCGCTCCAACCAACTCAAGCGTCTCTGGATCGAGACGTGTGATGGTTGACGGTCCCTGCCCAGCAAGCCGCAAATCCTTCGTAACAACCGTACCATCCGATAATAGTAGCAGTCCGTTATGCGCTTGATCGACCGGCAGCTTCCGTTCCAGGAGAACCCCGCAATGTTCGTCTAGCCGGTGCAGATAGGACCCGTTGACTTTGTAAATAGAGCCATTTTCGTGCGCCGCAATAGCGCCACACCACACATGCTCGCCACAAGATAATTGAGGTGATTCCGACAGTACATCCAGCGTCCTATAATCAAGTCGCTGTAACCAGCCATACGGTGGTGGCCCAGTAAATGCGGGCATTGTGCCACCCAAAAACAGCTCACCCGGACCACGCCACACGGTCATCACATTCCATCGGCCATTTGTCACCGTAGTGACTTCTGGCGTGGCGTTCCTAGCATTTAGCCCACCGTTTGCTGCCTTCTGCCGCCGATTGCCACCGCATTCAACCGGCCAATGCGAGGGATAGTAACCCGGCATCGAGGTGGCTCGGTC
>CAYYUG010000003.1:96122-120213 GCA_964474755.1 uncultured Rhodospirillaceae bacterium | reverse complement strand
TCATACATGGATTGGTTTCATAACAGACGTGTTTGTGGGTAACCGCGGCATAGCTTCATCCGCTGAAAACACAAAGGTTAGTAAAATTATCTATGAGATTCTTGCAGGAATTTAAAGAACGACTTCGATACTGCCCGTATTTGGCGATGGCATACCCTGTATGCCAAAATCGATCGCATCGCGATTAAGAAAACTGATACGAATGTCATTTACCCTAAGCCCGCTTTCAAAGGCTCTTGGTGCGGAGATTGTCGGCCTAGACCTGTCCCAACCTATGGATGAGCCTACGTTTAACGCAGTGCATCAGGCGCATCTTGACCATCTCGTGCTAGTGTTTCGCGAGCAGGTACTCACCCCTGATCAACAAATTGGTTTTTCACAGCGTTTCGGTCCCCTCGACATTCACCCCGCAGATGACGCGGTACTCGCGGACCATCCGGAAATCCTGATCGTATCAACTCGAAAAGAAAACGGACGTTACATTGGCCTTCCCGACGGCGGACCGAAATGGCATTCGGATATCTCCTATCGCAAAAAACCTTCGCTAGGATCTATGCTGTACGGCATCGAAATTCCAAAAGACGGTGGCAAAACCGGATTTGCCAACATGTACTCGGCTTATGAGAGTTTGCCGAAAGCACTTAAGCTGGTGCTTGACGGGAAAAGGGGCACCTTTTTGGCCGGCCGAAACAACGCAAATCAAACCTTCCGTCGAACCCTCAATAACACGCAAAAGGCGAAAACACCGTCTGTATCCCATCCGATCGTTAGACAGCATCCGGAGACGGGCCGAAAGTCAGTTTTCGCGAATGAACAGCACACAATCGCGATTGAAGGACTGCCGAAAGATGAGTCAGACACCATTCTTGCCGAATTGTTCGCCCATTGCGCCCAGCTGCGCTTCACCTACTTCCATACCTGGAGGCATGGCGACCTAACCTTTTGGGATAATCGGTGCGCCCTGCATATTGCTGATCTAACTCGCCTCGACGACCCAAGCTATGTACGACACATGCATCGCACGACAATTCAGGGAGACGAACCATTTTAACTAAGACGCAGGATGTCACGCTCACCGATTCCGTCTTCGGCGCCGAAGTCACCGGAATAGACGTATCGAGCGGACTAGACGATGACGATTTCGCCGAGATCGAGACTATGTTTAACGAAAGTTCAGTCCTATGCCTTCGCGGACAAAATCTCACCGAGGCACAATATATCACCTTTGCAAAACGGTTCGGCAATATCGAAAAAATCTTCATGTCCGACTTCGCGCACAAGGACTATCCGGAAATATTCCTGGTCTCCAACATCAAGGAGAACGGCCGGGATATTGGCCATGCGGATGCTGGATCTGTTTGGCACACCGACATGTCCTACACCGACCGTCCGCCGCGGGCGACTTTACTCTATGCTGTGGAAGTACCCGTACGCGACGGTATCGCGCTGGGCAACACCACCTTCGCTAGCACGGCCGCGGCCTACGACGACCTCCCGGACAGCACTAAGGCTAAGATCGATGGTTTGACGGTTATACACGACGTGTTCGGCCGGCGTGCCAAATCTGGCACTCATAAACAGCAAGACGAAGCCAGAAAGAACCAGCCCAAGGTCCGCCATCCCTTCGTCCGCACCCATCCCATCACGGGCCGCAAATGTCTCTATGTAAGCCCCGGCGAATGCATTGGCATCGAGGCCATGGCAGAAGACGAAGCGATGCAGCTAATCAACGAGGTGTCAGCGACGATCCCACAGGAACGCTTTCAACACGTCCATAAATGGCAAGTCGGGGACATTCTTATCTGGGATAATTGCGCGGTGCAGCATTTAGCTTCCTTCGACTACGAATGGCCGCAGGAACGGCGCCTAATGTGGCGTCTGACGGTCGGCGGTAGCCTCACCGCATGAGCATCAAATTTGTCAAAACCGGTGCCGCGATTGGCGCAGAGATTAGAGGTATCGACCTCTCTCAGCCTCTCGACGACGATACCTTTGCCGAAATCGAGGGCATCTTCAACGAGCACGGCGTCATTATCCTACGCGACCAAAAGATAACGCCGGAACAGCAGGTCGCCTTCAGTAGCCGCTTCGGCGATTGCGCTATCAATCACAACGCTGCAGATTTTGGAATTAAGGGCAATCCTGAGATTTATATTATTTCCAATATCGTCGAAAATGGGCGTTTCATCGGCACTCCGAAGGCTGGGCCCGAATGGCATACGGATATGTCCTACGCCAAGATACCGGCACGTGCCACGATGCTGCATGCGATCGAGGTACCCGAAATCAATGGTTTAACGCTCGGAGATACCGAATTTGCGAATACGGCCACGGCATGGGACGCGCTACCTTCAGCAATGCAGCACAGACTCAATGGGCTGAAAGGTATCTTCGACTTCTGTGGTCGTAAACGAGGCCGACCAATCAGCCCGGAAACAATCGCCCAATACCCACCAGTCGAACACCCGATTGTACGTACCCATCCGCGCACTGGGCGCAAAGGAATTTACGTGATGCGGAACGACTGCACTGGCATTTCTGGATTGAATAACGAAAAAGCACTGTCCCTCATCAGCGCTCTGGCTAATCACATCACTCGGCCCGAGTTCGTCTATCGCCACCGCTGGAAGACCGGGGATGTTGTAGTCTGGGACAATTGCACTGCTCAGCATAAAGCCATTCAGGATTATGACCTACCACAACGCCGCCTTATGTGGCGCACAACGGTCAAGGGAAGCGTACCCTTCTAGGCATCATAAAGATTCGCAACGACAACATCTTCGTCCCAGTCCAACCCTAGGCCAGGTCTATCCGGAATTTGTAGCATGCCGCCACTTAACGCATAGGGTTCCTGCAGAATAGGGTCTGCCCAGTCCTGCCATTCCAACCAGTGCGCGGTTTCTGATACGCGCATCACATGCGCGCCCACTTCTGGATAAAGATGCGTAGAGATTGGCACACCTGCAGCGCCGGCAATCGAAGCAGCGCGCATCCAACCGGTAACGCCGCCGATCCGCATGAAGTCCGGCATTACGAAGTCGCATGCCTTGCACTGGATCGCTTTGTATAGTTCCCGCGGCCCATAAAAATTCTCACCGATCTGGATTGGCGATTTCAGATCTGCTGTCAGCTTCACATACCCGTTGTAATCGTCGTAAACGATTGGCTCTTCAATCCAAGTCAAGCCTAGATCATCGATGCGATGGCAGCGCTCCAACGCTTCCGCCAGGTCGAGTCCCTGATTAAAATCGACCATCAATCGTATATCATCGCCAATCGCACCGCGTACCGCGTCCACAGTCGCCAGGTCATCGTTGACCTCATCTCGCCCCATGCGGAGCTTGAGGCCCGTAAACCCACCCTCATCACGCAGTTCCACAGCTTCCTCCGCGAGCATAGAAGGTTCGCGCAACCACAAACCATTACTATTATATGCACGCACCGGGCCTACCGAACCACCGAGTAATCGACACAGCGGCATATTGGCGGCGCGGGCGAGAGTATCCCAAGCGGCCATGTCCAACCCCGACACCGCGATCATTGACAGCCCCTCATAACCAACGAAATGAAGGGACTTGCGTGCAGTCTCGTAAAGATTAGCGGGTGACAGCAGCTGCCCTTTCAGCAACACGGACATGTCCTCAAGTGCTGGGACTAGATAGCGCATCGAATTCACGACATAAGGTTCCAAATAAGCGCGGCCCGTCACCCCTTCCTCCGTGTAAAGATCGATCAGTATAAGGGGCCAATCCGTAATAGTTGCGATCCGGGCCACCACGGGCCTGCTAAGCTTTAGAACGACGGGGCGAACCCGTAAGGCTTTAAAAGTAAGGCTCTCTATTGCCATGGTATCGTTCCACTGCATTGTTCTGAGATTTATTCTAGAGTTATCGCCAGCCAGTTGAACGTTGCACGAGAGAGGCATGATGGAAAAGATCATTATTGAAGCCCGCGTAAACGAGCTCGAAGGGCGCAACGGCAATCCGAACGTGCCCTTCACTCCATCCGAGGTCATTCGCGACGCTAAGGCATGCTACGACGCTGGCGCTTCGATCATCCATTTCCACGGTCGCACACCCAGTGGCGCCCCAGAACATAACCCAGCTTACTATCTCGAAACTAACGCCGGCATTCGTGACGCATGCCCGATCCTGATCCACCCGACACTAGGTTATGTGGCGCATGGCGGCGACGCCAAGGAACGTTTCGAGGCAGTCGAGCAAATGATGAAGGGTAAGAATACCGCTCCCCATTTTGCACCAACGGATGTTGGATCCGTAAATGTCGATTGGTGGGATCCTGAAAATAATCGTTTTGATACAAACAACCTCGTCTACGAAAATTCAACCAAAACGGTAATGTATTTTTCCGAACGCATTAAGCATTACGGCTTGAAGCAGTATCTCGTCTCCTGGAATGTAAGCTTCACACGACAAATTGAAGCCTTCATTAAAATGGGCGTGATCGAAGAGCCTGCATTCGTTCTATTCTGTATGACTGACGGCATATCACTCGCCGGTCATCCCGGCACGCCGGAGGGACTGGATGCGCACACAACGTTTTTGCCAAAGGATCAGAATATCCTGTGGTCTGCGATGAACTACAAAGGAAACCTGTTTTTATTAACCGAGAAGGTCATCAAATCCGGTGGTCATATTTCAATTGGCCTCGGCGATTATCACTATCCAGAACTCGGCAAGCCTACGAATGCTGACCTCATCGAAAAGGTTGTCGAACAGGCTCGCGCCTATGGCCGCGAAGTCGCGACGGTCGATGAGACACGTGCAATACTCAAGATGGATACTGCGTAGGAGTTAAAGACAAAATGCAAATCACCGCACTAGATGCACCATTTGGTGCGGAAATCACCGGGCTCGATCTGAACGTCCCTGTTCCCAAAGAGCAGGCAAAACGTCTCAATCAAGCGCTGCTTCAGAAAATCGTTTTGGTTATCCGCGACCAAAATTTGACACCAAAGGCATACAGCAAAGGGATGTCCGTCTTTGGCAAACCGATGTTACAGCACCGCCTTGCCTTTCGCCTGCCGGAATGCCCAGAAGTGAGCCGGATTATCAATCGCGAGAAGATGCGACCGGCGGCGAACTGGCACACGGACCACACCAACCATGAAGAACCGCCAAAAGCGACCGTACTTTATGCCCGAAAGCTGCCATCAAACGGCGGCGACACCTGTTTCGCAGATATGTATGCCGGCCTGGCTAACCTATCATCTGAAACACGAGAACGGATATCCACTCTATTCACTACTAATTTTATGGAAGCCGACAACCCAACATATTCGGCAGGAGACAGAGACGCCTTCGGCGGCGGCGCACGCCATCCAATGGTGCGCACCCACCCGGAGACCGGCAAAAAGGCGCTATATTTCCACGTCACTAAGGCGACCGGCGTCGACGATCTAGAAACGGAGGCGGTCCGACCCTTCCTCGATGAACTGCTTAAACAAGCAATACGCCCCAAAAACACACTGCGCCACAAGTGGCGCATGGGGGATGTGGTGATCTGTGACAATCGCTGTGCCATGCACTCTGTTGACCCCAACTTTGATCAGTTGGAAGAACGATTGCTGTGGCGGATTATCCTGAAGGGTGATCGGCCAGTTTAGAAAGGGCTAGTAAATTTACTTAGTTCTAAAAATTTTTGCCCGATTCAGTACCAAGCCAATACCCCGCCCCAACAGAGTGTAAGATAGATAATCTCGCTCCAAATAAACACATTATGGCGAGATCAGAATTAAAACCTTAAGGATTGGTTGGGCTAAAGCGTGGAGCATTTAGGCAGCGCCAATTACTCACAATACTGCTCTCAGCAACGGAAATTTTGGCATAAGGCCACGACCTCATAAAGATAAGGTGCTGCCAGACTAATGGCGACGACCCCCGTGATTACCGCAGGTCGCTAACGGCAATTTACAGCCATCGGTGTAATTTTTTTACCCACACTAAAATAGCGATACCAGCTCAGGGGGCCAATTAAGATGAAGATATGCAAGGATGGGGCAACACACGACAGCATACTGCCGATTGCCTTTTATGTATTATTAATGGTTGGTTGTTTTTAATTTTTCGTTGGGTCGAGACGGATTAGCAGCCCCCTAGTCGCACTAGGATGGACGAAGGTACGACCACCCGCCTCAACAAGTCGCACGCCCTTATCCTTCATGCCCTTCGCCGCCTCGTCGACATCGTTTACCGTCATTGCAATCATGTAAAGCCCTTCGCCATTCCGTGCGAGCCCTTTGCCGACCGCCTTGTCAGGGTCGAAGGGTTGGGCTAATTCGATCACGGTCCCATCCTCCATAGTGAAAAATGCCTGGTCAATACCAAGCGCTTCACTCCTAGCCCGACGATCCAGGGTAAAACCCATGGCTTCATAACTCTCGACGGCTTCTTCCAAATTCTCGACGGCTACAACGAGTTCGTAAATCGATTTCATGCTTCAGATCCCCATTGCATTTACAAACATTAGTACTGACTACCACATGTACAAAAGGCAGCCGGTTATTGTTGTTAATTTTGAGCGCTGAGACAGACCATTAATCGAAAAACACCATTGTGCGGGTCTCAATGCTTTCGCGCGGCTTTGCATCGGTAGGAGAATTCGCATCGATGAAGCCTGTGTGTGCTGTCCAGCGGGCGACATCCAGTTTGCTATCGAAGCACTTCAAAAGGTAGATCTCATCGTTACCCATACTCGACGTATAGTACCATTTATGTTTCTCGTTGAACTGAAGGTTATAGGTTTCGCCGCGACGATCTCGATAGATAAGGTCCGTCGCAATAAAGTCGTCATCGAATATCGTCGACGCGCCGATCACACCAAGCGGCATTGACTCGACCGGTCCGTTGATCGGCCGCCATACATTGACGATAGCGACGCGCTTCTTCAGGTACAACGCAGCCTCCTCACCCAGCAGATCGCAAACGCGCTTTGGACCCGAAGCTTCCGTATAGTCGTTATGCACTCGTTGAATAGGCTGTTGCGCCTCAGCATCTCCGCCATTGCGCACGATGTGGTCGAAAGTGATTACCCGATCGGCGCCAGTAGCCGCCTTCACCAGAGCCGCGCATTCTGGATAATACCGAGCCTCAATCACTGCATCATCGTCGAAGCAGGATAGAACGCTCCGGCGGTTCAAAAGTGCGAAACCTTCACCATCGAGCGTCATCTTAGCCGCAACGGGACGCACATCTTGAACCGATAGATGCCGCGTTTCATGTGAACAATTTGTTACCAACTCACCCTGTGCAGGTTCGTAATTGAGCCGGAACGGTTTTTCGCCCTCCGTAGGAACAATGTAATTAAAGTCACCTTCAGTAGGCTTTGGATGTAGTCCACTCAAATGAAGAAACTCACGCTTTATAATCCGGTTCTTCCTTGTCTAGGATCCGTTTCAGCGACTCGAAATGCAGCGGCGCACTATCCGTGTTGGAGGCCGCAAATTGCTGGCGGGTGTGATCGATCACCTCATTTGGCAGGCGGCGAAGCGGCAATCCAGTCGACCGGGCGAGTACCTGCATTTGACATGCACGTTCTAAGTAGTAAAGCGAATCATATGTCCGCGCGACCGTAGAGCCCGCCACAGTGACACCATGCGCCCCCATGAACAAAACGTTCTTGTTACCCATCTTGGCGGCGATCCGGTCCCCTTCATCAGTATCCAAAGCGATGCCTGCGTAGTCGTCGTCATACGCAGCATGGTCGATGAAACGAATGGCGCCCTGCTCCACCGGCTCCAGTCGACCACCCTCGACTAATGTCAGGGATGTCGCATACGGCATATGCGTATGCATAACGCAAATGGCATGCGGGCACATTTTGTGAATGCGGCTGTGGATATAGAAAGCCGTTGGCTCAACGTCACGGTCTCCTTCGATGATTGTGCCGTCATAGTTAGCGAGCATGATGCTGGAGGCTGTAATTTCTGACCAATGATAGCCATGCGCGTTGATCAGAAACTGATCATCGCCCACAGCGAGGCTGAAATGGTTACAAATACCCTCGTTGAAACCATGCCGGACGGCCCAGCGGAATGAGGCTGCGAGGTCGATTCGCGCTTGTTGCAGTTCTTCGTCGCTCAGTGTAGCCATAGCCGCGCCTTTCTTTGGACATTTTCGTCCTTTGCTATAATACGCGTGCCGCGTTCCGGGCAACCCTAGGAAGGGCATTTATCCCCTGTTCGTATTGGAGCCAACCACGCATGATTCCCCGTTATAGCCGTCCCGAAATGAAAGAGATTTGGGAGCCGAATACTCGGTTTCAAATCTGGCTGGAAATCGAAGCCCATGCCTGTGATGCGATGGCGGAACTAGGAGTAGTGCCGAAAAAGGCGGCGCAGGCAATCTGGAAACGCGGCACCTTCGAGATCGACCGTATCGACGAAATCGAACGCGAAACCAAACACGATGTAATCGCCTTTCTAACAAATGTCGCTGAGCATGTTGGCGACGAAGCGCGATTTTTGCATCAGGGCATGACCTCCTCTGATGTGCTCGACACCTGCCTCGCCGTGCAGCTGAGTCGCGCTGCGGATATCTTGATTGCCGACCTGGATGCTCTCCTGTCAGCCATACAGGAACGCGCTGAGGAGCACAAATACACCGTCACAATCGGCCGCAGCCATGCTATTCACGCGGAACCGACGACATTCGGTTTGAAACTCGCCGGTCACCACGCGGCCTTTCAACGGGCACGCCAGCGCATGTTCGCAGCGCGTGAAGAAATCAGTACCTGCGCTATTTCCGGAGCGGTCGGCACATTCGCAAACATAGACCCCTCGGTCGAAGCGCACGTTGCCAAGAAGATGGGCCTAACTGTCGAACCGCTGTCGACCCAAGTGATTCCGCGCGACCGGCATGCCATGTTCTTTGCCGTACTAGGGGTCATCGCGTCTTCACTGGAGAACCTGGCGGTCGAGGTACGACATCTTCAGCGCACTGAACTCCGCGAGGCAGAAGAGTATTTCTCACCTGGACAGAAGGGCTCGTCCGCGATGCCCCACAAGCGTAATCCTGTTCTGACGGAGAATTTAACTGGCCTTGCGCGCATCGTCCGCAGCGCCGTCACACCGGCGATGGAAAATGTCGCACTGTGGCATGAACGAGACATTTCACATTCCTCGGTTGAACGCATCATCGGACCAGACGCGACGGTGACATTGGATTTTGCTCTAGGCCGTGCAACCGGCCTAATCGAGAAACTCGTTGTCTATCCCGAGCAGATGCAACGCAATCTCGACCAGCTCGGCGGGTTGCATAATTCACAACGCGTGCTTCTGGCCCTGACGCAAGCGGGGATGAGCCGCGAAGACGCTTATCGCGCGGTGCAGACAAATGCTATGGAAAGCTGGCGTCACAGTAAGAATTTCGCCGATCTGCTAAAAGCAGATCCGGTAATCGGTACTTTTCTGAGCCACACCGATCTAAACAATCTTTTCGACTTAGAGTACCACATGAAACATGTTGATACGATCTTCAAACGTGTATTCGGCGCTAACTAGCAGGGCAGCTACGCTAGAGGAGTTCTGCGCTGCCTTATAAATTGTGCGCAATATGACACCGTCACACGCAACGCCCAAAAGACCTGCTCATCCCCCTCCATCGCGACAAACTACCTCTGACAACGATCTTTCAAACAGCTGAAGCGTTTGCGGACCTGGTCGAAGCGTGTAGACCGATCGCAATAGGAAAATTCCTTAGAACAACCCGAGCGGCGCTCTCAGAAATGTGCGGCCAAACACTTGCAATCAAGGATCGACATTCCCGAAACAACGAGCCAGCGACTGTCCATCCGGAGAAAGCATACACAACTGAACAATCGCAAGAACGTCACGAACCCATCTTACCCACAGCAGTACTAGCTGCAGTTACTCCAGATATTGTGCGGCAAGTTAGCACCAACACTCGATAATTTTTAGCGAGGAAGAATGCATCTCAAAAAAAAATCCACCATCGTCACCGGCGCCGCCAGCGGCATCGGTCGCGCAATCGCACTGAAGTTTGCCGCAGAAGGCGCAGTCGTGATAGCAGCCGACATTGATGGGGCCGCTGCGGAAAGCGTGGCCGAAGAAATTCGTTTCAATGGGGGAACCGCGCATGGGATCGCGACCGATATCACCAATCGTACCGAAGTCGAATCCATGACAGCAATGGCAGTCAATCGGTCCGGTAGTGTTGACGTGCTGATCAACAATGCGGGCAGTCGCATCGTTAAACCTTTCCTCGAGCACAGCGAAGATGATTGGCATCGAATGCTCGACGTCAATCTGACCGGACATTTTCTGTGCTGCCAGTCAGTTTTGCCACATATGCTTAAGGCTGGTTACGGGCGTATTGTGAATATGGCTTCGATCGCCGGCAGTGTCGGCCGGCCAAACCGTGTCGGATACGTCGCCGCCAAGGGCGGGCTTCTGGCGATGACGCGTGCGCTTGCCGCCGACATAGCCGGCGAGAACATCACCGTCAACGCACTAGCACCTGGCATGATAGCGTCGCCAATGAACCGAGCGGTCAAGGAAGATCCGAATTTCGGCGACAATTGGAACAACGACAATCTAGTACGCCGTTGGGGTAAACCAGAGGATGTGGCGGGTATCGCCGCATTTCTTGCTTCGGACGAGGCAGCCTTCATCACCGGCGAGACTATCAATGTCGACGGAGGCTCCATCGCCGCTCTCGTGCGCCGTGGAGAGTAAGCGACATGGGTGAAATTAAAATTGAAAGATTAGGAGGCGCCGCATTGGCCATAGAGACGGTGGACAGTCCGATACCAAACTGGTCGGCCTCCGCGTCTTAGCCAACCATCAAAATTGTCATGTCGAGCCGCCGTCGATCCGGATGATCGAGCCAGTCGTATAACTGGCATGCTCAGAGGCAAGATAAAGGGCGGCTGCAACCACCTCATCAGGCTTCCCACCACGTTGTAGAGCGATGCGAGTGCGGGCGCGCTGCGCGAACTTTTCCATATCCCAAGCCTTCGATATATCGGTGAGAAACGGTCCTGGCATGATGCCATTGACCCTCACAGTCGGCCCATAGGCCTGAGCAAAAGCCTCGGTCATTGCATTCAGACCAGCCTTAGCCGCAGCATAAGTGATGATGCCACCAGTGGGCCGTATGGCACCAGTGCTGGAAACGTTAATTATTGAACCACCACCGGCATTTATCATGCGTTGACCAATCTCGGCGCATAGCCGGAACGGGCCCTTCAGATTGACGTCCAGCACCTTATCGTAAAGCGTTTCGGAGATATCGCACGGTCTGTCGTAAAGCGGCGACATCCCAGCGTTATTAATCAGAACGTCAACTTTACCAAAGTAGTCATAAACTGCTTCGATCAGTGCGTTGCACTGATCCCAATAGCCGACATGACAGCCATGAGCTAAGGCTCGACGTCCCATCGCCAGTATTTCCTGAGCCACTGCCTCACAAGCCTCTACCTTACGGCTGGTGATTGCTACATCAGCCCCAGCCTCAGCAAATCCCAGCGCCATCTCGCGCCCCATGCCCCGGCTACCTCCAGTGATGAGTACAACCTTCCCGGTCATATCGATGATTTGTTTTGGCATTGTCGCGCCCTTCTCAGTCGTAGCGGACGTCGGCTGCTTTAAAGGCTTTGCGCAGGCCACTTTCCATTGCCACTACATCAGCGCAGACGGCATAACGAATGCAACCAGGGAAATGCACACCGACAACGCCGGCTTTGTCGATCATGGTGAAATTGAAGGCCTCTGCGTTTTCCATCCTCTGACCAAAAGCACGGTTCGGCGCATCCCATAGCGTATAAAACCCTGCTTTTGGGTGTGCAGCAAGGCGCATACCGCAATCAGACATCACATCCATCAGGGAATCCAAGCGCGCCTTGTATATCTCACGATACTGCGCGATGCCCAATTGATCCTCCTCAAGCGCCACAATAGCGCCGGCTGCCATCGGGGCGACAATCCCTGCGTCAGTTTTGCCTTTGACCTCCTTCATATCAGCCATAAAATCCTGAGAACCGATCATCGCTCCGACATGCCAGCCGGTCCCGTTGCCGATCAACTTAGCGGCCGTATAGGCCTCTGCCCAAGAGAGATCCGGGAAATCGATTGCCACTTCCGCCAAGGTCGCGCTGTCTTCCGAGTGGCTGAGCGAATAGTAGGCTGCATCGTTAAAAAGACGTATATCGTTGTCGCTGCAATACTGGCAAAGCGTCCGCAGCCAGTCCTCTGTCGCGATCTGGCCAGACGGATTGTGCGGATAATTGGTCATGATCAGACTGGTCCCCGGTTCAATATCCAAGGTAGAAAAAAGAAACTGATTTTGTGTGTTGAGTGGCAGTGGGTAGTGGGTCACGTTGATGTGGTATGCGCACCAATCCGCTGGGATTGGATAGCCCGGCTTGGTCATCGTCGCGACCGTAACATCTCGCATGGCGCAACCACAGGCGAGAGGTAACAAGCCAATGATCGGTTTAATTCCTGGGATCGGCAGATAGTCAACACCTACCTCCGGCATTTCACGCTTCAGATGCGCGGTTACAAAGCGACGCGCAAAATGGGGAACGGCAGGACAATCGTTGTATTGATACGCATGCATGGTTTCAACATCACTCATCACCGCATCGCTCGCACCCTTCCGCGCACTCATTAATGCCGCACCCTTCGGCTCGCCGATCGAGAGATCAAATAATTCCACGCCTTGTGTCGCCGCATCGGCGCGCTTGGCCCTGATCTTCTGAAAAATATTTCCGCCGCCAGCCGGTAACCGGGATCGTTGCATCCGTCCCACTCCCTTTAATTACTTTATCGCGGCACGAATGCCGCAACCTGAGGTGTTTAGAAAAAGATTGTCAGATTCTTCGCCAAAAGGACGCTCTGATCGAGATAGATCTCTCGCGCCGCAATTTTGAAACTGTCCGCAGACCGTTTCAATGTATCGTGCCGTTTGCCCACGAAAAAATCCGTCTCGGTTTCCGTACGGTTCCGGTAGACAAGAAATCGACAACGCGTTTCAACCGATCCGTCGCCACCATCGACTACTTGCAGGTTAGAGATCATATGGCAGGTGCGAGAGACTGGCTCTTCAGCCCAATGCAAACCAGTCTTGATCTGCTTCACCCTCTGCTCTAGTTCAAACTTACTTTCATCGAACCAGTTAAGGTCTTTCCCCTCACGAGTATACTGTTTTTCCCACCCCCCAAATTCTTGGTTCCGTGACAGAGGCATCCAGTAACGAATATCTTCGGTAAGCAAATCTAACCAAATTTCGAATTTTCGAGAATCAAGCAATTCTGCTTCGTGATTGAAGAACTTTTCGACCTCATAGCGAAGCAGCAATTCTTCCATCATGGGGTGATTGAGCGCCCCTATCATATCCCTATTCCGCCGCTGCAATAGTATCGCGCAATTGCGGCACTTTCGGCGGGTACTCCATGAGGTCAGCCCAACGCTCATAGTAGGCGCGCTGGTTCTGTTCGCTTATGCCTTCGGTGACATATATTTCACCGCCAAGCCACTCTTCCGACCAGCCTTTGGTCTCAAAATTCATTCCCATCGTATAGGGATAGTCGTGGCGCCGCGCTATCGTGCCGCGCGAACCTTCATGCGCCGAACTCCAATTCTCCATATCATCCTGTTCTGTCAAACCGGATGGTCCCTGATAACGGATAACGTAATGGCGAATTACGTCCTTGACCTCATCCGGCGCTTCCTTCGGCACAAGAAATATGCGCCAAACCTGTGTTTCGTGTGGTCCGTTCGGATGCCAACTGCCCATACTCTGTACGCCATTCGAGAACGAAACATTTGGGAAAATCGTGCCACCATGACCTAAGAAGCGCGCCTTCTCTCCCCGCAACGACTGTCGCTTATTATAGGAATCGCGAAAATAGTCCTCAACGACGGCCATTTCCTGATAGGTCGGCAGGTATTCATAATTTTCCGCAAAAAGCTGGCCGCGCGCCGCGTGGCCTTCCGGGCGAATACACACGTTCAAGAGTTCAACTTCGCGCTGGCGGGTCACCGTATCATAGGTATGACGGCCTTTGACGCCAGCCGGCGATAAGACCACCGCGTCCACCGACGCATGACTGGGATTATGGTAGTAGTCGCCAGAAAAATTTTCTGCGCCCCATTTCCAGTTACACGGCACGCGCCACTTCAAAATACCACCAAACGCTTCCCAATCACCGAACGTACCGTCTGGCAATTCACAATAGTCATCAAGATAAAAGCGGAAATCGCCAATGGAGCTTTCGAAATCTGGCGCCGCCTCATCCCAACAGGCGAAAACGTAGCCCCGATAGCTGTATACGCGCGCTTCGATAAGGCCCCACTGCGATTTGTCTAACTCGTTGTGATAGGAACTGTCCAGCTTCGGCACACCCACAAGCTTGCCCTCGTCGTTAAAAACCCAGGCATGGAACGGGCAGGCGAATTTGGTCGAGTTACCCTGGTCGTACCTACAAACTCGCATACCACGATGGCGACAGTTGTTTAGAAAAACATGCAGCCTGCCATGTCGGTCACGGTTGAAAATTATCGATTCTTCCGCCATGCGGCCCAGGATGTAGTCACCCGGCTCCGGAACCTGGCTTTCATGGCCAACAAAAAGCCAAGAATGAGGAAAGATCCGCTCCAGTTCGTCCTCGTAGACTTGCTGACTGGTAAAAATATCCCGGCTAATAGTACCCTTTTCGAGATTGACCAGACCGCCCTTATAGCGGATTGCAGCACCGCCATTCATCCAAATGCCCTCAATCTATTTCCCTTTTGCGAAGCATACTTGGTTCGGAGTTAAAGCAGCAATAAAAGAGGTGTTCCTTCATGGAATTTGATATGGAGGCCGAAAATTGCAGGATAACACAGGCACATCGCTATCAGGGAGCATGCTTTGACCTTACAATTCGGCGTCTTTGACCATATTGAGCCTGTCGAGGGCATGCCCTTGCAAGAAATTTACAACCTGCGCCTTAAACAGATAGATGCCTTAGATAAAGCAGGTTTCTACGCCTACCATCTAGCCGAACATCACACTCCCGCGGTACATAGCCTCGCCCCCTCACAGAACGTTTTTCTGGCCGCGGTATCGCAACGGACAAAAAAGCTGCGCTTCGGGCCGTGTGTCTACGTGCTACCATTACACCATCCACTCAGGCTGATAGAAGAGATCAGTATGCTCGACCACCTAAGCGGCGGGCGTATGGAAATAGGTGTGGGTCGCGGAGGCGTTATGGAAGCGTACTTTTGGGGTCAAGAAGCTGATTCCGAGACCAATTTCGAACGCTATCAGGAAAGCCTCAATATCTTGCGCGAAGGGCTAAATACAAATTCACTAAATTATGAGGGCCGTTTCCACAGCTTTGATGAACTGCCAATGCGGATGCAGC
The DNA here is from genome assembly GCA_964474755.1 of uncultured Rhodospirillaceae bacterium. GTDB lineage: Bacteria > Pseudomonadota > Alphaproteobacteria > UBA8366. The sequence goes on along the minus strand of CAYYUG010000003.1, from coordinate 104,823 downwards.
CAATTCAGCGTCCCTATCCACCTCTCTGGTATATGCGTAACGCTGAAACAGCAGCCTTTGAAGGTATGAATACCGTCATCGTCGGCACACTCGACAGCTTGCGTAAGGAAGTCGTCCGCTATAACCGTGTTTGGGCGGAAACTCATGGCGAAGGGGCACTGACCGTGCAGGGTCAGGTGCCGAAAATCGGCTTGGTAGTGCACATGGTAGTTGCTGAAAGTGACGAAGAGGCGATCAAGGTCGCAACCCCTGCTTGGGACAAATATAGATGGAACCTAGCCGCTCCGCGCCGCCTAGAAGCCGAAAAACGGGGCCTCACACAATTTCAATCCGCCCCGGACGGGTCTTTTGGATTTTCTGGCGCTCGGCCATCACATCTTCCCGACCGCGAGACACGCAAGGACATCGAAGCAGAACTTGAGCGCTTTGACACCCAATCTAATCGTACCGACCCGACAAGGCTCGGCGGCGTCGCGCTGGCAGGATCGCCCGACGCAGTTAAACGTTACATGGAAGAGTACGAAGCGACAGGCGCGAATTATTTCGTCTGCTCATTCCAGTGGGGTGACCTGTCGCATGAAGTTGCCATGCGTTCCATTGAGCTATTCCGTAACGAAGTTCTGCCAAATTACTTGCCGAAGGCGGCCGAATAGTTGGGTAACCAATACTTGCCCACATGGGAGAACGTCATAGAATGCGCTGGATAGACGACAAACCGAAGGCGCTTATTATGACACTCGATTCTCCGATATGGCCGGCACAGTTGGATCACCTGCGTTTGAATTCTGATGACCCTGCTATGCTGGCAGATTTCTACGCAACCGCCATCGGATATCACCAAACGCTGCTACCCGATGACACCTACCTCTTACAAGGACCGGGCCGGCGCCTGGTCGTAGGTAGGGGTGAACCTGGCGCCCGTCCCTATCACGGATACCGGGTTCAAAGCCGTCATCAACTCGACGAGATACGTGACTTTTTGCAAGGCCAGGGACTGAACACTGAACCTTCGCCCTCTACCGTTTTTCAGGATGAAGCCGTGGCAGTGCGCGACCCCGATGGATGGCTTAACATTTTCGGCTTACCGCGGAGAGACTTGCCTTCTCAGAAAATTAACAATGTCCCGTCAGCCGTGAATTTGTCGGGCCGCTTGCAGCATGTGGTCGTAGCGACCGATAAACTCAAGAAAATGATGAATTTTTACGAAAACGTATTGGGATATACTGCTTCAGACTACGTCAATACCGATACAGATGACCCCGGTTCACGCAAAGTTGCTTTCTACCGTTCCGACCCGGAACACCACAGTTTTGCGGTATTTAGCGGCTCCGAAGTCCGCAGCGATCATCATGCTTATGAGGTCGACGACTGGAACGCAATTCGCGATTGGGCTGACCATATGGCATCATTACAGATTAAAATCTGGTGGGGCCCCGGCCGCCACGGCCCTGGCAATAATCTCTTCTTTATGATCCTCGACCCGCACGGCAATCAGGTGGAAATTTCAGCCGAGCTCGAAAAAATGCCGCGCGAGATGGCGGCACGTACCTGGCCGATGGAAGAGCGAAGCCTAAACCTCTGGGGGCCTGGCTGGATTCGGGATTAGATCAACTCGTGCTGATCAGGCCTCAGAACTAATTTGCTCGCGCGCAACGGAAATCAGCCGGTCCATTTCCTTGCGAATTAAATTCACTGATGTGTCAACGCCTTTGCCTTCCAAATCACCCAGGACTTTCTGTAACACGTCATCGTCACCCGGCTCTTCGAAATCCGATACGACGACTTCCTTAGCGTAGTTTTCTGCAGCGTCACCATCTAATGACAATTGTTCTGCCGCCCAAAGACCAAGCAATTTGTTACGTCGCGCATTAACCTTAAAGTCAAATTCCTGATCCCGTTTAAATTTATTTTCAAAGCCTTTCTGGCGATCTTTAAACTGCGACATAAAGAAATATCCTTCCTTGGCACCCGCATCGGCGCGATTAATTTCCCAATGTATAATCAATCAGACCCGGCACTTGAATGATGAAGTTATTATTTTTGCTAAACGGCTGATTGGCACCCCCATCGTAACATGATATCGACAGTGCCCATGTGCACCGTTGTTATCCTCCGCAGACCCGAGCATAAATGGCCCCTACTTCTCGCTGCAAACCGCGATGAGATGTTGGTTAGGCCCTGGTTGCCGCCGGCACGACACTGGCCGGACCGGCCTGACGTGGTGGCCGGCATCGACGAGCTTTCCGGCGGCAGTTGGCTCGGCGTTAACGATCACGGTGTCGCTGTTGCGGTCTTAAACCGCGTTGGTTCGCTGGGGCCGGTGGCGGACAAAAGAAGCCGCGGTGAGCTCGTATTGGAAGCGCTGGATCACTCGGACGCCCGCGACGCTGCTGAAGCATTGAGTGATATCGACCCCAACGCCTATCGTACCTTCAATCTTGTAATCGTCGATAATTGCGACGCTTATTGGCTTGCCGGTCGCACTGGCGCCAAACGGGTCGCGATTGAGGCGCTACCTGCCGGCTACTCGTTTTTTACATCTAGCGACCGAAATGACCCGGATAAACCACGGGTCGACGCGTATCTTCCGCTGTTCGAAGCCGCCCATCCCCCAAATCCGGATACGGATAACTGGTCCGAATGGGTGCGTTTGATGGCCGACCGGACGGGCGCGAGCCGCGACGAACCTATGTGCATCGTCAGCGACTATGGCTATGGAACGGTTTCTTGTTCACTGGTCGCCCTGCCAAAACCAGCGCCAGGTGTTCAGGCAAAATGGTCATTCTCAGCCGGGCGGCCAGACATAACAACCTTCGAACCAGTCAATCTCTCCAGCACGGCATCAGACACGTCGGGACTCCACAATTAGCGCTCAGCCACCGACAGCTTTCAGTGCCTTCCAATCGAATTCAACGCCATGACCCGGTCGGTCGGGCGCAGTCGCCCAGCCATCCACTACCTGCAGCGGTTTGGCGATGTAATTGTCCAGCCCGAACCCATGTGCCTCCAAGTAAGACGCGTTCGGCACGGCACCCAGTAAATGCACATGCAGTTCGTGTACGCCATGCGACGTCACCGGTAGGTTTCGCGCCTCTGCTAACGCTGCAATTTTCATCCACACGGTGATACCACCGCAATTGGAGACGTCCGGCTCAGGATAGCTGACACCGTTAGCGGCCATCAGATGTTCGAACTCATATATTGAGTGGAGATTTTCACCTGCTGCGATTGGCACACCGCCTTCTGCCAAAATACGTGTATGTCCGATAAAGTCATCCGGGATAGTTGGCTCTTCAAGCCAGATAAGGTTGAATTCCTGTAACTGCCGTGCGGCGCTGATCGCCTGATCGACGTTCCAGCCCATGTTAGCATCAACCATAAGCGGAAAGCTGTCGCCAAGATGTTTTCTCATGGCGGCGACACGTGCGATATCCTCAGCGGTGTCTGGCCGTCCCACTTTCATCTTGATCGCCCGGAATCCCTTCTCGAGATTGCGATCGGTTTGTCTCAACAGTTCGTCCAGAGTGAAGAAGAGATCAATACCGCCTGCATAAGCCATCACCTTTGGATCGCTCCCACCAAGCAGGCGCCATAGCGGTTCGCCGACTTGCTTAGCTTTTAAATCCCAGAGCGCGATATCAACCGCCGACAAAGCGTGTATAGTGAGCCCGCCGCGACCAACATAGTGGATGCGCCACCACAACATTTTCCATAGCGCCTCGACCCTAGCAGCCTCCTGTCCGACTAAGTCGGGTGCCATATCACACCTAATCAACTCTCGAATTGCTGCGCCGCCGCGTCCCACCGTATAGGTGTATCCAACGCCTTCGGTACCATCTTCATCTTCAATACGAACTGTGATTAGTTCGAAAGCTGTGATTTTGCCATGCATCGAATCCGACAAGACAACGGGAAGCGGTATCCGGTAATTATTGGTGCGGACGCTTTTAATTGGCATAAGAGCCTCCTTGCTTTGACCACTGCTTAGTCTCACTGAATAGATGTAAATGAGATGGGTAAACGCGAATTTTAGCAATCCTCTGTCTCATGGATTCGGATGGCAACAATATAATCTAGCCTGTCTAGCTTAACCCGCTCCGCGTTCTCGCGACTCTGCGGTCGCTGGTGCATATGTGCGCTGGGTATATTCATTCAGACTGTCAAAAATTGGCCCGGGCACGGAACATCGTGATGTTTCGCGGATAGGTGGCCCCGTTGGAACTTTATCAATTCGACAACACCGAACCCATTGAACTGCCGCAGTCTCCCATTCATCTCCGACGATGAAAAGCCCGCCTCCAGTTGCGATAGTGAATGTTGCGCCTGGCCATGACACTTCAATTATACAGCTATTGTTCTTGCCACACATGGCGGCGTAAGGCACTAACAACAAGGGGAAATAAATATTGCCTAGTTGAATTTTGTGGCCTGCTGCGATCGACTGCGCACAATCCAAAATTGCCGCTCCGGCGAACGAAGGACATAACCAGCCACCCGGTGCCATCCAAGGCTCTCTGGTTATATTCGGGGCCGCAACGCTATAGGTGATACTTTCACTGCGTTTTAGCGTTTTTATCAGCAACTCCGGCCCCGGCAATCCTCGCGCAGCCAGCCATCGGACCGACTTTCCCGTTTCCTCCGCAATTCCCCAATCGAACCCAGCGCCTCGCGCCGCCCCCTTAGCCATCGCCTCGATCTCATTCAATGCAAATGTCATTTATCACTCTGTGAGAGACGGATAAGACCAATCGTCGAAGGGGAAGGCGGCCAGTTCATGCGGAAACGGCGCATTTTTGAACATATTAATGCGGACCCATCGGTCGGATCGCGGATCAAAATGCGTTGCACCGAAAAAAGATAGCTTACAGCGCAATAAATCGATCGGCTGCATATCGTTGGCAATCGTATTGTCGCGGATTTCCGCGTAAGGTAACTGCGCCGCTATCTGTGCCCGACGCGCAATATGGCGGTGTTCCGGATGCCGCGATAGAAACGCTGCGACGCTCTCTTCGCCGCACCACCGGACAATATCTTGGTGCATTTGCACAGCATCCCTCCCGGGCGACACGGGCTGCTCATAGGCACCTACCGCTTCATCGAAACGTTCCCCCAGTCGTGGTTCGAGCTTTTCTTCTGAAACATACCAGGCTCGAGCGTTGGTTTCGGGCTTTGACCAATCCAGTTCAAGCGCAAACGCGTAAACCGTTTCGACGATACGGCGAAGATCGCTAAGCGGCATAGCTCCGTCAATAAGGAACACCGCACCCTCATCGGCACTCATACAATACGACAGATCATCGATATCCCTTCCATGAGGCTCCAACATCAGCGAAACCAATTGCTCTTGGCCTTCAAGAGACAAACTTTGCTCACCCCAGCGGTAAAGCCTGTCCCAAGGCATCTTGCCGCCGAAAGACTCCGTTTCAGCGAATGCCCTCAACAGCGCTAGATCGTCGCGAAGCGTTGCCAGTTTCTTGACCTGCGTTGGATGCTCCGATCGCCACAATTCGACATTTCTCACAGCACGTGCGATCAGTTTTCGGAACCTACGAGCCTCGAAGGCCGTGGCCTCTTGTTTAGCACGAATTCGTGCTAACGCAGTTTCACGCGCTCCGATCCAATTGTTGAACAAGGCGGGGTGGTTCACGATGAAAGGTGCCAATCCGAGGCCGGTAGAATTTCCGACCCCGAGGTGTCGCCGCAGGTCAGGGTCCAGCGTCACCGCAGTATCCGGCGCACGCAGATATGCCATCCGTTCAACGAGATCGATCGTGAAGACCCGGATGAGATAAACGGCCAGCATCTCAACCTGGAACGGAGCCTTGAATTCCAAACGATCAGTAATTGTTTCGCGATCCGCGACCCCGAACTTCCCAGAACCGTATACCGCGGTTGTGCGCATAATGTAACCAACAGCGTCAATTTTCTCTCGGTCTGGTTGTTGCCCTCGAGAGAGTTTCTTTACCACATGGTTAAACAAACGGACCGAACGATTAGCGCGTGATAGTGCGAGTTCCCGCTCACTGACACGACCCGCTTCCTGCCCGGGAACGTTCTTGGACAAGCGATCGATGTCGCCTGCCTCGGGAACCCCATCGAACAGCGCGAACGTTGCATCCCAGGCAGTCGCTATTACCCTGTCGGAACGCAATTCCTGCGGGAGGTCGTGACCAAAACAAACCAAGCTATAAGCACGCTCTGGTCCGTGGGCGGTGTAGACGGCTAGCCCTTCACCCATTCTATCAATTTCAAAAATAGGTCGATCGAACGTCCAATTATCACGCTGTAAACGTCTTAACAGGATGCGCATAAACGAAAGACGGCAATGATGGAACGATCCCAATCGGTCAAGACGCATGACCGTTTCCGGCGGTCGTAACGTCAACATCGCCTCTGGTAAAATTTTGGCGGCCATCCCTGCCTTCTCAGCACCGGCGTCACCAAATCTTGGGCGCACGGATGCTATAAATAGATCAATTTTTCTCTTGGGAAGCTAATCCACTGCATATCACCTTGGAAAGCCGCAAAACTCAGGAATTTGGCATGATAATAACGTCAAGGCACGCGATTAACTTGCTTAGACTGCAGAATGGTATGGATTATTAGCATTAGAGGCCACGACGGCGCTCGCGCAGTCGCGAACACGCGTTGTACCTATGCAAGTCTATTGCTATATGAGGCGCCGTGAAATGTGGCTGCGCAGCACACCCAATCCAGTCGCCAGGAAATTTGCTCCCATGGCCAGACAACGGCGTATATACGAAGGTAAGACAAAGGACCTATTCGAAGGACCCGAACCCGGCACATTGGTGCAGCATTTTAGAGACGACGCCACTGCCTTCAGCAACAAGAAACGCGGCATTATCACCGGGAAAGGTGTGCTGAATAACCGAATATCAGAATACCTAATGCAACGGCTGCACGATATGGGAGTGCCCACACACTTCATTCGCCGTCTTAACATGCGTGAACAACTTGTTAGAGAAGCGGAAATAATTCCTGTTCGAATTGCCGTTAGAAACATGGTCGCTGGGTCCATGGCAAAGCGTTTTGGCATCGAAGAGGGGACTCCCCTGCCGCGGTCAATTGTCGAATATTATTGGAAAAACGACGAATTCAACGATCCAATGGTCACCGAAGAACACATTACCGCGTTTGGATGGGCCGCACCGCAGGACATCGACGATATGCTGGCGCTGTCATTGCGAATCAATGACTATCTATGCGGCTTGTTCTACAGCGCTGGTTTGAAGCTGGTCGACTTCAAGCTAGAGTTTGGCCGGAGCTACGATGAGAATGGAGAAATGCGCATCATCATTGCCGATGAAATTAGCCCGGACACGTGCCGGCTATGGGATGTTGAGACGCTGAAAAAATTGGATAAGGATCGGTTCCGACACGATATGGACGACGTTGCGGAAGCCTATCAGGAAGTTGCCCGTCGGCTAGGTGTCCTTCCTACGAATGGACCAGGCGACGTTTCCGAAACGAAAATCATGCAGTGAATTTTTAATTTTAGCGAGGGCAGGTGAAAGCAACAGTCCATGTCATGCTGAAGAACGGGGTCCTCGATCCACAGGGCAAAGCCATCGGCCATGCTTTGGAGGCACTGGGCTTTGAGGGCGTCGGCGAAGTTCGCCAAGGCAAAATTATCGAATTGGAATTGGTTACCTCCGATAAAAGTGCCGCTGAAGCGGAGGTCAGGCAGATGTGCCAACGCCTGCTCGCCAATACGGTGATCGAAAATTTTACTATCGATATTAAAGAATGAGATCGGCAGTTATCGTCTTCCCTGGCTCCAATTGCGATCGTGATGTCGCAGTCGCCTTGGAACAAGCAAGCGGCGCAACTCCGGCCATGGTGTGGCACCGAGAATCTACCCTTCCCCCAGTCGATTTCATCGTTCTGCCTGGCGGATTTTCCTACGGCGATTATTTGCGTGGCGGTGCTATCGCCGCCCGGTCGCCAGTCATGCGTGCTGTCGAAACCTTGGCCCAGGCTGGTGTCCCGGTCCTAGGGATCTGTAACGGGTTCCAAATTCTGACGGAAATCGGTCTACTACCTGGCATTTTAATGCGCAACGCCAAGCTTAAATTCATCTGCCGTGACGTGCACGTCGCGGTAGCCGAAAACGACACCGTCTTCACCGAAAGCTACGCGAAGGGTCAAGTTCTGCGGATACCCGTCGCACATAACGAAGGCAACTATTTTGCCGACGACACGACACTCGAAAAGTTGGAGGCAAATGGTCGCGTTGCGTTCCGTTATACGACGCCGCAAGGAAGGGTTTGCGAGACGGCGAACCCTAATGGTTCAGCGCGCAACATCGCGGGTATCTTTAACGAAAGCCGAAACGTCCTTGGTCTGATGCCGCATCCGGAACGTGTCGTCGATCCTGCGCACGGCGGGACCGATGGTGCAGGTATGTTCACTGGCTTGGTAAAGGCGCTGGCCCGATGAGCAAAGTCAACCGGGCCTCCTCAGCCGAGCATGGTTTGAGCGCTTCCGAATACGACACCATGCTGTCAATCATGGGACGGACGCCAACGATTACAGAACTTGGCATATTTTCCGTAATGTGGTCGGAGCATTGCTCATACAAATCGTCGCGAAAATGGTTGAAGACATTACCAACCGAAGGTCCGCAGGTCATTTGTGGCCCCGGCGAAAATGCCGGTGTTGTGAATATCGGCGATGGGCT
>CAYYUG010000003.1:86137-96022 GCA_964474755.1 uncultured Rhodospirillaceae bacterium | reverse complement strand
TATAATGGAAACATCCTGGTCAATGCTATGACCGTCGGTATCGCCAATGCCGACAAAATTTTCTATTCGGCTGCTGCCGGGTTGGGCAATCCGGTCGTCTATGTCGGTTCCAAAACCGGTCGAGACGGTATCCACGGCGCCACTATGGCCTCTGCAGAATTTGATGACGATTCGGAGGATAAACGCCCGACCGTACAAGTCGGTGACCCTTTCACCGAAAAACTGCTGCTGGAAGCATGCCTTGAGCTAATGGCAACCGATGCGATTGTTTCTATTCAAGATATGGGTGCAGCAGGACTGACTTCCTCCACCGTCGAGATGGCTGACAAGGGAGGCGTTGGAATCGAGCTCAATCTCGAAAATACCCCGACCCGGGAGGAAGGCATGACGCCCTACGAGATCATGCTTTCAGAGAGCCAAGAGCGCATGCTCATGGTACTCAAGCCTGGCCGGGAAACCGAGGCGCGTGCTATTTTTGAAAAATGGGAATTGGACTTCGCCATTATTGGCCAGGTCACCGATACTGGTCGCGTTATGATAAAGATGCACAACGAGACCGTCGCCGATATTCCTGTTTCACCTCTTGTCGACGCAGCACCCGTTTACGACAGACCCTGGGAACCTACTCCGGCACGTACAACTGTTTCAGCTAGCGCTGTTAATTCCATCAATTCACCACTTGACGATCTTAAGAGCCTACTTGGATCGCCAAACCATTGTTCCCGCCGCTGGATCTGGGAACAGTACGATCACATGGTTATGGCAGATACAAAACAGCGTCCTGGCGGCGACGCCGCTATCGTCCGAATTCACGGGTCCGACCGCGGATTAGCGATTACTACCGACTGCACACCTCGCTATTGTTTTGCCGCGCCAGAAACGGGTGGGAAACAAGCAGTCGCCGAAGCGTGGCGAAATTTAATTGCGGTAGGTGCCAAGCCCCTCGCCCTCACTAATAACCTAAATTTTGGCAACCCGGAACGCAGCCCCATCATGGGACAATTTGTCGGCTGTGTAACGGGCATTGGCGCGGCAGCAGCGGCCCTCAATTTCCCCGTCGTGTCCGGCAACGTCTCCTTTTACAACGAGACCAACGGCGAAGCGATTTTGCCAACGCCGGTGATTGGCGGCATCGGCGTCGTCGACGAACTAACTAAATCGACACAGATCGCATTCAGGGGGGCCAAAGATACGATTATCGTGATTGGGGAGACGACAGGCTGGCTCGGTGCATCTTCATATCTTCAGCAGGTTGAGGGGCAGCCTAATGGTGCACCGCCGCCGGTGGATCTGCCACTGGAGCTTAAGAATGGTGAATTTGTTCGCACACAGATAATAGCGGGCTGTACAACCGCTTGCCACGACATCTCAGATGGCGGCCTGATTGTCGCTCTCGCTGAGATGGCACTCGCAGGTAATATCGGCGCCGAGATTGAACCAAATGACTTGTCTCTTCCATTGCACGCCTGGCTCTTTGGCGAAGACCAAGCCCGCTACATATTGACCACAGCGAACCCAGAGGTGATGCTGGAGGCAGCAGAGGCAGCTGGCGTGGTCGCTTCAATGATTGGCCACACTGGTGGCAGTTCGTTGAAAGTGAGTGGTTCGCACACCATCTCGATTAGCGAATTACGCGACGCGCACGAGAGGTGGTTGCCTGAATATATGGCAACGCCCTAGTGACGGCGGCGCATAGGGAGAACGGTCATGGCAATGAACCAGTCGGACATCGAACAGATGATCAAAGAGGCAATTCCGGATGCGGAAGTCCAGATCGAAGATCTACGCGGCGACGGCGATCATTACGCCGCTTATGTCCGTTCCGCGGAATTCAAAGGAAAAACCCGCGTACAACAGCATCAAATGGTCTATAAAGCCCTGAAAGGTCGAATGGGCAATGAGTTGCACGCGCTCGCATTGCAAACATCGGTGCCGGACACCGCATAGTTAGCCACGAGGACGATCTTAAGAGGAAGGAAGGAAACAACAATGAGCGACAATCCGATCTTCGGACGTATCAAAGAGGATATCGACAACAATGACGTTGTGCTGTTCATGAAAGGCTCGCCAGTTTTTCCGCAATGCGGATTTTCGGCGGCAACTGTTCAGGCACTAACACTATTGGGCGTCAAATTTAAAGGTATCGATGTTCTGCAGGACCCAAGCATCCGCGAGGGCATTAAAGAATTCTCGAGTTGGCCAACAGTCCCTCAGCTATACGTTAAGGGAGAATTTGTGGGTGGCTGCGACATCGTTCGTGAAATGTATGAGACCGGCGAACTTGGCCAGTTGATGGAAAGTAACGGCATCGAGACGCAAGACGCTGCTTAGGAAATTACCACGCAAATGACTAAAGGGCCGCATTTAATGCGGCCCTTTTCCTTTTAAGTGTAGACACTTAACGCTTGCATCGTAACCAGACATGAGCAGACTGCACCGAAAGGAGATGACCGATGCCTCTCGCTTTTCTTGATCATGTCAACATTCAGACTGCCAACCTGAAAGAAATGTCGCGGTTTTATGAAGTCGCGCTGGGTCTTGTAAAAGGGCCTCGGCCGCCTTTTCGTGGATTCGATGGTGCCTGGCACTATTGCGACGATAAAGCGGCCATTCATTTAGTCGAGGTTAAGCGACCACGTGACCCTAAATCACTCCAAATCGAGCATTTCGCATTTCGAGGAGAGGACATGAATTCTTTCCTGTCGAACCTCCGTGATATGAAGGTCGCCTACAACATCTCAATAATTCCGGAAGTCGAAATACGTCAAGTGAATATCCACGATCCCGACGGCAACCATATCGAAATTCAATTCGCCCCAAGCGAAGAAGGCGATATCAGTAACTTCAACGCCTAAAAATACGAGGTTTTCGAACTCCATGGGCGTATTACTTGGCTGCATAGCGGACGATTTTACGGGAGCGACGGACCTCGCCGGAACGTTGGTTCGTGAAGGAATGCGATCAGTTCAGATGATCGGTGTACCATCAGGTCCAGCGCCGGATGTTGATGCAGTAGTCGTGGCCCTAAAATCCCGAACAGCGCCAGTCGAAGAGGCAATTGCAGAATCGTTGGCAGCGCTGGAATGGCTGCGCGAAGCGGGCTGTTGCCAATTTTTCTTTAAATATTGCTCTACATTCGATTCCACCGTAGAGGGTAATATCGGTCCGGTAGCCGAAGCTATGCTGGACGCACTTAACAGCGATTTCACCATCGCTTGTCCCGCCTTCCCGCGCAATCAACGAACGGTCTGCAACGGATACCTTTTTGTTGGCAACGTATTGCTTAACGAAAGCGGGATGCAGGACCATCCGCTTACTCCCATGACGGACCCCAATCTAGTTCGCATTCTCGCCTCTCAATCGCAGGGCACAGTTACATTGGTTGACTACAGTATCGTCCATCAAGGGACAGCTGCCGTTAAAGAAGCCTTCGTGCAATCGCGGGCGGAAGATAAGCGTTTTGCAATCATTGATGCGCTGAATGATACGGATTTGATGACCATAGGCGAAGCCTGTGCAGAGATGCCTCTAATTACAGGTGGTTCAGGCGTCGCCATCGGCCTGCCCAACAACTTTCGTAAGATGGGGCTACTGGAGAGTGCGGAACCCGCCGATCGATTACCTAAAATCGAGGGGCATGCTGCTGTGCTTTCCGGCAGTTGTTCGCGCGCAACGCGCCAGCAAATTGAGCGTATGTCCGAGAGGCATCCATCACTCAAGATCGACCCCATGGCGTTGGCTGAAGGTCCCAGTAGTATTAAATATGCACTAGAGTGGGCAAAATCGCACCTGCCCAAAGGCCCCGTGCTAATCTACACGTCGGCGGATCCAGAAGAGGTACAGCTGGTGCAGAAAACTCTTGGGGTACAGGTGGCCGGTGCGTTGGTTGAAGACGCTATGGCAGACATTGCAATCGGCCTGATCGACGCCGGTGTCCGCCGGCTTGTCGTTGCCGGAGGCGAAACCTCTGGTGCCGTGGTCGAAGCACTTGGCATTAAGGGCCTGCAAATCGGTCCTGAAATTGATCCAGGTGTTCCTTGGACATCGGACATCAGAAAAGCATCACTGCTTTTGGCATTGAAATCCGGTAATTTTGGCGCCCCCGACTTCTTCACCAAGGCCTTCGAGAAATTGGTATGAATGAGAACTCATTGCGCGAAGAAATCGCGCGCTTCGGAAAATTAATGTTCGATCACGGTTTAACCGGCGGTAGTTCGGGCAATATTAGTGTTCGCATAGAAGATGGGTGGCTAATGACGCCAACCGGCTCCTCATTAGGCAACCTAGATCCGGCACGGGTTTCCAAGGTAGGCAAATCGGGTCAGTTGGTATCCGGAGACCCTCCGACGAAGGAGCATTTCCTGCACCGCGCGATGTACGAAGAGCGCTCAAGCGCAGGTGCAATTGTCCATCTCCACTCGACGCATTCCGTTGCGGTGTCTTGTCTACCCGATGTCGACCCCAAAAACGTCCTTCCACCGCTTACTGCCTACTACGTCATGAAAATCGGAAAATTGCCATTAATCCCCTATTACCGGCCGGGCGACGAGGCTTTAGGCAATGCCATACGGGGACTGGCCGGCAAGCATTCCGCCGTCCTGTTAGCCAATCATGGACCAGTCGTTGCCGGCAAATCACTTGAGGCTGCTGTCTACGCTATCGAAGAGCTCGAAGAAACTGCCAAGCTCCATCTTCTCCTGCATACCCTAAACCCAAGTATCCTGACCGAAGTACAGATAGACGAACTTGAACAATATTTTCCTAGGAACTGACCATTGCCCAAGCTCGCCGCAAACCTATCAATGATGTTCACTGAAGTGCCGTTTCTCGAACGTTTTGCGGCGGCAGCGGATATGGGTTTCAAAGGAGTGGAATATCTATTCCCGTACGATCATCCAGCAGAGACTATCGCTCAGGCCCTTCGGGATAACGGTCTCCAAAACGTGTTGTTCAATTTGCCACCAGGAAATTGGGAAACGGGTGACCGCGGCCTCGCTGCCCTGCCCGGCCGTGAAGCCGACTTCCGGGGCCTTATCGAAAAAGCTCTCGAATACGCTCAGATTATCGGCTGCCCGCGCCTACACATCATGGCTGGCATCCCACCAGCAGACGCCAATCCCTATGCCTGCCAGCGCACCTATGTCGAAAATGTCCGGCTGGCAGCTGAACGTGCCGCTGTGCACGGCATAACGGTGTTGCTTGAACCCATCAATCCGCGCGATATCCCGGGTTACTATCTCAATCGACAGGATGATGCACTCAGGACCTTGGATAGCGTCGGTGCTGAAAATGCTGCGCTGCAAATGGACCTTTACCACTGCCAAATTGTCGAAGGCGATGTCGCGATGAAAATTCGAGCCAATATCGACCGGGTTGGTCATTTTCAAATTGCCGGCGTACCAGAACGACACGAACCGGATATTGGCGAGGTCAACTACCCATACCTTTTTGATGTGATTGACGAACTTGGTTTCAATGGCTGGATCGGTTGTGAATACCGGCCGAAAGGTGAGACACGGGCAGGTTTGCGCTGGGCGGCTGCATACGGGATTTCGGGATGACGGCCGACACAATCAGGGCATTATCCATGAAAAGACAGGGTGGGTCCTTTTTTGCCACCGTCGAAGGGATCAACCTCGCTACAGACCTTGACAAGGCGTGGGATAATATCCATGCGAGCTACCTTGATCACAAGATACTTAGTTTCCATGGTCAGAGCCTAACGGCGGCACAGTTTCACGATCTCGGCAGACGTTTCGGCACAATTGAGCCGCATACGGTCACTATGTATCATCATGAAGAAATTTCTGGGATCACCGTACTTTCGAACCGAACCGAGCTAGGCCGTCCTAAAGGAATTCGTGACGCTGGCTCACACTGGCACTCAGACTACTCGTATAAACGCGTCCCCGCTAACAGCACTCTTCTATACGCCATCGAGGTTCCCAGAGAAGGTGGCGATACCCTATTTATCGATCTCGCAGCCGCCTACCAGGCTTTACCCACTCACTTTAAACACCGCCTCAATGGGCTTCAGGCCGTGCATCATTACCGCCACACAAAAGATCGTGAACACCCGGAAGGCCGTTGGAATCTCCTGACTGAAACACAACGGAAAGCGACACCGGAAGTGATCCATCCGGTCGTGCGGACGCACCCGGAAACCGGCGAGAAGTCAGTCTTTGTCTTCCCCGGATTATCTTCTGGCGTGCGTCGAATTGTTGGGATAGCTGAAACAGAAAGCGACGAACTGTTAGAACATTTGTTCGACCACTGTACCAAACAACAATTCCAGTTTCGGCATAAATGGGCAGCAGGCGATCTGCTACTGTGGGATAACCGATGTACGATGCACCACGCCACGACGGATATACTGCCCGCCAACCACCACCGCACCATTTATCGCATTAACACACGCGGTACGCGGCCAATTTGACTGACTGAGGTTATAAAAAAGCCGCCCTGTCACTTCACTAGGCGGCTTTTTCTGTATCCGTCTAATAACTAGCGCGAATAAAATTCAATCACCAAATTGGGTTCCATCTGCACCGGATAGGGCACATCGGCCAGTCCCGGCGCGCGCATGAAGGTTGCACTCATCTTACTGTAATCCACCAAAATGTAGTCAGGTAGTTCGCGTTCCACCGAGCCCATCGCCTCCAGTACCAGCGGCAACTCTCGGCTCTTCTGTCGAACTTCAACTACATCCTCATCTTTAACTTGGTATGAAGGGATATTAACCCGCTTTCCGTTGACCAAAATATGGCCATGATTAACAAACTGCCGGGCTGCAAAAACGGTTGGTACGAACTTTGCTCGGTAAACCACCGCGTCAAGACGCCGCTCTAGCACTTCAATCAGATTCTCACCGGTGTCACCACGACGGCGAACAGCCTCTTCGTAATAACGGCGGAACTTCTTTTCACCAATATTTCCGTAATAGCCCTTTAGTTTCTGCTTGGCCATCAATTGGGTGCCAAAATCCGACGGCTTGCGGCGACGCTGACCGTGCTCACCGGGTCCGTAGTCACGATTGTTGATAGGGCTTTTCGGCCTTCCCCATAAGTTCACTCCGAGGCGCCGATCGATCTTGTACTTCGAACTCACACGTTTCGACATTTCACTATATCCCGCTCGTTGGTCGGTGTTGTTGTTGTCCCGGTCAATCCTGAACGGATGGGGCCACGGCCCACGTGCCCGGAAGCGGGCGGGAGTATATGGGTTCGCGATGGGTTGTCAAACGACGTCCCCAGCAAGAAGGTCAAGAATTATGAACAGCTGAACGACTTTTATGCATATCCGACGAATGTTTCGGGTTTAACGGAACCAATGCTCGCATAAGCGCCCGCACCAGAATAAATGCGGAAGCATCGAAGCAAGATGAACCGATAGCGTTGATCCAAATTTCTATTCCTTTAAATCGGTTTTTCAAATCTAACAGCAAATCTTTTCCTATCTCTAGCGACCGGCATCCGACCGCGTCAGGCAGGATACAATTCCGTGCAAAGTGCGAACCTCTTGCTCCATGAGGTTCGCACGCTGGAATATATTGCGGATGTTTCGCAACATAATCGGTCTTTTTTCTACAACGTGCAGGAAGCCACAAGCGTCAAGAGCGGTTTCAAGTCGTTCGAAAAAATTTACTAATTCACCCTTGGTAGCCGTTCTGGTTCGACCTTCGGGCAATTGCAAAGCCGGCGTTTCATCTACCGACTGGTACCATTCATAGCTTATGATTAACACCGCGTGGCCAAGGTTGAGCGAACTGAAGCCAGGGTTAAGAGGGGCCTGCAAGACAGTGTCGGCTAAAGCTATATCGTTGTTGTCGAGACCGGCCCGCTCGCCGCCGAATAGAACTCCTATCTTTTCCCCTCCCGCAATCGCCCGACGCATATCCCGCGCTCCACTGTTAGGTGTCAGGACCGGTTTAATCATGTCTCGAGGCCGTGCTGTTGCCGCGTAAACACGCGTCAGATCTGCGACCGCTTCGGCTGTACTCTCAAACACCTGTGCATCATTAATCACCGAATCCGCGCCGGACGCTGCGATGCGGGATTTTGAATTTGGCCAGCCGTCCCGCGGACAAACCAAACGTAGATCACCAAGTTGGGCATTCAGCATCGCGCGCGCCGCCATACCGATATTCTCGCCCATCTGCGGTTCGACCAGGATTATCACCGGTCCCTTGCTGATCGATGCAGTCCGTGATTTATCGGTTCCAGCCATGAAACCACTCCCTAAAATTTGGATCACTGGTATAGTCCCGCACAATGCGATTGATCAAAGGCTTCACAATCCTTTTTCTGAGCGGCGCCCTGCTTACGACGATCGCTGGTGCTCTATGGCTTTCCATCTTGCGTCCGGGAGCGCAATTCCGCGATCCCCTGCCTCTTTACCGGCAAACCACAGCCGAAATTACAATGGACGCGGAACGCAAACGAGAAATCCTAGACGTTCGACTCATCGATCCCGAAAATCGGCAACTCACCTTCTCCGTAAGCCTTCCCAAAGATCATTTTGTTAATGAAACGGAAAAAAAGCTTCCAATATTGATTGTCATATCTGGTTTTCGCAGCGCTCATCATAATCTAGAGCGCATACCGGAACCCGGACCTAATGTCATCATTTCTTACGACTATCCATATGACAGCAAGGAATGGAAGGAAGCCAACTTCTTCAGTCGCGCACTGATAGCGCAGAATGTTGCCTACCGCATACCCAACGAAGTTGCTGGATTGATGGCCTGGGTCCGAAGACAACCCTGGGCGGATACGAGCCGCATGAGCCTTGCAGGCATAAGCCTGGGCGCAATCGCACTGCCGGTGATCCGTCGCCGTGCTTCGGCAACAGGGCAAACAGACGGCCCTTCGGTCATCGCCTATGGCGGCGTTGACATACAGGCTCTTGCAGCCGCGAATTTAAGAATCACACCTTCATGGTTGCGTGAAATCGCAGCCTGGGCTGTCTGGCTGTTATTGAAGCCGCTGGAACCGGAGGCCCACCTATCAAAGATTTCTGGTCCCTTTCTCGTCATAAATGGCAAGAACGATGAACGTTTGCCGGCAGAAAGTGTAGCCCGCCTGCAGGCCTTACTTCCCGAGCCAAAGACAATTCTTAACGTCGAAGGTGCACATATAGACGGCAAACGGCCAGAGATTATCGAGAACACTGTCCGCCTGGCCCGGGATTGGTTGGTGAGCCAGGGAGCTCTGAATCCTTCGCGCTAAAAAGCTACGATACATGAAACGACAATACTGTCCTGGTAGCCAATCATAAAGTTTGGCTACATCAGCGTACGAATGATAAACGCCGAAGAACCAGAAGCACCATTCTGCTTAAATAGCCGTAATACCCTCTATCAAAGATTGCAGTATTAACTACTCCTTACGGACTCCTGACAGGCGAGTACCGACACAAACTGAGCCAGCGTAGAAAGAAATTAATGATGGCAATTAAATGGAACGGTAACAGTATTCATGTCGAAGGAATGGTCGAGAGGAGCTTTACGGTCGCACGCGCTGGCGGAGCTATCCCGGGCATCATTTGGAAATCCAGCCAAATCACAAGGCCTGCACCGCTGGTACTTCTCGGCCATGGCGGCAGTGGCCACAAGCGAAATGAGCGTATGGTCATGCTCAGTCAGATGTTCTGCGAGGTATGCGGCTGGAACGCTGCGGCGATTGACGGTCCGGTGCATGGCGACCGAGGACCTGTCACCAATGCGACCGACCCAAAATATGCCTCAATGTGGCAGCGCACAGACCCAGTCGGAGACATGATCGCCGATTGGAAAACCGTTCTGGACGCTCTGTTGACGCTTGACCAAGTTGATGCAGAAAAAATTGGCTATTGGGGGGTTTCCATGGGCACCATGTTTGGGCTTCC
>CAYYUG010000003.1:2242-86037 GCA_964474755.1 uncultured Rhodospirillaceae bacterium | reverse complement strand
GCGAAACCTTCCCTAAATTTCCGGTCGAGGAACAAGCCTGGTGTTTTGGCGCGCGTGACCCTTGGATCTGGATCCCAAGCCCCTGTTCGGCGAATGCCGCGGAACCGATCCGGAGCGGCGGCAATTTGGGCTTCAAGAACTGATTTGACCCGGTCACCGTCCTGCAGCTCAGCAAAACCCATAATCCCCGCCGCAACCCTGGTGTTTCCATACAGTCCAGAGGCCGCCATCGCGGCGATGCCATTTACAAACTCAACTTCGCCGACCGGTTTCATCAGTTCCGAGCCACTGCCACGGTACATAGCGCGACATTCGATAAAAATAGTCGCAACGATGTTATGACCGGTCTGCAAGTCTCGCTGAAGTTCGTCCATCAGGTAGCGCCGTTCGACGCGTCCATCGCGATGGTCCCAGAGATGGTGATGCGTGTCGATAATCGGCAGTGTTGGGTCGAGGGCCACTTCCTCGACCTGTGCTAACCATGCGTCGTTAGTGGCCATACTGGGCCACTATACGACCGGTGTGCGGTTACCATCCACATTGATCGCCGTACCGGTAACGTAGGAACCTGCATCAGAGGCCAGGAAGCATGCCATATTCGCGAATTCCTCGGCCTTCCCAACTCGGCCCATAGGCACGGTCTTGCCCATCTTATCGTAAAATTCTTCCAGCGACTCGTTAGACCCAGATTTCAAATGCTTTTGATAGTGCTGATCGCTTTCGATGAGGCCAACCAGAAGACCATTGACTAGCACGTTGTGCGGAGCGCCCTCGCCTGCCAAGGCTTTGGTAAGCGCCATGCCAGCCGCCCGCGACACCGCTGTCGGCGCGCCACTCGCACGTGGCGCTTTGGCACCAGTGTTCAGCACATTAATGATACGGCCCCATTTTCGCTCTTTCATTCCCGGAAATGTTAAGCGGATCAGACGTACCGCACCCATCAATTTAAGCTCAAGATCTTCATTCCAGAGCTCATCGGTGATGTCCATGAAGGGCATGGCCCTCGAGGTACCGGCATTATTAACGACGATACTGACATCTCCGAGATCGGCAACGACTGAAGCATGCATCGCATTGATAGCGCTCGCATCACACATATCACAGGGATAGCCATTGACCAGCACACCTGGCGCGGCTGCAAGGATTTCCGCCTTGGCTTCCTCGAGCACTTCGGCACGGCGCGCAACCATAGCGACTTTCGCGCCGGACCGCGCGAATTCCAAAGCCATCGCACGGCCAAGTCCGAGACTTCCACCGGTAATAATCGCGACCCGGCCATCCATCCTGCATTCCATATCTCAATCTCCCTATGACTTATTTTCTCAGTGGCACGAGAACGTACCAGCAGATATCTCTCGGCGCGGAACTTATGCGATGGCCCCCGAAGATGAAAGCTTGCCCACCGGATTAGCCGCGCAGAGCCGCGGTCTCGGATTGGTCAATCGACAACTGCCCTGATTTATCAGTGATCACAACTCCGTAATCTCTCTTTGCCCCCTCGATCGAAACCTTACCCAAGATCACATCCTGCAGAACGGCTTCACTAACACGAACAATTCCGGCGCCCTATCCCCCGCCGCTCGGCAATGTGTGTCGAAAGATATCACCACGCCGCATTGGGACAGGTTCGCTCAAAAGAACTGGCAGTTCGTGCCGTTCGTTACCGCTATAGATATAGTTCATTGACGGGGCACCGTTCGACCCGCCGAACAGGCCATGTGGCGGATAGGCACGCTTATCGGACCGAACGTTCAGCAACGCATCGTCAGCCAGCACACGGTAATCGCGCTGAATGGCCAACCCGCCACGTTTATTCCCTGGCCCGCCAGAATCGTCCACGAACCCGTAACGGTCGATGCGGATGGGATAAGTTGTCTCGATCATCTCAATGGGAACGTTGGATTGGTTGGCACCAATGTGAGGAACCCCTTCCTGACCATCATTATCCCGGCTCGCACCCCAGGTCCCCATCGCGGTCTCGCAAAAAATGAAGGGCTTACCGTCCTTCATACCAGAGATCGTCGGTAAGGTTGAACCACCGGAACCGTCCGCCGCAACCCGGTCCGGCACCGCTTGCGCGAATGCACCAAAAAGGCAATCAATCATGCGATATCCGGTAATGCCACGGGCGCCTGTCGGCCCGGGCGAAACCGGCCGGACGACAGTCCCTTCCGGCGCTCGCACCTCGATAACTTCTGTAAAACCGTGGCAGTTAGGTATGTCCGCCAACATAACGGAGCGCAGCGCAGCGTAGGCGCAAGCCTTCGTGAAAGGGAATGTCGAGTTCACGCCGCCGGCTACCATCGGCGAGGAGCCTTCCCAATCGATGACGATCTTCTGGTCATATACAGAAACGACAACGTTCAAGATTATCGGTACCGGCGCGTTACCAATCCCGTCGATATGATCAGTGAATTTGTAGGTGCCGTTCGGAATATCGGAGATCTCCGCAGCCGCGAGACGCCTCGCATAGTCATTGAGATCCTCAATCGCCTGGTCAATCGTCTCGACGCCATAGCGCTCGTAAAGATCCACCATACCACGAGCGCCCGTCGCACAAGCGGCCATCTGCGCTTGAAGATCCCCATACACGAGTTCTGGCGTGCGGACGTTCAAACCAATCAACTTCCAAAGAGTTTCGTTCCGCACGCCCTTGTCCACCAGTTTTAGAACCGGGATTCGGAAACCCTCCTGCCACACTTCGGTTGCCCCAAGTGCGTTTGAGCCAGCCACGATGCCGCCGACGTCTGAATGATGCGCTAGCGTCGTCGACCAACCTTTCAATTCATTCCGGAAATATATTGGTTTGACGACATAAATATCTGGTAGATGCTGACCAGCTGCAGCGTACGGATCATTCATAATAAAATAGTCGTCCGGATCGATATCGTCGGCAACCTCAGTTAGCATATTGGTCAAGGCATCAAGGAAACTGCCAAGATGCATCGGTGTGCAAACACCCTGAGCGAAAGTCCTCCCCTGCGCGTCGCACAGCGCCGTTGAGAAGTCGAGCGAGTCGCGGACAATCTGTGAATAGGCGGTGCGAATTATCGTTAGTGTAATCTCTTCCGCAATTGTATCGAATGCATTGCGCAACACTTCCAACAGAAAGGGATCAGTTGAGGGTGTGTGGGTCATCTGCGTGTCCACTGTCAGTACTCCAGGTCGATAACGATATTGTCTGCCTCGTCGCGATGAACATAGGCATCCGGAGGCACCACGGTCGTTCCCTCGAATTCCTCAATAACCCAAGGGCCCTTGCGCGGTTCGCTCGAAAGTACACCGCGGCTAATTACCGGTGTCGACATCACCCCGAATTCTGACCCAAAATAGGCGTTACGTTCAAAACTCGATGTCTCCGCGGCCGGCACTGCGAGTTTCTGTGGCGACTGACTCATCGGGTCGGTAGCACGAACTGTCAGGGCAACAATTTCGACATCATTCGTCTCGTCGAAACTATGGCCGAAGCGCCGCTCGTGCTCGGCATCAAAGCGCGGCCGTAACTGCGCTTTCACACTGCAGGAAAAGCCATCAGCTTCGAGTGGAATAGTTAACTCAAACGCCTGCCCGACATAGCGCATTTCCGCTTCGAGCCTATAGACTGGCGTCCGATCCGAAAGTTCCAACAACCGTTCTGCATCACGTCTCAGTCTGTCAAAGCATACGTTCGCGCCGTCGTTAGAGATACTACCAAGCGCTCCCGAATAAGCAGAGGAAAGAGTGACTGATTGTTTTGCAACGAGGAGACCAACAGCGCTGAATACACCGGCCGCGGGTGGCACAATGACACGGCGTATCTCCAAACTACGAGCGATACCGGCTCCGTGGACGCCGCCATTCCCACCAAACGCGAAAATTGAAAAGTCTCGTGGATCCCGCCCCCGATAGGTGGTGACCCCCTTGATCGCCCGTACCATCGTCGCGTTCGCAACGAGATGGATACCGTAAGCAGCTTCCAGCAACGGCAAACCCATCGGCTCCGCGACCGTATCACCCACTACTTTACGGGACAGTTCAGCTTCAATAGGTACGGTCCCGCCCGCGAGGGCGGTCTGACTGACATAACCGAGCACGACATTAGCATCGGTAATTGTCGGTTCCATACCACCCGTCGCATAACAAGCCGGTCCAGGAATAGCACCCGCGCTATCCGGTCCAACCTTGATCGACCCTGCACGATCAATACGGACAATTGAGCCGCCACCTGCACCGACTTCTGAAATGTCGATAACCGGCAGTTCCAGCGCATAGCCTGCACCGCCGGCAATCGTGCCCGCCGCGCTAACAGAGGCGCCAACTTCGTAGCTGTCGGCATAGATAAGCTCGCCATTCTCGATCAATGAACCCTTTGCAGTCGTTCCGCCCATGTCGAATGTAATTGCGCTGTCGATCCCCAGTGCCTCGCAAAGATACGCAGCCCCAACCACGCCTGCTGCCGGACCGCATTCGACAATTTGCGCCGGCTTTTCCAGCACCGACGCCGCCCCGACCGTACCACCAGAAGATTGCATCATCGTAATCTTAGCCTGGCAGTCGGCAGCACGCAGGTCGTCTGTCATGTCTTTGACATATCGGCTAACAGTCGGACCGACATAGGCATTGATAACCGTCGTGCTAACCCGTTCGTATTCACGGATTTTCGGCAAAATGTCGATGGATAGGCTGACATACAATCCTGGCAGTCTTTCACGCAGGATCTCGCCAGCACGGCGTTCATGCTCCGGGTTCGCGTAGGAGTGCAGGAAGCAAACAGACACCGCTTCTACCTCCTCGGCGTGAATGCGCTCTGCAACCGCATAAACATCCTCTTCGTTGAGCGGCGTCACCACGCACCCTTGTCCGTCGAGCCGTTCCCTAACTTCAAATCGCAAATTGCGGGGTGAAAGCGGCGCCGGTTTCACGTAGAGCGGCTCGTAGAGACGAGGGACGCGAATGCGACGTAGTTCCAAAACGTCACGAAAACCCGCCGTCGTAACCAAAGCGGTCTTAGCGCCTTTACCCTCCAGGATCGCGTTCGTCGCGATGGTACAGCCATGTACCATCTCACTCATCGTCTCAAATGAGAGTTCCTGCTGATAGACTAATCGTTCCAGCCCATCGATAACGCCGCGTCCATAGCGGTCCGGCGTCGATGGCACCTTGCTCGTGTGTAGCAGGCCGTTCTCATCGATATAGGCAATATCTGTGAATGTTCCACCGATATCGGAACCAATGCGCCATGTCATGAATCAATAAATCCTGCTTGCTACCAGTAACGGACGGCCCTGTTTCTCGCCGCCGACACAGTGTGAACCAGGCAGGACTATACGTCGATACGCTCCGTCACACTTCGCGTCATATACCAACTCGACAGCCAGGCAGAATGACGACCCGTACCGCCGGCGACGGTGATGATGAAATCTTCCGGAGCGTATACGATTGGCACCATAAAATCCGGATCGTGCTCGTCATACTCCTCCGGCCAGACCCTGAAATTCCAATAGGATCGATTGCGCAGATCCTTCATGGGCATTCGGGCGTGCTCGAATAGATACTCTTGAACGTCCTGCCGAGAGTAACCATCCTTGGCAATTTCATCAGCGTGCTCCGGTCCTAGGACAAGTCCAATTGCTGTTCGATTAACCTGATGAAGATAATTAACCAAGCCCATCCGCCGCATAGAGCCGGCAATGGTCTCTAGATTGCCGAGACCAGTTTCTTGACCGCCTTCGTTGATATAATGAACGCCGCGCAAACCGATCACAGTTATCGTCGAGTCATCTTTTGTAAATCCCCGGTTAACCCTCAATGGATCCCAAGGGTTTTCAGTCTCATTCTCGGCAAAACAAAAAGAATAGCGGCCTGGCCAAGCCTGCGTTCCTTTATCCATCTCTCCCGGGATGGCACCGGCAATATTGCGGATAACCAAACGCAAGGCGCGTCCAATAGAAGCATTGGGACGAAATCCCGACCCGAAACATCCCGTTCCGCTGTTGATACCGATTTGATCTGCATAGGCGCCGCTTACGATGAACACCGGCGCCGCGCCGCCCGTAGTCGTCGAGACGCTACCAACATTGTATTCTTCACACAACATCGCCCTGACACCGGCTAGGACCACCGGGAAATACTCTGGTCGGCAGCCCGCCATGACAGCGTTGGCTGCAACCTTCTCAACGGTCACTGTCCCGTCGACCGGTGGCATAATTCCCATAACTTCGCCGGGAGCGTGGTCACCGATCATCGCAACCACCGCATCTTCAGTCGGCGGCATGATAGGCAAACCATCGCTCCAGCCTTGCTCGTGAAAATGCTCATTAATCTCAACATAGTCGTCGGCGAGCTTGAACCGCGTGGCTTGTGCCGATCGGACGGCGCCCATTACGCCGCCTCCGGCTTCACCGTCAAAGCTCTCGCAATCTCATCGACAAAGCGCTCTGCCATATTATTGACCTGCTCAATGGTCTTACTTGCGAGCGGATGGTCGACGAAGACTTTCGGATGTGTCGGCATCCCAAGAACTTTTGACCTTAACTCCGCCGATTTCGCAAACCCTTCTGTCAGGACTGTTGCCGCAGGACGACCCAATTTTTCTGCTTCTGTTCCATCATGTAGACCCCACGTGGTACAGGAACCTCAATCAGCTACCGCATGGATTATTGCGTCGCAGCGGGTTGCCATATCGGCCAGGACATCCGGCGGTGTCGCCACACTGGCACCATCCTTCAGATAGTACTCAAAATCAGCCACACCGTAACGTTCCTGTAGCAGTTGTCGCAGCTTAGCGAGGAACACATCAGAATGACGCTTCCTATTATCCAGTAGGCCGATCCGTTTACCCTCCAGGCATTCCAATCGAGGCGCCAGGGCGTAGGTAACTGGAACATCCTCCGCCGCTGGGTGTACCAATGTCACCAATAGTCCGTCGTTAGTCATGACGAGCATCTCCTTGTCAGAGGTATATACGGAGATCTTATATGATCAGTGCAAGATCGCACCAACTCACTATTCGATTTCTACCAATTTGGTATATTTCGAAATTGACGAGCTGCGGCCGCGGAATCTTATCTCAGCGCTTCACCATCAACAGTTCATCTACAGATAATTTGGTATGACTTAAACATTTCGATGCCTCAAGACTGATCTGCTAATTTGCCTAATCGCGAAAAGAACGGCATCTCATTCTCCACATGCACCACTTAGTCGAGCATTTAGGAAATACCGCACGTAAGGATCACGTCACAATCGTTAGCCTTAGCGGTAAGTCTCAAAACAAACACTTCGTTACACACGCTGTACCCAACGCCAGGATGTGATTGGTCCTGGAAATCATTGTCTTTCATCACCTGGTTAATCTGCAATGACAGATCCTGAAGGGGGCCTCTCATTGAATGTTAAATATTCATAAATATCGAAAGAGAATACGATTTAGTCGATGCACTATTTTTCGGTCTTCTGGACATAGCCATCATTGCTGCGCGCAGCCAGACCTTGTAAATCGGCGCCAGGTCGATCGGAAGGCCGCGCAAACTGCAGCGCCAGTACATTGGCACCCTCATCCCCAGACTGAAAAACCGGTGTTGCCTCGCCTGGATCTATGCGGATCACTGAATTTTTCGGGAGCGGCTTTCCATCGACAACAACCGAACCGGCGCACACCAAGTAATATTGACCCCCACCATCATTCTGCAAACCGTCGGCGACGGCATTGGAACCCAAACGAATACCGATCGCATCGACGCCATCGACCTGACCTTCCATCAACACTTCGCAAAAGCTTTGACCCGCGGCTGGCGGCGTTTGGTCCTGCTCGAATACTGCCGCGATATTGCGGCCAGCCCGGCAAGGCATCAGGTGTTTAGAGCCCGGCATGCTGAAATGACCACCGCTCGCCACATTTCTCAGCGTGAAGAACGAAATGCCGTCATCTTGTGCCACTATTGGGCCGTATGGCGTATAGGCGTCCGCATACTGAAAAGTCACCGGTCGCACTTCCTTTTTTCCGATGTGACCATATCCTGCGACGATTACCTGGAACTGGTCCACATCGTGGAAATGCGGATCGATCCGGGCATTCGCATAGGGCCGCTCCACGAGAAAACCCTGGGGTGCCATTGTGATCTGACCTGATGTTCCAAAATAATCACAGCGCCGCCCAACGCCGTCCTTGCGAACAATTTCTTTTATCTCTGCTTCCGATGCGGCAACGGCCTTCATAATCCGGTCCCTTTACAAGGCATTTCTATCGTTGCTGAACATACTAGCGGACGGAGCCATGCCACACCAAACCATCGTAATTTGAGTTACTGCGGCTTGAGCACTATTACCGCAGAGCTTAACGTGACGTGATAGTTCACTTCCCATCAGGCACCCAATGAAAAGAAATTCAAAGCCACCTCTAGAGGGCATTCGCGTGATTGATTTCACGCAAATCATCGCGGGTCCCTATTGCGCTCGTCTTCTCGCGGATTGCGGCGCAGAGGTCATCAAACTCGAACCAGTTATCGGGGAACATATGAGAAATGCGCCGCCGCAGCGTAATGGGCACAGCAGTTATTACGGTCACCTCAATGCTGGGAAGAAAAGCGTAGCCATCAACCTAACAGATCCTCGTGTAAAAGAGATCGTGCGTAAGCTTGTCGCCGAGAGTGATATTGTGGTGGAGAACTTCCGGCCAGGTGTAATGAAGAAACTAGGGCTCGCCTACGAGACGCTCTCCGAAACGAACTCTGATCTGGTGTATTGCGCGATATCGGGATTCGGGCAAGAAGGTCCACGCGCGCTTCAACCTGCCTACGCACCTGTTGTTCACGCAGCCAGCGGCCTTGACGTTTCACTGGGAGAGTTCGAAGCCGAGGGGACGCCCCCGCGTACATCCGGCGCCTATTTCGCCGACTATCTTGCGGCGATCTACGCATTCGGAGCCATCCAAACTGGTTTGTTGTCGCGCTTTCGGCATGGCGGTGGCAGGTTCATCGACGTTGCACTTATGGATTCGGTCATCAACATGCTGGTGTACGAAGTTCAAACTTCACAATTCCCCCTGGAATGGAAGCGGCGCGGCTTTGGACCGATCCACGCAAATGATGGATTCGTGATTGTCACACCAATCACCCAAAACAATTTCAAACGACTGGTCGAAGCGATAGACCGCCCTGATATGTTGGTAGACGAGCGTTTTGACGCTCCCTTCAAACGAACCGCTAATTGGAATGACTTTATGGAGCAAATTGAACAGTGGACCAGTCAGCGACCCGCGAAGGAATGTGAAGAAACTCTTATGGCGGCAGGTATTCCGTGCTCGCAATACAAACCAGTTGGTGAAGCTATCCAAGACACACAATTCGAAGCCCGTGACGTGATGCAAACAGTGACAGATGCTACAGGGCCATTCAAAGTACCCAACCCACCTTTCGTGTTTCGAGATGGTACAGTCGGTGTTTCATCAACCGTTGCCAGGGCAGGCGAACATTCGCGCGAAATATTAACAGGCCTGGGTGGATTGGACGCCTCTACGTTTGACACATTGCTTAAGAGCGGTTTGGTCGCTGTAGCTAATTAGGGATCAGATCAGACCGGCCTGTCACCGGCTAAAATGACCCGCTGCATGATCCGCCCTTCCTGGTGGTCATAATCGCGATAGGCTATGTGCGAAATAGACCGGTTGTCCCAGATCACAAGATCGCATAGCTGCCAATGATGCCGATAGGTAATTTCCGACTGGATGGCCTGCGCCATCAAGCTATCGACGAAGGCATCGCTCTCCTCTTCATCCATACCTTCAATCCGTTCCGTCTTGCCTGGGTGAATATAAATCGCCTTTCGCCCAGTCTCAGGATGGGTGCGGATCAAAGGATGAACCTGGGCTCCCCCGAACCGCTTTTTGTGCTCATCGCTCACGTATGGATTGTTTTCGATCCGATTAACCGTCTTCAATCCGCTTAATTTCGTCTTTTCTTCCTCCGACAATGCTTCGTAGGCAAGATGCATGTTTGCAAACCCCGTATCACCACCTTCACGTGGGAGCGCTACCGCGTACATTGCAGTCATTTTCGGCGGCTTTTCGTGGTTCGTATGGTCGGTGTGCCAATCCTTCGAACCGAGCGGGATACCGAGGCCGTCGTCACCAACTGGCGATTTTCGACTGTCCAGGACGGCTATCTCAGGATAGTCCGCCATCAGCAAATCGCTAAGATGCTGTTCCATTGTCTCACCGAACAATCGCACGGCGGCGAGATACTGCTTGGAACTCAAATGCTGATTGCGAACGACTAATAGGCATTTTTCGCGGAGCGCCATTTTCAGTTTATCGACGACTTCGTCCGATACCGGCGCCGACAAGTCGACGCCCGTCGCCTCGACACCCAGCGCATCCGCTAACGGCTTCAATGACAGAGACAAGCCTCACCTCTTGCAGATTACTTTCACATACTAAAACCGTTGCGAGTATATAGCGCAGGGACGAAATTCACACCGGGGTCACTAAACCGTCAGCTTGCGCATCAAATCAATGCTGAAGACATGCTTCATAGCGATATCCATGCTTGGATTGCGGGCCAGCAGCTTGCGCAACTCCTTACCGGGCCAGGATACGTAGCTGCACGGTTTTGTTGCCAGAACTGTCGCCGTCGCTGGCCCCCCCTGGATAAACGAAATCTCGCCGATCATTGCGCCATCACGCGCCCGACCAATCTCCGCCCCATCGCGCTCTACCCTTACTTCTCCGTTGTATAAAAGCTTCAAGCCACCGACGATACTGCCCTGCTCTGCTAACATCTGACCAGACTCGACATTTTGCCATTCGCCGATCCGTATGAGTTTTTTGAATTCAACCGGGGAGAAATTAGAGAACACGGTCTCGTGAAGCTCCGCTTCCTCCTCTGAGAACTCGATCCCCCTCCGCTCCAGAACAAATCTAATGATCCTGAAGCTGTTAATGAAGATGAAAATCGTGAGCCAGAAAATCACCAGCCAAAGGGGGCCCTCCGGAATTAAATAGTTGTACGCGATACCTATCAAGCAGCTGACTATCGCGAATATCCTAAGCGCCAACATGTCGCGTAACGCAAAAGACAAAGCAGTTATCAGAAATGACACGTGACCAAAAAAATCGAGATAGGTCAGTTCCAGCATTTTGCTACCCAGATCCAGCCAAGGAGGAGAGATGTAAAAACTAAGGAAACGGCCTTACCACACCGTTATCCAAAACCATCAAATACCATGACATTTTGCGGCAAAATTCGCGAGCTCGCTGTTGTATCTTTCGGCGTCTTCGTAGAACGGGGCGTGGCCGACGTTTTCATAGATTGACAGAGTAGAACCGCTTATTTGCGCAGTGTTGTGTTCCGCCATCGCCAGTAGAACCGACGTATCCGCATCGCCGTGGCTGAACAGCATGGGAACGGATATACCCGACAGAACATCGTCATTATCCACCGATCGATCGAGCATGGCTGCACAAACTTTCGGCGGCACAGTGAGATTATAACCCATCATCATGTAGAAATCGGGTTCGGAAATTGGTCTCGCTGTCAGGTTTTGAAGGAAGCGCCTTACAGCAGCTTCGCGTTCCACAGCGTCGTGTGAGCAAAAGCCCGGGACCAGTTCGAGAAATAGCGTGCCTGACATGCGCCGCGCCTTCTCATTTCCCACCAAGGTCCGAGAGGCCACGAAATTAATCCCTTTCAGCGTTTCATCGCCATACGCCCGCAGATAGTCGCAAATGATCAGACCAGAATAAGACCACGCCACGATAACGCACCCAGCCAAGCCCGCTTGGTCGATGATGGCGGCCACATCACCCGCCCAATTGGCACCATCGTTGTATGCATCAGCTTCAATAGGTTTGTCAGAGCGCCCATGCCCACGGTGATCAAACGTGACAAGTTTATACTCCAACAACAACGGATCCACGACTTGCCGCGACCAACACCAGCGCGATTGCGCAAAACCATGTAAAAATAGGATGGGCGGACCTTCCGGATCGCCGTATTCACATACATTTAGCCGAACGCCGCCTGCTCCCTCTATGTCGTAACTACCTGCCATACAATATCCCTGTAGCCCGTATCACAATTCCCGGCCGACACCGGCTCCGTATTTGCCGAAACCAGCTTTCTTTGGCAGGCTAACGTTGGAACTCTGGGAGGCAAAAGAAAAACGTGGTGAATGAGATATACGACTACATTGTCGTGGGCGCAGGATCGGCAGGATCGGTCCTCGCCAACAGATTGAGCACCAGTGGAGAACATAGGGTTCTCGTCCTCGAAGCCGGGCGAGAAAGCCATCCCTGGTCGCGCATCCCCGTTGGCTTTGCCAAACTTATCGAGAACCCTGCGGCGAACTGGTTATATTCCTCCGAACCGGAAGAAGGATCCGGACAACGTCGCATCCCGGTTCCGCGGGGCAAGCTATTAGGCGGCTCGAGTTCGATTAATGGGATGGTGTTCGTCCGTGGTCAGGCGCAAGACTACGACACCTGGGCACAACTAGGTAACCGCGGATGGAGCTATCGCCAGGTCCTTCCAATATTCCAGGACATGGAAAGTTATCACGGCGATGCTGATGATGAGTATCGCGGTCGTGGCGGTCCACTTAAGGTGACGGAGAGTTTTGAGACAGGACTGATCTACGACGCCCTTATCGAAGCGGCAGGACAAGTTGGGATCGACTACACGAAGGATTACAACGGCGCCCATCAGGACGGCATTGGCATGACACAGTCAACCATCCGGAGCGGACGCCGGATGAGCACAGCTTATTGTTACCTAGATCCAGCTCGTAATCGTTCGAACCTTACGATCCAAGCCAACGCTCTGACCGAGAGTTTGATGCTGGACGGGAAACGCTGCATCGGGGTGCGCTACAAAGTAAACGGGCAACAACGTGAAGCTCGAGCAAACCGAGAAGTTATCGTCAGTGCCGGTTCAATCAACTCGCCGCAGCTTTTGGAACTCTCCGGAATCGGCCAGCCAGAGGTGCTGAAGAGCCACGGCATTGATGTGCGCCATGAGTTAAAGGGAGTGGGAGAAAATTTGCGCGATCATTACTCCCCTCGTATGCGGTGGCGGGTACCCGCTTCGCTTGGAATGACCTACAACGACAAGGGTCGTGGTCTGGGACTTGTATGGCAGGCATTGAAGTACGCCCTCACGAACAAAGGCTTGCTTGGACTGCCAGCAGCGCCAATCCGTGCCTACATCCGCACGCGTGAGGGACTGGAGTCACCGAATGCCGCAATTTCCTGGATCCCCTTTTTGGTAGGTAACAACTTTAAACTGGCGAATGAGTCAGGAGTAACCGCGATCATGAACATCCTCCGCTCGGAGAGTACGGGTTGCATTCACATCACGTCGTCCGACGCAACGAAGCCACCGGCTATTCGCTTCAACTTCCTCAGCGCCCAACTCGACCGAGACGTGACCCTAGAAGCGATGCGCATGACGCGCAAAATCATGACAGCGCCGGCCATGAAGAATGTTGCGACAGAAGAGATAGCGCCGGGCACGAGTATCGACAACGACAACGATATGTTGGATTGGGTCCGCAACAATGCGGAAACGACCTATCACCCGATTGGCACATGCAAGATGGGATCCGACCCTATGGCCGTCGTCGACGATCAATTGCACGTTCACGGAATGGCAGGTTTACGGATAGCCGATGCCTCGATCATGCCGACTTTAACCTCCGGAAATACGAACGCACCTTCAATCATGATCGGCGAAAAAGCATCGCGCATGATACTTAAAGACGCCGCATAGGTGATAAGATGGATAGCCAAACATACGAATACATCGTCGTTGGTGCTGGCTCAGCCGGCGCTGCGGTTGCGAACCGCCTGAGCGCAAACGGAAAACATCGAGTACTGGTCCTCGAGGCGGGACGAGAAAGCCACCCATGGTCCCGTATCCCCGTAGGCTTCGCCAAACTGATCGACAATCCCGCAGCGAACTGGCGTTACTCCTCAGAGCCGGACGAGGGATCCGGACAGCGCCGCATACCGGTCCCGCGGGGCAAACTGCTTGGCGGTTCCAGTTCAATCAACGGGATGGTCTTCACTCGGGGCCAAAGCCAGGACTACGACATCTGGGCGCAACTTGGAAACCGTGGCTGGAGCTACTCGGACGTGCTGCCAATCTTCAAGGAAATGGAGAGTTATAAGGGAGAAGCAGATGAAGAGTATCGCGGCAGAGACGGTGTCCTAAAAGTGAGTGAAAGCCTAGAGACAGGCCCCCTCTACGACGCCATCATCAAAGCAGCTAGCGAAGCCGGCATCGAGTACACGAAGGACTATAACGGTGCTAGCCAGGACGGCATCGGCATGTCTCAGACAACCATCCGCAACGGCCGCCGGATGAGCACAGCGTATTGCTATCTCGACCCCGCCCGCAGCCGCAACAATTTGACAATTCAGGCGAACGCCCTGACTGAATGCATCTTGTTCGAAGGTAAGCGCTGCACCGGAGTGCGTTACAGACACAAAGGTGCCACGGTGGAAGCAAAAGCGACACGCGAGGTCGTGATCAGCGCCGGTGCAATCAACTCGCCGCAATTATTAGAACTATCGGGTATAGGTCAGGCGGAAAGATTAAAAACGCTTGGCATCGAGGTACAACAAGAACTGCCGGGCGTTGGCGAGAACCTGCGCGATCACTACGCCCCCCGCTTGAAATGGACGATACCAGATAATTTAGGCATCACTTACAACGTAAAAGGCCGCGGAGTGCGCCTAGTCTGGGAAGCGCTAAAATACGCGTTCACGGACCGGGGTTTGCTCGGCATGTCGGCGGCGCCCTTAAGGGCTTTCATTCGAACGCGGGCAGGATTGGAAGCCCCCAACGCGGTAATCGGCTGGGTTCCGTTTTTCATGACTGAGAATTTCAAGCTTTCCGAAAGATCAGGGGTGACTGCCTTTATGCATATTTTGCGTTCCGAGAGCACTGGCAACATCCATCTAAAATCATCCGATCCCACTGCACCGCCGGCAATCAACTTTAACTTCTTAAGCGCGCAACTCGACCGGGACGTCACGTTGGAGGCGATACGTATTGCACGGAACGTCATGACTGCCCCAGCTCTGCGGGGCATTATCACCGAAGAAATCTCACCCGGTAGCAGCATGGATGACGATGACAGCCTACTCAACTGGGTGCGGCAAACTGCGGAGACGACTTACCACCCGGTCGGTACGTGCAAGATGGGCTCCGACGCCATGGCTGTGGTTGACGAGCGGCTGCGCGTGCACGGTATTGACGGACTTCGTATAGCCGATGCTTCAATCATGCCGACCTTAACGTCCGGTAACACGAATGCTCCCTCTATTATGATCGGTGAGAAATGCTCGAAGATGATGTTGGCGGACATTCCGTAGCGAGGGTGATATGACGGCAACGACACGCTCAGCGGAAATTCACGCACAGCTTCGCCATCCCATTATCGATGCCGACGGCCACTGGCTCGAACCAGTCCCGATCTTTCTTGATTTTCTGAAGCAGGAAGGAGGCAACGCCGCAGTCGAAAAATTCCGACAGAACAAGAAACACGAAGATGCCTGGTACGGGATGACTGCAGAGGAAAGATTTACGCGTCGATTGCGCCGCCCAACCTGGTGGGGCGAACCGGCTAATACTTTAGACAAGGCGACGGCGATGGCGCCGGGCTTGATGTATGAGCGGCTCGACGAGTTCGGCATCGATTTTGCCATTGTCTACACGACTTTAGGCTTAGTTCAAGGATCTATTCCTGACCCCGAGCTACGCCCGACCATCTGCCGCGCGCTAAATCGGATGAACGCTGAACTCTTCGCACCATTCTCCGACCGCATGACACCGGTTGCTACAATTCCAATGCACACACCTGGTGAGGCGATCGAGGAACTCCATCACGCAACACATGAACTCGGCATGAAGGCGATAATGATAGCCAACCATGTGCGACGCCCACTCGACATCGATCCAAGTAATGGAGAAACTGGCGGTTACTACGCGTCTGGTGGCTATTATATCGATTGTCTAGCGATGGAAAGCCCATACGACTATGACCCGTTTTGGCAAGCCTGCTTTGATGCCGGCGTCGCAGTGACATCACATTCCAGCAGCATGGGCTGGGAAGGTCGTGCCTCGGTGAATAATTTCACTTTCAATCATATCGGCCATTTCGCAGGTGCCAGCCACGTTTTCGCAAAAGCCCTGCTCTTTGGCGGCGTACTGCAACGCTTTCCCTTGCTGCGGTTTGGTATGTTGGAGGGGGGTGTTGCTTGGGCGTGCAATTTACTAACAGATATGATCGGACATTGGGAAAAGCGAAACGACACAGCGATGCGCTCCAACCTGAGCCCAGCCAATTTAGACTTGGAGGAAATAGCATCTCTGCTGAAGCGGTACGGCGGTAGCGCCTATGAGGGAAAAGTTGAGGCAATCGCTGCTGGTCCAAGTACGCTAAAACCTTTCTACACAGCCAACACACTGGATCAACGAGAGCACGAAACCGGCATCGACTTAGACGATTTTGCCACGTCGGGCGTCACAAGTGCGTCCGACCTGCGGACACTATTCCAGGAACGCTTTTTCTTTGGCTGCGAAGCAGACGACCCTACCGCTGCCTGGGCCTACAACGAGAAAACACGGCTGAACCCGATGTTCAGTTCCGACATCGGACATTTCGACGTGATCGATATGCGCGGTGTTCTCGAAGAAGCCTTCGAACTCGTCGAGGAAGGTGCCTTGGATGAGACGCAATTCAAAGCCTTCACTTTTGGCAATACCGCGCGCCTCCACACGGCACTCAACCCTAAATTCTTTGCAGGCACCGTAGTCGAGGAAAAAGTAGACACCATGTTGTTCGGAAAAACAGTGCAGTGAAACTTAGCACCCGCCCTCTTCATCCACAGTTTGGCGTTGAAATACTCGACATTGATCTAAGGGCGCTGGACGACCCATCGGTTAAGGCAATCAACGCACTCTGGATCAAGCACCCGGTCATCTTGATCCGCGACCAATTACTCAACGAAATCGAACAAATCGAATTCAGCAAGAAATTTGGCGATATCAATATCCATGTGCGCACCGATATCCGATCGCGATCCAATCCAGAAATCGTCTTAGTCTCAAACTTGCGGCTGGAGTCGGGCCAAAATATTGGCGCGCTGGCCAGCGGCGAAGCGAAGTGGCATACGGATAGTTGCTACAAACCAAAGCCGGATACAGGATCGATCCTATATGCGATCGAGGTGCCGGAAAATGGCGGTAAAACAGCGTGGGCCAACACGCAACTTGCATACGAGACATTGTCAGAGGTTATGAAAAACAGAGTTGATAGATTACGCGGCAAGTTCGCCTATCAGATCTTCTCTGTCGACATTACCGAAAAACCTGACGTCCATGCAATTCGGGACCTAACGCCTGACGTCGTCCATCCCTTGGTACTGACGCAACCGGAGAGCGGTCGCAAGAGCCTGTATCTTGACCCACTGCAAACCTATGGCATCGAGAACATGTTACCGAGTGAAAGTCAGACCCTCCTTCATGAACTCGTCATCCACATGACCGCGCCAGAATTCGTATTTCAACACGAATGGCGGCGCGGTGATATCGTGTTATGGGACAATTGCCGCGTGTTGCACCAGCGCGAGCCCTTTGATCCGGACACCCCACGCCTAATGAAGCGAACGACCGTATTCCTGCCGCCGGATAAGTATCCGGTGCCGTTCCAGTCATCCTCCGAATAAACACCTCCTTGCGTCGGTGCGAGGTTGTTGCTTCACTTCGTCGCAGGCGCAACGTTCGAAAGGCCAACCGGCATGCGGTTCGGATTGAAGAAACTCACCCCGCATATTGGAGCGGAAGTGAGCGGTGTAAATCTCACTAGCAAGGTTAATGGCTCACTAATAGACGATCTCAAAGCCGGTCTCGATGATTACTCGGTACTCGTGTTTCGCGATCAGCAATTCGATGACGT
Organism: uncultured Rhodospirillaceae bacterium; assembly: GCA_964474755.1. GTDB lineage: Bacteria > Pseudomonadota > Alphaproteobacteria > UBA8366. The sequence goes on along the minus strand of CAYYUG010000003.1, from coordinate 68,100 downwards.
TTCACAAACCGAATTCAGCGCGCAGTGGGGACCACTCGAAACAACTGTTTACAAACGCGAAGGTGATGGCGGCGTTCCTGTGGCCAACATTACGAACGTAGACTTTCGGACTAATAAAATCTTTCCGCCAGGGCATCCGCGCCTCAAATCAAATAGTGGCAACGCAATGTGGCATACCGACAGTTCCTTCAAGCCTATACCCTCTTACTGTTCCATGCTATCTGGTCGAGAGGTTCCGCCAAGGGGCGGTGATACTCAGTTTGCATCCTGCAGAGCCGCGTATAAAGCAATGCCCGAAAGAGAACGACGGCAACTCGACGGACTTGTTGCCGAACATGACTATGGCTACTCGCGGAGCCTAGTGAAGGGTTATAAGGCACCAAAGGAGACCCTTGCAGAAGTACCTCCAGTGCAGCATGCCGTGGTACGAACCAATCCAGCGAACGGTAGGAAGAACTTCTACACCGGTTCACACGCTTCCTACATTATCGGATGGCCAGTAGAAAAAGGTCGAAATCTACTTCGTGACCTCGTCGCCAAAGCTAGCCAACCGGAGTTCGTCTACATCCACCAATGGCAGCCATTAGACTTTGTAATATGGGACAACCGTTGTGTCCTTCATCGAGCTACTACTTACGAAGCTAATCGGTTTCGGCGTATCATGCACCGCACTACAGTTGCTGGGATAGGACCGACTGTGGATGAGGCTGGTACTGCCTTAGAGGTGGCATAGATGAACAAAGCTTCCATTATGAATGGTTTTCCACCTTCACCTAATACGCAAGTTACGCTTGCAAATTGGCGATCACCGCCATTTAACAAATGGGGGTTCCAACACGTACGCGAAATCGTCCCATCAGCCGATATCGCTGCTGCGACGAGTGACTTTCTGGAACTTGTGTCCGAACCTGCCAATTTTGGCGACTGCCAAATCGAAAACAATGACGGTAATTTAATCTCATTCGATAGGTTTCTCGAAGAAACGCAAACGGATGGGATCGTGATCCTGCACGATGAAAAAATTGTATTCGAAAAATATATGACGGGCATGACACAACGGACGCCACACATATTAATGTCCGTCAGCAAGTCGATGCTCGCTCTTTTAGCGGGTATCCTTATAGAACGAGGAGACTTGGATACAGAGCAATTGGTATCGGAAATTGTACCCGAGATTTCGGAGACTGCCTATCGTGACGCAACAGTTCGTCATCTCCTCGACATGCGGGTCGGCATCGATTTTGACGAAGACTATATGGCAACCACAGGGCTGATAATAGACTACCGAAAATCAACCAATTGGAACCCGCTAGAACCTGGCGAAACTGCAACGGATCTGCGTAATTTTTACAACCAATTAAAGGGCCGTTCGGGAGAGCATGGCGGACCAATAAATTACGTATCGCCAAATAATGATTTGCTGGGTTGGGTCATGGAACGCGCAACTGGTCGGCGATATGTGGACCTGATGAGCACTCTCCTCTGGCAATTACTGGGGACCACTGAGAATGCTTATATCACTGTGGATAGACTTGGGGCCCCTCGCTGTGCCGGAGGCATGTGCACTACGACCAGAGACCTGGCGAGGATTGGACACATGGTTGCAAAGGGCGGATCGAGAGGTACAACGTCGATCGTGCCAGAAAACTGGATCGATGATATCGAACGCAATGGCAGCACCAAAGCATGGAAAGACGGGACTTTGGCGGAATATTTTCCAGGCCTCGATATTTCCTACCGCAACCAATGGTATTCCTTGCATGGCGAAACACCGCTGATATTCGCGTTCGGGGTACACGGACAATTTCTGTTCGTGGACCGGCAAAGCGGAAGTGTAATTACGAAATTTTCATCTCAGCCGCTACCACTTGATAAAGAGAAGATCGTATTAACGGTAAAGGCGGCAACGCAGATCGTTCGCTGGCTATCGGAATAATAGAAGCAACGAACTCTCATACATCCTTTTTTGTTTCTCATAGCCATTCATTTGTGGCTTAAAAAATTCACTAAACCCAAAGATAAGAGCCCTTAATTTGCTCTTCCTATTAATACTCCGCGGTATTTGTCCTCTAATTGAGCGGCAGTGAAACCGGCGGCAAGTTAGCGAAGCTATGATGGCAAACTAACTCTATGTTGGATTCTATAGCGTTATTTTCCCAGCCGTCGCGCCTCTTCATCCATAACCACGGCTACTCTGCCAATCGAGCGGCGCCCCAAAACTTCCGACATCGCCTGCTGAAAGGCGGACAGCGCAAATGTATGGGATATGACAGGATTTAGATCCCCCGCCTCGTACCAATCGTATAGTTGCGCCATCAAGGCGCGCATGCGATCTCCATATTCGTGGCGGACATCGTCAGGGCTCCAACCCACATAATAGCCCATATTCAAACCACAGACCGTGATATTCTTCACCAACAAAATATTGGCCGGAATTTGCTGAATGTTACCGCCAGCAAACCCTACCGGCATAATACGACCCTCGGGCGCTATGCAGCGTAGTGATTGAGCGAAGACTTCACCCCCAACTGGATCATAAATAGCATCCGCGCCACGGCCATCTGTTATCTCGAGAACTTTCTTGCGAAATTCACCCTTGCGATAGTTAATGCGATGATCTGCACCATGTTCCTTCGCAACCGCCAGTTTTTCGTCCGAACCGGCCGTCGCAATGACGGTAGCACCGAGTATTTTGGCGATCTCAATTGCCGCCATTCCGACGCCACCTGCCGCGCCATGCACCAATAATGTCTCACCTTCGCGAATGCGCAGTAGATGTGGCCAACACAAAGCCGCGTATGATGTTCCATATGAATTCGTTAGACAGATTGCACGATTAAATTCCAGACTGTTGGGGATGGGGAACACGTTCACTTCATGCGCGACGGCTTCTTCGGCAAGACCACCCCAATCAAGAACGGCGCACACCCTATCCCCTTCCTTAACATGGACAACTCCGTCTGCCCTCTCCGTCACGATACCGGCAATTTCAGTACCTGGCACGAATGGAAGCGGCGGTTTACGCTGATATTTTCCAGACACTACGAGGCTGGTCGCAAAACTAACACCGGCAGACTGAGTCCGAATTCTCACCTCGCCCGATTTCAGTTCCGGTGCCGGGCATTCCTCCAAAGTGAGGTTCTCGAATTCGGTCCACTCCTTGACCAAAACACCACGCATGGATAGTTCCTTTAATTGCGTTGAAAGGTGAATAGAACGTACCGACTATGCCAAGTCTTTCAGCAGGTCCATCACCTGCTCAAGCATTTCAATCTTAGCTTTTGTTTCAAGCGCGTTGTCGAAACGGAGACTTAACGAGTCGACACCTGCTTTTTTGTATATCTTGAAGCGCTCACGGACCATATCTGGCGTACCGATAGCCCCGAACTGTGTAATCATTTCATTGGGTACGATCTTGCGCGCTTCATCGCGTCGGCCATCGACCCAAAGCCTCTGAATTTCAGTAGCAGCGTCGCTGTAACCCGCGCGCTTGAAGGCATCATTATAAAAATTCGTGGTCGCAGACCCCATCCCGCCCATCTGGAAGGCAACCCCCGCCCGGCGCGCGTTAATTAACGCCTCGACATCCTCTCCGATGTCCACTCCGCACGCCACGTGCAGTTCTATGTCGTCCAGGGAACGCCCAACGCTCTCCGCCCCTTTTCGAATGTACGAAAGGTGCGCCTCTGCATTGTCCGGCGAGAAAGAAGTCCCTAGCCAGCCATCTGCTGCCGCACCGGTATATTCGAGCGCATTTGGACCCAAAGTCGCCAGGAAGATAGGGATATCAGCGGGTGAATGTTCCAGCTTAATCGCCTTCCCTTCCCCATAGGGCCGCGGTAACACATGGTACTTGCCGTCATAAACAACCTTCTCGCCTTTAAAGGCAATTTTGATAATCTCAACGTTCTCCTTCAGACGAGTTAGCGGTGCCTGGTAAGACACACCTTGAAGTCCCTCGACAACTTGAGGCCCGCTAACACCTAGACCGAGGATAAATCGGCCATCGCAAAGACGGTTCAGTGACAATGCAGTCATAGCTGTCATAGCGGGGACGCGGGCGCTAATTTGCATGATGCCGGTGCCAAGCTTGATATTAGAGGTCCGTGCGGCAAGATATGCCAACGTCGTGACCGCATCTGTGCCCCAAGCCTCCGCAGACCAAGCATGATCGACACCAAGCCGCTCCGCCTCAACGACGAACTCCATCACATCTTTGATATCTCGGCGGCCATACGCGCCAATTGAAATTGATGTTTTCATTCTCGCCTTCTAGCTTCGGAAGTTTGCAAGAATTGCCTCCTCAACGTCTCCCAAGCGATCTTTACCAAAATAAATCTCATCTCCCACAAAGAACGTTGGGCTCCCAAATGTTCCGCGCTCAACTGACGCTTCCGTATTATTTAGAAGACGATCCTTTACTGCCTGATCCTGGATACGAGCCATAAACATGTCACCATCCAATCCTGACCCGCTAAGAGCAGCCCGGATGACTTCCGGTTCATCCATTTTTTTGGGGTCTTCCCACATATGGTGATACACAGTATCTACATAAGATTCTAAAAAACCGTCTATTTGCGCAGCGATAGCCCCCCGCATGATCTGAATTGTATTTACTGGGAAATGTGGATTACGGTTGAACGCCGTCAAATCGTGTTTCATGATAAAGCGTTGTGTTTCCAGGCGATTATATTCCTGTTTGTTCTTGATGCCGGCAAAAGCGACCATCGGCGACTGATTTTTCGTAAGCTTGAACACGCCACCGAGCAGAACCGGAACATACTCAAAAGGAACACCGGTACGGCTTTCGATATCTGGAATGATTTTATGACAAAAATAGGCGTTGGGACTGCCGAAATCGAAATGGAACTCTACCTTCACTGTAGCTACTCTCATTGGTTAAAGGTTGTATCTGTAGATTTTGGAAACCAGAAGTTCAAATATTCCACGTAGACAGACGGACCTTGCTGACCCTCGACCTCAAACTCGTGACTAGTTTTTAACAGGCGTTTAGCATCCCCCCTATCCGTCACCCCAATCAGCTTGACGCGATCACGGATACGCACTCCATCTCCCGTAATGACAGGTCGCAGCACCCGGACCTTGTCCATGCCATAGTTCAATGAATAGGCACCATCCTTGGGTCGAACGCCGGCACCTTCCATGAAATATGTAATCAGACTGACGATGAAGAAGCCATGCACCAAAGTGCCTCCATAAGGACTTTCCTCAGCACATCGTTTTGGATCAGTATGCATCCATGGCGTCCAACGCGTAACTTCTCCGAAACGATCTACTTGTTCCTGATCGATCGTTAACCAGTCCGTGAGAGCAATCTGCTGTCCGACAAACTTATCTGCGTTCGATAGGAGAAATTCTTGTGCCATCTATTTGATCACCCCAACTAAAATGCACGCCAACCTAGAATGCTGAAACCTTCCGATGCAATACGAGGAGGGGAAGCGTGGTCTCAAACGGATCGCTTCGGCATACTGCTGCTAAAATTTCATCAGGAGCGATACATATGAAAGCTAAATACCGAGCGCTGGCGGAGAAGATAGTCACAGGCAGTATTGGCAAACAAATGAGAATGACGATTGATGACGCATCGGAGGGTAATTGCATCGTTCGCATGCCGACCGATGGCGCCGTTCAAAACGAAGTAGGTCGTGTCCATGGTGGTGCAATTACCACGTTAATTGACAATGCAGCGACAGCGGCAGCTTGGTCATATGAGGGATTGGATAAGGGCGCGTGGGGAACAACGATATCATTGACCTGCAATTTTCTTAACCCTGGCAAATCAGCCGACTTGATCGCCGATGCCAAAGTCAAACGCCGCGGAAGGTCCACAGTGTTTGTCGAAATCAATGTGTGCGACACAGAAGACAGAGACATCGCTCAAGGACTGGTCACGTACAAACTCAGCACGAGAACAAAGCAAAATTCGACAAACTAACTGCCGACCAAGACGGTCTGATAACGAAAGAATGGCAAGAAAAAACAAAACCATCATCCATTAGTGTGACAGCCTTCATCGGCGCATCGATACCAGTCCCTTTGGCTCGACTAGCTCAGGTCCGGTGCGGCTCTTCAGCAACCGAATAAAATGATTTGAACGCCAACCCTGCGCAATTTTCCTATACAAAATGTAAAGTTGGATGCATATGAGTAAAAATTTTTTAATGTAAGCGCCTCATGACGTTGTTTTCGGCCCTTTTACTTGCCATCATTAGACACGTTGTCATTGCAAAAACATAGCAACTGCCGGAGTTTTGGAATGCCTCACGCGACGGCGCAGCCGATAGACCATCCTGCATGTTGGAAGGCAACCGATTTCAACTCCAAAGACGATTTTTCGATCGACCTTTCATCGACTCAAATCAACGCCTTAGAATCGGAGACAGCTTCATTCAAAAAGTCAGGAGCCGCCCATAAAGAACTGAACCCGCTGACATTTCCCTTAAAAACGATATATGAGGACGTGCAATCCTGGCGTCGTGAAATACAACAGGGTCGTGGTCTTTTGATGCTTCGAGGGTTTCCGACAGATCGCATGGCGTTGGAAGATATTAGGCTTCTGTTTTTAGGATTGGGCACGCATTTTGGCCGGCCTGTCTCGCAAAGCGCCAACGGCGAGTTAATTGCAGATGTCGTCAATGTTGGGGGAAGTGACAGGAACGAGCGAGCATACCGCAGCAGCCGAGAATTGAAGCTTCACACTGACCGATGCGATCATATCGGCATGTTATGCTTGCGTAAGGCGGTAAAGGGAGGGATCAGCGGTTACGCGAGCGCACTTGCCGTCCACAACGAAATGCTGGCCTCAAATCCTGAACTTGTCGAACCTTTATACAGCGGCTTCCATCATCATCGTTTTGGCGAGCAACCTCCGGGAGAGCCTATCGTCACACCCGAACGTATTCCAACCATTTCAATCACAGATGGGGTTCCCAGTGTCATCTGTATTCGCGGTTACATCGATCTGGCCGTCGAAGAAGGACATGTGTCTCTCAGCGATCACGAGATTGAAGCCCTCGATACCTTCGAAAGCTTGGCCAATCGGGAAGATTTCAAGCTGAACCTGACAATCGAGCCTGGCGAAGCTAGCTTCACAAACAATTGCTGTGTCTTACACACAAGAACCGCCTTCGAGGACGCAACAGATCCAGCGTTAAGACGACATATACTCAGGCTCTGGCTTAGAGAAGACGATCGCCCATCAGCAGCAGGGGTTATTGTTCACAAGGGCGAAGGGATCTTGCCGCAGGAGGGCAAGGGAACTTACTACACCTCAACAGAAAGCTAGTGCTTTTCGCTGTCCCTCACGGTAGCCGTTTTTAGCCTACAGTTTAGCGTAGACTTCGAACTTATCGGGATCGAACGCGAAGGGCTGCACGATGCCCCCTGCCTCATCGAGCACCGCGCGAACCTCTGCAACGTCGATTAGATTTTTCCAGACGCGTCCCATCGTGGGAAATTCTTGTTGTATATCGATCCCAGCCAACAAAGCATTCCGTATTTGTGGCACGAGGAAACAGTCTGCCAGCGTAACATCATCACCAATAGAAAAATGCCCAGCGGTATTCTTAATAATTCCCTCCAACGCCCCGAATTCACGACGGATGAAATGCAGTCGAAGAGGATGAATAGTGGGATCTGCCTTCACCATCCCCCATTCGCCAATAGCTTGTATGATAAAGGGAATATTTTGATAGGGCTGCGTGTCTGCAGCGATAATCCACATCACGCGTCGAGCTTCAGCACGAAGCCACATATCTTGTGGCAGTAATTCTGGACCAAGAATGTCCTGACTACATTCCTCGATATAGTCAATGATTGGTCCGGACTGCGTCAACTTTCTTCCATCAGGTAGAAGTAGAACAGGAATTCGCCCCTCCGGGTTAAAAGCCGAAAGCTCCGTCGTTCCAATCTTCACGGTTTCCGGGTCGTCTTTAGGCATCGTAAAAACCAGGATCCCGCGATGGTCGGTTTCCAACCCGGTGCTGACCAACTCAACGTGATCAGTCGGTATGGCCCGGCAGCGCAAATAGAGTGTCACACGCATCGATGCACTACTTGCCGGATGGAAATATAAACGTAATGAATTCAATGATTTAACTTTTTAATTGGAAATCTTTCTTGTTAATCCCGCTGATAGCGCTCCTAGGAAAACAGACCAGCTCAACAAAAGATTAATTTCACAATCCCTCAGAATTCCAGCGACAATACGTATTGTTCCGCAGCCAAATGGCAATAAAGCAATTCCAGAACATCGGCCGATGGACCGCTCAGCAACGTTTCGTACGTAGACCGGTAATTCTATAGCGTTACAGTGACATGCGGCCTTCCATCCTGCATCTGCCCAATCTTAGTGGCATCGGCAAAGCCATTGCTATTAAAGATATTGAGAACGTCACCAGTCATTTCACGCGTGCAACTCAGCATTAGACCACCACTCGTTTGTGGGTCGGTCAACAAGTTCTTTTGCCAATCCGAAATACCAACTGGCAGTGTCGCATCATGTCCAAAACTTTGCCAGTTTCGGCCAGCGGCCCCAGTGTTGTAACCACGCTCCGCATAGTCCCGGGCGGCGGGCAAAATCGGTAAGTCGTTCCAGTTAACGGCTCCAGCCAAATTAGATCCATGGCAGATCTCAAGCAGGTGTCCAATTAACCCAAATCCAGTTACGTCAGTTAGAGCATGAACGCCTGGCAACTTAGAGAGTTCAGCGCCAACGGCATTCAGCTTGGTGGCGGTTTCAACCATCTGGCGGTAGCCTTCCGGATCAAGTTCATCCTTGTTCATAGCTGCACCAAGGATACCGACACCGAGCGCTTTGCCCAGGATCAGATCATCGCCTTCCTGCGCTTCGCAGTTTCGCTTAATACGGTCCGGATGCACTAATCCAACGACTGCAAGGCCGTAAATGGGTTCTACCGCATCGATCGTGTGGCCACCTGCTACCGGGACCCCTGCATTCGCACAAACCTGCGCACCACCGGATAAAATCTTTTGAATAGTATCAGGCGACATCTGGTTCATCGGCATTGCTGCAATCGCTAGCGCCAAAATCGGCGTACCGCCGACAGCGTATACATCGGACAGCGCATTAGTTGCTGCTATCCGACCATAGTCATATGGATCGTCAACAATTGGCATAAAGAAGTCGGTCGTTGCGACAACCGCTTGCTCGTCATTTATTTTAAAGACTGCCGCATCGTCGCCGGTTTCATGACCGATAAGCAAAGCAGGATTTGCCGCTTGCGGCGGAAGTTTTGATAGAATGTCGTTGAGCACCGACGGTGCTACTTTACAGCCTCAGCCACCACCATGAGAAAGGGTGGTTAAACGGGGGGTTTTTATATCCATAAATTTTTTCCTGAGTTAAATCGCTCGTGCAGGTAAGAAGCTCGCAACCACTGGGTTGGTCTCGATCGGTTATCCAGTTGACCCTACCGCTTCGCTACCTCTGCAGTGTAACATATAAGTGATGACTAAAGATAAATCGTTCAGAGGCCGATCAGTTTCAAGAATTGCTGTTTAAGTTTCTGCGTTTAAAGCTTAAAGGCCTGTAATAATTCAGCATTTTTTTATAAAAAAGGGGCCTGTGCATATTCAAAAAAGCCGTCAGTTGTGTCAACCATGGACTATCAAAGGCCGAGACAACAGACAATAAAGCCAAATATTCTATTTGACTTTAAAAACAGAAAAACATCACCGTTATTACGGTATTCTCGATAATACGACAGGTGCCGTATTTGTTCTCTAAAATTTCGAATTAGGGAAATTTAAGGCTACAACGCAAAAGGCATGCGGATCTTTCTGAGGGCCTCGATTTTTCTCCAAGTTTACGATAGCGCATCATAGTGGCGCTGCAACATTAGTAAGTTCAAAGAATTATTAGAGAGCAACGAATTTGCTTGGGTTTTTGATATCTACAAGAATGAAGTGCCCGCCTTTACTGAATTATAAGAAGCCAAATCATGCCAAGGGTTAGAATCGGAGACTCGCCCGAACGAACCGAAGACAGGCGTTTTCTAATTGGCAAAGGCCAATTTGTCGACGATCTCCCATTTGGGAATTTGGCATACCTTTGCATTCTTCGATCACCCCATGCCCATGCCAAAGTTCGGAGCATTAAATCGGACGCAGTTGAAAATTTGCCTGGGGTATTAGCGGTTCTCAAAGGTACAGACCAAATAGCCGCAGGCATCAAACCAATGGAGCCGTATGTTCGGGAAAATTTTCGCAACGGCGAACCCTTCTCCTATTTGCCTCATCCGCCCCTTGCAACGGATCGCGTTCGCTATGTCGGTCAACCCGTCGCTGCGGTCGTGGCGCGCAGCCTAGCAATAGCGCGTGATGCAGCCGAGCGTATCGAGATTGAGTTCCAGCCGTTGCCAGCCATTACATCCATTAGTTCTGCACTTTCCAAATCCGCACCAAAAATCAGCGATAACATCCCAGACAATGTAATTCTTCGTTGGCAAGTCGGGGACGAAAATGCAAGCCAACAAGCTTTTCGAACCGCCTCTCATTTGACGCGGCTCCGTCTTACTAATCATCGAGTAATCACTAATTCGATGGAACCACGTGGTGGCGTCGGTTTTTTTAACCAGATATCTTCGCGTTATACGCTCCACATCTCTAGTCAAAGTCTCCATGCAGGAAGGGACTGTATCGCTGAGACGCTGGGCGTCGACAATGAAAATGTCCGAGTTATTGCACCCGACGTGGGCGGCGGGTTCGGCTTAAAGAATTTCGCTTATCCCGAGCATGTCTTATTGCTTTGGGCCGCCCGTGTTGCCGGCTGCCCTGTTAAATGGATCAATGAACGTATGGCGGGTTTCGTCTCCGATCATCAAGCGCGCGATCATTTAGCCGATGCTGAACTGGCTTTAGACGCCGACGGGCACTTTTTGGCCCTCCGTATCGGGAGTTGGGCAAATCTTGGAGCCTATCTCTGCGGCTCTTCAGGCCGTGTTTGCAGCGACCAATATGCGTCGCTTCCGGGTACGGTCTACGAAATTCCTCAAATTTATCTCTCAATCGGGGCGGTAACCACTAATACCGTGCCAATTGGGGTAACCCGAGGCCCGGGATTTGCTGAAGCAGTCAACGTACTAGAGCGTTTGATAGATTGTGCAGCCCGAGAAATGGGAATTGACCGAGCCGAGTTACGTCGACGAAATATGCGCAAAACTACACCATTTACCAGCATAACCGGGACCTATGTTGACAGCGGGAAGTTCTCCAAAAATCTCAACCGCGCAATGCAGGCAGCATCCGGCTTTGCAAAACGTCAGCAAGATGCGATGTCGCGAGCTAGACTTCTAGGATTGGGCTTCGCCTATCACATCAAAGCGACTGGTGGAGCACCTGAAGAGAAGGTTGAACTCAACTTCGAGGACGACACGCTGATACTTACAACCGGCACACAATCTATTGGCCAAGGGCATGAAACTACATTTCCTCAGATAATTTCAGAGTTTCTGGGTGTGCCGATTGAGAAAATCCGCTACCGGCATGGGGACACCGGTCTGATCTCCAAAGGGGGCGGCCACGGAAGTTCGCGTGCGACGTATATGGGCGGCACAGCGATGTATTTAGCAATCGAAAAAATAATTGGAAAAGGCAAACCCATCGCTGCAAAATTATTGCAGGCTAGGGAAACCGAAATTTTTTACAAAAAGGGACAATATCGTGTTTCCGGATCAGAGCGGGCGATCGATTTATTCGAGGTTGCGAGAGCTGCGCGTCAGACAAATGCGAGCTCAGACTTGAGCACACTGGACACGTCACAAGAATTCACTCGCAAACATATGACCTTTCCCAATGGCTGTCACATCGCCGAAGTCGAGATTGATCCTGATACCGGCAAGGTCGATGTGGTTAGATACGGTGCCGTCGATGATTACGGCACAATCATTAATCCCATGGTTGCTAGCGGCCAAGTTCACGGTGCAATCGCACAGGGCATTGGCCAAGCTTTACTAGAACATGCGGTATATCAGGATATCTCAGGCCAATTGCTGAGCGGTTCTTTACTCGACTATGCCTTACCTCGTGCTACAGATATTCCTCCTTTAAGTGTGATCTTCAACGGTGTCGACTGCACAACCAACCCCTTAGGTGTAAAAGGCTGCGGTGAAGCTGGCGCGATTGCCGGTTTTCCTGCCATCACAAATGCGATTAGTGATGCCCTTGCGCCATTGAACATCCACAGTTTCGAAGGCCCGGCCACCCCAGAACGCGTTTGGCGAGTAATTAAACAGGCTCAAAAAGGGCAAGACCGATGATAACAGAAATTCGCAACGGAACAGTGATCGCTTGGATTGACGATAGTCACCAAATAGTTGAACAAGGGAAAGTCGTCTTCGATGATCAAACGATCATATACGTTGGCCAAACCTACGAAGGTAAATCGGATCAGGTAATCGATGCCACTGGTCGATTAGTTATTCCTGGTTTAATTAACAATCATCTTCACGTTACCGACACACCTTTTACAAAAGGGTATCTTGAAGATATCGGCGATAAGACAGTCAAAGGAGCAGCAACAAACCACGTTGCTCTCTACAAAGTGCTACCAAACGTTCGTCATGCAACAGACCCAGAAGCACAAGTTGCTGCGGCAGCATGTGCCTTCGCGGAACTCGCGCGCACAGGTTCGACCACCGTGGTTGAACTCGGATATGATTATGAAATCGGCGGCAATGGCAACATAGAGACAACGGAAAAAGTCGCGGATGTTGGTGGTAGGTCCGGCCTCCGCTGCTATTCCGGGCCACGCTATCGAACACGCCACTATGGGCAAGATACCGACGGTAGTATTTTCTATAAGGATTATCCTGATCAAGGTCGAACTCGGTTCGATGCTTGTGTGGATTTTTGCCAACAGTGGAACGGTCGCTTCGATGACCGTCTCCGGACAATGCTGGCGCCAGGACAAGTCGACACCTGCGATACAGATTTATTAAAAAAAACGCGTGAGTTGGCAGATGAGCTTAGTCTTCCCATTCAAATTCATGCAGGTCAGTCGCCTAACGAATTCCGCCGTGTAGGCGAAATCGAGGGCCAAACTACCGTCGAGTATCTTGAGGCTTGCGGCCTGCTAGGCCCTGACTTCATCATCGGTCACGGACAAATCATGTCGCATAATGGCGATATGAACAGCATGTCGGCCTATGAAATCGCTGCGTTACGAGATTCTCAAACGACAGTATGCCATATGCCCTGGGTCAAAGCGCGGCGTGGCGGCGTCATAAACTCAATCCACAAATATAAAGAACTCGGCATACGCCAAAGCCTTGGCACCGATACCTATCCATTCGACTTGTTCAGTGAAATGCGTATGGCAGCAGTCGTCTGCAAAATCGTCGAACACGCCGCGGAAGTGGCTCCTGCGGAAGATATTTTCGCGATGGCTACAACCGGTGGCGCTGATGCCTTAGGCCGTTCTGATTTGGGGCGCCTAGCGTCAGGATGTTGCGCAGATATCGTGCTCCTTCGCATTGACACGCCAAAGGCCACCCCCGTGTATGACCCTTTTAAGTTTCTGGTATTGGCGGCGACCGGTGATGACGTTGACCGGGTCATCGTCGACGGCAAAACCATCGTTGAAAATGGCGAAGTCCTTACGATCGATGTGCCAAATGCTGTGCGAAATTTGAACGAAGCTAGCAAACGCGTTTGGTCCCATTTGGACCTTTAAGGCACAGTTAGTCTGTAAACCACTGCTTATAGTTTTCTATCCATCAGTAAAGCGCACAATTATTGCTATCTAACTGTGCGAATACAGGTTTAAGCGCCGTCATTTCGCATCAGCAGCAAGGCCCTTATTTTATGAAAAAAATAATGCTGTCGGCGGCTGGAAAATGTGGATCCAGTCAGCGTAACATAATCTTCCTGAGTACCAATCTGGAGGCGCCCTGAATTAAAGTCTTTTAGGGGTTTTCCGCGCAACCATCTAGTCGCCGCTTTCTTCATGATAGTCGGGGTACTAAGTTCAGCCTTCAAAAGCCACGTAGAACGTGGCTATATCATTGCTGAAACCTTCCTGCTCCCCCACTCAATATTAGCAAACACAAAAGCTAAATTGCTTACCAAAAAATTCGCATGACCGATTGTTCTGCTTGGTTTGCAAAAATTTCTAAAAAATAACTGAGCAGAGGTTTGGTATTAACCAGCTAAATTTTAGCTGCCATACCGTCGCCGGCAGGATCGGCGCCGCCGTCAAGGATACCGTCGCGCAGACGAATAGCGTGCACCAGCGGGGTGGCATAGCTAACGGCGTAGCGCATAGTCGGATAACCACGGGCTAGTAATTCCCGCTCGGTGGAACGGAGTATACGATTGGTAAGTTCTATCGTATCGGACAAGGCGCAGAAGCGCGGCGCAGAAACCGCCTCTTGCGCACTCATACCGAAATCAACCACGTTGAGAATAGTCTGCAGCACACCCATCGTAATCGTCGTGCCGCCAGGTGCTCCAAGCGCAAGGAATGGCTTGCCATCATCCATTAGCATTGTCGGACAAAGAGCTGTAAACCTAGCTTTCCCTGGGGCCAGTGATCCCGGGTACCCTGGCCGTGGATCAAACACCATCATACAATTATTGTACATAAACCCAAGACCATCACTCACAACCCCTGAACTCGATCCCAGAGAGTGGGTCATGTTAACGACATTACCCTGATTGTCGGCAACACAGATATGCGTCGTCTCTTTGCTTTCGGGGGCGCCGGCATTCACCCGCTTCACGTGGGCCTTTTCACCGCTTCGGATGCGCGCTGCCAATGTCGCCGCGTAGTCTTTGGACATCAGCTCATCCATCGGGATGTCAATAAAATTTGGATCACCCATGAGGGTATCCTTATCGACCGTGGCTAATTTCATCGCTTCCGCAACTGTGGCGACATATTCCGCCGAATTAAAACCCATGGCTGCGAGGTCGAAGTTCTCAAGAATGTTCAGCATCTCGATAACCATTAGTCCACCGCCCGGCGGCGGGTTGGTCACTACCTCAAAACCGCGATAGCTGCCGCGCAACGGTTCATTGATTTCTGGTTCACATTTTGCCAGATCAGCCAACGTAATATGCCCACCGTTAGCGCGCATATCAGCGTCTATCGCTTTAGCTATCTCACCGGTGTAGAAATCTTTAACACCGGCATCCGCAATCCGACGATAAGTCTTTCCCATATCTGGGTTTTTCAGAACGTCGCCCACATTATGGAGGCTACCGTCCCCTTTTCTGTATATTTTCGCCGCCGCCGGAAATTCGCTAGTTACTCTCACCCGATCGATACGTCCGTTCTGCGCCGGTTGAAGCCAGAAGCCATGGACTTTGGGACGTACTGTGAAGCCATCTTCACAATAGGAGATCGCAGGCTGTATCAATTCGGCCAACGTCCTCGTCCCAAATCGCTCAAGCCCCTCCGCAAAAGCCTTGAGCGTCATCGGCGTGGTCATCGAGGTGTAACCGATCTCGTTGACTTGGCCTTCAAGTACGAAACCAAAACCATCATCGCACTCGCGGACGATCAGATGTTTCCACATCTCAGGTCGAGTAGATAACGGTGCCCGGCCGTGAAAATCTATATAGGTGTGTTCGCGAGTATCATTGCGATAAACCTGCATCGACCCAAAACCGGCAATACCGCACATTTGCGGGTCGACAACGGTCTGCACCAGTGCCGCAGCGATTGCTGCATCCATTACGTTACCGCCCTCTCGTAACACATCAAGGCCCGCATCGACCGTTTCAGGCTGCGGTGCACACACCATCCCATGTGTCATGTTGCGTCCTTATCCATCCTTTGGAGCCGAAGAGTACCCGATGCCGAAGTCTGAGCGAAAACCCTTTTAACTAGCGCAGGCATTTTTGTAAGCCGATCAGGTTCCTAACCTGATCGCAACTTGCTCGACCACGAGCGCGAGTAGCCTCTGGCTCATAAATTATGTGCTGAATATCGTCCATGCTTATAATGATCTTCTCCAACTCTGTTTTACGTAACTCAATACAAAAATATCGTATCTCATTGAAAGAGAATGTGCTTTAGCGATTGCAAAGGAAGAATGTATGTCGGGGCTCGAAGGAAAAGTCGCGCTGATCACAGGTGCTGGAGGACGCAAAGGAATTGGTCGCGCCACAGCGCTCAAGCTTGCCGCTCTCGGGGCGGATATAGCATTAACTGATGTCTCACGCTCACAATCTGATCTGCCACCGCTGGAACGCGGAGACAAATGGCAAGGGATTGAGAGCGTCGCCAATGAAGTTCGCGACCAAGGACGAAAATGTCTGACGGTTGCCTGTGACCTTTCTATTAGCACAGAGATACGAGATCTCATCGATACGGTTATCGGTCAGTTCGGTAAAATAGATATCCTGGTAAACAATGCACGCGCAATCATTGGCAAAGACCGAGTGCCAGTTTGGGAGCTAGACGAAAGCGAATGGCAACACTTCCTCAACATTAACCTCACTGCCGTCTATCTGACTATAAAATTTACCGCTCCTCACATGATAGAACGCGGTAAGGGCGGTCGTATTATCAATACTGCCTCGGATGCCTCCAAGCGTGGCAAGGCGACAAGTAGCGCATATTCCGCCACAAAGTTTGGACTACTCGGCTTGGCTCAGTGCGCCGCCCTTGACCTAGCGCCACATCAAATAACCGTCAACTCCGTGTGCCCCGGAAGCGTCAATACGGATCGGATGAGCTATCAGGAACAGGAGGCTGCCGAACGTCAAGGGATCCCACTGGAGACATACAGAGCGCAGCTCGTCGAGCAACTCGGTCAAGTAAATCCACTCGGGCGGATCGTAGAATCCGAAGATGTGGCCAACCTGATTGGCTTCTTATCCTCCAATGAGGCGGCAATGATTACCGGCCAAGCGTATAATGTTAACGGCGGAACGCTGTTTCACTGATACGTCAAGGCAACAAATTGTGGGAGAAACGCTATGGCGCTCATCGCCATCGGAGGCATCCAACACGAAACCAATACCTTCGCACCGACAAAAGCGGATTTAAAGGCCTTCACAACAGGTGGCAGCCGACCGCCTCTCACCACCGGGCCGGACATGTTCCCGAGGGTAAAGGGCAAAAACCTGCCTATCGCTGGCTTTGTCGAACAAATTGAAGCACTTGACCACCATGTCACGGCTCTAACTTGGGGTGCGGCAGCGCCGTCGGACGTGGTAACAGAACATGCGTTCGAGCACATTACCGGACTAATTCTTGATGGCTTGAAAAGCGCCCCAACCTTAGACGCGGTTTATCTTTGTCTGCATGGCGCCATGGTGACCGAACATTTGCAGGACGGCGAAGGCGAATTGCTGCGGCGCGTACGTGATTATATAGGTCCAGACATGCCGCTGGTTGCCAGCCTCGACTTGCATTGCAATACGACACCGGAGATGATTGCCTATGCTGACCTTCTGGTCGCATACCGCACCTATCCGCATGTCGATATGGCGGATACTGGCGCTCGTACCGCCCGTCTCCTGCATGAAATGTTTCAACGCGGCCAAAAGCCAGCCAAAGCCTTTCAGCAAATGGATTTTCTTATTCCACTGAACTGGCAGTGCACCATGATGCAACCTGCTCAAGGTCTCTATCAGCGTCTAGCAGAAATAGAGCAAGGGGATGTGATGCACGCATCATTCACGCCTGGTTTTCCCGCCGCGGATATCCATCATTGCGGACCATCTGTTTTTACTTATGGATGGACCGAAGTGGCCGCGCGCTCATCCTGTCAACGTCTGTCCGAAGACGTGAATGACCTGGAGGCGGCGTTCGCTGGGACGATCTACGATCCACACAGTGGCGTGCAAGAGGCAATGCGCCTCGCGGCATCTGCAACTCGACCAGTGGTTATCGCCGACACCCAAGACAATCCTGGCGCCGGTGGAGATAGCAATACCGCTGGTATGCTCCGCGCACTAGTCGAAAATCGCGCCGAAAAGGCTGCGCTTGGCCTGATGGTCGATACGACTGCGGCGGAAATCGCCCATCGCGCCGGTATTGGCGCTGAAGTCAATTTGAGTTTTGGCGGTCATTCTGGGTTCGACGGTGACGACCCGTTCGAGGCCCTATACACTGTGGAAAATTTGCATGATGGACGCTTCGATGCGACTGGTCCCTTTTACAAAGGTGCAAAGTTTAACCTTGGACCATCCGCCTGCCTAAAAGTGGGTGGAACCCGAGTTGTTCTGGCCTGCAACAAAGTTCAACTCGCAGACCAAGCAATGTACCGCTTCGTCGGTATCGAACCCACCGAGGAAAATATCTTGGTTAACAAAAGCTCTGTACATTTCCGTGCCGACTTCGCGCCTATCGCCGAGGAAATCCTTGTCTGTGCCGCACCAGGCCCAATGGTAGCTGACCCGGCGAATTTGCCTTGGAAGCGGTTACGTGCTGGCGTCCGGCTCAATCCCCTCGGTGAGACTCGATAGCTCCATCCGTAGACAGTGAAACCGCAGGCGAAAAAACCCATCTAAAATCGATAGTTCTTGTTAGGAGAAACCGAATGAACCTCGAAGGAAAGTCTGCAATTGTCACTGGTGCCGGCCGAGGCATTGGCAAAGAAGTTGCCTTGTTACTCGCGAAAGAAGGCGCCAGCGTAGTCGTCAATGATCCCGGCGTCGGGCGTGGTGGTGAAGCAACGGAAGACAAGCCTGCCGACGAAGTCGTTGCGGAAATCAAGGCCGCAGGCGGCGCCGCAATAGCAAACTACGATTCCGTTGCCGACTACGCCAATGCCGGACGAATGGTAAAGAGCAGTTTAGACATGTTTGGGAAGCTCGACATTCTTGTAAACGTCGCCGGTATGCTACGCGAACGCATGATCTGGAATATGACCGAAGAGGATTTTGATCAAGTCATCTCGGTCCATCTCAAGGGCCATTGGAACATGTGTCATCACGCAACAAAGGTAATGCGTTCTGCGCGCTACGGCCGGATCATTAACTTCTCCTCAGATGCATTTAAGGGCGCCGTAGGACAGTGCAACTACTCTGCTGCCAAAGCTGGCATCATCGGATTGACCCGCTCCATAGCGCGAGAATGCGGTCGTTACGGCATCACAGCGAACGCCATGTGCCCAATGGCAGCAACAAGGATGACCGTGAACGATGCAGTTATCGCCGGTTGGAAACGGCGTCTCGACGCCGGCTTGCTAACGCAAGCTCAGTACGATGCTCGTATGGCAATGCCAGGCCCTGAATATGTCGCCCCGATGGTTGCCTATTTGGCGACAGGTGCGGCAGAGGACGTCAACGGCCAGATATTCCACGCAGAACGCTCTCGTATCCACACCTACTATTTTGGTGAAGAAGCCCGTTCAATCTACAAGCAAGATGAAAATGGCATGTTCACAGTCGATGAACTTATCAGCATGGTACCGGAAGGTTTAATGCAAGGAATCCCAAATATTGCGCCCAAGGAGGAAGGGAAATAGGGCGAAGCCTTAGTTGCGCCTACCGCGTCGTTTTAGAAAATACTGACCTAGCTCAAGTACGCGTAGGCCGATCATTGTGACGGAAAGCATTGGGCGCTCGGAGCGTTCTTTTAACCAAACGGCGCCTGCGCCGGTCGGATGAAGCAAACGACCTGTGCGTTGTTTACTGAACGGTATCGGGCGTTAATTTCAACATATCTTACAATCTGCAGTCTTGCATTGTCGTCGGAGTCTCCGCCATGAGTAAGCGCCCCAATATTCTTTTATTGATGACAGACCAGCATCGCCCGGACTTTACGGGGTTTGGCGGCAATTCAATCGTCCAGACACCAAACCTCGATGCCTTGGCTGCACAAGCTATGCGTTTCGACCGCGCCTATGTCGCCAACCCAATTTGCATGCCGAACCGATCTACGATTTTCACTGGCCGTATGCCTTCGCTACATGGTACGCGCTACAACGGCATCCCCCTCGATCCCCGTGCAAGGACCTTTCCGCGCAGCCTGAGGGAGGCAGGATACCAAACAGCGCATATCGGAAAATGCCATCTTCAAAATATGGGAAGCTCACCAGAGCAGATCGCCCGTGCCCTACCCGATCTGCCACCTCATGATGCTCGAATTGAAAATTTTCCGGAAGGTTGGGATCTCTTTGAAGACATTAATAGGCACCTCGCCGAACTAGTCGAAATGCCGGACGACTATTACGGGTTTACCCATGTCGACCTGTCTGTCGGGCATTCCGACGGATGCACCGGCCACTATTTCCATTGGGCGCGGCAACGCGGTGTCGATTTAACAAAATTGCGCGGTGCTTCCAATGCCATCGAAGTATCGCAACCATCGCATCACGTTTGGCGAACTTCCTTGCCGGAGGACATCTACCCAACCTCATACATCACCGAGCGAACCCAGGATTTCTTGTGTCGACATGCCAAAACGCAAATAGACAAGCCTTTCTTTGTCGTTTGTTCCTATCCAGATCCGCACCATCCGTTTACCCCGCCCGGAAAATACTACGATATGTACGACGCGGCCGACGTCTCCTTGCCGTCGTGCTTCGACGATCCGCACGAGCACTCGACACCACAATACAAACGGATGCAGCGAAAGCGCGGCCAACCACTAAAGTCACACGTTAACCCGTTCTCCCCCACCGAAGCAGAATATCGAGAGATGGCAGCAAAAGCTTACGGCATGATCTCCATGGTCGACGACGCGATCGGCCGGATCTTTCAAACCTTGGACGAGACCGGGTTGGCCAGCGAAACAATCGTAATATTCACATCAGATCATGGCGATATGTTCGGTGACCACGGCATGATGCTGAAAGGCGCAATGCACTACGAGGGCTGCACCCGCATCCCTCTTCTTGTTAAGACGCCTGGACGTGCTGCAGGTGTCTGTAAAAACTTGGTCGGGTCGATCGATTTGGCTGCAACGATCCTATCATTAGCCGGCGTCGAAGCCCATCGTGGAATGCAAAGTCATGACATTACACCCTTACTAGACGATCCTAATGCAACGCTGCGGGAAACGATATTGATCGAAGAAGATCAGATACATGACATGGTCCATACCGGAAAGTCTCTGCGTATGCGCACCTTGCTTACAAAGAATGACCGTTTAACCATTTATGATGGCCTCGAGCATGGCGAATTTTTTGACCATTCCGAAGATCCAGGCGAAATGCGAAACCTATTTGGAATACCGGAAGCGGTTAGCCAACAAGCAGAACTTATGGAACGCCTGGCACGAGAGATGATGTCACTAGACGATATTAGCCCAAGACCAACAGCATTCGCCTAAATCTACCCGTCGATGTCCCTCAATCCGCGGCGTCCTGCATCACCTCCGGACGTAACCAGATGGCTGTGTCATGAAAAGCCGAGCCTCCTGCGGGAGGGACGGGGGTGGCGTCGATTAACATATTGATACCGATGCCCCGGTCGAAATTATTATCCGGCCAGACCCCTTCGGCGATCACGACGCCTTGCTTGGCCGTATCGGATATCTTTGCGTACATAACAACATCGCCGCGCGCATTACCGAGCCGCACCATGTCTCCGTCTTCCACACCGCAACTCTGGGCATCCACCGGATGGATCATAGCTGTCGGGCGTCGCTCTCGCTTTTGCGATCCCGGCGTTTCCGTGAAAGAGCTATTTAAATATGTTCTTGGTGGCGGCGTGACTAGGCGGAACGGCCGGTCCACTCCCACTGTATCGACTACATCCCAATGATCCACAATTGAGGGCATACCCACATGATAGGGACCAATCTCCGACCAGTTGGGCTTGAAATGAAAACGACCGTCAGAATGACGAAATCCACTAAGGAAATGCGCGTCTTCGAAAGAAGGTGAACAATCTACCCAACCCTGTTCTTTGATCATCGACAATTCTCCCAAATTGGATGCATCAAGTGTGGCGTCAACGAGCTCCTCCGAAGACATGTCTAAACTAGGATGTTCTGCACCAAGCCGTTTTGCTAGCGCATTGACAACTTCCAAATTGCTGCGGCAGTCCGCATGCCGTTCCAGCACACGTGGTCCGACAGTGAGCGCCGTATGGCCCCACCCCTTGTAGATATCATCGACCTCAAGAAACATTGCAGCGGGTAACAGAATATCGGCATACCGCGCCGTCGCAGTCATGAACTGTTCATGTACGCAGACGAACAAATCCTCACGCAATAAACCGCGGCGTACCGCGGCACTATCGGCTGCAACCAAGGCGGTATTCGAATTTTGGATGAACATTGCCGCTACCGGCGGTCCGCCTTCTAACGCGTCCTCCTGTCCATTCAGGATTGCACCGATCCGCGATTGGTCCAGCATACGCGTCACATTACCTGCCTTATCATCGGCATGAGCTAACGTGGTATCGAGACCCCAAATATCGAAGCTGCCCCAAAACGCCCCACCACCCCGATACTGCCAGGCACCGGTCATCGCAGGTAATGCACTTGCCGCATGCATACTCGTTGCGCCATTCCTGCTGCGCGTGAAGCCCACACCGAATTTTATGTAACTCTTCTGCGTCCTGCCATAAAGTCGCGCAAACGCCGTGATCTCATCAACTGTCAATCCTGTAATCGCTGCTGCCCAGTTGGGTGTCTTGCCAGCTAGGTGGGTCCGGACTTCATCATCAAAATCGCTATACTCGGCAAGATAAGGCTCATCAACCATGCCTTCTGCAAGCATCACCTGCATCATTGCGCAAGCCAACGCAGCGTCGGTGCCCGGCCGCAGCACCAGACCAATATCAGCTGCGGCCATGGTCGATGTGCGGTAAACATCGACGACAACCAGCTTCGCCCCCCGCGTCTTGCGAGCCTTCTGGATATGGCTCATCAGATTGACATTGGTGTGCACCGGGTTGCCACCCCAGACGACTATCAGGTCGCTTTCCTCGACCTCGCATGGATCGACCCCTCGCTGACCACCGACACCGGCCGCCCAACCAGACATCGCCGGGGTCACGCAAATTGTTCCAGTCATGCCGGAATAGTTAAAAAGGCGGCTCATCCGCTCGATGCCGTAGCGCTGAACGACACCCAATGTACCGCCGGAGTGATAGGGCCAGACCGATTCCGAGCCGTACTTTTCCGCCGCGGTCTTGAAGGCTAGCGAGACGGTGTCGAGCGCCTCGTCCCAACCAATCTGCTCGAACCTGCCCTCACCCTTTGCGCCAACGCGTTTCAACGGGTGCGTTAAACGATCGGGATGATGCACTCGCTCCGCATAGCGCCCGACCTTCTCACACACCACACCAGCAGTAAAAGGCAGGTCCGGATTGCCGCGGATGCGGCCAATCCTCGTAGGCGACAGGCGCTCCACCTCCAGCGCACAAGCACTCGGGCAGTCATGCGGGCAGGCGGAACGGACGATCTCGGCAGTCATTTCGCAGCACTCCTTCACCAAACATAGCGTGCACTATATCATAGGCCTGACATTTATAGACGAACGATATTGGACGCGCGAAAGGGCATCGCCATCACACAACCGAACATTCTATTCATAACAATCGACTAGCGTCCGTGGGACTCCATTACAGTCTGTGATGGCAACCAATCCATCGTCTCGCTGAGCGGCGGATGCAAAACATGTAGGCGCGCAGCCGCGCGGCAAAAGGTCCGCCCCGTGGCGACCGCCGCGTAGCGTTGCAATTAACAGATGTCCGCACAGCGTTCTTTTATTTGGATCAATAGATAAAGTCTAAGCCCGCTTACGCTACAAAATTAGATTAAAGCCACAGAAAACCAAATTTGACGTATCAAGGCGATCTTGTGGACACTTACCGCAAAGAGCGGAAATGAGGAGCAGTACGGAATGTCGGATTCACCAAGCGCGACCGAGTCGCTCGCCGTTTTCGTGGCGAGCACTGATTACGGCGCGCTACCAGCAGAGGTTATAACCGCTACCAAACAACGGATCCTCGACACCGTTGGCGTGGCCTTAGCAGGATCAGATGCACCGGGTTGCGAGGGGGCCCGTGAGACGATCCTGGCGGAAGGTGCAACTGGCACCAGCACATTGTGGGCCAGCGGCGAACGCGTCAGTAGCCGTGGCGCGGCCTTCGTCAACGGCTTGCACGCTGCTGCCCTGGACTACGACTCGGTGTACGAGCGCGGTTCCGTCCATCCCGATATCGTTACCGTCCCGGCCGCCTGGGCGATCGCCGAGCAAATCCACGCCGACGGTAAGGCCTTCCTCGCCGCTGTCGCGCTGGGCAACGAAGTCGCTTGCCGCTTCGGTGCCGCCAATCTGCACAACAAAGGCTGGTTTTATACATCAGTATTTGGCGTCTTCGGCGCCGCCGCGGCGGTGGGTAAGCTGCTTGGCCTCGACGAGGCGGGCATTGCGAACGCGATTGGCCTAGCACTGAGTCGAGCCGGTGGCACACAGCAGGCCTTGCTTGAGAAGAGCCTCGCCAAGCGAGCGCAATCTGGATTCGCAGCAGAGGCGGGTGTCTTTTCAGCACAGCTTGCGGCAGCTGGAATCAACGGACCGAGCCAAGCCGTCGAGGGAAAGTTCGGTTTTCACACGCTCTATGGTGAGGGCGACGTCGGAACTTTGATCGAGGATCTCGGTACGCATTACGAGTCGTTGGCAACTGCCATCAAAAAATATCCGAGCTGCACGGCAAACCATGTCCCAATCGACCTCTTGATTGAAGTGGCGGAGGCCAACGATCTGACACCCGACCAAATTGACCGCGTCGAGATTGAGCTTTCACCTTTTGCAAACGGTCTGGTCGGTGACGCCTTTGATCCATCGGATAATCCACAGGTAGCAGCCCAGTTCAGCATTCACTACTCCGCCGCCAGCGCCCTGCTCCGCCGCCGTCTCGGCATCGCTGAGATCCAGGACGCCGCGGTCAACGATACCGCGATTGCCGAGTTCATCCAGAAAGTGGATATCAGTATCGATGACGCTAACAGCGGAAAGTTCGCCCCAGCGCGCGTGACAGTGAAGACCTCCAGCGGTGCCAAGTTAGAGGCCGATCTAGAAAATGTACCGGGCACCATTGCGAACCCGTTGTCAGACGATCAGGTCGCCGCTAAGTTTCGCGATTGCGCGCAGTTTGGCATGCAGCCGCGCAGCACCGCCGAAGCCGACGCACTGGCAGCCTCACTCGGCCAACTGGAAGATCGTGATAGCCTTACCGGAATTCTCGACAGGAGTTGACATCATGCCCCTACACGTGAAGCCGTTCGACGGCGTGATCGGCGCCGAAGTCTTGGATGTTGATTTGGCAAAGCCGTTAGAGGCCGATGAACAAAACACACTCCGCAGGGCGTGGAGCCGTCATTCCGTTCTGGTGTTTCGCGACCAAAAAGTGACACCGGATCAGTTCCTACGCTACAGCCGGTATTTCGGCGATTTAGAAACACATGTTTTGGAACAGTATTTACACAAAGAGCATCCGGAAATTCTTATTGTCTCCAACGTTCTCGAAAACGGTAAAAATATCGGCATTCCGGATGCGGGTCGCTACTGGCACACGGACCTGTCCTACCTGGACGTGCCAAGCCGCGGTTCGATTCTATATGCGATGGAAATACCCCAGGAAAATGGAACGTCACTCGGCAACACAATTTGGGCCAGTACGGCAGCGGCCTACGAAGCGTTACCGGCCGAGACACGCGATCGCATCGACACGCTTAAGGCGCAGTACAGCCTCGCCAAACGCTTTCAGAAGCTGGCCGATGACGGTACCAAACACATCGAAATGTCGGACGAACAACACGCAAAAACACCGACGGTGACACACCCCGTGGTCCGCACCCATCCCGAAACTGGACGCCGCGGCCTCCTCGTCAATGAGGGCCACACGACGCATATCGTGGGGCTACCGGCGGACGAAAGCGAAACTCTGCTGCAGGAGTTGTGGGATCACACCAAGAAGCCGGACTTCACCTATCGGCATGAGTGGCGGGTTGGCGACGTAGTAATGTGGGACAACACGCTAACCCAGCATTTGGCGATCTGCGACTACGCCCTGCCGCAGCGTCGTCTGCTGCACCGCACGACGATAACTGGCGAACGTCCCTACTAGATCGGAGTTTTACAATGACGGCCCTCGCCACTAAAGAACGAAACCACAAGCGCATCAGACTAATCCCACTCTGCAACGCGCTCGGTGCAGAAGTGACCGACGTCGACCTATCACAGCCGCTAGACGACGAGACCTTTACTGAAATCGAGCAGGCATTTCACGACAATCTCGTGCTGGTCTTCCGCAATCAGAAGATCGAACCCGGCCATCAAGTAGCCTTCACGCACCGCTTCGGCCCCACTGAAGAACACCCGCTCGGCTCGCGCCGCGGTCTTGAGGATCAGCCGGAAGTGATGGTGCTGGAGAACCGGCCCGGCAAGCTTGGCCCGCGCAATGATTTTTGGCACTCCGACATTTCTTTCGGCGAAGTCCCTCCGGCCCTTTCTATGCTGTACGCCATTGAGGTCACCGAAGGTCTGGCCGATACGATGTTTTGCAATATGTACTCGGCCTATGAGGAACTCTCAGAACCGTTGCGCAAGTTCCTTGACGGGCTGCAGGCGGAGCACAATGCGGAGACACTGGTGACCGAAGTCCCCTCACGTGTGCAGGTCACCGAGGTGCCGCCCGGCGTCATCCACCCAGTCGTCCGTACCCATCCTGGCAGCGGCCGCAAGGCGCTCTACGTCAACCCCTACTACACCTCTCACTTCATCGGTATGACGCGCGAGGAGAGCAAGCCGATCCTGGAATTTCTCTACGCCCAGGCGACCCGGCACGAGAACATTTACCGGCACAAATGGCGGGTTGGCGACGTGCTGATGTGGGACAACCGCGCCAACATGCATTACGCGGTGCGCGATTATGACGAAAACCAACCGCGCTTCCTCCACCGCACGACCGCTGCCGGTGAACGGCCGGTCTAGCCGTTTTCAGAACGCGTTCTGTTCCGATAGTATCATTGTCACGGCACCACTGCCGGGAAACACACTCCCTTTCGGCATACTTTGCCGGGAATAGCGGGCATGCTTGAAACTATCCAGGTCTACATCGGACCGGTCTCCTATGCCGGCCTGGCCATTGTCGCCGCGGCGGTTCTGTTGGCCGGCTTCATCCGTGGCTTCGTCGGTTTCGGCGCCGCCCTGATCATTGTCATGGTTTTGAGCGCCGTCTTCGGCCCGATCGTGGCCGTCCCAGCCGCAAACCTGTCCGGTCTGCCGGCCACAATCCAACTACTCCCCACTGCCGTACGAGACAGCGAACGTGGATTTGTCCTTCCCTTTGGATTGGCCAGTTTTGCCATCGCACCGTTCGGTGTCATGGTGCTGTTATCACTCGATCCCTCAATCATGCGTATGGCAATTTCGGTTTTCGTACTAATAATGTTTTTGGTTTTAGTTTGCGGCTGGCAACTGACCCGACGCCCTAGCAAGGCGATGCTGACGGGCGCCGGGGCATCGGCTGGATTGATACAGGGTGCAGCAAGCGTAAGCGGCCCACTTGCAGTGATCCTAGCACTATCGCAACCAGGCTCAACGGTTCAGCAACGCGCTAATGTGATCGGTGCGGTAACATCTCTCAACCTCTGTGCTATGTTTCCCTTCTGGTATCTGGGCCTTTTTACGAGAGAATCCTTACTCCTCGCGCTGATGATTGCACCGCTCTATTCCCTCGCAATCTGGATTGGAGCCCGGTTCTTCGGCGGAAAGGGCCAGCGCCATTTTCGCAATGCTGCCTTACTGGCCCTTGCAGGAATCGGAATCGTTACGCTGTATTTGGCTGTTCGTGATTACATCGCAGCCTAGAACGGAACCGCAAGGTCCTTGGGTAAGTAGAACCCCGCGCGCTTAAGGTGGCGCGGCTCGTCCGGCGGGAATGGCGTACGGCGATGCATCACCGAGGTATTGTCCCACATGATAAGATCACCCACGGTCCAGGTGTGGCAGTAGACATGCGCCGGCTGCGTAGCGTGGGACGTCAGCTCGCGGATCAATTCGAGGCTATCTTCTTCCGAGAGGTCGCCTATCGTCTTCATGTGTAAAGGGCTAAGATAAAGTGCCTTGCGGTCCAGATAAGGATGCCTTCGGACCAGCGGGTGCGTACAATCCGGAATGCGTTTCTTTTCATCCACATCGAGCGGTGTCTCGCGCACCTTTGGCCGTGGCTCCGCCGAGTAGACTGCGGGGACACCCTCTACACGGCTACGCAGCGCGTCCGGCAGGCTCGCATAGGCGCCAGCGAGATCCGCGATCAAAGTTTCGCCGCCCTCAGTCGGAGCAACCAGTCCGTATAACATGGTCCCGAAGACCGGCTCCGGCGTGTACGTCTGGTCAGTATGCCAGTCAAGTTCGTGAGTGGTCTTGCGTTCTGCCTCAGGCAAATTCGAGAGTTCCATGACCTCCTTGCGTTTTTTCGACAGCAGCGAAGTCTGTGCATGAACAAAAAGACGGCCGAACCGCCCCGCAAAGGCTACAAGACTTTCGTCGTCCAGCGTTTGGTCGGGAAACAGCACAATTCGATGCTCCATCCACAGTGACCTGATTTCCGCGAACAGGTCGTCATCGAGATGCTGCGATAGATCAATCCCAGTGATACGAGCCGCGAAACCGTTCGCAATTTGCGTGACCTGCATGGCACATACTCCTGCTAATTGCCCGAAAAGGTACCTCTGCGCTTCTCCCTATATGAAGCTATTGCCTCCACGGTATCATCCATGGAACTCGCTAACAGATGCTGGTCGAAATCCATGTGCATAATTGATCGATCTAGCGCAGTAGAAATAGCGTTAACGCTGCGTTTGATCATCTGCGCTGCGACAGGCGCCTGCGCAGCGTATCGTTCCGCCCACTCCATCGCACGTGTTTCAACCTGATCGGTTGAAACCATATCGTCGAGCACACCCCAATCGAGCAGGGTCGGCCCACGGACGTGCTCGCCGCTGATTACCATACGCTTGGCCCGCGACGCACCCATGAGCCGCACACAAAGCGGCAGAGACTGCCACATCAGTGGAACACCGATGAGGATTTCTGGAAAAGACATGAAACAGTCCTTGGCTCCGATACGGAAATCCATCGCCGCAGCTATACATGCGCCGCCGCCCATCGCCGCGCCCGTCCACGCCCCTATTGTAATCTGATCCATATCGAGGATCGATTGGATGCAGTGCTGACCCGCCCGACGCCGTTGACGCCGGAGCATCAGGGTTTCGGGGTTCTCGCCGGGCTGACGCTCGCTAAGATCCGCGCCGGAGGTAAAATGCTTGCCGGCGCCGGTGAAGACAACGACACGCGTCATTGCGTCCTCTCGAAAACTAAGCGAAGCGTGCTCTATCTCCTGGATGTGGCGCGCGTTCAACGCATTGGCCCGCTCTGGTCGGTTGAAGGTTACAACGGCGATCTCACCGCCACGTTCGACTTTAATATGCTGGTAGTCCATCGCCGGCATTCTCCGTTTTTATAATCCATACTTCTTGGCTAGTTCATCGAACTTCGGCAGTTCTAGCAATTCGTTATGTTCCTGGAAGCTATTCATACGGTCCATGTAGGCTTCCGTTGTTCCGGTATCTTTTAAGTTCTGCAAAAAACCCTGCGCCTGACGGGCTAAAAACCTCGCGAGGCCGCCCGCAAAAATCACAACACCGTAACCAATTTCCTGCAACTCCTGTGCAGATAGTAAGGGCGTCAGTCCCGTCTCAACCATGTTCGCCAGCACCGGCTTGCCGATTGCCTTGGGCACTTCCGTTAACTCCTCAATCGACCGAGGGCTCTCGAAAAAAATGACATCGGCCCCCGCTTCCGCATAGGCGTGAGCCCGGTCCAACGCCTCTTCAAAACCTACTGCGGTCCGCGCATCGGTGCGGGCAATAATCATAAAATCTTCGTCCTTTCGGGCA
Organism: uncultured Rhodospirillaceae bacterium; assembly: GCA_964474755.1. Classification (GTDB taxonomy): domain Bacteria; phylum Pseudomonadota; class Alphaproteobacteria; order UBA8366. The sequence continues at coordinate 38,234 of CAYYUG010000003.1, read as the reverse complement.
TCGAGCGCCGCCTTAAGTTTGCCAACCATCTCCTCTTTATTAATCAGCGATTTGCCGAAAAAATGGCCACATCGCTTCGGCATCTCCTGGTCTTCAATATGAATACCGGCGACACCAGCACGCTCGTATTCCCGCACTGTTCGCATGACATTGAGTGCATTGCCATAACCCGTATCCGCATCGCAGATCAGCGGCAGTTCTGAGGCATCCGCCAACAGGGTCGCGCGATGTACCATTTCCGTCATCGTCGTCAAACCAAGGTCCGGCATTGCCAAGGTCGAGTGAGATATGCCGGCGCCTGTCATGTACAAAGCCTCAAAGCCAAGCTGTTTAATCAACTTCGCCATCAATGGGTCGTAGGTCCCGGGACATAACAGGATGTCCTCTCCTTCAATCAGATTGCGGAGTTTTGTCGTATGTTTCATCATTTCATCCTTCGGGCCACAACGGCATATGTCTCCGGATAATGGTGGCACGCGGCAAACAATTTGGAAATCCTGAACGATAGAAGGATGAGGGCGATGGGCCTGACTATGGTGGAGAAAATCCTGGCACGGGCTGCGGGCCAAGACACGGTAACACCAGGGGATATCGTGACGGTGGATGTCGGCACCGTCGTGGTAATCGATCAAAACTTTATGCACAACCGAATGCGGGAGCCCAAGAAAGTGTTCGATCCCGACAAGATCGTCATCATGCTTGACCATATCGCGCCGGCGGATAGTCCGATGCGCGCCAGCATGCACAAAGCCGCACGGCGTTTTGCTGAAAAACATGGCATCACCCGCTTCCATGACGTCAATAACGGTCTCGGAATTTGCCACCAGCTGGTGGCCGATTTCGGCTACGCCTTGCCCGGCACCTTGCTCGCTTGCGTTGACTCACACACCTGCAGTGCCGGCGCCTTCAACTGCGCTGCGCGCGGTATAGGCCACCCCGAGATGAGTTATGTCTGCGCGACGGGTCAGACCTGGTTCCCTGTGTGTGAGACTATTCGCTATACGCTGACCGGCGAATTGCCGCCTGTGCTGAATGGCAAAGACATCATTCTCCATATCGGTAACACCTATGGAGAACACGCAATGCATAATGTCGAGTTTGTTGGTAACGGCGTAAACGGCATGAGCATGAATGCGCGCCGCACCTTGGCGACCATGTGCGCGGAGATAAGTGCCGAGTTCGCCGTATTCGAGGCCGACGACAAATGCATTGAGCATGTACGATCGCGCAATCCAGATGCGGAATTCGTGCCGCAATTCGCTGACCCTGACGCCAGCTACGCATCCAAACGAACGATCGATCTCAACGCCCTTGAACCCCTCGTCGCTTATCCAGGAACGGTTGTCGAGAATGCTCGACCCGTAAAAGACGCCGACCAACATCACCTAGACCAAGCTTTCATAGGCTCCTGCGCCAACGGCACTCTGGACGATTTCGAGATTGCGGCAAAGGTGGTTAAGGGCCAAAAGATCGCCAAAGGCACTCGATTAATAGTAACCCCTGGTTCGCAGCTTATTTTCCTTGAGGCGATGCGCCGTGGTTACGTTCAGACGCTGATGGAGGCTGGGGCGGTGGTAACGAATTCAACCTGCGGCGCCTGCTGCGGATACAGCAACGGGATCCTGGCACCGGGCGAAAAATGTGTCACTGCATCAACACGCAACTTTAAAGGCCGAATGGGCAGTCCGGAGGCTGATATCTATCTCGCCTCACCAGCAACAGTCGCGGCGTCCGCAGTTCGAGGCACGCTTACCGACCCGCGCGAATTTTTGTAGGGAATCACTCTATGCGTATCCAAGGTAAAACCTGGAAATTCGGCGATCATATCAACACGGACCTGATCCTTCCCGGTCCTGTTATGCTGCTGCCCTTCGATGAACAACCCAAGCACGCCTTCGAGGCCAATCGGCCCGGCTGGGTAGACGAGGTGCAGCAGGGAGACGTCATCGTCGGCGGTCAAAATTTCGGCACCGGCTCCGGCCGACCGGCGGCGCGGTCGCTAAAGGAATTAGGCGTGACCTGCATCATCGCGGAGTCGATCAACGGGCTATTCTTCCGCAACTGCGCCAATTACGGGGTCTTCGCATTGGAATGTCCCGGCATTTCCAAATTTATTGAGGAAGGCGATGAAATTGAAGTGGAGTTCGGTCAATTCACCGTGCGCAACAAACGGACTGGCAAGGTCCTGCAGGGCACACGCTTCCCCGATATGGTCCTTGAAGTCATGAAAGCTGGCGGCATTTATCCCATGATGGAGGCCAGAGGCCTTCTGGAAGCCCCCAACCCGGAAACGGCCTAGTTCGCGCTGCTGTGTTTATTTAAAACGTCATCCAGTGGTGACAAACACCAACTCGCCATCTCATTTCGATTAATACCATGACAGCGTGGAAAATAACTCTACCAGTAATCGTGCTTAACCTACTCAGCATCGACAGATCAAGACAGCATCGCCGCTTGCCTGGGAGCGCATGCGTTAAAGCTCCTCTCTACACCGCCGAAGATGCCGCCGACTGCGACCAACGGACGAAGGAACTGCTTGTTTCTCAAACTATTTGATCACGGATACTATGTGGCCCAGCGTGGCTTTATCGGGCTTTCGAGTATCTTGAGCGGCGAGGAGCTAGACGCTCACGTCAAAGCACTAGAAGATGTCATCGAACAACTTAAATCCTTAATCGTTCCCGCGCCTAAAGGAGTATGACGATGTCCGAGCTGAAAGGTAAAGCTCAAACCGTTTTAGGGCCTATCGACCCAACAGAACTTGGCAATACTCTGATGCATGAGCATCTCGTCTGGGATATCCGAACACCGAAGATGGCGGCAGACCTGGATCAAGGCCCAGAGATCAATCTCTGCAATTGCTGGCAATTCAACTACGGACGAGTGAAGGTGCCGCGCAACTTCATCTCGCGTTCGGCTGAACTGGCGACTTTCGAGGTCAAAGAGATGGTCGCCGCCGGCGGCAATACCATTGTCGAGCTGAGCTCCGGTGGTCTTGCCCCCGCACCTGACGCACTGGCGCAAATTTCACGAGATTCCGGCGCCCATGTGGTGATGGGGTGCGGACATTATGTTGACGAATATCAGGATGAAGCTAACCACAGCCGAGACGTTGATAGTTTTGCCACCGAGATAGTAGGGCAGATCCTCGAAGGCGCTTGGGACACCAATATTCGGGCGGGCATGATCGGCGAGATCGGGTGCCAATCTCCGTGGACTAATTTGGAAAAACGCGTCATGGCGGGTGCCATCATTGCGCAGCAGGAAACGGGCGCTTCACTGAACGTTCATCCTGGGCGCCATGAGGAACAGCCGCAGGAAATCATGGAATTCATCGTGGCTCATGACGGTGCACCAGAACGCACGGTCATTAGCCATATTGAACGCACCATTTTCGACTTTGACCGGCTATTTAGGCTCGCCGATACGGGATGCATCATCGAATTTGACCTATTCGGACAGGAAACAAGCTACTACCCACTTAACCCGCAGATTGACATGCCAAACGATGCGATCCGCCTGCGACTAATCCGGGCTCTCATAGAGCGAGGACATCTTGACCAAATTGTGATTAGTCACGACATCTGTTTTTTGACCCGTCTCAGATCATATGGTGGCCACGGTTATGGCCATATATTTGAGAATGCGATACCGTTGATGCGGCTGCGCGATTTCACGGAAACGGAAATACAAGCAATCATCGTCGACACGCCACGGCGCTTGCTCACTTTTGTCTAACAGTATCGCTCGCAGCGGCTGCTCATTAATTATCCGTTCGCCCAGGATTTCGTTACTCTCTTCCAGATAGCCTGCTTCGAAAGTATCGCCATGACTGACGTCCTGACCAACGATCCGCAACTCTTGAAATGGCCAGAAGCCGGCAACAGTCGGGTACCCTACCGTACATTCGTCGATAGGGACATCTACGCTGCCGAGCAGAAACAGATCTTTCAGGGTGAAACCTGGCAACTACTTTGCCTGGCCAACGAAATTCCAAACTCCGGCGACTACAAAACCACATACGTTGGCGAAACCCCAATAATCGTCATACGCGACGAAAATGGCGACATAAATGCCTTCGAGAACCGCTGCGTACATAAGGGAGCGATGGTGTGCCTAAAAGATAGAGGCAATGCCAAAACACTGACCTGCGTCTACCACAACTGGATCTATGGATTAAAAGGCGAACTGATTAGCGCGGCTTTCGCCAAAGGTGTTAAGGGCCGCGGTGGAATGCCGGATGACTTCAACGTAAAAGACCATCGGATGCGACCGTTGCGTACCGGCAAACGCTGCGGCCTTGTATTCGGAACCTTTTCCGACAACACACCGTCGCTAGAAGAATTTATAGGTCCCGATATCCTGCAAAGGATCGATCGCGTGCTTAACCGTCCTCTTAGAATTTTAGGATATCACACTCAAATACTTAATAATAATTGGAAACTGTATGTCGAGAACGTGAAGGATTCTTACCATGCCGGCTTACTTCACCTTTTCTTCGCAACGTTTCGAATAAACCGCCTTTCCTCGGAAGGCGGTGTTCTAGTCGATCCAACCGGCGGCAATCATGCGAGCTATTCGAAGCGCCGAACTATCCACGCGAATGCCGAATATGACGAGTCCAAATTGCGCGCCAGCCGCGACGACTACCAGCTCGCCGACCCTTCCCTGCTAGAATCCTTTGATGAATTCGGCGACGGTATCAATATTCAAATCCTTTCAGTCTTCCCAAATTTTATTCTGCAGCAAGTCGAAAATAGCATCGCTGTTCGGCAGATACTGCCCAAGGGTGTTAATCGTACCGAGCTAAACTGGACCGTACTAGGCTTCGAAGACGATGATGAAATAACTACCAAAATGCGTCTCAAACAGGCGAACTTGATCGGCCCTGCCGGCTACATATCTATGGAGGATGGAGCAGTCGGAAATTTCGTGCAACGCGGTATTCCAGGCGCCCTCGAAGAAAGCTCTATCATCGAAATGGGTGGTCGCGATCATATTAGCGACAACACGCGAACCACCGAAGCTTCGGTGCGCGGTTTCTGGGCAGCCTATCGCAGCCACATGGGGCTCTAAATTTGGTGGACATAAAACGGCAGCTTCGGGTTCAAGATCTACTGGCGCGCTGCGCGGACAGTCTCGATAGCGGTCGTTTCGAGGAATGGCCGGAGTATTTCACCAAAAGTTGCGTCTACAAAATTATCTCAGCCGAGAATTTCGAGTTAGATCTGCCGCTTGGCGTAATCGATTGCGATTCTCGCGACATGCTGCGCGACCGCATTATGGCTCTTCGTGAAGCGAATATATATGAGGATCACCGCTACCGGCACATCCTATCGACCACGCTTATCAAAGCTGTGGAAGGCGATACGATGCTGGCAGAAACAAATTACCAGGTAACCCGGATCATGCGCGATGGTTCGGCAATGATCTTTAGCACCGGCTGTTACTATGACCGCATCGTCGAGAACGACAATGCGCTCAAATTCTCGGAAAGGCTAGTCGTCTTCGACAGCCGTGGAATCGACACACTCCTCGTGATACCGCTCTAGTCGCCTCTACTTTTTGCCTATTAGGATCGTAGCCCCATCTGAACCGGTCCGTTCAGCGTGCTGCGTTCCAGCAGGAACTTCGCAGGTGTCGCCTGGGCCACAGACGGCTTCGACATCTTTAAAAACAACGGTAAACTCGCCTTTTAAAACCATCAATTTTGCAGAGAAAATATGGGTGTGCATTTCATTGCTCATTCCCGCAGAGCGATCCATCCGTTTCACCTTAAAACCATCTACCTCGCAGGATCTTGTAAATTCAGTTTCGTTCATTGTTCAGTCCTCTCAAACGGATTGAGCGAGGCAAAATTTGCCTTTGCATCATTTATTCGTCGATACTATTGACCAATAGTCGCTATGCAATAGGAACGAAACATGGCTCCCACTGTTACGCCGATTGAAGGTCTTAGCCTAGGCGCTGTCATAACCGATGTTGATCTTGCAAATTTGGATGAGCCGACTTGGCGCATCGTTGAAGAGGCATTTCTAACGCACGCTGCGTTGGTATTCCCAGGGCAGCACCTGAGTGACGCAGAGCAAGTCGCATTCGGAAAACGGTTTGGAGACCTAGAAATTTTGCGCGAAGGCAAAGAAGGCGTTCAGATCTCCAACCGAAATCAGGACGGCTCGATCATGAAACCGGACGAGCAACGCTTCAAATCGCTGCGAGGCAATGAAGGCTGGCACCTTGACAGTACTTATATGCCAATAGCGGCCAAAGCCGGACTGCTTTCTGCTCTTGTGGTACCACCGGAAGGCGGCGAGACCGAGCTGGCCGATATGCGAGCTGGCTACGACGCGCTGGACAAAGTCACTCAGTCGCGAATCGAGGGTCTCTCGGCCTATCACTCACTTTACGCATCGCAGGCGAAGATCGGCTACAAGTTCGAAACCGGGTCAGCCTACGGGTACCATGATAAAGGCGCACCGCTGCGTCCGCTAATCAAGGTGCACCCCGTCACCGGCCGAAAATGTCTATGCATCGGTCGTCACACCTATCGAATTCCAGGCATGGAAGACGAGGACGCGCAGGCACTCCTTGATGATCTTCTCGACCAAGCCGCAAAAGCGCCGCGCGTATATACCCATCACTGGACCGTCGGCGATTTGCTGGTCTGGGATAATCGATGCGTCCTGCACCGTGCTCGGCCCTATGATTTCAAAGAGGCGCGTGTTCTCCAAGCAACCCGCATCGCCGGCAATTTAGCGAGCGAACTGGCACCGACCGGCCGCGACGAGCGCGCCACCGGTTTCAACCCCTCTTCGGTAAACCGTTAACATTCAGAGTTCGTGTTCCGCGAGAAGTGCCGCCCATTGTGCACCATGCATATCGCGGTCGTCGCGGTTTCCCTGCACGATGGGACGGGGAAAACTGAACTTGACCACGTTCAGATCGGCGATATCAAATCGTTTGACCTCTTGCGTCGGTTGACCAAACAGCCGCGCAACATTGCCAGTCGACAAGCCCTTTGAAATTTTTTCGAACGTTTCCAAGTCGCCGCAAAAAACATCGATCGTTACCCAGAATGGCCCTGCATTCTTCGAGCGAACCTTGAGAACGCTGTCACCCAGCCTAGCCATTACCGGCCTCGGTCAGCGACAGGCGGAAGGCCTCCATCGGGTCACCTAGCACCATCACGTGGTTAAGGCAAAACTCGTAGAGTGCCCCTCGATCAGAATGTGCCGGCGAGAACGGAAATGCGAAGGTTGGCAATTCTTCGTCCCGGGTCAGCGGGTAATGAAGAACATAGGGATTGATAAGCTTTGCAATCTCGCTCGAGGTTTCCTCATCGGATGCTGTGATAATGCCCAAAACGCCAACCTCTGTCGGTGCAGAGAGTTTGTGTTCAAGCGATCCGAGAGCACCATCTACGCCGATGAGGCGAAATTCGAGATCGTAGTCTGTCGCGGGCATTCCCATTCGCTTCTCGATTTGCTCACTTACGAAAGAATGCAACTTATTAACCCATTCCCGGGCATTCTCGACATAACGTTCGTCGCGAAGTATCGCCATGATTGTCGTCTGGTAGCCACCGACACGCGCCCCCTCGAGTTTTACGGTGTATCGGTTTGATGGCACCCATTTCGAGCCAGTCACGCGAACGCGACGCTCATCTAACGCCTCGTATTTCGCCCTAGTTACATCAAGATGACCGCCGGGTTCGTACAGTATGAAGGGATCAGAATTCTCGTACAGCATGTGAGCTGATACTGAATGCGGGGTACAACGCGCGGCCTCTCCCAGTGGCTCGACCGTGAACCCTTCTTCATCAATTTCAAGCAAAATAACTCCGCTGGTCGGATCGGTGCTGCAAAGCGCGCCACACTCAGCAATTTTCGCTCCGTGCCACGCGGCACCGGCATGCTCGCCTCGCTTCAACGGGAGCGCTGAGACAATCGCTGTATCCGTCGCCCGTCCGCACAACACAATATCAGCACCAGTGTCGAGCGCAGCGTTGATCTGTTCCGCCCCGGCAAGTGCGACAATGTTTTCGGTTCGCGCAAGCGCCTCGTCCGTGATATCCGGGGCCGGCGACAAGGGTGCTATGCGCCCGTCTCGAAGGGCTGCTTGCACATCCGGCGTCATTTGGCTGGAGTATAGCGCTGCAATTTTGACTGTTTGACCGAGTTCCGCCGCCAGCTCCTTCGTAATCGACAACATCCAATCGACCGCGGCATCAGCTCCGCAGGTCCCGCATGTGCCAATCACTAGAGGCACACCAGCTTCCTCGCGCGCGTCCATCAGACGGCGCCATTCTTCCTTCGTCGCTGCTCGGGAATATTTCGATGTCCCTGTCCCCAGATAAAAGGGACCGCTATCGGTCGACCCTCCGTCAACACAGATGATGTCTGGCTTCGCTGCAACTCCGCGTGCGAAGGCTTCTTCGCTAAAACTGATACCCAGGGCACCAGTAGGAACGAGAATGCGTGTTGTCATGAATGTACCTGCCTACCTGAGGTTACCAGAGGACCCTATCTTTACGTCAATTCACCTGCAAATTTCTGAAATACTAATGAGTTTTAGCGCATCGCTTTATCAGGCCAGAACCGAACTCCTGGGCGCGCCAAGCCGCCGGATAGTGCGACAGGCGTACCGTCCGCGCGCCAGCAAGCAGCGCCGGTCATCTGACCACCGTCGCCAAACGCGATGGCATTCATTCCGCCGCCGACATGCGGCACCATTTGTATTTCGTGCCCTCGCCCCGCTAGTTCTTTGCGAACGGCATCCGGAAATCCGATCTCCAACTCAACGGGTCCACCCTGGGTCCAAAGCCGTGGCGCCTCTACGGCCTCCTGCACGCTCATGCCGTGATCAATAATCGCGATCAGCGCCTGCATCGCCGAAGGGAAGATCCGCAAACCTCCAGGTAAACCGAGCGCGACCAATGGTTCGCCATCTTTCAACGCCATCATCGGCGACATCGAAGATGTTACCCGTTTGCCTGGTGCGATCGACAGAGCATGGTCTGGATGCGGATCAAAGACATACATGTAGTTATTCGGAATAATGCCAGTGCCTGGGACGACGATCCGAGCGCCGAAAGTACTGTTGATTGTCTGCGTCATGGCGACGATGTTCCCTTCGCCATCGGCAACGGTCAGATGCGTTGTATTCGCCGATTCAGGTGGGGTGACGCCAGCATCCCATTGCCTAGCCCGTTTCACATCGATTTCGGGCCGGCGCTCGTCCGCATAGACTTTCGAGAGCAACCGCTCAACGGGCACGTCAACAAAGTCGGGATCAGCAGTCGCTACTTTTCGGTCAGCAAAAGCGATCTTCAGAACTTCAGCCAGCAGATGCAGCGTCTCTGGCGTACCAAATCCAAGTTCATCGACGCGAAACCCTTCAAGCAAATTCAGCATCTGGACGATGTGGATTCCGCTGGCCGCCGGCGGCGGTGGGCCGACTATCTCGTAGCCTCGATAGGTACCGCGGACAACGTCACGCTCGACAGTCGCATAATCCTCAAAATCCGCCATCGACAGGAAACCGCCCGAATTTTGAAAATATTCTGCAACAGTTCGTCCCAACGATCCGCCGTAAAACACACCCGGTCCTTCTGACGCGATGGCTCGCAACGTCTCAGCATAGTCTCTCATCACCATCTTGCTTCCAACGGCGGCCGGACTGCCGTCTGACAGGAATATCTCCGAAATTGCAGAATTTTGAAGCAGGTCATCCGCCGCATCGGTTATGCACTCGTTAAGATAAGGCGTGACTGCAAAGCCTTGAGACGCGAAGGCGATCGCCGGCGCCATGGCATCTGCTAGCGAAACGGTGCCGAAACGCGCGAGTATTTCGCACCACGCCTTGAGGTTGCCGGGTGCAGCGACAGATTTTATGCCAATCGCATTCTCGCGCCCTTCGGTCTCCAGATAGTCAGGAAGCGTGTCCGATATGGGCCGAAAACAATCCGGACCGGAGGCCAGCGGAGCACGCACCTGTCCATCGATCACCGTATGCCGGCCATCCGCAAAGCGAATATGCGTCATTCCACCGCCAACGATCCCGACCATCATCGGCTCGACAACGGTCAGTGCAAAGAAGGATGCGATCGCCGCATCAAAGGCGTTGCCGCCGCCAGCCAGCAACTGCATACCTGCCGCAGACGCAAGCGGGTGATTAGTAACGACCATACCGCGCGAACCAACAGCCGGCTGTTTTTCGCAGTCGAATAGGGTCGCTGCCCGGTCGCGCCAGTTGAAGTCAACCATACGATTTAACACAAACAATTGTAACGTTTAGTGAATTTAGGCCGCCCCAGCTCGCTCTACCTCGAGCGTCTCACGCAGTTCAGGGTCTAGATGCTTCAAGGCCTGCGTCACAAAATCGCTACCCACTTTGTCGGACCAGGCTTCTGTCAGACGGCGTGTCACCGGTCCCACCTTACCGTCACCGATAGGCAACCCGTTCATGCTAGTGATTGGCAAGATGCCGAAGCTATTCGTTGTCAGGAATGCCTCATCAGCGTTGTAAACGTCATAAGGCGTGTAAGTGCCCTCGTCGGAACCAATTTGCATGTCCGAGGACAGTTCTCCAATGAAATCCATGTCGGCGCCACTCAGAACTAGTCGTGTATCTGGAACCTTGATCCGGCCACCTGACACGAACATGAAATTCGAACCGGTTCCCTCGGTAATATTGCCCTCGAGATCCAGCATCACAGCAAATGCATCGGGATTATAAGCTTTTGCTTCCATATCCGCGACAAAGTGGTTCATTTTATTTGCAATTTTTGCTTTTGGTGACACACATTCTGGTGGTGTACGACGCGTCGATGGCGTGATCGCAGCGCCGCCGCGGACATAAAACTCAGCGAAGGCTGCGAAGCCAACCAAGCGGCAAAAGATCGCAACGGTCCCGGCAGGCGTGCGACCGTCCGTCATTTCCATAGAACCGCGCGAAACGTAGTAGTTGATGCTCAATTCCTCATCGGCACCGAGCAGCGGCATATTCGCCTCAACAACCTCTTCAGTCGCCTTAGCCAGTTGATCCTTGGTGATACCAGGATTTATACGCGTGTATTGCAAACTTCGAAAAAAACGGTCGATCCGAAACGGTACCTGGAAGGGTTTGCCGGCGTAGGTACGTATCGAATCGTAAACTGCATCGCCCCATTGCACACCCCGATCCGTAAGCGGCAGCACCGCATCGTCACCACGCACCAACTCTCCGTTCAAATAGGCCCAAAGATCGCCGTCAGCCATCCCGTCATCCTCCCCTAGATTGTCGGCACCCTCCGCGCCGATTTCCGAATGCCATAATTCTCTCCATACTACAACATAACGCAATGCTAACGATCGCCGTGCGGCATTCGCTTCGCGGTTCCATTGCCCTATAGTACTCAACAGTAGAAATCCTAAGCGGGAAATATGCCATGAACGAACTCGGCCGCTTGGAGCTTATCCGTGAATCGCTTGTTGCCGTGGTTAACGAGATGCGGGCCAACGTGATCCGTAGTTCCTACTCGTCGATCATCTACGAGGGACACGATTTTTCCTGCGCACTTGTCACAGCAGACGGCCGCCTGATCGCGCAGGGTGAAGCGGACAATCCCATCCACATCTTCGCCGTCCCCTACTCCACTGCTGAGGTGGTCAAGACTTTCGCCGACGATATCCATGAAGGCGATATTTTCTTGCACAACGATCCCTATACAGGTGGAACCCATCTCAACGACATCCTGATGCTGTTCCCCGTCTTCCATGACGGCAAACTAGCTATGTTCACGGCGACGCGCTGCCACTGGGGCGATGTTGGCGGTATGACACCGGGCTCGCTATCCGGAAGAGTGAAGGAAATTTACCAGGAAGGGATGCGCATCGAGCCGACGCGAATATGCGAAAGGGGCCGGATGAACGACGCCTTTCTCAATTTACTAATCAACAACATGCGGATCAGCCATGAACGCCGTGGCGACTTCAACACCATGCTTGGAACCTCACGCAAAGCGGCAGAGCAAATAGAGCGGCTGTTCTCGCGCTTCGGCGGCGATGGCTTCCTCGACGCGGTGGAAGAGCTAATCGCACGCTCGGAGGCCGTGGCGCGGCAACGCATCTCGATGATACCGGACGGTACCTATCTAGCAGAAGGTTATCTCGATAGCGACGGCCACAACCCTGAGCCACTGCTCGGGCGACTGAAGCTCACCGTCGTTGGCGATCGCCTAATCGCCGACTTTTCTGGCAGCAGTCCGCAGACCAGCGGTCCAACCAATGTCGGACCAGCGATGGCGCTAAATGCTGTCGCCAGCGTCGTCAAATCCTTCTTGGACCCCAAAACACCGGTGAACCACGGCTCCTTTAACCCGATCGAAATTATCAATCCGCCGGGGAGTTTTTTAAACGCTACACTCCCCGCCCCGTGCGGTGGAATGGCGGAATGCCGAGCCATTATGGCGGCCCTTGTGATCTCCGCACTAGGCAAGGCCCTGCCCGAAAAAATCGTCGGCGACCTCAAGGGTGGCGCCAACCATGTCTATATGTCCGGCCCACAAGCCAATGCTGATGCCGAAAAGGCAGGAATGTTTTTGCTATACGAATATCCCGCAGGCGGGACAGGCGCGACTGCCGGCGCTGATGGCAACCATGTCGTCCGCACCTTTCTTGAGGGCGACTTCAACGTCGTCTATGCGGCGGAAATCGCCGAAATGCAATGCCCAATCCGGATCGAACACTACGGCCTGCGCGAGAACTCCGCCGGGGACGGCAAATTCCGCGGCGGTTGCGGGATGCGCCGCGATATTCGCATCCTCGGCGACGGCGCCAGCCTTTCCGTCCTAGCTGACCATGCAATCATCCCACCCTTCGGCGTCGCCGGCGCGCATGGGGGTACTGAAAACCGCTTCACTGTCATTCGCGAAGGCGAAACGATCCAGCCCTCCCCCGTTCCCGGAAAAGTGGGTGGGTTCCCGTTGCGCAAAGGTGACATCGTACGTCTCGAATCATCCGGCGGCGGCGGACATGGCGATCCGTTGGATCGTGACCCGGCACTTGTCCAGCATGACGTACAACTCGGATATCTCGGGGCGGACCGGGCAAGGGAACGGTACGGCGTGATAATAAATAGCTTGGGTGCCGTTGACGAAACAGCAACGCAGTCGGAAAGGGAAAGGGCTCGCGCCAACCGCTTGACACTGCCAGTCGCACTAGCGAACGAAGATGAGATAGACGGGACGCGACGGCGCATTACCTTATCCGCTAAAATCGCACAAAATCTAGGTGTCTTGGACGGCGATTTAATCGAGCTAAGCCACTTCGGTGGTGCAGCTGCTTTGCGTGGCTGGGCACGTATCGGCAACACCGGCAATACATTAAAACTCGGACCGCTCGCCATCGCGGCACTCGGCGCAACTCCAGGCGAATTGGTGGAGTGTCGCCCACTGAAAGCAACCGAATTATGAGCAAAGCCCGCTACCTCATCGGTGTCGATGTCGGCGGCACCTTCACCGACCTACTAGCCTACGACGAAGGTGAACACCGCCTCTTTTCCGCTAAGGTTCCATCCCTACCCGGTGAGCAATGGCGCGGCGTTCTTGATGCGTTAAAGGAACTCGAAATTCCGTTCGACGCGATCCGCGCCTTCGTGCATGGCACGACTATCGCCACGAACGCGCTTTTGCAGCGCCGCGGCGCAAAAACTGCGCTGGTGACCACAAAGGGATTTAGGGATGTACTGGAGATCGGCAAGGGACGCCGGCTAACGGGTGGCTTATTCGACGCGACCTGGCAACGGCCGGCGCCACTGGTGCCCCGTGACATGCGGTATGAGCTTGCCGAAAGGATCGACTTCAACGGTGACATTCTTACAGCCCTTGTTACCGCTGATCTAGACGCGATCACGGAGGCGATGCAAAGGCAACAGATTGAAGCCGTCGCAGTCGCCTTTGTGAACAGTTACGTAAATCCACAAAATGAAAAAGAGGCCGCGCAAGCCCTTCGCGACCGGCTCAACGATGTTCCTGTAACCGAGTCGGCGGCCCTCATCCCCGAACGTGGCGAATTCGAGCGGGCCTCGACTGCTGTCCTTAATGCCTATCTCGCACCTGTCATGAGCGAATACCTCGCCATGCTGGCGCAAGAACTCTCCGGCCAAGGGATCACCGCACCTGTCAACATCATGGGCTCAAACGGTGGCGCCATGACACTCGGAATCGCGGCCCAACGCTGTGCTGGGACTTTCCTATCTGGCCCTGTCGGTGGCGTCAGCGGCGCTGTCCGCGTCGCAGAATCAGCGCAGCGCCCCGATATCATCACCTTCGATATGGGTGGGACCAGCACCGATGTCGCACTGGTACACGATCTGACGCCGCGCATGTCACACGACAATCAGATTGATGCCTATCCGCTGCGCATGCCACAGCTCGATATTCACACAATTGGTGCTGGTGGCGGTTCGATCATCTGGATCGGCTCAGACGGCACCTTGCAAATTGGACCGCAAAGCGCAGGCGCACTTCCGGGGCCCGCCTGCTACGGTCGCGGCGGCGCGGAACCTACGATATCCGACGCCAATCTATTGCTCGGACGGCTAGACGCTGAGCGCCCGCTCGCCGGTGGTCTTCATCTCGACAAGGCGGCGGCTGAAGCCGCATTTAAACCTGTCGCTGATAAACTCGGAACCGACGATCTTGTCGGCGTAGCCGATGGCGCCCTCTCCGTCGCTGTCGCCAAGATGGCGGGTGCAGTACGCGAAGTCAGCGTCCATCGGGGTTTTGACCCGAGGGACTTTGTTTTGGTTGGGTTCGGGGGTGCAGGCCCGATGCATGGCTTCCTCGTCGCCGAGGAACTCGGCATGACAGAGGTCTTGATCCCACGCTTCCCCGGCCACCTCTCCGCCCTTGGTCAAATGATGGCAGATTTGCGTCGCGACCTTGTCAAAGCCTCAGGAGGACGGCTCTCACAACTAGAACTGACGGATCTCAAACGAGAAGCAGACGAGTTACGCGAGCAGGGAACGGCACTGCTAATTGCCGACGGGATCGCAGCTAATCGCCAGCGACATGAGTTCACCATGGACATGCGTTATACTGGACAATCTTTCACACTTGCGATCCCCTGGAATCCAGACGGCGTTGATTTCAACCTGCTCCGACAGGCATTCGATACGCGACATGAAGAAACTTTTGGCTACGCGGACCGGACAAACGATGCTGAAATCGTCAATATTAGGCTCGTTTCCATCGGTGAGGTTGATAAACCGACTCTAGAATTTACCCAGAGCGAAAACGGTGAAGAGCATACGGGGCAACGGCAAGTCTGGTTTGGCGATTGGACAGAAACAAAAATTTATACACGTGACAACTTGTCACTTGGACACAATTTCAAGGGCCCAGCCATTGTCGAAGAAGCGGGCGGCACCTCGATCATTCCACCTGACTGGACGGTGACTATCGGTGAAGGCGGCGGCCTCCTGTGCCGCTATACAGGAGCTGAATCATAAAGGTTCTAATTTGCGGCGGCGGCGTCATTGGCACTTCGACCGCCTATTTCCTTAGCCAGCGCGGCGTCGAGGTTTCCGTTGTCGAGCGTACCGGTCTCGCCAACGCCGCCTCAGGCAAATCCGGAGGATTTCTCGCACTCGATTGGTGCGACGGTTCGCCCCTCGCCCCCCTCGCCCGGAGAAGCTTCAATCTACACGCCGAATTGGCTACAACCCTTGAATATGATTGGGGCTACCGGCGGGTCGAAACGCTGAGTGTCGTCAGCAGCATTCATCAGGATATGAGCCGTTATCGGAGACTAGACGCCCCTGCCTGGCTAGGTGAAGACAGCGTCGTCTATCGTCAGCTTGGTACAACAGACAACACCGCACAGCTTCATCCAGCGATGTTCACGAAAGCGATGATGGCGGCAGCGACCAACCACGGCGCAACTCTAATCGAGGGCTGCATCGACGGGCTGCTGTCTAGTCCCGACAAACAACGCGTGACCGGCGCGATCGTCAATGGTGCAGAAGTCTTTGCTGATGCTGTCGTGATCGCCATGGGGCCCTGGTCTATCCTAGCCTGCCAATGGCTTCCACTTCCCGCCACCCACGGGCTGAAAGGTCATAGTCTGGTGTTCAAATACAAACCGTCGCCGGAATCTCTGTTCGTCGAGTTGGAGTGGAAATCCGGTATGATGACCCAGCCGGAAATTAATCCCAGGCCAGACGGCACAACCTATGTATGCGGTCTTTCTGGCGAAGACCTGCTACCCGTCGATCCCGCCAACGTACTGCCGGAGCCTGGCGCAAGCGCCACCTTACGCGAAATGACCAGACGCATTTCCCCAGAACTGGGCACCTCAGAAATTCTCGCCGAGCAGGCCTGCTACCGGCCGGCCACGCAAGACGGACTGCCACTGATCGGCGCTGTCTCCGGGCCTACTGGCGCCTACATCGCAACTGGCCACAATGTTTGGGGTATGCTCAATGCTCCTGCAACCGGAGAGGCGTTAACGGAATTGATCCTTGGTGACGGGGAAACAACAGTCGATCTGCGCCCCTTTGATCCCGGCCGAATGGCCGCGTTGGCTCCCGATGATGTCTCCCCACGATTGCGCGGCGCAGTGGCATGAGAAAATATCGTACGTCAAATGATGAGGAGGACAGAAAATGGCAGGACGGCTCGAAGGAAAAGTAGCGCTAGTCACAGGCGGCGCATCGGGGATTGGCGCGGCGACCTGTCGTCTTTACGCACGTGAAGGTGCCGGTGTAGCAGTAGCCGACATCAACGACAATCTCGGCCATGAGGTCTCCAAGGAAAGTGGTGACGGGATCTGCATCCATCTCGATACAACCGACGAAAGTCAGTGGGAGAGCGCAATTCAGCAGACACTCGACCGGTTCGGCCGGCTCGACATTTTGGTCAATGCTGCCGGCGTCTCCGGTCGTATTCCGGGCACAAAATTCGCGCCAAAAATCGAGGATCAAGATATTGAGAATTGGAACACGGTAATGGATGTTAATTCAACCGGCATTTTCTTAGGCATGAAACATGCGGTGCCGGCAATGAAGGCGGCCGGTGGAGGTTCTATTATCAATATCTCATCGATCTACGGGCTAGTCGGCTCACCGCATAATGTCGCCTACCACGCCTCAAAAGGATCGGTCCGCCTCGCGACGAAGTCGGTAGCGCTGCAATACGCAACTGAGAACATCCGCGTGAATTCAGTCCATCCTGGGTTTGTGACCTCGCCGATGACCGAGATCACCCATAACGACCCAGAACTCGCCAAACCTCGCCTTGACAAGACGCCGATGGGGCATTTCGGCAAACCAGAAGACATCGCCAATGGCTGCCTGTTCCTGGCCTCAGACGAGTCGGGCTGGATGACCGGAGCCGAGCTTACCATCGACGGCGGTATGACCGCCGGTTAATACCGCTCGATCACTCGTTCAGCGAAGGTTTTGAAATTGTCGCGCGCGACCGCGACGGGCGGCAACAACAACGTCTCAGTCAAGCCACCCGCCTCAAATATTCGAATCTGCTCGATAATTTCATCTGGCGCGCCCACCAGACCGCCGGAGGCACGGATCAACTCCGGTGTGATGAAGCGTCGCTCGCTTTTTGGAGTAAAAGCGCAGTGACCTCGGTGAAGAAATTGATGCCGTCGATCCAGCGGAAATTCACTGTCGACATATTCTTTATAGGCCTCCCAGGTATCTCGTACATCTGCGAGAATAAACGCATCAGTGCCGCGCTGCAGATAAATCTCGTACCAGAAATGCAGGCTCGATAACGCCGCCGCTCCAACTTCCTCGATAACCCTGTCGGAGGCGAGCGTTTCGCCCGGCTCCAGGATGCAGGCATAGGTCAGGACGGCGGAGGGGAAATCATCGGCCAACCGCCGGCCGACCGCTTCAGCCCCTTTGCGCATGCGTCCCAAATTTCGCTGGAACACGCTCACCGGTTCATTGCCAGCGCTAATCCGGGCATCACCATAAGCGCCGGCGGCGGCCAAGGCTTTCGCTCCGTTAGCGGCCACGTAGATGTCTATATGATCGTCTATATTAATGCATTCGAGCTCTCGATCCAGGAACCGGATCGGTTGACCCTCATACTCAACCTCTTCCCCATGCATCAGGCCGTGCAAAACCCGTAGATAGTCGCGGAACTTACTCGGCGGCACTGGATTTTGTCCCATGATACGCATAGCAGTGTGGCCGGTCCCGATTCCCAGAAATGTGCGACCCGGCGCCAGCTTATTGATCGTGGCAATGGAATGGGCCGTAACCGGTGCAGCACGCGTACCTGCTATGGACACACCAGTACCCAAACGAATGCGGTTCGTATGGTGCGCCGCCAGTGCCAGAGTGGCGTAGCAGTCGGACCAGATCATCTGAGAATCCGGCGCCCAGGCGCTGTCGTAGCCGAGGTCCTCCAGATACTGGAAGATCTGCCAATCGTCGATTTTGGTCGCAACAACGCCGCCGAATTTCATGGCGTTACCTTCCCTATTTTTGAAGGTAGAACGGGTGTGGCTGACCCGGCGTCCTGACCCGGACCGAGTAGACCGACGTGTGGGCCGTCACGAAAAGCGTGCACAAATCCTCACCGCCGAAGGCCATGTTGATTGCCTGTTCCGGAAAACGAATCGTGCCGATATGTTTGCCATCCGTCTCGACGACCCAGATGCCACCCGGTCCGGTGCAGAACACGCGCCCAGAGCTGTCGACCTTCATACCGTCAGGGAAGCCAACATCGTCACCACTGAAGTCGCAGAAAATGCGACGACGGATGTAGTTACCCTCAGCGTCTATCTCGATCGCATGGACATACTGATTTGACCGCGTATTGGCGATGTAAAGCGTCTTCTCGTCAGGCGAAAATGCAAGACCGTTCGGGTATTCGACTGTCACGACGGTGGAGATGCTATCGTCTGGTGCAACCCTATAGACCTGTGCCCCTGCCCAAACACCATCCTCCCCTTCAGGTCCGGGAATTTCACGTTCTGCGAAGGAGCGACGCATTGACGGGTCAGTAAAGTAGAGACTGCCGTCCGAATGGCAAATGACATCGTTCGGCCTGTTGAAGCGACCACTCTCGAAGCGATCGACCAAAGTGGTCACCGTACCATCTAATTCGGTTCGAGTGACTTTACGCGCCTCACCTTCACAATGGATGATGCGCCCCTGCAAATCGAATGTCATCCCGTTGCCGCCGACGGTCTTGCGGATCATTTCCGGTTCTCCACCAAGACGCATCTTGTAAAGAGTACCCGGCCGTATATCATTGAAATACCAGAAATCGTCCGGGTGCCAGAGTGGGCCTTCAGTAAAGACGAAACCGGTCGCCTGGCGTGTGATCTCAGGGGATGCGAGGATTTCAGGCAGTTCGTTCATAATGCGCGCCTAATGCGGTTTCGTCCAAAAGTAAAGACAGGATAGACGAAGGTCCCCATAAAACCGAACGGATAGCCATCGCATAAAACAAACAGTTCCTCCAAAAAAAATATCGCGCCTGACATGTTGTAAATGCCCGTCGTTGGTATTCGAGAAAGGGCTGTTTTCCTTCTCGGGAGATAGCTGATTTCTCCTACGAATGGCGAATTTGCCTAAGTCAGGGGACAATATGTTATTATCAGAGCAATACTCACCAGGAGAAACGGCGATGACCCGGACGCTGAGCCAGGAAGAATTGGACCGATACTACCGAGACGGTTACCTCGTGATAACGGATGCCGTGCCGCAAGATCGCCTACAGGCAGTCATCAAGGAAACCGAACGGATGTGCGCCGAGGCCTACAAGGTCACCGCCGGGACAGAAATACTCGACCTCGATCCGTCGCACACACCAGAAAAACCTCGGATCCGGAGGATCAAATCGCATCATGAGCATTCGGATTTCTTCGCCGACTTCGTTGGCGAGCCTTTCATCATGGATCTGCTCGCGCCCCTGATGCCGTCGGGCGTTCGTGTGCACAATACCAAGATAAATATGAAGTCCGCTGAGGTCGGAGAATCGATAGAGTGGCATCAGGATTGGGCCTTCTACCCGCACACAAACGACGACGTACTGGCAGTAGGCATCTATCTGGATGAATGCACGGAAGAGAATGGCCCGATGTTCGTTGTGCCCGGCAGTCACAAGGGGCCAACCTACAATCATCATGAACATGGTTATTTCTGCGGTGCTATCGATCCCGACGAGTTGTCCGATGAGTTATCGAAGGCAGTGCCCCTGATGGGCCCAGCCGGCACGCTAACAATTCATCACGCCCGCCTTCTGCACGGCTCTGCCTTCAACCGTTCGTCACAGTCGCGCCGCTTCCTGCTGCAGGCCTACGCCGCCGTCGATGCTTGGCCGCTTGCCGACCTGAAGGGTGGGCTTGATGGGTTCAACGACAAGATCGTTCGAGGCGCACCGGTACTGGAGCCGCGCGTCGTCTCAGCTCCGATTCGTATCCCGCTGCCACTTCGACCAAGCGCTGTCGTCGGTTCGATATATTCAAACCAAAGTATCCTAGAAAACCGCTTCTTCGATGACGATCAGGAAGTTATCCGCAAACAAGCAGCGGAGACTTAACAGATCAATGCCGCCTATTCCGCGGCGAAGCGTAGCTTGTCACTGTAGGACAAGACTACATCTTCCATTCTCGAATGCGGCGTCGTCACGTCGATTGGCCTGACATTGAAGGCGCTAGGATCCTGTGGCAGATCCGGTTCTTTACCGTCGGCCAAGTCCTTAGCCAACTGGATAAGTTTACGGCGCGCAGCGATCACGGCAACGTCCGAAGAGCCCAAATGCTCGTTCTCGCGATCGACGATCGGCCCCATCGCCTCGACAATCGCCCGGTCCTGATTGTTAACACCGGGGATGCCTGTGGCATGACCTGAGCGCTGCAAGGCTCGGTCGCGCTTATAGTCGTTCGTCCGGTTAACCTCGGGCGTAAAACTGCCAGGCAATAGTTTCGGGGCGGCGCCCATGCCGGTTTCCAGATAATCACGGTCTACCTGGGTCATTGGCTCATCCGGATTAAATGAACTACCGAAGACAAATGTGTTCTCATCATCGATCGGAATGTAGGCACGCGAGGAGATCGGAAACTTAGCGTGCGGGATTATCGAGGTGCTCGGGAGGATCCACTGGGTCAGCCGCCAATTGTAATGACCATTGCCTAAATCCCGCTTTGAACCGTAATAGTAACCGTAACCCGTATCGCAAATGTGCAGGGTTGGCATGCCATCCCGCGCCCAGTTCGCCGTAGATTCATTGAGGCCGGGTGACAGGGAGCCCGGATCGATACCCCCATGTAGAAAGCTCGTGTGACAAGTATCGAGTTCGCCCTCGAGCCCCTGCATCCAATTGGCCGAATAATGCCATTTACGCTGCCAACGGTGCGCGGACGGTAAAGTAGCCCACTCGAACGCCGGCAAAGGCGGCTTACGCTCTGTCGGCCCCATATAAACCCAGATATAACCGCCCCATTCCGCCGTGGCGTAGCTCTTAATCTGCACCTTATGTTTAAAATCCGTCTCTGGTCGTTCGTTCGGCATGTCGGTGCAATTGCCATCGACATCAAATTTCCAACCGTGATAGACGCAACGGATACCGCATTGCTCGTTTCGTCCGAAATAGAGCGACGCACGTCGGTGCGGACAGCGCTCCTCTAGCACTCCAATCCGTCCATCGCTGTCCCGAAAAGCGATTAAATCCTCGCCCAACAGCCGCAGACGAACCGGATCGCAATCGGGCACTTGGATCTCTTCGGGAACCAATGCCGGCAACCAGAACCGACGAAACAAATTTCCCATGGGCGTCCCGGGCCCTACGTGACACAGCAATTCGTTGTCTTCTGATCTAAGCATAGCGGTCTCGCGGTCTATTATTTCCCGGCAGCTTACGTCGTCTCCCGCGGAGAGTTACAGAAATTGTCTACCCACGACCTAAACTTGCTGTTGCTTGCCCAACGATCGCTGCCAGCAGGATGCCACCGCCGATCAGCGTCATCAAATGCGGAACTTCCCCCAAAAGAAGCCATACCCATAACGGTCCGAGAAGCACTTCGGTCAGCGACAGCAACGCCAACACAGCCGCCGGAACGGCGCGCCCCCCAAATGCATAGGTGCCGAGACCGCATGCCACGACGGCGCCAAAGAGAAGGCAGAGACCGTATTCGTGAACGGGAAGGACAAAACTAGATCCTGAATACGAAACGACACACGCCGCCGCAGCGGCACTCGCATACCCAGCAAAACAGACCGCAGGTAACATGTCTGTCTGGCGTCCAAAACGCAGCGCAACGCTAAATCCGGCGAAGCCTAACGCCGTCAGAAGGGCCATTGCGTTGCCAAAAAGACTGCCCCCGGTCACCCCATGCCAGACCATGGCACCGACGCCACCTAATGCCAGCAGCATAGCCACCCAGGTCGCCCGTTCGAGGCGTTCCCGTAGCAGCAACCAGCCTAGCACAGCGGCCAAGAAGGGTGCCGCCGCGAGCATGAAAAGCGTGTTGGCGACGCTCGTCGCATTAATGGCAAGAACGAATGTCACCATTGACACCGCAATCGAAAGACCGGCACAGAGACCTGCCCATCCGCTGCGTCGAACCACCAAAATAAACTTTAGTCGGTCTCGCAGGATCATGAGCAGCGTCAGCGAGATAGCAACGACCAACGAGCGGTAGAACACGATTTGCCAGTCGTCCGCCGCCTCGATATGCCGAACGATTAGCCCGCTGAAGCTTAGGACAACACCCGCAAGCAATATTGCGGTTGCCCCAAGAGCCGGCGACGGGGACATGTCAGGCGTTACTCCCGAATGCCTGGCCGCACCATGGTGAAAACGGTCTCGCCCGTAACCTCGCTATAGTCCTGATAGCCCATACGAGCGATTGGATGGAGCTTCGCGATATCGATCTGGCCGCTCGGCAGAATGAACTCGTCGTCAATATGAATGCCAATAACCTCACCGAAGACTACCGTGTATTTGTCATCTAAATTTTCGTTAGGCAGGTCGACGGTCTGGATAAGCTTGCATTCAAAATGTATCGGCGTCTCCTTTACGCGCGGCGCCTTGATCAGCTTCGACGAAACCGGTGTCAATCCAACCATCGCCATCTCGTCAACATCCATCGACGTCGTCGCCGAGCTTTCGTTCATCGCCTCTCGAGTGTCCCAGTTCGTAAAATTGTGCACGAACTCGCCTGTCTCGATAATGTTGCGCAGCGAATCCTTGCGTCCATCATCCTCGACCTGCCCCTTGCCTGCGGAGAACATCACTGTCGGCGGACTGTAGCTCGTCGCGTTAAAAAAACTATACGGTGCTAAGTTAACGACGCCGTTTTTGTCTACGCTGCTAATCCAGCCGATGGGCCGCGGTACTACGAGGCTGTTGAACGGGTTTTTTGACAGGCCGTGGCCGTCTTTCGGCTCATAGAACATTTATATTTCCTTTTGTTTGCCCATCGGGCCGATTTCGTTACGGTCTGCCCACGACCGGATGAAAGAAGGTCATCACGATGGAGTGCAACGTCACGCAATGCACGATCGAGATTGAGGTTGTCACGGTATATCTGGACAACCCACAGCGTGGCAACTCATCAACGATGCAGTAAAATGTCGAGTATCGCTGGCACATGGCGCAGCCCGACGCCAAAACCGACGTCCGAGTAGCCATCTCACCGTTACGGGGCGGCAATTCTATGTCGGTGCAGATGCGAAGGCGCTCAATCGCTATTCCGATAGCTGCGAGGATTACGCCCAACCGGTGCATGACAACGATTTGAAAAGCCCAGTTTCTATGCCGGGCCGGGCTTTGACCATGGCATGGTCTTGCATTGGCGCCTACTGAAGCCGGTGATCGCCGTAATGAATAGCGACAGCGCGGATATAGCCCAAAACCTGGCAAACTTCTGCGACCTGCGCTACGACGCGTTCGGATCAAAATTCAATACAGCCGGACTACGCCTCTGCCTGCCATCCGAAACTAGTCTGTCCTGGGTTCTGCCGCGTTTAGTCGGCGTAACCCATGCCGTCAATATCATGTTAAGTGAATAATATTATCCGGCTGGATAAGCCTAGGAGATTGAATTCCTCAATGCGTTCTACCCTTACAACAAGTATCCTTGCGGGTTTTGGCTGCCGCTAATCACGCGGTACGACAGACCTCTCCAGCCGCGATACTGACCGCCAAAAGACAGTTTTGCACTCAGCTCATGCAACACGCTATCCCAAAATCACTCAAAGACTTTAAATATCTAATTGGAGACCACATGCTAAGAGACGATTACAAAAAAGGCGTCGAGACCTATCAGGATGGCAGGCTGCCGCGTTTCACCGGCCTATCCTTGGAGATAAGCTGATGGCGGATAAACACTACGGCACGGTGCCAAATTCCGAACAACGTAAGATGAGTGGTCTCGCCTTTGTGCAGGGCCTTGTTGACGGGTCGCAGCCACTCAACACCATGGCAAAGGTACTCGACTATGACGTGGTAGAGGCAGAGGTCGGCCAAGTCGTCATTACGGCCGCACCGACAAGGGAGCATCTGAACCCACAAGGTACTGTGCATGGCGGCTATTCCGCCACTTTGCTCGACGCCTGTATGGGCCTCGCAGTGGCGACGACCCTCGAACAGGGCCTCAGCTCTACGACCTTAGAGTTTAAGATCACATTCATGCGACCAGTTTTACCCGATAGCGGTACGCTCACTGCGATCGGCACAGTCCTGCGCAGCGGTCGTCGTGCCGGTTACGCGGAAGGCAAAATCACAGATACCTCCGGCAAACTTCTCGCCCATGCAACGACGAGTTGTATGATATTCGAACGACCGGAGAAGGATATCAGTTGATCAGTTCGGCCATCAGCCGGATCGTATCCACCGTCGGGAAACGAACCTGGAAGGTCTGTATCGGTAGCATCGTGTAGCGTGTCAAACGCTCCTTGATGCGCTCGCGCGGACCGCACAATGCAACCTCGTCTATGAAATCATCATCTACCGCGGCCACTGCCTCATTTCGCTTGCCATCGAGGAAGAGCGTTTGGATACGGTCTGCCATGTCATCGAAGCCGAGCCGGCGAACGTTGGCATTGTGGAAATTCACCTCGCGCGCACCCATACCGCCGATATATCGTGCGTAATAAGGCTTTAGCCTGTCGCGACATTCCTGCGTATTGCCGCCTAACGACACCGGTACGGCCGGCGCAAGATCAAAACTATCGAAATCCTTAGCACCGCCCGCTTTGGCGAAGCCGTCGCAGAGTGGTTTCTCGAGCGATGGCCATTTCTCTGGTGAAAACATGCCTGGCACGACCCCATCAGAAATTTCTCCGCTCAGAGACAGCATCTTTGGTCCCATGGCAGCGAGGTAAATTGGCAGGTCCTCACGCGCATGTGTGATCGACTTCAAAGGCTTACCAAGGCCCGTAGCATCCTGGCCAGCATAGGGAATGTCGTAATAGGCCCCATGATGTTCCATCGGACCCTCGCGTTTAAAGATATTGCGCACGATCGCAACGTATTCCCGCGTCATGCCAAGCGGTTTGCCAAAGCGCTGCCCATGCCAACCTTCGATGACCTGCGGTCCAGAAAGGCCGAGCCCAAGCCGGAACCGGCCACCTGATAGATGATCGAGGCTGATCGCCGTCATTGCCGTCATGGCCGGCGTTCGCGCGCCAAACTGCATAATTCCGGTGCCGACATGGATCTTTGTCGTCTGCGCTAGAATGAAGGCGGCGGTACTGACAGCGTCGCTGCCATAGGATTCCGACGTGCGGACGATGTCGTAGCCGAGACGCTCCGCTTCCAAGATCATCTCCATATCGAGGGCAACCTGGCGGTTGCCGCTCCCCGTGGTCATGCCAAGTTTCATACAGACAAACTCCGATCAGCGGAAAGCGGGGATGACCGATTTGGCGAGCATCTCCAGATTGGTGTCGATATAATCGTCGGGACAGGCTGACGACACAAAGACCGCACTGGCGCCCGCATCGATATATTCCTGCAGCCGCGCCTTGCATGTGTCAGGGTCGCCGGCGAGCGCGTATTTATGCACGAGCTGACTGAAATCCTGCGCATACTGCTTGCTTAGCCGTTCTGCAGCGTATTTCACCGCCGTTTCACGGTCCTCATGCACGGCGGAGAAGATGTAAAGCGCGAAGGTAAAATCTGACAGATCGGTGCCGACCTCCTCGCCAAATGCCTTGATTTTCTTGATGCTATTGGCGAGGTGTTCCGGCGTGTACATATAAGGCAACCAACCATCGCCATATTTCGCCGCCCGTTTCATCGCAGCGTCGGTCCGGCCTGAAACCCAGATCGGCGGATGTGGTTTTTGTATCGGCAAGGGTTTCAGACTGAAATTTTTGAGCGTCGTATAGCGACCTTCGTAGGTCACATCAGTTTGCGTCCATGTTCGAGTAATAACCTCTAGTGCATCGTCGGTTCGAGAGCCACGCTGCTTCACGGGAACACCGCAGGCCTCGAATTCGTTCGGAAACTCACCGCCGACACCGACACCAAGTGTGAAGCGACCATTAGACGCTACATCCAGAGCGGCACCCATCTTCGCAAGCAGGGCTGCCGGGTAGAGCGGCACCAAGGTGATCGCGCTCATCAAACGGATGCGCTCCGTTGCACCAGCTGCAACCGATAGGGAGACCAGGCCATTCGCCGTCTCACCATGGAAGCTGACATGTTCGCCGCAGCCAAGAAAGTCGTAACCCAGATCCTCGATCTGTTTCGCCAGTTTTGCGATGTTGTAGACCGACCGCAGGGTCGTACCGAATTCGATCTTCTTGTCAGCCATGACAGGCTCCTTCGATGACTAAATTGTTTGCGGGAATGATCGCCGCCGAAACCGCTTCCCGCAACCCCGGTAAATACAAATCACGATCATGGTTTGAAAGGGAAGTGTCGGACGCGCAAAATGACAGCCAACAACCGAACAGTCAGTACAGGAGAAAAACAGCCATGGCCGTCGTCGCAAATGCCGTCAAACGGCGCCTGCAAGAAGGCAAACTTGCCGCCAGCTTTAATCTTAGCCGTCTACGAACAGTCGAGGCGCCGCAAATAGCCAAGGCCTGCGGCTTCCACTGGCTGTTCATCGATCTCGAGCATTCAACTATGGATCTTGATACAGCAGGACAAATTTGTGCTGCCTCCCTGCCCGTAGATATCACGCCGATCGTTCGAGTGCCTGAGGGCGATACCAACCGGGCCGCCCGCATCCTGGATGCTGGCGCTCAAGGCATCATCTTCCCACATGTCCAGAACGCAAAAGAGGCTCGCGCCTTCAGTTCGGCCTGCCGTTTCCCGCCGCTCGGTATCCGGTCAATGACCTACGGTGGACCGCTACTCGAATACGAGGCCGTTCCGCCGAAGGAGGCAACGGAGGGCGGGAACGATGAAACGCTTGTCGTCATGATGATCGAAACACCGGAAGCGGTAAAGAATGCCGGTGAGATCGCCGCCGTCGACGGCGTCGACGTCCTCCTGGTCGGCGGCTCGGATCTGTCGACGACGATGGGTATCCCAGGACAATCCACTAATCCGGAATTTTTAGCCGCGATCGACGAGGTCATCGCCGCGGCCCACGGTGCTGGAAAAATTGCCGGTCTAGGCGGCGTCTATGACGAAAACATCCTGCCGGACTTTGTCAAACGTGGAATGCGCTTCTTCCTTGGTGGCGCCGACATGTCCTTCATCCTCGCCGGAGGAAAGTCGCGCGGCGCTTTTTTCAATAATCTAAAGGTATGAGGAGACGCACCATGGATTACGAAGGCCTACTTTACGAAGTCGAAGATAGTATCGCGACGATTACGTTAAATCGCCCTGAAGCAATGAATGCACTGACACCGAAAATGGAAGCCGATCTGCATCGCGCTTTTGACGATGCGGACGCAGATAAGGACGTACGGGTAATTATCATGACCGGCGCCGGCGCTGCTTTTAGCGCCGGCTACGACCAGGGTGCGGGTGAAAGTGGTCGCAAGAAGACGGACCCGACGGGTCTCAGCATAGCGGAATATCTTGAGGCGTGGCAGCGGGGCGACGCCAAGAATGTCGAAAAATGGGGCCACATGTGGAAGCTTGGCAAGCCGATAATCGCCGCAGTCAATGGATGGGCGATGGGCGGGGGCTTTTGGTACCAACTTGCGGCCGATATTACCATCGCATCCGAGAAGGCGGTTTTTGCGCAACCCGAAGTCCGTCATGTCTCAAACACGACCTATCTTTTTACCGCGTTGTGTGGCTGGAAGAACGCTAACCGATGGGCACTCACCGGAGATCATTTCGACGCCGAAGAGGCCTATCGAATTGGCATGATCAATGAACTCGTTCCCCACGATGAGTTGATGGACAAAGCCCGAGCACTGGCCGCCCGCATTGCTTTAGTGCCGGAGCCTGCAGTTCGGCTGAACAAAGCGATTGCAATGCAAGGCATCCAGGCCGCCGGCATCAACGCCGCTCTAATACTGGAAGGGACACTCGGCGCCATAGCCCATTCTTCGCACACCGAGTATCGCGAAGCACTCTTTGAAAAACAGCGCACGGATGGCGTGCGTTCCTATCTGCAGATGCGCGACGGCCCGTTCCAGCCGGAACCGATGGGACCACGCTCAGTGAAAGGGCGTGCCGCGAAGAAATCATGACAGACCTTGGCCTGGAGTGAGTTTCAAAAGAGTTCTTAGGTTGAATTACTAGGCTTTACCTGCCTTCGCCAATTGGGGAGGTGAACGGCATTTCCCCTCTTGGCGTCGTGTGAATATCCAGTGTTGCACTTTCCCGAGCGATTATTTGCACCGATAGAATTAGGGCGTTTTGGCAAGCTGGAACCGCTGATGAATTCTCAATTTTCTATGTCGGCAACGTGTTGACTAAAAATTTCTAATACTGACGTCAGCACTATTTCTAACAATTTGAGCGCGACCTTTGACGCTCTGTCCGGTAACCGAAAGGAAAAATCTAAGGCAGGCATCCGTTGCATTAGTAAAACCGAGGGATTGGTAGCACGGAAGCTCCGACCCCCTAACGCCAAGTAGCATTGCAGTTAGCCCATCTTGCGACAGCTTGAAGGGATATGTTGTCAAGAAATGCTGCCATCCTTAGAAAGCTGGCGAACACTGTCCCGTGGGATTAGTGCTGTTTAATGCATCGCAGCGCAGCAGCCTCAGGAACGCTGCTGATGCAGGTGTAAATAACAGGCAACGTGTAATCTTATTCATTTTCCGATCATCCCATCTAGACGATCCTTCGCGTCAAGCATTTCATTCAGCAAATCGTAGACGGTCTCCTTGACGGAGATCTCCTCCTTCATATCGCCGACCACTTGTCCGACAGGATAGGTTAGGAAATCTTTGGCGCGCACCCGTTCCACCCGCGTTCGACCTTCTTGCCACCACAGGTAGTTTTGCGCCGGAGCCGGCAGGGTCTTCGGCGCGCCAGGCGCGTCATAGGCGCGCGAGAAAGCGTTGTTCAGTGTCCGGCACGGTTTTCCGGTCACCGTCGTCGTCAGAATAGAATCGCTATGCTCTGCTTCAAACATCTTAGCCTTGATCTCGGGGATCACTTCGCTTTGCGCCGTCTTAAGCCACAGTGAGCCGGCCCAAATACCCTCGCAACCCAGAACTAGGGCCGCCGCCATCTGCCGGCCACGCCCGACACCGCCGGCCCCAAGTACCGGCATCGGCGCCACCGCATCGACGATGCTAGGCCAAAGCACCATGGAAGAAAGCTCACCGGTGTGACCTCCCGCCTCCGTTCCAACGGCGACGACGAAATCGCAGCCCACATCGCGATGCTTGATGGCGTGCCGCGGCTTCCCGGCAAGAGCACCTACTTTGATGCCCTTGGCGTGCGCCTCTTCAACCAAGCTCTTGGGCGGCGAGCCCAAAGCGTTTACGATTAATTTGATCGGGTGCTTCATACAGACCTTGATCATCTCCAGGCTTTCGCGAGGCGTAAAATTCATGCCCTTGACGATTTCGCGCTTCAGCTCGGTGTCCTCAGCTTCTGGTAATTCAGGGATGCCCGCCTTGTCGAGCATGTCGCGAACGAACTGGACATGCTCCTTCGGCAGAAGCTCGTCCGGGTCGTATTTCATCTCGCTGACATCGTCGATCTTTTGCGGCATCAACACGTCAATACCGTAGGGTTTGCCTTCGATGTGATCGTCGATCCACTTTAGATCTGCTTCGACTTGATCGGGGCTCATGCGGGCCATCCCGAGCACGCCCATCCCCCCGGCCTTAGACACTTCAACTACAACGTCGCGGCAGTGGGAAAAGGCAAAAATTGGTAAATCGATGCCGAACATCTCACACATTCGGTTTTTCATTAAAATCTCCTGAAACGCTCTGTCTGCGGCCGGAAAATAGAGCTTCGACACAAAAATGAAAACGCCCTGTCTTTCATTCGGGGAGCGGATCGGCTATCCACGAAAGATGTCCACCGCACCAACACATACGCGTAAACGCGCTCGCGCACCCAGACGGATCCGGCACCTTTGGGTGGCCATCGCAACACGCGCATGGCCCCTAGCACAGCTCTGGTATCGAAGCTGGGGCTTGCGCCTTGATGGACAGCCTGAGGATGCGGTCTGGTATTTTGCCTATGGCGCCAACATGCATGACAGCGCATTCGTCGAGCGCCGTCGAATGCGCCCGACGGAGTGGCGGGTCGGACGTCTGCCCGGCTACCGGCTGCGCTTCAACCTCAACGGCATCCCCAAAGGGGGCGCCGCGCCGGCTAATATCCAAGTCGATCCGGACAGTGAAGTCTGCGGCGTGCTGTATCGCATCACATTGCGCGAACTAGTTCGCCTTAACGTCACTGAGGGGGTGCCTGGCCCGAGTTATCAACCTCTAGAATTGCCTGTCAAGGATGCCGACGGTCAGCTCGTCGCGGCGGTCTCCTATGTTGCGGAAGGCAACGCCAGGGATGGCAAACCATCTCTGCGATACATTACATTGCTGCGTGACGGTGCCCGCCAACATGGTTTGCCTGCCTATTGGATCGATTATTTGGACAGTGTGGCCCACGCGGCGTAACGAACGTCATCTATGGGAAAATGCTAATCTAGGCGCCCAATAGCCTGTTCAGCTCTCAGTTTTTCAATCTCCATTTCGGAAAATCCCCAAGCCGCCAACGCTGAATTCGTCTGAGCTCCGAAGTCCGGCGGGGGACCCTTAACAGTGGACGGCGTCCGACTGAAACGCGGCGCAGGTCCCGGCTGCAATATTCCTTCAACCTCAACGAAACTGCCTCGCGCCTGATTATGGGGATGTGCCGGCGCCTCACTAAAGCTCAGGACTGGAGCGAAACAGATGTCCGTACCTTCCATAATTTCGCACCACTCGTCGCGTGTCTTTTCTTTAAATTTTACATCGAAGACTTCGATAATCTCTGGCCAACCTGCCGGATCCAATTGATCAGGCAGGTTGGTCGGATCGAGATCCAGCGTATCTAATAAAATTGAATAAAATTTTGCTTCAACTGCACCGATAGAAATGTGCTTCCCATCTTTCGTTTCATAACAACGCCAGAATGGGGCACCTCCATCGAGCGGATTGCTCTCCCTCTTGTCTATCCAGTGCCCCGAAGAAGAGAGCCCAAAGCAGGCCATAGCCAAATAGGCTGAGCCTTCCGTCATAGCCACATCGACTACCTGACCCTTGCCAGAATTACGGGCCTCCAGCATTCCTGCCAGCAACCCCATAGCGAGAAACATCGCGCCACCGCCCATATCGCCAATAACATTAAGCGGTGGTACCGGGCGTTCGCGCGTACCGATGGCATGCAACACTCCGGACAAAGAGATGTAGTTGATATCGTGACCCGCGACGTGAGCGAGAGGACCGTCCTGCCCCCAACCTGTCATTCGACCGTAGATCAGCCGCGGATTGCGCGCCAAACATTCGTCGGGACCCAAACCTAAGCGCTCCATGACGCCAGGCCGCATCGGATCAATGATCGCATCGGCACTCTCGACCAAGCGCAGGATAGTGTTGACCCCTTCAGGGTGCTTCAAATCAACGGCAACCGAAGGTCGTCCACGGCGGCGTATATCCGCCTTTGCCCCTGCATATTCAAAACCAAGGCCAGTTGGCTCTTTGCGGTCAATTCGAACGATATCGGCGCCCATATCAGACAGCAACGAACAACAAAGTGGCGACGGCCCAATGCCAGCGATCTCAACGATTTTATAACCGGCCAGCGGGCCGCCAATAGGGGACTTATCCATCGACTAGTGGTTTGCACCAATCAACAGATCAACACTCTCTCTCGCTGCTACACGCGCCCATCCATCAAGCGTTTCTTCGGAAGCGCTGCTTATGGGGTGGTCAATTATGACAAAAGGATATCCGTCCGCACCAAGGACCCGAGCCATGAGTTTGGCTGCACTGACGAACTGCGTCGTCATGATACCAACAGCTGGTTTGCCAATTTTTTCGCCTATCACCGCGTCATGCAAACTGCACGACGAGCAACTGCCTCAATCGCCAATACCAGCTATGAGAGCATCCCAATCCTGTGCCTCTTCGACTAAGTGGGCGTCCGCAGGGGCGCTATAATTAGATTTAGTCCGTCGGACGACTTCAGCGACACCAAATTTTTCCTTCAGTTCATTCTCGAAGGCGTCGAAAAAGGGTATCGTGCTCTTCTTACCGTTTGAAATTATTCCAACCTTAGCACCTTGCAGCGCCGAGAGACGAGCCGCCAAAGCAAAGCCTCCAACGTCTGCCTCATGTGTGGGATCTAGTATTTCCATGTGTTTTTGTTCTCCTATTCACTAACCGCATTTAATTCGCTGGTGGCTCACAATCGAGACAGGCCCCGATTGCTACGGTCACCGCTTTACTTTTATGTCCAAGCCAGGGCGGGATGACTGCGCCGAAACCTCCTGCAGGGCCGCCTGCAGCCACAATCAGTAAATGCTCCGGATCCGGCAGAGCCGGGTACGCCTGGTCGCCTTTTTTACCAACCACTGCACCCTTTCCAACTTCCGCCCATTCTTTGCGGAAAATAAGTGCGTTGTCGAAGACATATTGCTGTATGTCTCGTCGAGACCATCCCGCTTCATTGAAGTGAGCACGCAATTGTGGTGGTACGATGATCGCGTAGTTTCCTGGGAATATCGAATAATGGCGCATATTCGCCTTAATCTCAGCACAGAAAGTATCGAGGATTTCCTCAGGTTTAGTCGTCCACTCATTCATCAGTTGTCGAGGGGCGCCAGCAGCCATGACGGTAACCGCGGACGCATCTTTCGGAATACCCCGATCTTCGGCGAGTGAAGGCCAGGGTGCGTTATCCTCATCTTCTGCGATACAATAACTAAGTTTGCCAGGATGCCCCAAGGTGGACCTATCGATCTGGCCCGGCCTTACATCGAGAAGATTGCCAAGTATCAAGCGGATGGCACGTCCAATTACGGTCGTTCCCCTGTCACTAGAACCCAATACATTGAAAGTACCATCAAGGCTTAGTTCATCGCGAATTGGACCATTAATCACGACCAGCACAGCACAGCCGCCGGTGCTTGCTGTCGCACCATGCACCAAAAACGGATCCTCAAGCATCGCTGTAAATGCTGCAACGACAACAGGGAAATGCATCGGAAGGCAACCAGCCATGATGGCGTTGACCGCCACCTTCTCCGCTGTAATTGGCCTCTCGCGAACAGGCTCAATACCAATCAGGTGATCTGCTGGCATCATGGCCCAATCTAGACAAGCTTGCACTGCGTCAGGTGTAGGAGGAACTACAGGCAGCCCGTCGGTCCAATTACGACTGTGATAAAATTCCTGGGCAGCGAGGACGTCTTCAACCTCGTAGCGTTCCGATATGAGGGTCATTTACCCACTCTCCATAAACATGCTCATTGAATAATAGTCCCAAAACACCTCGCATTGAAAACGAAGGTAATTCGAAAGCCCACTTAAACAAATTAGAAATTAGAATATTCAACTAGTTTAGCGAAATCTCAATTCTTTATGTATATGAAATACTTATTAAATTACCTGCATGATCAAGAAAAATATATTTCGTTGCGTTATTGCATCTATCTTACTTGGGCCAATTGGCATAGGCGAGGTTTTGGCAAAATCATAAACTCTCAGCCAAGCCACCATCGAATTGGCTTTAAGTATTTTGCGTCGTTAGAAGTCGCCAACTTCAAATCGCTACAAATTTTGCCGTACGCCAAAATTTTATCAAAACTATGCAATTAAACTGACCTGCGTTAGCATCATTCTGGGAGATATAAAATGGATGCTACCTCCGTCAGAGAAGTCAATTACGGCGCAGACGAAGCGGCTATGCAGGTCTATTTGAAGGATGGAGAAACGCGTGCCCTCAAGCTCGGCAATCGAGGACCAGTCCATTACACGTCATCAGGAAAGCTCCACCCGGATATCATTGAAGCCTATTGGCAATACGGTTTCTATATCTTCGAAGGCGTGTATTGCGACAAGGAATTGGAGGACATAAAGACTGATCTCCGCGATATACTTGAGCGGCTACCTATCGCCAAGGGGGCAACTCTTGATGCTAAGGGCCGACAAGCAATAGGGGCAAACTGTGAAGCTCCTACCCTATTCTGGTCAAAGCCTCTTGCCGATCCATTCGGTGGAACGGATTTAGCTAACGGCCGTCACCCCGTAAAAATGCTCGAGCCGACGCCGGCAACCGATGCTCCCAAAGAAATCGTATACCTAATCCTGGGATCACTACAGTTCTCCGATGCATGTCTTCGCGCTTATGGCCATCCAGACCTTTTGGCAATTGCAGAAGGAATAAATGGACCAGATTTTACACCATTCTCGGACGCCATCTTTATCAAAGAACCTGGCCGCGGCGCTTCAGTCGCCTGGCATCAAGATGGCGTTACCCATTGGGACGCCCCTGATTGGGACGACGGAAGCCACGGATTTAACTTTATGATGCAGCTTTACGGCTGCACACCGGCTAATGGGCTTTGGGTTGTACCCGGATCACACAAGATGGGGCGAGTTGACATTAAAGAATTGGTTGCAAGAGCTGGCTCTGAGCGTTTGCCAGATGCGGTTCCTTTTGTTTGCGGTCCCGGCGACCTCGCAATAACTAACCGCCAATGTCTCCACGGTTCTTTCGCTAACACCAGTCAAGATTGGCGCGTTACACTCAATTTTGGCTGCCACCGCCGCAGTTCGGTGCTTGGAGTTGCCGGCGGGGGTCTTCATAACGCTCCCACGGTATACGACGAAACTCGAATTCAAAAACGATCGAGAATTATCGGCTACGCTATAGATGCTCGGCGTCAACGATTTCCGAATGAAAAGTCCTTCCAATATGCCCCTTTTTCGGAAAACGATAACAGCTACAAATGGGATGAAGAAGCAAAGGCCAGCATGAAAGACTACAATCTTCTGGACCTAAGTATATAAACTATTTGTTTTAATGCTGCTACATCTAATCAAATTCAGACAATACTAGCATTTTCAAAGGTAATATCTGGACGAATGTTGTCAAATATAGCGAAAAGGCTAATCTCATTCTCAAAGCTCGCATCACCCCCCGACTCAGTATACCTAACTATAACTGCATCCTGACCGGAAAAAGAATCTTCTTCATAAAAAATTAACAATGCATCTGTATTTGCAGCCCCTTGCGTTACTGGCGAAGCCTGCCCCGTTAAATTAACCGCAGAATTCGTACTTTCTAACAATGTACGGATAGCGGAAACAATTTCTGTTTCGCTAGACGTTTGAAATTCTAGGGCAACGTCAGAAAATTCAAAATCTATAACGGCTGATGTACTAGATGATATGATATCTGTCGCTCTAGAAGTAACATTGTTTACCGTCAATACATCAGAAGCCCTATTCCCTACCGAGGAACCAGTCCCACCTACAAGGTCACTTTTGTAATCCAATATGTCTGGTGTTGATGTATCTGATAATCCAAAACTTCTAATTAAAGCTGTTCCAAAGTCAGTATCTCTATCAACGCCAATGGTATGCTGTACAGGCACCG
>CAYYUG010000003.1:0-2142 GCA_964474755.1 uncultured Rhodospirillaceae bacterium | reverse complement strand
TTTCTAATGTTGCAAAGCTAGTAAAGTTAGGGGAAGCATTAGGAAAAACGAGATTAGAGATACTAGTAGAATTTACACTTAATGTATCATTACCACTACCACCAGATATACTTATGCCGGCCGAAATATCGGATGCAGCGTTTATAATAAATGTATCATTACCATCGCCGCCAGATAAACTATCTCTACCACCGCCCATAATAAAAATATCATTCCCTCCAAAACCAGTTAAAGTATCATTATCATCTGATCCAATTAACGTTCTATCTATATTTTCATTAGAATCTATAATGGTTACGCCACTAGCAAATGAAGAATTTGCAGAAAGAGTGGAAACGCCAGAAGATACACTTACTGTAGATAAATTTAAGTTAGTACCGAAAGACTTTAAAGTTATACCTGTAACCCCTGATTGGGTAGTAACATTATTAAGTAATATAAAAAGTTCGTTCGCCCCTTGAAACGTAGTATTTGACGTAAAGAAATTTAAATTCTCAATACCAGCTATGGGAACAAAGTTATTATTATCCTGAGTAACAAATGTAAGTCCGCTAGACGTCGATGAGTTACCTATCTGAATAGTGTCGCCGGCTGCGCCATTAGTCCCTCCCGATATGCTGTCTGTCGAAAAACCGCTAAAGGCAATCAAATCTACTGGCGCGCCAAATACAATAGTATCGTCACCAGATCCTGCTTGTATAATTTCAATACTAGAATTTGCATTAATTGTATCATTCCCATTTCCACCAAAAATTAATGTCTGTGATGTGCGTTTTGCGGTGGATGTAATAGTATCATCACCATCTCCACCAAATACTATTGATCCAAAGAACGCTGAACTATCCACATCTAATGTAAGGGAACCAAAAGTTAATTCAGGGGATGATGTTCCATTACCAGCGATGTTGATGGTGTCGTTTCCAGTGGTCCCGACCACCGTAGCAGCTAGTCCTCCAGTAGATGGAATTTCTAGGCGTTGACTCGTACCACTTGAATCTTCAAAAAAGAATTGGTTTATATTAGTTGCTTGAAAGCTGCCAGATATAGAACCACTACCATTTGAATACTGGTAAGTCTGTGTTGCGGTAATTGGCAATGATATAGTGCCAAGCATTAAAATATTGGATAAATTACTTACAGTTAATTCGTCTGTACCATCCAATCCATCGATGATATCATTTCCACCTAAACTGGTACCTTGAATAATAAAAAAACTAGTATCTAAACCTGCACCACTTTGAACGATATCTGTTCCTACTGTTAAGTCTATTCTTTCGGAAAATGATGCAATAGTTCCAGCTGATGCAAATTGGCCAATTTGTGCTTCTTGTACGGTATCCCTAATAACCGATAATATCCTCGCCTGTGGATCAAAGCCTTGGTTCCATAGAGAATTAGCAAGATAATCGACTTGTTGATTTTCGCCTCTACCACCCGAAGCGGCAATATTTGCCTCAAATGCTGCACCAAACGCTTCATCTATTGATGCACCACTTAATAAAGCCTCTTTAAATGCGCCCTCTCCCCTTATGCCTGTAGTACCAGAAGCTTCTAAAACAAAGGCTAAACCTTCTCCATCATTGTTATTGAACACACCTTTTAAGGATCTAAACGCCGCCTGTTCAACAGCTCGAATGTCTTCATACGACATGTTTGAATCCGTGAGCTGTGACTTTAAAGCTTCTTTCGCTGAAGCACCTTTAGAAATAGCCTCTTCAATAGACGCCTCTTTCTCAGCAATCAAAGGGTTCAAATCCTTTCTATTATAAACACTATCTCTCACTGCATCTTCCGCTATCCATACAGCTTCTCTCGGATCCTTTCCCTCTGCTATTGCCTTTTTATAGGCCGCTTCTGCAATATCTTTTTCTTCTTCGCTTCCACCTAACGCGGTTGCAGCTTTTTCAAATGCCTCCTCCTCAGATAAACCTTCTTTGCGAGCTTCCTCGAACGCCTCCTTTGCATCCTTCACTCCCTGAGGTCGTTTATTTTCTTTTGAGGAATCTTCGCCTTCTACCCCGGATGCACTCTGTTCTTGGTTCGCCTCGGACGAATTTTCCGGACGACCATCAGGAGATTCTTCGCCGTCTGCTTGAGAACGCTCACCTTCTTTTTCAGCACCTTCTTTTTCGGCCTCTTTGC
>CAYYUG010000002.1:104137-153247 GCA_964474755.1 uncultured Rhodospirillaceae bacterium | reverse complement strand
TGTTAACCTTAAACTGAGCATGAACTCTTTTTATGAATTTTGTCGTTTCACAACCGCCCCTCGCTTTCTGCATGGAGAAGCGCAGCAAGTAAAATCAGCATTTGTTGAAAGAGCTGAGACCTCCGGTGGTCAGCTTTTTGGGTGCTGGCGCAGCATGGTCGGGTTAGGGCTTGCACGGGATGAAGGGATCGCCTTGTCCAGCTGGCCCAACGCTGTTGCTATAGGCAACGCACCGGCACTCGCATCCGAAGGAGTCGTTTCTTCAAATTTTCACGTTTTAGAGTCAAGTGTGCGGCCGGTGGACGATACACCACCGACGTATGACGGTGTGTATGTGTTCCGTTGGTTCGATATCGACGCATCAGACTGGGACACCTTTCGCGAAATTTCCAACACGGCCTGGCCCAACATGGAACGCGTATTTGATGTCAATATCTGCGGCTTCTGGAGCAGTCAGGAAGTTGCTACTCCCGACGCCAAAATACTACTTTTGACCCGTTACGCGGATCTGTCTGTCTGGGAGGCTTCCCGCTGGTGGAACAAACCCACCGCCAAGGCTAACGCGTCTATGTCGCGCTTCGAGAAACGCAACAACATCATCAAATCGACGATCGCCTATCCAAGCTTGCTAATTCTTTAGCGCACACCGATGTATCACGACCCGAGGGCCGTAGCAGAAATACCAAAGTTTGCAGGATAGGCCAGGGCTCGGCCAGACCGCGAGCTATGCGGTAAACCACGTCGCCGGGAGCCTCCGAGGAATAAGGCGATAACGCACTATCCCGAGACCGCCCCGCCAACCGGGTTCATCACTTCGCCAATTCCGACAAAACCTTCCTCGTC
Source organism: uncultured Rhodospirillaceae bacterium (assembly GCA_964474755.1). Taxonomy (GTDB): domain Bacteria; phylum Pseudomonadota; class Alphaproteobacteria; order UBA8366. The sequence goes on along the minus strand of CAYYUG010000002.1, from coordinate 152,404 downwards.
GCGCATCACCGCGTTCAGATTGGCATAGGCGGTCGGATATACGGTCTTTTGCTCACGGAAGACTGGCATATAAGATTCGATCGCCGTCGCGACATCCCTACCCAATCGCGGATCCACAGTCGCGCGGCCATCGCCGCTGACATCGATGCGCGGCTGGTGGAACGCCTCTTCTAAAGTCAGCCCCCCATCAATTACCTGGGAGACTATCTGTAAAACCGCAGGCATGATCCGTCGACCGCCGGATGCACCGACCGCAAACCAAGGCTGATCGCCTTTGGTAACAACAACAGGACACATGTTCGACAGAGGTCGCTTACCAGCTTTGAGGGAGTTTGGCCGATCCGGCACCGGGTCAAACCACAGGATCCCGTTATTCATTAGAATGCCGCTGCTTGGCAGCACCACTTTGCTGCCGAAGGATGACAACAGGGTCTGCGTCAGGCTAACCATGTTACCGTTTCCGTCGATTACAGTCAGGTGCGTGGTGCAGGTGGGATCGCGGCTGTCATCTGGATCGCCCATGGTCTTAAAGCGCTCCGCGTAGGCAGAGGCAAGCGCCGTTGCAATAGCCGTTAAATCGTCCGGCCCTGGCACACCAGAACCAATTCGTCCTTCGATCTGCTCCAGCACGCGCATCATCGTCGGTCCCGCGGTCATACCTGCCGGCGCATGGACGATGCCACCACCATAGTCCCGCGACAAGGGATCGCACTCTAATGCCTCATAAGATGCCAGGTCGTTAATACGCAGCGAACCGCTACCCTCTTCCACATCTTTCGCAATTTGCACGGCTATATCACCGTCATAGAGATCGCGGTGCCCCGCAACCGCGAGCCGTTCCAAAGTCGCCTTTAGATTGCCCATCGGTATATGAGGAACCGGCTGTCCCAGTTCCGGCACCGGCACAGCGCCATCTGGAAGAAAGACATTCCGGCTTTCTGGAAAGTTCCGCAGTTCTTTCATCGCAGCGGCGATGCGGATCGTCGTCATGAAATTAACTGGTAATCCTCGACCGGCAAGCTCGATGGCCGGACCCAGAAGATCCGCCCAACTCATCGTACCATACCGCTCCCATGCCTTGCCGATGGCATCCACATAGCCCGGCGTCGCCATCGAATGATAGCCATGGACGTTGCGGTCGTCCTGGACTGCCGGCCAAGTAAATATGTCGCCGCCGATGCCCTCAACTAACGGGTAATCTGCCGGATCCAGACCCCGCGGCGCAATTCCACCGCCATTGAAACAGCGCACCCGCCCTTCTTCAGCAAGATACAACATCATGAAACTGACGCCACCGATGCCGCTCATCCACGGTTCAACAGCGGACACAGCGAAGGACGTCGCGACCGCGGCATCCATAGCGTTTCCACCGTCAGCGAGAACCGCAGCGCCGGCCTCCGCCGCCGCCTTCGAATGGCTTGCTACAACACCGTTACCGCCGCGCGCCACCGGCTTCCGCAGAAGCCAGTCGTGATAAGTATATGTGTCCATAGTTGTCACCATCGCGTCCAAAAGCAGTGCATGCAAGAGCGAATTGCTGTTCGATCACACGATCCCCGCTGATAGGATTGCCAAAATTTTAAACTTTTCAGGACAAAAACATGAGCACATATTTCTGGACCCCGGAACAGCGACAAATTCGCGAGAGTGTTTTGAAACTATGCGAACGTTTTGACGATCAATACTGGCTTGAGCGCGACGAGACCGGCGAGTTTCCAGAAGATTTTTGTCAAGCCATGGCGAACGATGGCTGGGCCGGTATCGCCATGCCACAGGAATACGGAGGCGCAGGCCTCGGCATCACCGAGGCAGCTGTAATGTCGCAGGTGATCACCGAGTCGGGCTGTGGCAACGCGGGCTTCGCCGCGATGGTGATTGGCATCTTCGGTCTCAACCCGGTGGTGGTGTTCGGCTCGGATGAGCAAAAAAGAAAGTGGCTCCCACCGGTCATACGGCGCGACGATATCGCCTGCTTCGCGGTGACGGAACCGAATACGGGGTTGGACACAACACGCCTAAGTACTTACGCCGAGGACAGAGGCGATCATTACGTAGTCAAGGGTGAGAAGCTATGGACTTCGACCGCGCTGCAATCAAATAAGATGCTGTTGATCGCGCGCACTAAGCGGATAGAGGAAACCGAGAAGCCGATTGATGGACTTTCCCTTTTCTACACCGATCTCGACCGCGACTATGTTGAGATCCGGCCGATCGACAAGATGGGTCGCAAGAGCGTCGACTCCAACCAGATGTACATCGATGGACTGCCTATACCGAAGGAAAACCTAATTGGCGAGGAAGGTAAAGGCTTCCGCTATCTGCTGCATGGACTTAACGCGGAGCGCGTACTGATTGGTGCCTCGATGGTCGGGCTCGGCCGCTGCGCCCTACGCCACGCTGCCGATTACGCAAAGGAGCGGATCGTCTTTGATAGACCAATCGGCATGAACCAGGCGATACAACATCCGCTGGCAGAATCCTATGTCGAACTAGAGGCTGCCAACCTCATGGCCTTCCAGGCTGCGAACCTATATGACGCGGGCCAGGAATGCGGTATTCAAGCAAACGCTGCAAAGTACCTCGCTGGTGAAGCCACCTTCAAAGCCTGCAGCAACGCGGTTATGACGTTGGGCGGCATGGGCTACGCCAAGGAATTCCATGTGGAACGTTACTTCCGCGAATGTCTAATCCACCGGCTAGCGCCGGTCAGCCCACAACTCATTCTTTGTCACATCGCGGAGCGCGCGCTGGGTTTACCAAAATCCTACTAATAAAATTGCCGCGCAACACTCGCCTTTCTATTTCCAAAATTAGATTGCAGATTAGATCGAAATACCAGTCGGGCAGGGTAGTGTAGGAGTGACACACAAAGCTCTCATCAACATTGCCATCCTGGACCTCGTTACCAAGGTCTAAATTTGCCCAGACAGGGTCTGATTATTCATCGTAAGAGTGCAAGCAATAATGCGTATTTTTGGCTGTACTGCCGAAGGCAGTGCTAATAAATTAGGTGAGTGCACCTATCGCGATAGCATTACATCGTATTGCCAAACTCAAATTCTAGCCAAACCTCTATACTATATTTGATTTACTTTATGTGCAGCTGGATTGGCTTATAACTCCGCGCTTGCCACTGTATGTTGGCGTCGACTTCCTTGTTAATCGCATCGCGTACTAGGGTACGTATGGTGCAACTCATCTCATACGTAATACTTGCCCTCAGCGTCCCCAATCAGACAGGTCTTTTTCCATGGCCACACAGAATAAGAAAGCACTGGCCGGCATCCGCGTGATCGACGCCGCCACGGTCATCGCTGGCCCAACCATCGGCATGCTACTCGGTGATTTCGGTGCGGACGTTGTCAAAGTAGAACATCCGCGCGGCGACGTATTGCGCAGCACAGGCGCGCAGAAAGACGGGGTCGGGCTCTGGTTCAAGATGGCCAACCGAAACAAACGCTGCATTACACTGTGTCTCAGCAAGCCAAAAGGCGCCGAGTTATTTAAAGAAATGATCAAGAACACAGATGTGCTTATTGAGAATTTTCGCACCGGGACAATGGAAAAATGGGGCCTAGGCTGGGAAGATCTAAAAGCCATAAACCCGCGCCTCATCATGGTCCGGGTCACCGGCTTCGGCCAAACCGGACCCTACCATAATCGTCCGGGTTTCGGCACCGTGGCAGAAGTATTTAGCGGCTTTGCTAATATCACTGGCGAAAAGAATGGCCCGCCCACCCTGCCAAACTTTGGCCTCGCAGACGGCATCGCCGCATCTTATGGAACCTTCGCGACAATGTTCGCACTATACCATCGCGACGCGCAGGGAACCGGCGAAGGTCAGTTTATTGACCTTTCGATCTATGAGCCCATCTTCCAGGTACTGGGGCCCCAGCCGCTCGCTTACGACCAACTCGGCGTGATTCAGCAGCGGATGGGCAACCGTTCGGACAACAACGCGCCACGCAATACTTATGAGACACGTGACGGCAAATGGGTCGCAATATCAACCAATTCTCCCGCGATCGTGACACGTGTGCTGACCTTATGCGGCGGCGAGGAAGCCGCGAAGGACCCGCGCTTTCAGACCCCGGCCGGTCGGGTCGAACATATCGAGGAAGTCGACGGTATCGTCTCCAACTGGATTAAACAGCGCGACCAAGAAGAAGTGCTCTCCGCTTTTGAGGAAGCAGAAGCCGCTATCGGACCCGCATACGACATTGCTCAAATATTCCAGGACCCGCAATACCAGGCACGTCACGACATCGTTTCACTTAACGACGACGATCTCGGCAAAATACGAATGACCGGGGCCTTCCCCGTCATGTCCGAAACCCCGGCAGAAATCCGCCATGCCGGCCCCCGCAAAGGCCAGCACAATGATGAAATTTATAAAGGTGAATTAAAATTAAGCGAAACGGAGATAGCAGCTCTTAACGAGGATGGCGTGATATGACCCTTAATCAGTTCGGATTCTTACTCATAATGTCGGATCTTCGCTCACCCGGACCAGCCGCTTACCCAAATTTTCTCCATTCATCATGCCGATGAACGCGTCGATGGTGTTATCAATACCGTCTACAATATCCTCGAAATAGACGATACGGCCATCCTTCATCCGCTCAGCTATCCAAGGCAGAAATTCGTCGAATTGATCCATATGCTGGTAGATACTGAACCGCTGCATTATCGCATTTTTTACTTCTAAATTGGCGAGGTTGCGGGGCTCGTATCTCTCAGCGATGTCATATTGGGAGATCATACCGCAGACCGGGATGCGCGCACCTGAATTTATGCGGTCAAGAACCGCCTCTAGTGTTTCACCTCCTACATTCTCGAAGTAGATGTCGATGCCATCCGGGCAATATTCATCCAACGCCGCGCCAATTGACGGAACGGTCTTGTAGTTGAAAGCCGCATCGTAGCCGAGAACCTCAACAATATGGGCGACTTTGACATCGCTGCCAGCGCTTCCAACGACGCGGCACCCTTCTAATTTAGCAATCTGCCCGGCCACCTGCCCTACCGCTCCACTAGCCGAGGAGATGAAGGCTGTCTCTCCGGGCTGTGGTTTGCCAATATCGAGGATACCAACGCGCGCCGTCAGTCCCGGCATACCTATCACAGTGATAGCGTGCGAAATTGGGCCCAACGACGGATCGACGAGACGCAGATCACCGCCACACTTGGCAATGCTGAATAGCTCCCAACCAAGGAAGCCCCAGACAAGGTCGCCAACCGCATAGTCTGGGTTGCGCGACGCCTCCACTTGACCTACGACACGCGCCGGAATGACTTGGTCTGTTGGAAAAGTCTTTGAACGCGGATAGTTCGCCGTTCCGCCCATACGGCCCCGCATATAAGGATCACAGGACAGATAGATGTTGCGAACCAGCACATCCTTTTCTTCCAGTTCCGGCATAGGCTCGTCACGCACGTCGAAGCATGCTTGCGACACCGATCCTTTGGGCGGTTGGATGAAATAGATGCGACGGTTCTGCATGGGTTCTCCCAAGCTTCAATAACTTGTCAGCATAATCATAAAATGACCGAAAACATCATTTTATGAATAAGGCACTACAATGATGACCCACGCCCTAAGCTGGCAGGCTCAATAAATCTCACGCAATATCGCGAAATAGTATTCTGTACTGCAACGATATGATGGACCGGCAATCATGAAAATTCCCTGTACAAGCGAATCGTTCTCCGCCAAGGGGAGTTTTCCAAGCTGTGAACCATGTCTGACACGCAATAAAGGCGGATATCGACGTCTGCACAGGTTTCCCTCTTTTTAATGACACTTCCGAGTTTAAAGCAAATGATACAAAGCCCCCCGCCATTTCTGGTCCGAAAAGATCAAAATAACACTGATATTCGGCAAATTGATTCATTGAAGCCGTTTGGCTGCTTCCTTTAATACTTTAGGGATATTATATTGTTCCCATAATGTTCTGCTTGACACTTTCCGCATTTAGTAACGTAATTCGGAGCAACTACAAGATATTGTGTTTATCCACAATTAATTCTATCCACATCTGTGGACAGGAGGGGTAATGGTCGAGATAACGGACGGATTGACGCGGGTTCCCAACTCTGTGGATAATTTTGTCGGGTTTGATGAGCCTAACTCATACGATACGGCGATCGCTGCCGACTGCCTGATCGAAGGCACCAATGTCCCCTCACCGTCCGCTTTAACCGACGTCAAACAAAACGACCGCGGCATCAAGGTCACCGTCGACCGCGGCCGCGATGCGCGCCTAACCGATTTTGGCAAGGCAACGCTGCTCGACCGCTATCTTATGCCCGGCGAACATTTCCAGGATTTGTTCGCTCGCGTCGCCATGCATTTCGCTGACGACACCAATCACGCCCAGCGCCTTTACGACTATATCTCAAACCTATGGTTCATGCCGTCGACCCCGGTGCTCTCAAACGGCGGCACCACTCGCGGTTTGCCTATTTCCTGCTTCCTCAATGAAGCAAATGACAGCCTCGATGGCATCCTTGGCCTGTGGAACGAGAATGTCTGGCTGGCGGCTCGCGGTGGCGGCATCGGCAGCTACTGGGGTAATCTTCGATCGATTGGCGAGAAGGTCGGCCTCAACGGTAAAACTTCCGGCGTAGTTCCGTTCATCCGGGTAATGGATTCCCTCACCCTCGCCATCAGCCAGGGCTCGCTGCGACGTGGTTCAGCAGCAGTTTATCTGCCCGTGAACCATCCCGAGATCGAGGAATTCATCGAGCTGCGCCGTCCCACCGGCGGTGACCCAAACCGCAAGACCCCTAACCTGCATCACGGCGTACTCATCCCCGACGCCTTCATGCGCGCGGTCGAGAACGATGAAGAATGGGCCCTTACCAGCCCCAAGGACGATAGTGTACTGCGCACCGTTAAGGCTCGCGAGCTGTGGATCCGGATCCTCACCGCCCGTATCGAAACGGGAGAGCCGTACATTGTAAATATAGACCATGTGAACAAAGCAATACCTGAGCACCAGAAGCTGGGCGGTCTATCCGTCAAGACCTCTAACCTCTGCTCGGAAATCACACTGCCAACCGGTAAGGACCGCTTTGACAAGCAGCGAACCGCCGTCTGCTGCCTCTCCTCACTCAACCTGGAAACCTACAGCGAGTGGGAGGACCACCCTCACTTCATCGAAGACATCATGCGCTTCCTCGACAATGCGCTTCAAGATTTCATCGACCACGCGCCGGAGGAATTCAACAACGCCACCTACTCCGCGATGCGCGAGCGTTCGGTTGGCCTCGGGGTGATGGGCTTCCACTCATTCCTGCAAAAAAACAGCGTCCCAATCGAAAGTGTCATGTCCACAGTCTGGAATAAGCGCATTTTCAAGCATATCCGCGAGCAGGCTGACAAAGCTTCATTAAGCCTCGCTGAAGAGCGCGGAGCCTGCCCCGACGCGGCAGATTTTGGCATCAAGGAGCGCTTCTCCAATAAGATGTCATTGGCCCCCACCGCTTCGATCTCGATAATCTGCGGCGGCGCATCGCCCGGCATTGAGCCGATCGCGGCCAATAGCTTCACCCACAAAACCTTGAGCGGCTCTTTCACAGTCCGTAATAAGTATTTCACACAATTACTTGATAATAAGGGTCAAAATACGGACGAAACCTGGTCATCTATCGTGGCAAATGAAGGTTCGGTTCAGCATCTCGAATTCCTCAGCGATCTCGAAAAGGACGTATTCAAGACAGCATTTGAGATCGACCAGCGCTGGCTCATAGACCTCGCCGCCGAACGTACACCGAATGTCTGCCAGTCGCAGAGCCTGAATGTCTTTTTACCAGCTGACATACACAAGCGTGACCTCCACCAGATCCACTACCAAGCCTGGAAAAAGGGCGTGAAGAGCCTTTATTACTGCCGTTCGAAAAGCCTGCAGCGCTCCGAGTCAGTCGCTAGCGATGGTAAAACCGCCACCCTCCCCCATCTCGGCCAGGTCAATGGCAGCGAGCAACCAATCGACGGCCCGATCGACTACGAGGAATGCCTGTCGTGCCAATAGCGACAGGTTCTGCTCTCCTTGTCACCCCAGACTGGACCCCAAATCAAGTTTGGAGCGATAAAAAAGCGTTTGGATCGCCCAGCGCTTCGTAAAAATACTAAACACTCCATAAGAAACGCCCCACAGGAGCCTCTTCATGTCCCTGCTCGACGCCCGCCCCGTCTATAAGCCATTCCAGTATCCATGGGCCTATGACGCCTGGCTGACCCAGCAGCGCAGCCACTGGCTACCGGAAGAGGTGCCGTTGGCCGACGATGTAAAGGACTGGCATCGCAATATGAGCGACGCCGAGTGCAATTTGCTGACCCAAATCTTTCGCTTCTTCACCCAGGCTGATGTCGAGGTCAACAACTGCTACATGAAGCATTACAGCCAGGTTTTTAAACCGACCGAAGTGCAAATGATGCTCTCGGCCTTCTCCAACATCGAGACCATCCACATCTCCGCCTATAGCCATCTGCTGGATACGCTCGGGATACCGGAGGTCGAGTATCAAGCCTTTCTCAAATACAAGGCGATGAAGGACAAGTACGACTACATGCAGGCGTGGGGGGTGGAGACCCCGGCAGACATTGCCAAGACGCTCGCCGTCTTCGGCGCCTTCACTGAGGGGCTGCAGCTCTTCGCCTCCTTCGCAATCCTTCTGAATTTTCCTCGCTTTAACAAAATGAAGGGTATGGGACAGATCGTCACCTGGTCAGCGCGAGACGAAAGCCTGCACACCGACTCAATTATCAAGCTTTTCAAGACGTTCCTTGAGGAAAACCCTCAGGTGTGGACCGAAGAACTCCAACGCGAACTCTATCGTGCCTGCGATACCATCGTCGGCCACGAGGACGCCTTCATTGACCTGGCTTTCGAGATGGGTGGTGTCGAGGGCCTCGACGGCGAAGAAGTCAAAGCCTACATACGCTATATCGCTGACCGCCGCCTAACACAGATCGGCCTGCAACCGATATACAAAACCGATAAGAACCCTCTACCCTGGCTCGAAGAGATGCTGAACGGCGTCGAGCACGCTAACTTCTTCGAAAACCGAGCGACGGAGTACAGCCGTGCTGCGACGCAGGGTTCGTGGGAAGAAGCTTTTGATTAGGGAGTTCGCTAAGAGACGTAGCCGGCCATACGACCGTACTCCGACGCGCGGGTGTGTTGAGGCAAATGGAAATATGCCTAGATTAATCTAGATACTATTAAAGTTAATTTGCAATAAAATAGGTTAACCTACTTTAGTAAAACCCTATTTTGCTTTCTAGAATTATGTCTAAATATGTACCGTATAATCTTTTGCCACTTCCAAAAGAAGATAACGCGTCGCCTACGATGGCGGTGCCACCGACAGCTTACCCTGCACACCATGCGTCTCAATGAAGCTGGCGACTAGTCCGCTCGCCTTGGCCTCCTCTACAAATACTTTGAGCCATTCATAGGCTTCCGGGTTGCCCTTATTGACACCAACCGCTTGCTGTACGGCAGAGAACTGGCCATCGAGAATGCGCGAACCCAACAGCTTATCTTTTTCGGTATTGAGGCGTGGCCGCAGGCTCGCGAGTGCGTCCATCTTTTCATTCACGAACTGGTCGAAAGCTGCATCGCCACCGACGACCGGGCAAAGTTCAGCTTTGCTAATGTTGTTCTCTAGCCAAAGCCCATACGCACTGCCCTTAGAAACGGAGATGCGGTTGCCGGGCTGGTCCACCTGATCAATCGACTGTAACGGCGAACCCGGCGGGACCAAATAGGTCGCCTCGATTTCCGCATAGGCAGCCGTAAAATCCATCACCGCAGCGCGCTGCGGCTCAGCACCTATATTGCCAATGTCCCAGGCGCCAGTTCCTGCCGCTTCTGCGACAGCGCTTGGATTGTCGAACGGCACTAGTTTGAGACGCACACCGAGCGCGTCAGCGATCGCAAGGGCGATGCTGGGCGAAGGACCTATTGGGTCGCCCTCCGATGTCTTATCGACGACCAACAGGAAATTCGACATGTTGATACCGGCGCGCAATACGCCGGTAGGAGCCAGCTGCGATTTCACGTCGGCGGAGGGATCAGTCATGGCGGTCTTTTCCTGTCTGTTGATGATGCGTGTGATCTGCCAGGATTAAGCCAACTGTCGGGCAATGGCGCAAGCGCCGCGCCTGCGGCCTTGCAAAGGGGACAATCATGAAGGTCACAGCTGGGGCGCGGAAGTGAAAGAGGAAGCGGTCAAAAATACCCACCAATCCAGGAAAAATCTGGTCTAGTCTAGCACAATTTGCCTGTATTGACCGACGCGATAGACTTTCTCTTCGCCCTCAAACCTTAAAAGGAATGTCCCTATGAAGCTCGGCCTGCTACTGCCCAACCAAGGCGTCGTATTCGGGGCAACGACGGTACCGGAACTGCTCGAACTGGCCGATAGAGCTGAAGGCTCCAGTGTCTTTGAGAGCTTATGGGTCGGCGACAATTTACTTGCCAAGCCGCGACTTGAGTCCGTGACCCTACTCTCAGCTCTTGCTGTCGTCACCAAGACTAGTCGCTTAGGCACCGCCTGCATGGCGAGCTTTCCACTGCGCGACCCAATCGTGCTCGCCGCGCAATGGGGGGCGCTCGATTGTCTTGCCAGCGGGCGAACAGTGCTGACAGCGTGCATCGGCGGGGGGCCAGCCAAAGGCAATATCGCCGGCAGCTTCGATAACGAGTACAGCGCCATGCAAATTGACCCGCTCGACCGGATCGCCCGCATGGAGGAAGGCATCGAAGTGCTGCGCACCCTATGGACGCAGGACCCAGCCAGCTTTGACGGGCATTTCTTTCGCTTCAACGACATCGCCGTCCGCCCACCACCGATCCAGGCTCCTTGCCCACCTATCTGGATCGCCAACAATCCTTGGGTCTTTGGCACGACCAAGTCCGGCCCGAGCAAAAAGCAGGTCGACCGTGTGGCGAGGTTAGCAGACGGATGGATGACCGTCGGTGCCACGCCAGAACAGTTCGACACTACCTGGCGAGCAATCAGTAATGCTGCGCAGAACTATGGCCGCGATCCTGCCTCATTAGAGAATTCGATCTATTTCAACGTCAATCTCAACGACAATCCTGCCGCAGCCTATACTGAGGCCAAGCGCTTCCTTGATGAATATTACAGCTCCGACTGGCCAGAATGGAAAGTTAAGATCTGGACCGCCTGCGGCACGCCGGACGTCTGCGCCGAACGAATTAAGGCCTTCCAGGATGTCGGTGCTCAGACTATGATCTTGCGGTTCACAGCATACGACCAGAAGGCGCAGCTCGCTCGTTTTCTCAACGAAGTCACACCGTTACTTTAGACGCATTTTACATTTGCGCCAGCACGCCCCGCACTCCTAAATATCGTCGTCCACAACACAACGCAGGATACCGCTAGTGACCGGATACAGCGAAACCTTCCGCGGCGACGTCGCCCCCTGGGAAGTAGATGCGACAGAACATTTTACTGTTGCCTACTACTATGAAAAATTCGAATCTGCGACCTGGCGTTTTTTACGTCAACATGGCGTGGACCCGACCGCCGCACGCACGATAGAAGCACTAACTCATTACAAAGCGGAGCTGCGCGACCGCGACATCTACTTCATAGAAACGGCACTACTGGAGGCGGGCGATACGCCGCTGATCGCCCACAAACTATACAACGCTGAGACCGACACACTCTGCACAGCGATGCAGCAGAGGCTTTCTGGCGTGACACTATCGGGGGACAGTGTTGAATGGGACGGCGATGCGCGCGAGGAACGGCCGGTGCCGAGCGATAGTTCGAACTGGGTTGCCTCCCAACGAAGCGTAGTTCGCCCAGAAGAAGTAGACTGGTCGGGCCATCTGGCGCTACCGGGGCACATCCACCGCTTCTCGACAGCAAATTCCTTCATTATGGCAGCCTTCGGGTTGACGCCGGAATACATGACCGAACAACGGATCGGCCTATCGACTTTTGAGTTCCAGCTCGTCTTCCATCATCGGCAGGCCGCGCCCGGTACCTTGATCAATGTGGACAGCTGTGTGGCTCAGCTCGGCGGCTCATCAATCCGGCTCTACCATCGCCTTCGCGACGGCGAGACAGGCGAAAATATCGCTGGCCTCAGTCAGTTCGGCGTTCAGCTCGACCTCGACGCCAGACGCCCAAAACGGATCTCCGACGAGCTTCGGGAACGGGCGCAGGCGTTGCTCCAAACGGGATAAGCTGGGTGACAGGTGCGATGCAAGTTGACCGACGTATTAGACCGTTCCTTTCTGGCGATCTGCCGCGGCTGCACGAGATCCGCAAGGCCGCCTACAAACCAATCTTCGCATCCTTCCGGTCAATTGTTGGCAAAGCGATCGCCGATGTCGCGATCAATTCGGCGAAGCAGTCGCAACGAGAATATCTCGACAAAATCTGCGCCAAGGGCTCAAACCGCACTGTCTTCGTTGTCGAACAGCACGGAACGATCATCGGGTTCTATTCCCTTTACCTGGATGACAAATCCGAGGTTGGCGAGATCGACCTCAACGCAGTCGACCCGGCGCATCAGGGCGGCGGGATCGGCACGAGCATGTATGAGGATGCTCTGGCCCGCATGAAAGAAGCAGGAATGAAGGTTGCCAGCGTTGCTACCGGCGCCGACGAAAGCCATATCCCCGCCCGACGTGCCTACGAAAAAGTGGGCTTCGGACCAACTTTACCCTGCGTGTATTTGTATAAGGCGCTGTAAGCTCATCGAGCGGTGCAATTTTCTGCAGAAAACATGCACCCTGTCTTGTTAAGACCATTACAGCTCAAAAAATACATTGCAATGTGAACACTGAATTATACTTAGGTTTCAGGTTAATTAGCTGTAGGCGCGCAGTATGCCATCGTATCTCTAGCCGTTAAGCTCCCTAGCGCCGGCTGTCCAAATACTGCTCATTCACACAGTTCCTGAGCCGACCACCGATCAGATAGTTAATTACCGTCGCTGCCCCCTTCTCACGGCAGTCGCGGGCACCGTCGGGGCTATACCAGGCGGCGTGTGGAGTGACGATAACCCTCCCATCAGTCCAATCCTCACGTTTCTTTAGTGCCTTGAAAAGCGGTTGGCTTGGGTTCGGCGGCTCTTGAGGCAACACGTCAAGTCCAGCAGCGGCAATGCGGCCAGCTTTCAAGGCTTCGGTTACAGCATCCACATCGACTACCTCTCCGCGAGAGGTGTTCAGCAGGATTGAGTGCGGTTTCATGCAACTTAGCGCCTGGCCATTGATCATGCCGCGCGTCTCCTGCGTCAGGGGTGTGTGGCAAGAGACCACATCCGCGTCGCGCAACAGCTCCTCTAGGCTCTCCCGCCGACCGAAGCCAACAGATTGATCACTGCCGTCTGGTAGGTAAGGATCATAGAAAATGACGTCCATGCCCAGCGCCTTGGCACGCAAACCCGCCGCCGTTCCGATGCGACCGCGTCCGACCAACCCGAATGTCTCACCGCGCACACGGCGGACCACCGGCGTATCGATACCACGCCAATTGGCGACGGGTTCGTCAACTAGATTGGTGTGGTGACGCACAATACCGCGGGTCAGCGCCAACATCAGGCCAATCGCGTGGTCGGCCACGTCAGTGGTGCCATAATCGGGTACGTTGCAGGCTACGACGCCGCGCTTTCCAGCCTCCTCGATGTCGATCGCATCAAAACCGACCCCCATCCGCACGACGATACGCGCCTTGCTGGCCTTCTCGAGCATTGCGATGTTACACGACATGCGACCCCAGACCATTAAACCGTCCGCCGCAGCCCAGATTCCGTCAGGAATATCGTCCAGCTTTGTAGCCTGGTACAGCCGGAAATCAGCACGCTCGCCAATCACTAACTCCTCAAACTCCGCCGTATCAAACCGGGCGTCGGGCATCAGGATAAGCATACAGAAAATCCTCTGTGTCCTAGAACGGCGCGAGCATCCGGTCTCATGCACTACGGGTCAAGAGGCCGAATGCATAGCAAGCCTAGCATCCGCAAGATGTCTTACATCGTCGCCGAGCGGGAATTTGATCGAAAACATTCACAACTTCTAACAACCACGCATCGTCCAAAAGTAACACGCACTGGCAACGTCCATATGCGGCTGATGACATTCGCTTTTTGCAGTGTTGCAGACACAGTTAGTCTTTAAGACACCTAAATTTTAGGTGTCTTACACCGGCCGCGAGGCTCACAGAAATCAGCCGACAACCCGTCCAATCACCGCGAAAATAGGATCTGACATGGCGATCTGTCGGTGATAGGGATCATCCATCGGCCTTGGGTAGCCTCGGTAGGACCGGGTTTCAATTTCTACATAACTGCCAGATGCTTCAAAATACTGAACGACCAACGCCATCTGCTCGAACGGATGTAGCTCTGTCCACAACTTCGTCACCTTGGGTGGAAACCAACGATTGGAGAAACTGACGGCAAAGGCTGCGCCTGGCCGCAGTACCCGCGCCACCTCGTCGACTATGCGCACCGGGTCGGTCAGATAGTCTATCGAGACGGTACAAATGGCGGCATCAAAGCTGTCGTCAGCAAAGGGTATCACCCGATCCGCGTTAAGATCGGCAAGCAACGCGCCAGACAGCACCGGGTTCTCCGACATTTCTTGCCCATTTAGCCCAAGCCCGTAACAGGTGGCCATCTTCTGATCATCAGCCAGGTTAGAATGCACGCTAGACATCAAATCGAGCACCATTCCGTCTTCCGGAATAATATTGCGATAGATTGCACCGACGGTCCGTTGCGCACGGCTATCGATATGCGCCGCAATACGCGCCGTCGCGTAGAAGACCGGGTCTGGCGCCTCTTCCGGCCGTCGGTAGGAGGCTCCATCAAGAAAACTGGTCGGCTGGCCATTGTGATAGGCCTGCATGCCTGGGCCAGTAGATAGGTCCGATAACCAGTCGATCGGCATTCGGTCTGTAGGCTCACTCTGCACGCCGACAACCTTGGTAGCTAGGGAGAGCGACCGGCCAAGAAGCGGGTGTCGCGCATCTACCGTCAGTCCCATCGTAGAAGCGGCAGTGCAGCGCACGGTCGGCAGCCAACCACGGCGATCGCTGTTGGGAAACCAGTTGGCCGGGTAGAAACGGCCGAATTGTGGGTCGAGCTTCGTCCCGTCCGCAAACCGCGCCGCGAATTCCGCTCGTGGCAGAGTGACTGGCCCAACACCAGCGTGCATGACCAAATCCTCCAGCGTAACGGAAAGCTCGATCGTCTGGCCCGGCACAGCCTCCAATAACAGGGCTTTCAACCGGAGAGGGAAAACGTCTTTCTCGATGTCGACCGATGACGCAAACAGGTGGTCACTGTGCCGCACCCGGCCCGATGGCAGTTCACTCTCCCAATCAAGCGACAGCAACAAATCCGCGCATTCAACCATTATGACCCTCCCTCATACCCATTGGAGATCCGCTCCAACGCCATTATGATTGCTTTACCACAGCGTCGATTAGTCTGCCGCTACTGCTCATTCGCGGCCAACAGTCGCGGATCAATCCAATCCATATTGAGAAACGTTTCGTGCCTCCCAACTCACAACCTCTCCTGCCTACCCTTGCAGGGCCTCGGCTATCGCTTAATACAGATTTGGATTTATAAATGACGTCTGTGAGCAAAATTACAATTGCGATAGAGAGGGTGACCGATGACTAACAAGCCAGAAACCGCCGGCTACGTCATGAACCAAACCATGCTTCGAATCAAAGACCCAAAGATCACTCTACCCTTTTACGAAGACATCATTGGCATGCCGCTTATGCCGACTTCCAATTCGACACGATGAACTTCTCGCTCTATTTGAGAGCCCGCTGAACCCCAGATCGTCTGGGAATACACATGCCATTGCACGCCTGAGAAAAATGATCGATTACATTGCCCTTCTACCCAACATCATCTCCGTGGCACACGAAGCTGGGGCGGCAATCATGAAGGTCTACGCGACCGATTTCGATGTAGCCCACAAGGACGACAACTCGCCGGTCACCGAAGCGGATCTGGCTGCCGAAGCGCTCATTACCCCAGAACTGAAGACGCTAACGCCAGATTTCCCGATTGTCGCCGAAGAGGCCGCGTCACGCGGTGAAATTCCCAATGTGGACCACAGGCCGTTCTGGCTGGTTGATCCACTGGACGGCACAAAGGAATTCCTCAGCCGTAACGGCGAATTCACGGTTAATATTGGGCTTATCGTCGAAAAACAGCCGGTTTTCGGCGTCATTTTCGCACCGGCGCTGGGTGACACCTATACCGGCATCGTTGGTATCGGCGCGACCCGCGCTCGGGCCAGCGGGACAACGGAACCGATCACTATCCGCGAGGTGCCTGAAAACGGCGTAACAGTCCTGGCAAGCCGCCGCCACGGCGATCCAGAAACCCTGGCCTCCTTCCTCGAAGGCCGACCATTAGAGGCCACAAAGAATGCCGGCAGTTCCTTAAAATTTTGCTTACTCGCCGCTGGAGAGGCGGATCTCTATCCGCGCTTCGGCCCGACCATGGAATGGGATACCGCCGCAGGCCATGCCATCCTGCGCGCCGCGGGCGGCCGTGTCACAACAGAAGACGGTAGTCCCTTGCTTTACGCCAAGAACCCGCTGCGTAACCCAAATTTTATCGCCTGGGGCGGGCTGCGGTAGGATGGCGCTATGCTAAGAACTGTCACGTTCCTCTGCCTATGTCTCGTGACTACCATTGCCTTAGCGTTCGAGAAATCCGGCCTTTCGATCGTGACAGCCAAGGGCAGCCAGAAATTCGAAGTCGAGCTCGCAATTACACCGGCCCAGCAATCGCAGGGCCTCATGTACCGACGTGATATGCCCGCTAATGCGGGAATGCTTTTCGTCTATAATCGGCCACAACCGCTATCCTTCTGGATGAAGAACACCTTCATCCCGCTCGACATGCTTTTTATCGGTGCCGATGGCCGCATCATCCATATCCGCGAACGCACTGTACCGCATTCGCTAACTCCCGTTCACTCGAAAGGCGACGCGCTAGCGGTGCTAGAATTAAATGGAGGCACAACTTCACGCCTCGGAATAAAGTTGGGAGACCTAGTACGGCATAAAATTTTCAGAAATTGATCGAACTCAGGCCCCTTTATTGGGCTTAAATTCGCCGCCGCTTTGTCACAAGATTTTCCCAGCTATTCCCGGCGGCGACCATGCAAGTCATTCCGTTCGGCATGGTGACTATTATCGTAAACGTGGAGCCGGGTCCTGAGGTCAGAATTTCTACCACACCACCATCCTTAGATATCCCCATCGCCACCGGTGCTTCGGCGTATTTCGAGGACAGAAAATCGAGAACTGCCTTGCGTGTTTCGCAGGAAGATTTTTCTGACGTGTCAGCACTGCCGACCGGTGAGGCAATCAATGAAAATCCCAAGGTGATCAAGGCAGCGGTACGCATCAACATAAATTCAGTTCGTTTTTTAGACCTTAATAAAGCACCAAATTCGATTTAATAAACCACAATTCAAATTTATTCACAATAATTATATAGCAATTCTTTATAATACTTTAAACATTTTATTTGAATTCAATACGATTTAGCCCCCCTAAACTTGCTAATACACATACTTAATCAAAGAAACATAGGATCAATGTTTGGAAAAAACTTCAGGCGCAGGTAAAAAATTAGAAATTTCCTGTACTATTTAGGATTTTAATACTTATATTTCAATATGTTATTATATATTTGGCCCGTCGAGATACTCTTCCCACCAAAGTAGAACATCACCGAATGGAAGCAAACGCATGTCGGTGCGGTCATTGTCACGAATTTTCTCGTTTGGAGTGTGGATGACAGTCGTAGCCGTCTCGTCGAATAGGCGTACGCTCCACGGGGCGTTAACGAGCGCGATCAAGCCTCCCTACCCACGAATTTCTGCAATAGATCATAGTAATATTAAGTCAAACGCTTAGTTGTTCTATGGGCGGTGCCAAAATTAATTAATCGGCCGTTTTGCTCTAATTCAGCGCGCCATGTGCGAACAACAGGCCAGCGCTGCGAATATTGCACAACATCGGTTTCTAGAAACGTTTATACGCAACCTCTGCTAGCGCATTAACCTATACGAAATGGACACACACATGCCTATAGACGAAGAGCACCCGCTAAACGGCCCGCACCCGACCGACGTACGGATCTCTTAAAAAAAACTGCCGGTCCAAGGTATTGGATCGGCAGTTTTTGTTTGAAATACACGCCTCTCGCCTCTCCGAGAGCAGACTTATGCACAGTTTTCTGTCTTGTCGCCCCCCTCGCAAGAACAACTAGCTTATCGTTCTGCCGTCAGCCGACCAATTGCCGCGGCAACGGCATTAGAGCTAGCAGCAGTTCTCCTTAAAATTTTAGACATGAACTCTCTACTGTTGGTATGCAAGACCACGACGGGAACGTCACCTTATTTAAGCCTTTGGCCTGATCCATCCACACCACAATGCTCGCTAAACGGTTGCTCAGCCCCTCTGGCAAGAGAACATCATTGTCACAGATCCCGATTGGTCTCTTTCATTCCCAAATTATGGAAGAAATGACCGATCGAAGTGCGGTTGTACGCTAAATGGCCGACAAATATTAAATTAGTGAATCGATGCGCGAAGTTTATCAAGGCTTCCGCCGCGTTTTACAGAACCCGGTAGGTCGTGGCCGACGATGCGTTCTGCCATTTCAGCGGCATCGATCAACCGTTCCAGATCTACGCCAGTCTCGATGCCCATTTCCGCGCACATGAAAACTATATCTTCGGTACAAACGTTGCCAGCGGCCGGTTTTCCATGGCTTCCTGCGAATGGACAACCGCCAAGACCGGCCACCGAAGAATCAAAGAGCGAAACACCCATCTCTAACCCGGCATAGACATTTGCGATACCCATGCCTCGAGTATCGTGCAAGTGCAGAGCAACCTGCAGGTCCGGCCAGCGCTCGCGAACGGCACCGACAATATGCTTAATCGACATTGGCGTAGCCCATCCCATGGTATCGGCCAGCGAAATCACCTTGATAGGCGAATTGGTTTCATCGGCTATGTCCATGATCTCTTCAACCGTCTCTAGTACTCGCGAAACCGGTATTTCTCCCTCGAAATTACAACCGAATGCAGCCATAACACCACCGCGATACATCGGGATACCGTGTTCCTTATAGGTCTCAATCTGATTGACCTGAACAGTTCGGTTCTGCGCCTTGTCACGATTGGTGTTGCGGATCATAAACGCCTCAGACGTGACGTTTGAGATCGACCCTTTGAGGGTAAGGCCCTCAGCATCGAGAGCGCGTAGCAAACCTTTCTCGTTCAACCACAGTCCCGTATAACGCACGCCATCGCGCTTCTCCACGCCGGCCACGACCTCTTCGGCATCGGCCCAGCCGGGAACCCGTTTCGGATTGACGAAAGAGGCGATCTGTATTTCCTGCAACCCAGTTTGCGAAAGGACATTGATAAACGCAATCTTGTCTGCGGTCGAAATTGGCCCCGGTTCGATCTGAAACCCTTCGCGCGGTCCTTCCTCATGGATCTCAATCGACTTCGGTAAATCGGACATCTCAGCTCCCCAGCCTTAGCAATTCAATTACAAAATAGCCTAATCCATCGCACCTGTTGGCGCGAGGGTCGAACTAAAATTTAGCGAAGGATATATTTCAAACTCCATTACATAACACAGAACAAAATCAGACACTGCGCCGTATTTGTGGATATTAATACCCATTTCGCATGCTAGCTCTTCATCCAAAGCCTCTGTCAAGCAGTACAGGTTTTTCATCATTTTGTTTATTGCCATGAATTACTAAGTAATCTATATAAATTATTGTAATATATTACTATTCTGTTTTGTCTTAACTAGGAACATGAGAAACTGAAATGGCATTACTGTTTAAGGCTTGATCCATCTCCCTAGTTCCACGGTGCTTAGGAAATCTTGAAGCGAGCGATTGAAGAGTTCCGGCTCCTCCAAATTTACCAGATGCCCACTCATTGGGAACATATGCAAACCGGCGCAAGGCAATACGCGTTTCAGGAACATACTTCCTTCTAGACAATTGTCGTCCTGATCGCCGACGATGATCAGTGTGGGGACCGTCATGTCGCGCAGCTCCAGCTCGATCTCATAAAAGCTTGGCCGTTTCAACGGTACGCCGCGCGCTGTATAGGCGGAGCCGACAGCAGAATGGGCAATCAGCCGGTCACGAAAATCTGCCCAACCTCGAGGATCCTTGGTCTTCATTGGCACGCGATTGGGTTTTTCAGCTTGCTGCCGCGCCACCGGTTCCATCCCTTCTTCAAGCAAGCGGTCTGACCGGGATGAGAAATCGTGCACAAATTCAGCACGATCTTCAGCCCCTTGGACGCTACCATGTCCGCCCGCCGCGACAGTTAGAGACAAGCAACGTTCCGGAACGCGCAAACCCATTAGCACCGCGCTATTCGCCCCAATGGAAAGGCCACAAATATGGGCACTCTCAATCTCCAGTGCATCCATTAACCCGATGACGTCGTCGAGAAGAATATCTTGCGAATAAAGGGACTCATCTTCCGGTATATCAGAAGGCAGATAGCCACGATAGGACATGGTAATTGCCCTATAACGCCTCCCGAAAAAGCGCATCTGCGGCTCCCAACTAGCATAATCGCCAGCGAATTCGTGCAGGAACAGCAGCGGTGTCCCGGTTCCAGTTTCCTCGTAGTACAACCCAACACCGTTCACCATTATTTTTGGCATAAATACTTTCCATTCAATTAGTTAACTAATTTAAATTATTTTATAAGGCTGTCTGCTACCGTTGCGGATGGCCCGCTGCGAGGTCGTCTGTAATAGTTCCACCAGACCCATGTGTGTCGAAAGTGGAAGTCCGTCCGCAGTCGGCTCCAACCTTCCGGACGAGCCGTCGACCAGGCCAATCTGGGGCGACGCTTCGAGCAGGCGGCGCTCCAAATTTGGCGTATGAATCAGGTCCTCGTTGCCGACCATGACTGCCAGCGCTGCGACAACTGCATAGCAGCCCCAATTGGATACGCCCACTGGGAATAAAACGTCCGTGGCTATTTCCGAACACAACACATCACCATGCGGGATATGCGCCTCTACCGCTTCCGAAATTGCCCCCATACCAATCTCGTTCCCACCGTCGCCAATGCCAATTGTTGGTATGCCAGCCCTTGCCGCCTCTAAAACCACGTGGTCGAGCCGCGCACGCCCTTCACTGTAGTCCTCACCGCGCGCGTTGCGGTAGGTGCCATCTTTGGTCAATCCGGATCGTTCTACCGAAATAACCGCCTTAGGCTTGGTCTCCGCGATGATGGATGCAGCGTGCGCGCGCGCAGCACCGTCGTCAGTCTTGCCTCCCTCGACAACTGCAACGCTTGTGAAGCGCGGCGTGTTAACGGCGATACGCGCCTGCTCGCGACTTACCACATTGGGCCCAGCGACGCGGGTGATCGCTGCCATCTTGTCACAAATCGTCTCGTCTACCAGGATCAGCGGGATTGCGTTGAAACCATGCGTGATCACACGAGCGAGCGATGCAACGCCGACTGGACCATCATTTTCCGCAATCGCCGACGAAACGCCGGCCCGAGTGAGCGACCCAGTAATGATGATAACCGTATCGCCCCGCTCCAGCGTCGAAAGGGGCCGCGCCGCCGCAGCACAAACAGGTTCGTCGACCAAAGCCCTAGCAGGCGCAACAAGTCCGGTCATGCCGCGCTGCCCCATATCAAGGCTAACGATACGGTCTATCAAGTCGAACATCATGCTCACGCCTCCTCATTGCCGCGCATTGGCAAAGATTGTTCGCCGAGGACATCCTTCAGGACCACGTCCCGCACCTCCTCAACATCCAAGCCGTAACGCGTAATCTGCTCCGCACTATCGGCCATAATAGCTTCAATATCTTGCAGCAATTTTAAACGTTTAAAGATATCATGTCTTTTGATACCCATGGCTTCGCCGATAAACTCCATATAGTTTACTACCTCGAATGGCCAGTCCCGTTCATGTGCATAGAGATCGCGGTGGCAGGCATGATAAACTCCAGCCAGAATCGTGGCACCGGCTGCAGCGGCCGACTCCAACTGCGCTTCGTACCAGTCACGCTTAGCCTCCGGCATCGGGCAGAACTCAACACAGCGACCGCACTAGGTGCAGCGATCGAGGATATCCATCGCCCGTGCCCCTAAAGATCCAGTGAAATCCAATGCTTTCCTTCCCATGCCTGTTCATATTGCTGACGCTGAGGCAATCTTTAGAGCAATATAGTCAAAAACAGCGGGACGTACCCGAAATAGGTGGTTTCGGATTATTTGTCTCCCCGCAATAGTGGGACAAAATATAAATCAGTCGAAATTTGTTTTAAGGTAAAGAACAGAAAAAAAGTTTACCGACCTGCCCAATTATCCTAGAGATTTTGAGCGCCTTTATCAGAATCTAGAGCTTTTGATGGCAGTTTAGGGGGGCTAGTCAAACAACTTCAAACACAAATCGGTCGCTACCATCCCTCCTGTTGAAGGCATTGGTTTGAGTTGTTTTTCACATTTGACGTCTTACCCTTGCAAATAGCGCAAGAACCGACAGGCTCGGCATGTCTATACTTCAGCGTTATCTTCACGAACGAGGCATAGAGTATGAGTTGGGAACGCGAAGTCCGAGATATTGAGGAAAAGCGACGGCTAGCCTTGAAACAAGGCGGCCCCGCAGGCGTCAGCCGTCAACACAATGCAGGTCGCAAGACGATCCGCGAACGGATTGACAACTTAATCGACCAGGATAGTTTTCACGAGATGGGTGCTGGGGCCGGGGCCACCGATCGTAATCCGGACGGATCCATCTCCTCCTTCTCACCGGCTAACTTCGTCCTTGGGTTCGGTGACATTAACGGCCGCCGATCAGTCGTCGGTGGTGAGGATTTCACCCTTCGCGGCGGCTCGCCAAATGAAGCCGGCCTGCGTAAGAGCATGTATGCCGAAGAACTCGCCTGCCACTACCGAGTACCGCTTATTCGTCTGCATGAAGGCGGCGGCGGAAGCGTCACCGGCGCCGGCGGTAAGACGGTCGGCACTCCACCCTATTCACCACCACGCTTTAAATCCGTCGCGCACGCCATGGCAACAGTCCCGGTTGCCACGGCTGCCCTTGGTCCGGTTGCGGGACTGCCCGCCTCACGCCTTGTCGCCTCGCATTTCTCCGTCATGAGCCGCAAAACCGCGCAAGTCCTTATCGCGGGCCCTGCCGTTGTTGAACGTGCGCTGCACGAAAAAAAGTCCAAGGAAGAACTTGGTGGCGCCAAGGTGCACACTCGCAACGGTGTGGTCGACAACATCGCCAAAGACGAAGAAGATGCGTTCATTCAAATCCGCCGCTTCCTCTCCTTCATGCCGCAGAATGTCTACGAACTATCGGAACGACAGGCGAGCGGCGACGACCCGAACCGAGCAGACGAAGAGCTACTGTCCCTAATTCCTCGCGACCGGCGGCAAATCTTCGACGTCAGGAAACTGATTGAATTTGTGTTTGACAAAGATACCTTCTTTGAAATGGCGCGCGATTTTGGCCGAGGCCAGGTAATAGGTTTAGCCCGCATGAATGGCCAAGCCGTCGGTGTACTTGCAAATGATGGGCGGTTTTACGCCGGAGCCATGACAGCAGCAGGAGCGCAAAAAGTTCGCCGCTTCGTCGAGATGTGCCAGACCTTTCATTTGCCGATCATCGCTTTAGTCGACGAGCCCGGTTTCATGATCGGCAGCGAGTCAGAAAGGCTCGGCGCGATCCGCTACGGTACGGCTACAGTAATGACGGTCGCCAGCTGCGTCGTGCCATGGGCATCCGTGGTCGTGCGCAAATCCTATGGCGTAGCGCAAGGCGCGCATTACGGGCCGGATGCCTATGTACTGGCCTGGCCTTCGGCCGAGATGGGGACACTTCCTATCGAGGGTGGTGTTGCCGTCGCTTTTCGCCGCGAACTCGCCGAGGCTGAGAACCCAGAAGCGCGTCGCCTTGAACTAGAAGAACAACTGGCCGAGGGCACACGGCCAAACGCACGGGCGGAATCCTTTTCTATGCATGAGCTAATCGACCCACGCGAGACGCGCGCGCGTCTTTGCGAATGGGTCGAGTGGATACAACCGATCCTGCCGAGCCTCGTCGGCCCAGTCAATTTTCCAGTACGGCCGTAACGATGTCCAAAATTCCCTTCCGTAATCCAGGCGAGTTGCAACGAATAAAAGCCATCGCAGGATCCGCCGCTGACGGCCCAATCATCATGCTCAACCTTAACCGCTACAAGGAAGTATGCGAGTTTCCCGATGGAGCGCTCTACAGCCGCTATATGAACGCGCTAGACGAATTGCTGCACAAGGTTGGCGCAAAGGCCCTATGGCGCGCGAACGTCATGGGACAGGCTGCCGGTGAACAGGCGATCGATGAAGTGTTAGCAGTCTGGTATCCAAGCCATCAGGCCTTCCTAGATATGCCGCAACAGCCAGGCGCTGATATAAATTACCGATTGCGTCAGGAATGTGTGGCTGAGGCCACAATCCATCGTTGTCCCGGAAATCGCACACCATTAGATGGTTCCTGAGCCCATCGCTTAGATTCCAGACGATAGAACAACAATGAATGGGTCCAGCATGTCTGAAAAAATGCGTTTGCTCGCATTTATGATGCACACGCCGATCAACCATATGACCATGAGTTGGGCAGACCCAGCCGATCAGCAAGCCGCGGGCCTTGGATCCATCGAGCATTGGCAAGATCTGGCGCGACTGTTCGAAAGCGGTCTCTTCGACGGCGTGTTTTTTGCCGACGTGCCGGCAGTTTACGACCACTACAAAGACAACACTAATGATGCGATACGCTACGGCGTCAACTGGCCAACGCACGATCCAGTCGCCCTTATCGGAATTATGACTGCAGCGACTAAACACCTTGGCATCGCCTCCACGGTTTCGCTGGCCTCCTGGCATCCGTTCCTCGCCGTACGTTCAATGTCGACCCTTGATTATCTCAGCCAGGGGCGCGTCGGCTGGAACATCGTGACCGGTAATGCGCGTTCGGAGTACCGTGCGGTCGGCCTCGATGTGGTCGAGCACGACAAACGCTACGACCGGGCGGACGAATATATGCAGCTATGTGAGGCGATTTGGAACGGTATTGCGCCCGACGCGGTAATAGCGGACCGCGATACCGTACAGTATGCCGATCCCTCGAAAATCGAGAAAATTTCTTTCGACGGTGAATACTTCAAATGCCACGCTACACCCTCAGTCCTGCCCTCTCCGCAAGGTCGCCCAGTGCTATTCCAAGCGGGTTCATCCGGTCGTGGTCAGTGCTTCGCAGCTGAGCACGCAGACGTTATCTTCGCGATCCAGCCCGATTTACCGCGCATGAAGAGGTTCATGGTAAAACTCCGTGAAACGGCTGATGAAGTCGGACGGACGGAAGACCTCCGCGTCACCTTTGCGGTACAGCCATTCGTAGCCGAATGCTATGAAGCAGCGGTCGCGAAACGTGACGCGATGCTGGCCAAAATTCCACTCGAAGCGGGCCTAACCCGGATCTCCGGCACCTTTGGAATTGATCTTGATACGGTCGACATCGATAAGCCGCTGCAGGAAATCAAAACCCAGGCCTCGCAGGGTCTCGTGGCCGCCATGTCCGCCATGTTCAACGACAAAAATATTACACTGCGCGATGCAGTTCAACTTTCCGGTTTAGCAGGCCTAATCCCACAACTCCTGGGTACGGCCGAACAGGTAGCTGACCAACTGGAAGAGATCTGGCGCGAGACAGGTTGCCATGGTTTCAACTTGACACCGGCGATTGTACCAAGTGGATACACGGACTTTATCAATGGCGTGGTACCAATTTTACAAAATCGCGGAATTTTTCGAACAAAGTACGAAGCAACTACCTTACGAGGGAATTTGATTGGTTAGCTCGGGAGTAAGAGAAGCGGGACTATTTCAAATGTTTGTGTCTTAATTAACCTCCGTTTTTGCCACATTCTCGTCATCTAATAGCAGTTTCACAGATTTAATTATCAGTTCTATCCATAAGAAAAAATTGCATAAGGCTGGGATGAAATATTTTGTGATACAGTTTCCGTCAGCAATGCTGTTCTCAGTGTTTTTGATACTATGCTTTTCGGAAAAAACGCAATCAAATGGATGGGAACATGCCGCAATCCCGCTCGATGTATTGATTGATGGCCTCGATTTTGGAGAACCTGGCGCACGAGCACAGGCTGCACATTCTTTGGGGTATAGAGGACAGAGGGAAGCAGTCGCCCCCTTAATCACGCGACTAAAAAAGCCCGAACCCCGCCATTACGTTAGGGACAAAATATATGAGGCTCTCGGCCGCATTGGAGACAAGCGTGCTTCGCCTTTCCTAACATATTGTCTAGAGAATGAAGATCGTGAAGAGTTACGATCAACCTGTGCATCTGCGCTATCAGGCCTCAAAAGCGAAGCCGCGGCAGTCGCTCTTATGCGATCGCTATCCGATGAAACTTCAGATTATGTGCGATTGGCAGTCGTTCAGGCACTAGGCGAATTTAGTAGACTAGACGTAATAGAGCTTCTCTCACGTCTAGCGAAAGATGGCGATGGTATATTGAACAATCGTGCCATTTGGAGCCTTGGACATATAGGTGGCGAAGCAAACACAAAATTACTCCTCGACCTTCTGAACAAAGCAGAGACTGATATTAGGCGGTTACATATAGTAAAAGCCTTGGCAATACACGCACCGAGAGAGGCCTCTTCCCCTTTGAAGAAGCTCTTTCAAACAACATCAAATAGTCGTCTTAAAAGTCAGGTTTCAATTGCTTTAAGTGCGATCAGTGATGGCGGTCTCTCACAGACCTTTATCGCCATGCTTAAGCAATCAGATCCGAATATCCAAAAGTCAGGTATCGAAGGTCTCGTAAAGCTCAAGGATGTAGCTTCGTTAGGTACTATCTCTGAATTCTGCATCGAACTTGATGAAGAGCTTCGCGAACTCACCAAACAAAGCATCAGGCGGCATCATCCTCGTATCCTAGAATTGCTTAAACTTCAAACTCTTGCAGCACGCGCGATTGGTTCTATTGGAGCGGAAAGCGGTGTGTCCGCCCTTAAGGCTATGATTGGTACCTTTGACATACCGATCGACTCAGCGATTGGCCTTGAGGTTTCAGATGCACTTTATGAGCGTCGCAGAACAAGTATATATGCGTCAGGCTATAGTAAGAGCCACACCATTGCCGCCACACTTGATTCACGACTAGGCCTTCATGAACCAGATTTTCGATTGCGTGCCGCGGCAGTACGAGCCCTTGGGGTTTTGGGTTTTCCCGGAACATCCGATCATATTTTGCCCCTACTTAGAGACCCAGCAGCAGAGGTACGCTGGACGGCGGCAAGCGTTCTTGGGCGTCTAGGAAAAAAGAATATCGGGCCAGACTTGTTATTAAGTCTAAATGACAAGGTTAGCGAAGTTCGCCGACAAACGTCTTTGGCCCTAGGCTATTTACGATATGCAGGCGCAGATAAGGCACTAAAAGAACTAGCTGAAAAAGATGACAGCGCTGGGGTTCGTAAAGCCGCAAAATTCGCAAGAGCTCTGGTACTTAAGCGAACCGAATAACGCAAAGCAAAACGCGTTAACATCCAGTAGTTCTAAATTCAGAGCCTATTGTTCGCAAAGTGCCATCACACGAGAAGGCCCACCGGCACCTCCAACATGTTTCAAAGCACCTACAACCAATGTACACGAACCAGGTTTTGCAAGAGCAAGTTGGCCTAGATTGGTAGCATTTTCCACGAAAATTAGACCTCGCTGCATGAGACGCACATGCGCATAGAAACTATTAACATTCAATTTTCCATCATCGCCCAGGCCGCTTTGACCAGAGTCGACACTAATGTTGTCTGCGACGATACCATTAATACGAATTTTCTTTTTGTCTAAAATCTCGATCAGTTTGTCGACCGCTTTCTTATTGATACCTGGGAAATTAAAGCCATTTACATACGGCCCTTTACCAAAGTCTGGACCATCGAAATAAAATCGCGACCAGCCTGTATTTAGAACTAGCCAAACGCCATCCTCAAGCTGACTAGCCACATTTTCTATGTCGTCGGCCGTTACAACATTTTGTGTATCATTTGAAAAATTTGTGACATTCTTATCTGAACTTGGGCTACCACCATTCTTGTCGAGTTCTGTCTGAACACGACTACTAATATCTATCATAACGACCTTACCAATTAGGTCTTTCACATCCATCTGATGGGTGTATTTTCTCTTACTCCCAACTAAAAATCCGGCTTCCTGCGATTTCTCATTATTAACGTAATGTGCAGGCGTATCCATATGAGTGCCATGATGCTCGGCTAGTATTAAAACACCTGTATCAAAGTAGCCTTGGTTTGTAGGAAACCTATGAAAATTACGAACAGTTTGGCCCCCGAAGGTCGGAATGGGCTTGCTGTCGAAGTATGGCTTACTTAGATCCGCCTTCATAGGATCGGTGGCGGATGCTTTGAAGGTCGGTGTAGGATGCGTCAAGTCAACGAGAAAATTTGCAGCGTTCACAACTGTCGACGAAAGGGCAACTATTATTGCCGATGCTAACAAGTTTGATCCTATTTTATTCATCGCTATTCCTTCCCAACTCAACGTCCCTTAGTAAGGTCAATCATCTGCTGATGGACTAACGTTCATGATAATATGAATAAGTAATTTTAAGATGCTAAGCGCCCAACAAATTCAGATCAAGAAATCAATAATGTGGTTTGGCCAACACCGTACACTCGCAACCAAAACGTTATGCAACAGACTTGTATCGTCTTAATGATGTCCGGTTATCGTAGATCAAACTATCCCGATAGAATTTAAGAGTCGAAAAAGTTTTGTGAGAAGGTATCGCCGCCTGCTCCAGCGGTTGCTAATTCGACTTACGGTTAATAGAAAACCTGTGGCGTGCGATATGGGGAACTTTTACATGGCAGTATCAGTTAAACCAATCGAAGGGCACTTTTAAGAATGCCTTCTCCTAGACCACACTGCCATCGTGGAAGCCCGCGATCTCAGTATCGCTGAAACCATACTCCGACAGTATCTCATCAGTATGTTCACCAACCCGGGGTGCAGTACGGTCGGTGCCGGGAGTATCTTCCGAGGCAATGAAAGACGTACCAGGAAGTTGGATATCACCGTCGATACCTGTCGGTGCCGGCAGGTCGATTAGGAATTTACGCTGTGTCACCTGCTCACTATAGACTGCTTCCTTAAGCGTATTGACCGGGGCGACCGGCACCCCTTCCCGCTCCATAATAGCTAGCCATGTCGACGTCGATTTCTGGGATATGATCTCATTTAGGATCGATTGAAGGTCGTCGAAATGATCTCGTCTGCCTTGCATTGTGTTCCACCTGGGATCGTCCTTCCATTCTGGATGGCCAATCGCATCGCAGAGGCGCAACGCCATCACGTCCGTGAACACCGCAATACTTAAATGTCCATCCTTCGTAGGAAACACGCTGGAAGTCGCTTGGAAAGATGGGGAGTTGTTGCCCAATAATTCCGGTTCATCGCCTGCGACCGCGAGGCGGCAAACGGAATAGTTCATCAGCGAAAGCATCGAGTCTGTCATTGCCAAGTCAAGAAACTGCCCCTCGCCCGTCGCCTTTTGCCGGTATAGCGCACTGGAAAGCGCGAAAGCGGCGTTAAACCCTGTCGTCATATCAGCGATCGGAAAGCCGGCACGCAGCGGTCCCAATTCCGGCGTGCCCGTCGTAGACATCATCCCTGACATAGCTTGAATCGCGCCATCATAGGCGCCAGAGCCGCTGAGCGGGCCAGTCTGGCCGAAGCCTGAAATCGAGAGATATACGATGCTGGGCTCGACGCTTTTGGCCCAGTCGTAGCCAAAGCCGAGCCGGTCAAGCACACCCGGCTTGAAATTCTCCGCGATCGCGTTTGCCCCGGTCACCAGGCGGGTCACGATCGTCTTCGCTTCAGGCGCTTTGAGGTTAAGAGTGATCGACCGCTTGCCATAGTTGACACCCATGAAAGCGGGGCTGCAGCGCGTCTCCGCCCAATGATCTCGCGCGGACAACATCCGCATTTGATCGCCGACCTCCGGCTGCTCAATCTTGATAACCTCCGCTCCGAGAAGCGCCAGCTGCGCTGTGGCCATTGGCCCGCAAAGGACCTGTGTGAAATCGACGATCCGAACACCTTCGAATGCTTTAGTCACCTTGCGTTCCCGCTTGTAGTTTTATCTCACCCAATGTTAGAGCCCAACGACAACAATGCATATAAGCGTCGGTGTATAGTCCTCCACAAGGAAGCAAAACTTTGAAAGGCAGTCCATGATATCCACGACCGAAAACAGCGTGAGAACCAACTCGCATCGAACATTCTATCTCGCCGCCGGACCGGAGAGTGGGCCACCCGTCATTATGTGTCATGGTTGGCCCGAGCTCTCGATCAGCTGGCGGCATCAACTCGATTGCCTCGGCAATCTAGGTTTCCGAGCAATCGCGCCGGACATGCGGGGCTATGGCCGCTCAACAATCTATAAAAGGCACGAAGATTACGCGCTGGAGAAGATCGTCGACGACATGATTGGGCTCGCTGATGCATTGAACATCGAAAAAGCCATATGGATTGGCCATGACTGGGGTGCACCTCCCGTCTGGAGCATTGCCAGCCATCACCCCGAGCGCTGCCACGGCGTTGCCAACCTCTGCGTTCCCTACGCCACCTTGGAACGGGGCCTAGAGGCCTGCCTACCGCTCATCGATCGGGTGACCTATCCAGAACATGAATTTGCCTACGGTCAATGGGAATATCAACGCTTCTATGAGGAAAATTTTGCCCGCGCTATCGCGCCGTTCGACGCCAATCCTTACAACGCCTTAAAGGCATTATTTCGGAAAGGTGTTCCCGGCTATGACCGACGCAAATGGCGCAACGCTCACATTCGTAAAGATGGCGGTTGGTTTGGTGGAGCAAAAGAAGCTCCCGACTTGCCTCGTGACAGCGACGTCGTTGGTGAAGAGGAGTTAAAAATTTATACCGAGGCACTCACCCGAAACGGTATGTTCGGCCCTAGTTCCTGGTACATGAACCATCGGACAAACGCAGCATACGCCGCAGAAGCCGCTAATGAAGGCCGGCTAGACTTGCCTGTCCTGTTTCTGACTGCTGCCTACGACTACACCTGCGACTGCGTCACCTCGCCCCTGGCGGAACCGATGCGGGCCCTTTGTACAGACCTAACAGAACACACGATCGAAAGCGGTCATTGGATGGCACAGGAAAAGCCTATTGAAGTGAATGCCGCTTTGGTGCGTTGGCTTGCCAGAGAGGCAACTACGGTGTGGCCGAACTAGAAGACCCAGTTTCAGAGGCTTGTGTAACCTTGCTGAATTAGCGCCGACGCCTTCTCGCCAATCATCAACGTAGGTGCGTGGAGAGCTGCGTTTGGGATGCGCGGCATAATCGAGGCATCGGCGACACGTAAACCGTCTATCCCACGCACCCTGAGCTGCGGGTCGAGCACCGCCTCGTTACTCGATCCCATCGCGCAGGTACCGCACTGATGGTAGGCGGTGGCGCCGTTAAAGCGGATATCGGCTTCAAGAGCTGTGCCATTTGTCACCTGATCTCCGGGCGTGAGTTCGCGTTCTATATAACGCGCTATCGCAGGTTGGCGGACCATCTCGCGCATCATCTCGACCGCCTTCAGTAGCACCGCCATGTCCCGTGGATCGGTAAAGTAGCAAGGGTCGATCTGAGGTGCGACCATTGGGTCAGCTGAACGCAAGGTCACCGCGCCACGACTGTGCGGCGAGCCCTGATAAATTGTCATTCCAAAGCCATGCTGTTGGGGCAGCAGGTCGCGGATGCGGAAACGGCTGCCACTAACATTGGTCGGCGCCAACGCGGATAGCAAGACGACTTGCGCGTCCGGCACCTCTAGCGCGACATCGGTCCTGAAGAAACCGCCAACCGGCGCGTAACTTTCAGCGAGAGGGCCGCTACGTGAAGTCGCGTAACGAACCATCGCCTTTAGCACGTTCCAAGGTTCAGTCTGGCCGCTTGCGGTTACCGGCGCATTACATAGGTATTGCGGACGGTAGCAGACATGATTTTGCAGCCCCTGCCCCACACGCGGCGCGTCGACTAACACAGGTATGCCGTGCGCGCGCAAATGGTCTGCCGGACCGATGCCTGACAGCATCAAAAGCTGCGGTGACTTCAACGCACCACAAGACACGATGGTCTCGCGCTCAGCAAATATCATTTGCCGCGCGCCGCGCATAGACACCGCCGCACCCCGAGTGCGCCCATTTTCCACAATTAGGTGCAAAGCCTGTGCCTCCGGCACCACGGTTAGATTTTCTCGACCCGAAGCCGGCGCCAAGTAGGACCTCGCTGAACTCATTCGCCGTCCGCGAGACACATTGACGTCGTAATAGCCGAAGCCGTCGATGGTATTCTTATTTAGGTCATCCAGTACCGGGTATCCCGCCGCTGAAGCCGCTTCCAAAAACGCCGCGCATATCGGCAGTTCCGGCCGTGCAGTGCGCACCTTGACCGGGCCGGAACCGCCATGCCAAGGCCCCTCACCCCTTTCATTGCCTTCCAAACGTCTGAAATAAGGCAGCACATCGTCGGATGCCCAGCCATCGCAGCCCATCTGCCGCCAAAGATCGTATTCGCGCAAATGGCCACGCGTGAAAATCATCCCATTGATGCTGCTTGATCCGCCAATCACCTTGCCTTGCAGGAAAACCAAATTGCGGTCTTCCATGCTCGGCACCGGTTCCGTTTCAAAACCCCAGTTAAATTTGGGATGTGCACCGATTGCGAAGCCAAGACCCGGCAGTCGAGACAGCAACGAACGATCCTTTGGCCCAGCCTCAAGCAATACCACCGAGACATCCGGATCCTCCGAGAGCCGCGCTGCCACGACGGCACCCGCCGCACCGGAACCGATCACCAGGTAGTCACAATTATTTGGAAGTTCGCTCATTTCCGCCCAATTAAAAGAGGCTCCGAAAGATTGGCACTTTACAGATAGGCCCTTCTCCCATGAAGCTGATATTCCGACATAAATCCACCTGTAGATAGACAAGCCGAACTATCTCACCAGCCTTGCCGCATTTAATTTATTTGCCGCGTAAGCAATTCAAGAGGAACGCAATCAGTACGTCACAGACAGAGCCACTAAAAATAGTTTCAACCGCTTAATTTGTCGGAACTGGTAGTTTTGGACCGCAGTACATAGAAGTTTTTCGCGCCATGTGCAGCTAATGCTTTCAGGCAAAGTCAAGAACAGCATCAAAGATTAATCTACTAGGATTTAGCGGCCACCTTCGCCTGCAAGGTCGCAAGATCGTAGCCCGCCGCCTCTTTATATTTTTGCTGGAAAGCGGCTAGTTCTGTGCGGCTGATAATCGCATTTATATCTTTGAAAGGCCTGTCGCCAGTCCGCTCAATAACCTCCTTTATGATAATATCTGGCGGCGCGACCCGATTTATTAGCACTACTTTGGACGTCGCTTCCAGACGCTCTGCCTCGTAAGCGGCAAAAGCGTCTTCTGGTTCCCTCTCTTCAAGCAACAACATGGCGAGGCATTCCGCGTCTAGGATAGCCTGTCCAGCACCATTTGAACCACGCGGAACCATTGGATGCGCCGCATCTCCCATTAGGGTCACACGCCCGCGGGTCCAGAATGGCAACGGATCCTGGTCAACCATTGGAAAATCGAGAACCACCTCCGCACCACGGATTAGTGCTGGCACGTCGAGCCAATCAAAATGCCAGTCAGCAAAGGCATCAATAAAATCTTCCAGACGGCCGGGCTTGTTCCAGTCGCGCGGCTGTTTCAGCAGTGGCCGAGAGACTTCAGCAACCCAATTGACAAGTTGCTTCCCGTCCTCCTCAACGTTGTCACGAATTGGGTAAATAACCATTTTCCCGGTCTCAAGCCAGCCGGCACGGATCATCATGGCGCCTGTCAGGATGCGGGGCCATACCGTCACTCCACGCCACATGTTGTAGCCTGAATAGCGCGGTGGCCCCTCGTCCGGGTGCAGTTGTTTACGAAGGTTCGAATGGATGCCATCACAAGCGACCGCCGCCCGGCCCGTAACAGACGGTAATAGCCGTCCCTTGGTGTCTTCAAGCGCCATCGTGACCCCATCGCGGGTTTCCGTAACGCCGAGACAGGACACCCCCTTGATTAACTGCTCCTCGCCGGCTCGCTCAACGAAAGCGTTAACCAAAACCTGCTGGAGATCGCCGCGGTGAATGGAATATTGTGGTGTCTCGTAACCGGCTTCTACACCCAATGGATCGGTGAAAATCAGCTGCCCGAAGCGGTTGAAGAACCCAGCCTCTGCTGTTCGGACGCCCGTAGCATCAAGCGCGGCGCCCAAACCCAACGCGCTCAAGACCCGCGTTGCATGCGGCAGCACATTGATCCCGACGCCCAACGGCCTAATTTCCGGCGACTTTTCCAGGATGCGGCAAGGGATACCCTTCTCCTGAAGGCACAACCCCAAGGTGAGACCGGCAATACCAGCCCCAACAATCAGAATATCGTCGTGCGATACACTCACAAACAACCCTCTACGCGTCGAAAATTGCGACGGCGCGGGTGAAGCCCGCCGAAGCGGCGCGGATCTTGAACGGGAAGCAGGCTATGGTATAGCCATAGGGTGGCAGAGCTTCCAAATTGCAAAGCTTCTCCAAATGGCAATAGCCAACCTCCATGCCAGCACGGTGGCCTTCCCAAATAAGACTAGCGTCGCCGGTCTCAGCGTATTTCTCTTTGGTGTGGATAAAAGGCGCGTCCCAACTCCAAGCGTCCGTGCCGGTCACCCGCACGCCTCGTTCTAGCAGGTAGAGCGTCGCCTCGCGCCCCATGCCACAACCTTTTGAAACGTAGTCTTTTCGGCCATAAGCAGCGCCAGCCGCAGTGTTTACAACGACAATTTCGAAAGGCTTCAGTTCGTGGTCAATACGAACCAGCTCCGCCTCGACATCCGCCGGTGTTGCGACATAGCCGTCTTCGAAATGGCGAAAATCGAGCTTTACGCCGGGATTAAAACACCATTCCAACGGCACCTCATCAATCGTGATCGCACGCTCGCCACGGTTCATCGTCGAGTGAAAGTGATAGGGCGCGTCAAGGTGGGTTCCGTTATGGGTCATTGCATGCACCCATTCCAGCGCCCATCCTTGCCCATCCGGAAGCTCCGCTTCGGTCATACCCGGGAAAAAGGCAGTAACGTCCGTAGCCGAATCTTGGTGGTTCACGTAATCGATCTTCGGCTGGTAGCCCTCCGGATCCGAGATGACGTCGTTTTCCAAATAAATCGACAGATCAACGATGCGCTGGCCCATAACCGTTCTCCCGAACCTGTTTTGTTGCAACATCGATCATACTGGTCTCCTGAGCCAGCGACGCAACCACCATACGTTTAACTCGATGGTTGCAACTCTCAAAATTTCATCTAAGGTTTATCTTTCCAAACGCCGCGAGTAAGTGAGGATACGAACTCTCCGGTGAAGATGGGGAGGGAATCGGTTAGCACCGTGCGCGGCGCAACAGGGAGGTACCCCATGAAACGCCGAAAATTTGTTAAAGCTGCCGCGACTGCTGGTGTTGCTGTCGCCGCATCATCATTAGCTGCCCCCGCCATTTCGCAGGGTCTTAAACAGTGGAAGCTGGCTATGTCCTGGCCACTCAACTCGCCGGGTCTCGGCACGTCGGGACAACGAATTGCCCGACGCATCACACAACTATCCGGCGGTAAAATCACCGTCAAGGTATATGGCGGCGGTGAACTAGTGCCACCCTTTGGCGTCTTCGATGCTGTCAGCGCCGGAGACGCTGATCTGTACCATTCGGCCGAGTACTACTGGCAAGGTAAGCACAAAGCCTTCAACTATTTCACCGCTGTGCCCTATGGGCTAACTGGCACAGAACACGCAGCTTGGATGAACTATGGCGGCGGCCAGCAGCTCTGGGATGAACTGGCAGCCCAATTCAATCTAAAGGGCTTTTTGGCCTCCAGCACCGGCACACAAATGGGCGGCTGGTACCGCAAACCAATCAATGTTCTGGACGACTTCAAGGGTCTTAAGTTCCGTATGCCAGGCATCGGTGGCGAAGTCCTGCGCAAGCTAGGCGTCACAGTAGTCAATTTGCCGGTGGCAGAAATCTATCCGGCATTGGCATCGGGTGCGATCGACGCAGCCGAATGGGTCGGCCCGTGGCACGATCTTGCCTTCGGTTTTCACAAGATCACCAAACACTACTACTATCCGGGCTTCCACGAACCCGGCACGACTAGTAGCTGCGTGATAAACAAGAAGCTGTGGGATAGCCTGACCAAGGACGAGCAGGCGCTGGTTCAGACGGTAATGGAAGCAGAGTCCTACGTGCAATTCGCCGAATTCAACGCCCGCAATCTGGGAGCCTTGAACGTGCTAATGAACAAGCATGGTGTCAAACTGCACGAATATCCGCAGGACATGCTGATCAGCATCGGTGAAATCGCCGGACAGGTCGTGTCTGATATAGGGCAAACCGATGCGATGACCAAGAAAGTCTATGAGAGTTTTATTACCTACCGGAAACAGGCGATCGCCTGGGCTAAGATCGGTGAGCAGGGCTACATGAACGCGCGTATCCTGCCGTTCAAATATGGCTAATCGAGCCTTCACAACGTAACAATAAGAGACGCCCGCACGTGACAGACGCGCGGGCGTCTTCCCTATAATAAACCAGGGGGACGGACGTGAACGGAGTCAATGCGCTCGTTCGGGGAATTGATATCCTGAACGAATATATCGGCCGGACTGTGGCCTGGTTCGCACTCTTCATGGTGCTAATGCAGTTCACCGTTGTTCTGCTGCGTTACGTATTCGGGCTCGGTTTCATTCCTATGCAAGAATCTGTCTTATTCATGCATTCAATTCTATTCTTGGTCGGAGCCGGCTACACGCTGCTCCACGATAGCCATGTCAGGGTCGACATTTTGTACCGCCCGGCCAGCGAGAGGCGGAAAGCGCTGATCAACTTCTTCGGCGTCCTGTTTTTCCTCTGGCCCCTCTGCGTGGTGATGGTATGGAAAGGCTGGGTCTTCGTCGGTGCCGCAGTCCGGGTCTGGGAAGGTTCACCGGAAGGCACCTTCATGCCGTTCTGGTTGCTCAAGACGCTGATCCTCGCTTTTCCACTTCTCCTGAGCCTGCAAGGCTTTTCCATGGCAGCCAAGTCGCTTTGCATCTTGTGGGGCCGGCAATTACCCAAGCCAGTCGTCATCGACGACAAAGCGGCCGGGATATGAGCACAAACGAAATCCTCGTCTGCTTCATGTTTGTCGGCGTCTGCGGCATGCTGATGGGCGGCTTCCCTGTTGCATTTTCGCTTGCCGGCGTGGCGCTCATCTTTGCCGGAATCAGTGCGCTGTTTGGTACCTTTGATCCCGCATTCCTTGGCATCTTTCCCAACCGTATTTTCGGCAATGCAATGACCAGCGAAATTCTGGTTGCGGTGCCACTTTTCGTTTTCATGGGCGTGATGTTGGAACGGTCTAAAGTTGCCGAGGAGCTACTTGATACCATGGGTATGCTCTTTGGCTCGCTTCGCGGTGGGCTAGGCATTTCTGTCTGCGTGGTCGGCGCGCTGCTGGCGGCCTCGACCGGCATCGTCGGTGCCACCGTCGTCACCATGGGACTCCTCAGCCTGCCGACCATGCTGCGACGCGGCTACAATCCATCGCTCTCCTGTGGCTCGATCTGCGCCTCTGGGACTCTGGGACAGATCATCCCGCCCTCGCTGGTACTCGTAGTGCTGGGCGACCAGATTTCCGACGCCTACCAGGAAGCGCAGCGCAAGCTCGGCAACTTTGCGCCCGACCCCGTCTCGGTTGGCGACCTGTTCGCAGGAGCCCTGCTGCCCGGCTTATCACTGGTGGGCATGTATATCCTGTATCAGATGTTCATTGCGTTTATCCGACCGGATAGCTCACCGCCTATCCCGCGCGATGAGATGGTCCAGGGGCTTAATAAGAGGGAAGTCGCCGTGAGGGTCTTCCGCGCCTTGATCGCACCGGTTGTTCTCATCGTTGCGGTGCTCGGTTCCATCCTGGCTGGTATTGCGACCCCGACAGAGGCCGCATCGGTCGGTGCCATCGGCGCCACCCTGCTAGGCGGGCTCCGCATGGATCCAGACAACGGCCGGCCGATCTATCTCGCCGCCATTGGCCTCGTCGTGATGCTGTTCCTGACCGGAATGATGGATTTGCGCGTCTCGCGGGACTATATCCCGACCACTGACCTGGTCGGTATCGTCTTGGCAGCGATCTGCTGTCTCGCGCTTGCCTGGGGTATTTGGGTTAGCCTATCGCGCGTTTATTCCAGTCGCGGGCTACACGAAGTCATGCGAGGCACGACCCGAGTTAGCGCGATGGTCTTTGGGATCGTCATTGGTGCGCAGCTTTTTTCCTCCGTCTTCCGCGGTCTGGGCGGCGATGATTTGGTGCACGGCTTCCTGACCTCCCTACCCGGTGGCGCGGTTGGTGCGATGATCGTCGTCATGCTGATCATGTTCTTGCTCGGCTTCGTGCTAGACTTCATCGAGATCACCTTCGTCGTTGTGCCGATTGTGGCGCCAATCCTGCTGCAGATGGATCTGAATCCGGTCTGGCTCGGCATTATGATCGCTTTGAACCTGCAGACCTCGTTCCTGACGCCACCCTTTGGTTTCGCGCTCTTTTACCTGCGCGGCGTCGCCCCGCCAGAGGTCACGACCATGCAAATCTACAAGGGCGTCATACCCTTCGTGGGCATCCAAGTCTTTGCTCTGGGTCTGGTTGCGATGTTTCCGGCCCTGACCACGTGGCTACCGAAAGTTGTCTTCGGGCCGTAGGTCAGCATTGAAGTTACCCAATTATCCCACGGTCAAAATGTAATTCGAGCAACACATGAGGCTTTACGCGGCGGCAAGCCATCGATCATTTTCGCAATGGCGGCGCTGTCGTGATCCTTCCACCAAGCCGTGTCTCGGCTGCATCAAATATATTCAGCAAAGCCGGCGATACGTAGAGGAAGCGCTTCTGTCCGCAGCTAGTCCAGAGAAACGAGGCAGATGTGGCATCGATTTTTGTCGAGGAATAGAATAGTTATCAATTTCACCTCTCTAGCAAATACAGAAAAGCACCGCGTGAAGCCTTACTGCTGCGCTAAGTCGTGCAGCGGATGAACAGCGAAGTGCGGGAGAAGCTTGGAACGGTGATCCCGGAGAAAGTGTCCAGAAAATTACGGACAAGGCCAAACTGCTAAATTTCCTTTACAACACGGTCTGTAGTCTGGGCACTGCCGACCGACACACTAATCGCCCTATATGGCCCAGAGTTCATCTGTGGCCGATTAGCTTTACCTCAAGCGCATAATAAACTTAGCTCTGGCGGATGCTGCCCCTTAAGCTTGCCATAAATAATCAATTAGGAGAGCAAACAATGACACTGGAAATCATCGGTATCCCGCGCTCAAACTTCGTCCGCACAGTTCGAATGTGCGCTGAGGAAAAAGGCGTACCGTATGAGAACATCGCTGAGATGCCACATTCGGATGCGGTTAAAGCCATCAACCCGCAGGGACAGGTTCCAGTCATGCGGCATGACGGGTTAGAACTATGCGAATCTCAGGCGATCGCGCGTTATATCGACACCGCTTTCGACGGTCCCGCCTTGGTTCCTACCGATCCGCGAGCAGCGGCGCCGATTAATCGTTGGATCGCTGCTACCGCCGCAGGCGTCGATCAATTACTCATGCGTAATTACGTTGTCGAGTATGTCTTTCACAAGGACGATGACGGCAACGTCGTGCGCACCAAGATCGACCGTGCCATCAAACGCTTCCCCCGCATGTTCGCCATGCTGGAAAGCGCAGTGTCAGATGGCTTTCTCGGTTCGTCGGATTTCTCTATGGCCGATTGTTTCCTAGCGCCGATCCTCAATGCGACGCAGCTTTTCCCCGAAGGCAAGGAAGCGGTCGCCAACTCCGCAGCGCTCAATGACTATTTCGACAAGGTATCCAAACGCGACAGCTTCAAAAACACCGCGCCGGAATAGGTAAAATTGATGACAGGGATCGATACCGGCACCGAACAGCTGCTGTGCGAAGTGCGCAACGGAGTGGCGCTAATCACGCTAAACCGCCCCGAAGCGCGCAACGCGCTCTCGGATACCTTGACCCCAGCTCTGCGAACCACGATCAAGGAGCGCAGCGAAGACCCAAATGTTGGCACCCTGCTAATCACCGGGGCGGGGACCGCCTTCTGCGCCGGCGGCGACGTCAAGGGAATGGCGCAATCCAACCCAAAGGTTGAAATGACCGTCAAAGAGAAGATCGCACAGCTGAAGGAGCGACAGCGGACATTGACCGGTGTTCTGCATCATTGCCCGAAACCAACAATCGCTGCTCTCCCTGGTCCCGCCGCAGGCGCCGGGTTGGCAATAGCCCTTGCCTGCGATATCCGCATAGCGGCGGAAAGCGCCTTCATCAGCACCGGATACGCTCGAGTGGGCCTAAGCGGCGATTACGGCATCGCCTGGCTGCTCACCAACCTAGTGGGCACGGCCAGAGCGCGAGAGTTGATGTACACAGCGGAACGGGTCGGATCAAAGCGGTGCGAAGGGATGGGCCTAATCAACCGGGTTGTCCCAGATACCGACCTTCAAGCCGAAGCCTGGTCAATGGCGACACGTCTGGCAAAAGGGCCGAGCCTTGCGTTCCGTGAGATGAAAGCGAACCTGAACGATGCACTTGAAATGAATTTTCTGGCCGCACTCGACGGCGAGGCAACGCGGCTAGTGCCTCTGGCACGGACGGACGACCACAAGGAAGCCGTTGCCGCCTTCAAGGAAAAACGAGAACCAAATTTTAGCGGTCGCTGAGGATTTGCATCCCATCAGTAAATCGCGCATTTTTCACCAAATACACGATCACTGTTACAGGAATTTTCAATGGCCATATCCATCCGACCACTAAGTCCCACCATCGGTGGTGAGGTCGATGGTGCAGACCTTACCAAGCCTTTGACGCCCGAAAACGTCGCAGCGATAGAAGCCGGTATGGACAAGTATGCCGTCCTGGTCTTCCACAATCAGGATTTCACAGACGAGCAGCAGAAGGCATTTACGCGCAATTTCGGTGAATTAGAGGTTCCCAGCAACGTGAGCAATATCCAAAAGGCGGAGGCGCGTCGAATTGATGGGACGATGGCCGATGTCTCAAACTTGGACCAAGACCACAAACCACTGGCAAAGGATGATCGGATCCGAATGTTCGGTCTCGGTAACCGGCTCTGGCATTCAGACAGTTCGTTCCGCGCCGTGCCCGCAAAATACTCTCTACTCTCGGGCCGCATCGTCCCTGCGCAAGGCGGGAACACGGAATTTGCCGATATGCGCGCCGCCTACGATGCGCTCCACGCTAAAACCAAAGCAAAAATCGAGGATCTGGTCTGCGAACATTCTCTACTCTACTCCCGCGGCAAGCTCGGATTCGAGGGGCTGACCGACCAGGAGACTAAAAACTTCAAACCCGTTTACCAGCGTCTCGTCCGTACCCATCCGATAACCGGACGCAAATCGCTCTACTTATCGGCCCATATAGGCAAAATTATTGGTTGGCCAACGCCGGAAGCCCGCATCTTCATCCAGGACCTGACAGAGGATGCGACTAAGCCGGAATTTGTCTACAAACATCAATGGAAGCAGCACGACTTCGTTATGTGGGACAACCGCCAAGCCATGCACCGAGTACGCGCCTTTAATGACCTCACCGAACGCCGAGACATGCGCCGTACCACGGTCGCAGGTGAGGAAATGACCGTCGAACAGGCGGCCTAGAAATGCTTTACCGCTTCCGGTTTACGAACGCCGTCATCAGTCGTTTCGGTTCGTCCGTTCGATAGGCATCAACATAAGCTTGGATACCGGCCCGGGCGCCGTCGGTCGGCGACATGCGATCCCAGTCGATGATCAATCGCTTCTGAATGCGCACCGCCCTCGGCCCACAGGCCACTAGCGAAGCTACCCAGCGCTCTATCGCATCGTCCAATTCCGCTATCGGCACCAGCTTTTCCAGATAGCCGATGCGATAAGCCTCTTCGGCATCGATATGGTCGCCAGTCAGGACCAGTTCGCAGGCCTTGCCCCAACCAATTAGGCGCGGCAACACCGACGCTTCCATGCCCGAAGGGATGCCGTGCCGCGTCTCTGGCATACCGAATTTTGCGTGATCAGCGGCGGCACGCATATCGGCGCAAGCAGCGATCTCCATACCCGAACCGAAACAATAACCATTGATCCGCGCAATGACAGGCACCGGACATTGCCTCACTGCATCGCAGACCCGATGCGTCCATGTCGCCGAGTTCTCCGCTTGGGCGAGATCGAATTCCG
The DNA here is from genome assembly GCA_964474755.1 of uncultured Rhodospirillaceae bacterium. Lineage (GTDB taxonomy): Bacteria > Pseudomonadota > Alphaproteobacteria > UBA8366. Next base: position 109,888 of record CAYYUG010000002.1, on the reverse strand, counting down.
CCATTTCGGCGATGTTAGTACCACCTACAAAGGATTTATCTCCTGCCCCCGTCACGACGACAGCGCGCAGGCTTTCGTCATGCTTCAGACCGGTCATCACCTCGACAAACTGTTCTTTGCCCGCCAGCCCCAGTGCGTTCCGTTTCGCCGGGTTGTTGAACGTCACCCAGGCAATACGGCCAGCCTCGCCACGATCATCAAAGTCCAGCTTGACCAAGGCCTCCGTCATTCCCACTCTCCTTCCGTGTCTTGCAAGGCACGACAGACCATATCGGACCCATAATCCTGTTCCGCCTTCTGTCTCGAAACCAGCCCGTCCTGCAGATCAGCGCCGAGTGCGACAAGCGTACGATCCGCCGGTGGGCCATAACCGCCACCACCCGCGGTCTCTAGACGCATCGAATCACCTTCCCGCAGCTCGATGTGCGAGACCTTCGAGGACAGCGATTCGCAGTCCAGCCCATCCGCATTGCGGATGAGGTCCGCGGTGCCACCCTCGCCGCCACCAAACACGCCAGGCGCGCCGATCACATGGCTGTCGGAGCGAATTGAAAAAATAATGTCGTCCTGCATGGCACTGATCTGCCGGGCGATCCCAACCCCGCCGCGCTGGGTTCCGGCGCCCCCCGAATCAGGCACCAGCGCGTATTCGTCGACCAGCAACGGATATTCGTGCTCTAGCGCCTCAGCCGGCAGGTTTGAAGTGTTTGTCAGGTGCACATGAACCGCATCCATGCCATCAGTGTCCGAGCGCGCGCCGGAACCTCCGCCAACAGTCTCCAGATAGACGAAGGGACCTGCATCACCGCGACGCTCGCCGGAAAATACAATAGCCGGGACCGAATCGTGACCTGCCGCCATGACTGCTTTGTCCAGCAGTAACGGCGCAAAAGCGCCGAAGATCGCCCGCGCTACCTTATTACATGTAATACTGCGCGCGCCGACGGCGGCCGGATGACGCGGGTTCACCAGGCAGCCTTCAGGTGCAGCAATCTCAACCGCCTCGAACATGCCGCCATTGGGTGGCAGGTTCGGGTCCAATAAGGTCTTGATCGAATAATATACGGTTGCACGTAGCGCACTTTGCGGAACATTCATAGCGCCACGCGCCTGCAAGCTTGTACCCTCGAAATCGAGGGTCAGCGCCTCGCCATCGATATGCGCCGTCACCGTAATCGGCACCGGGTCTCCACCCTGCCCGTCATCGTCGAGATAGCTCGTACAGGTATAGGTGCCGTCGGAAAGCTGCGCGATCCGGTTACGTAGCCGGCGGCTCGTGTAGGCGAGCAAATCGTCTACCACCGAAAGTACCGCCTGCAAGCCAGATCGCTCGCAAAGCTCTTCCAGTAACTCTGTACCGCGCGAATTGGTGGCGACCTGTACCTTGAGGTCGAGCGCGCGTTCTTCCGGTTCCCGTGTGTTGCTGCAGACCAACCGCATAATGTCATCATTGACCGTCCCGCCGTCGGCAACACGAATGGCCGGTATACGAATGCCTTCCTCAAAGACCGTCCGTGCTGAACCAGAGATCGACCCGGGTACCGCTCCGCCGACATCGGAATGATGCGCTATATTGGCGGTAAAGAAACGCACCGCGCCATCGATCACCACGGGTGACACGATAGAGATATCCGGCATGTGCGTACCGCCGGCGAGATAAGGATCGTTGCAGATAAAGGCATCGCCCGCCGACATATCCTGTGTCGAGTATGTCTCCAAAACCGCCTGAACACCCCCCATTAACGAACCCAGATGCAGCGGGACGTGCGAGGCCTGGGCGATTAGCCGTCCGGTCCCGTCGAACAGCCCAACCGAGCAGTCTCGGCGTTCTTTGATATTTGTTGAAAAGGATGAGCGGATCAGAGTGTTGCCCATATCCTCTGTGATCGACAGCAAGCGATTACTGAACACTTCCACGGCAACTGGATTAAACGTCTGGCTCATAGTCCCGTCTCGATAATAATATTGCCCTTCTCGTCGACTCCCGCATATTGCCCCGGGAGCACGATAGTCGTCGCGCTCATTTCTTCAATGATCGCTGGTCCGTCGATCGCGACATCTAGCGGCACCGCATCCCGCCGATAAATCGGCGTGTCAATCCAATTCGCCGCGAGATTGGCAGAACGATATTCGATTAGCGCATCGGACAGCGCGCCCTTTGGCCCGACAGATCGCGCTTCAGGCCGCACAACACGGCCGATTGCTTGGATACGGCAATTCACCGTCTCGACTGCCCGGTCCGGAATGTCGTAGCCATATTCCTGTGTGTGACGGTCAGTAAAGCCGCACAAAAAGCGCTCGAAACTCTCTTCGTCGACTCGATCCATCTCTACGCGCACTTCGTGGTTTTGGCCTACATAGCGAGCATCTATGAAATAGCGATAGTCTTGATCGTCAGGCGCGACGTCGTCGCGTGACAAACGAGCTTCGCCCTCTTGCCGCATATCGTCGAACAGGTGACACACATATTGCCATCCACTAGCGTCCGCTGGCGCGATGGCGCTGCGTACTAGGTCGTGCACAATGTCCGACAGTAGTATGCCGCGAGCGCACATCGTGCCCGGCGCCTCGGGAATGACAATCCGGGGAATACGGCATTCGACCGCCAGGTCGGCGGCGTGCAGTGGCCCCGCCCCACCATACGCAAACAGCGCGAATTCGCTCATATCGTAGCCACGTTCTGTCGTCACCGCTCGGATCGCGCGGCTCATATTGGCGACGGCAATTTCCAGCATACCATTCGCCGCGGCATCGACGCTCAGTGCGAGGGGCTCGGCAACTTTGCCGGCAATCGCCTTCTTCGCAGCGTCCGTATCGATCGGCATTGCCCCTTCCAGCAGCCCTTTCGAGTTCAGACGACCCAACGCCAAGTTAGCGTCGGTCAACGTCGGCTCCTCCCCGCCTAAACCATAGGCGACTGGTCCCGGTACTGCACCGGCACTACGTGGTCCAACCTTCAAACCACCAGCCTCATCCAGCCAGGCGATACTGCCGCCGCCGGCACCTATGACATGGATATCGAGCATTGGCGTTCGCACGGGGAAGCCTGCCACTTGCCGGTCCGAGGTAAAGGTCGGTTTCGCACCACGAACAACGGAAATATCGGTACTGGTGCCACCCACATCGTAGGTGATGATATGTGAATGGCCGGCTGCACGAGCAGACTCCGAGGCCCCCACGACCCCTGCAGCGGGTCCAGACAGACAGGTTCGCACCGGATAGTCACGCACCGTCTTCGCAGTCATAAGCCCACCGTTGGAGTGGATCGTGTACGGCTCTATCTGCGGGGCCAGCGCGGTGACGGTTTCGAAGAACGCCTCCAGATAATCCGCCATCGCCGGTCCAAGGTAGGCATTTAACACCGTAGTCGACATGCGCTCATATTCGCGAAATTCCGGCAACACGTCAGAGGAAAGACTGATATAAACATCCGGCAAAACCGTCTCCAGGATCGCGCGCATGCGGCGCTCATGCTCGGGTTTGCTGTAGCTGTGCAGGAAACAAACCGCCACCGCATCGACCTTCGCCGTCGCGAGCGCAGCGGCCGCATTCGCGGCCGATACCTCGGAAAAAGCTTTCTTGACCGTACCATCGTAGATTAAACGCTCATCAACCTCGTGGCGTCGGCGTCTAGGAACCAGCGCTTCCGGTTTGGTCTGCGTGTAGTCGTATAGATGTGGCCGCAACTGCCGACCGACCTCTATTACGTCTCTAAACCCCTTTGTAGTCACGAGACCCGTTCGTGCCCCGCGACGCTCGATGGCCATGTTCGTGGCAACAGTTGTGCCATGTCCCAGGAAGCGCAGGGCACTGCCATCTACGCCTGCCGCCGCCAAGATTGCAGGAATACCCGCACCAATGGATTCTGCAGGATTGTGAGGGGTTGATGGTGCTTTGTAGTGCGTTGCAATACCGTCCGCATCGGACAGCAACGTGAAATCGGTAAAGGTCCCGCCAACATCGATGCCTAATCTGTACATGGTGTTTCTCTAAAAAGCGCGTCTACCCGACCAGTGTTGCCAGTGCGCCATCCTAACTCTACGTGAATAATGGGGTTGAGACGGGGTACTCTCCCAACGACAGAAACTGATTGCAATCTTAGATCGTGTTCCCCGATAGGAGAAGCCCAGCCTCCGATCTTCACTTACAACGTTAGCCAAATTTCGATAAATTTTGGCTCTGCTGAAGGAGCGTTGTCACTTATTTTAATTTGGCCAGATCGTGACTGAATTTGGGTAAAAGACTGACGACCATCTTGAGGCGCGGGAAATGGACCGACATCCGCATTCTTGTCAGTCTCATGATAAATTAAATTCATAGAAAAATTCAAAGTCATCAATCTATACCGCCACGGACTAATGACCGGTCACTATACCGGAAGCCCTTCGAGTTGAGCTTCATCCTGACAGTGGGCGCAAGGACGATATAGATTTCAGTACATGGACGAATTCACCAAATACGGAGGCAGGCATGAATAATTCGCCTTTGCGCGATATCAGAAAAACGGAAATTGATACGTTTGAACGCGACGGCATCGTCTTGCTTAAAAAGATGTTCGATCACGATTGGCTTGGGCGTCTCGCTGAACTTGTCGACGATGATATGGCCAATCCCGGTCCACTTCGTTTGGAATTAGAAGCCGAGGAGAAGCCCGGTCGGTTCTTCTTCGACACCTTCATGTGGACGCGCAACGACGGTTTCAAGGAATTCGTATTCAAATCACCAGCTGCGCAGATCGCCGCGACTATCATGCAGTCGACCAAAGCGAATATTTTCTTCGACCAATTGTTGATAAAGGAACCTGGTACCGAGGAACCAACGCCCTGGCACAATGATATGCCGTTCTGGCCGGTCGAAGGTCATCATGTGTGCACCGTCTGGCTAGCACTCGATCCGGTGGACGCAGCATCGGGCGCGGTTGAATATGTGGTCGGTTCACACAAATGGGGTGAACGCTTTCACCCGCCTGCGTTTGCCGGTGACAATCGTTACCAGACAGACTACGCCCCGGTTCCTGATATCGAGGAGATGCGAGATTCGCTTAGCTTCGTCCAGTTCGAAATGGAACCAGGAGATTGTACCGTCCATCACGGCCTATTGGTGCACGGTGCGCCTGGCAATTCACGCTCGAACCAGCGCCGGCGAGCCGTCGTAACACGTTGGGCTGGCGACGACGCCACGTATTATCCACGACCGAATATCCAGCCTATGGCATGGGAACCAAAAATCGCAGCAGGCGATCCGCTAGACTGCGACCTCTGGCCCATCGTGTGGCGGTCGGGCACCTGATGATCGTCTTTGCTAGAAGATTATCGCCCAATTTTCGTCAAGGCGTCCAAAGTCCAGATACTGTCTGACGTTAAATTGATGGATCAACGATATGGGCAAACATGCCTTAAGAGCAAGAAAGGTGCGGCACCAGCTAGCAAAGCGCCTCAACACGTCCGGATCAAGCTGGAAAAAGCGGAATAACAACAGAGTTATTTATACAATGTAGAAATCTTTTTCTCCGATAAATCCATAGTACAAACGGGATCCACCAACACCATCTTATGAGCTAAACTCAGATTAACCATCCTAGGCTCCAAGCATTCAAAACGTTTTGAAAACACGTTAATTGTTCGACTGCAGAAAATGCGAAAAAATCAAATTTATGATCGTAAACAGCGTAAATAGTGTGCTGAACAATTCAGTTATGCAGAAAATTACGCAAATGGCTTGCCAATCGAGCCTGATCGCAACGATTTGGTA
>CAYYUG010000002.1:91426-104037 GCA_964474755.1 uncultured Rhodospirillaceae bacterium | reverse complement strand
TGCAGAAAATTACGCAAATGGCTTGCCAATCGAGCCTGATCGCAACGATTTGGTACAAACTTCTGAAGCAGTTCGGCAACAATACAGCGTCGGGCCGTGTGACCTTGCTTGTGCACTACGTTACAAAAGGCGCGTTCGGCCCAAAAATAATCGTCCAGGTGACGAAAAAGTCTTCCCGATCGACAACGCCTTGCAAAACAAGATCGGCTTATACCGGAATTGCGGCTACTATCTTTTCGTCAAATTACGCCATGGCTCGCAATGACTGAAACGCCGCGCAAAAAGGATTTGAAGTCTATCTTCTTGAAGCCGAACCGCTCCGGTTCAGGCCGCGGACTTTGTGCCGCGGCTGGTATCGCAATCATGGCGGCATTGCATTATGGCGGCCACCTGCCTGACGATACATCTCTTTTATCGGGCATCGCCTTTGCTGCCGCTGGTGCCGCGGCTGGAATTCTGGTCTATGGCATTTACGATATCGTCAGAAAGATGCTTTAAATCAAAATGCACGTTCTGAAACATCCTGCAGCACTCGTTCGACGGAGCTGCGCATCAGGTGGACAATAGCCGCATTGTCATCTACAGGAACGCCGTCGACTGCTGCAATCCGTTGCCCCGACCCGCCATCTGTCAGTCCTAGCCCGATACCAATATATTCCAACGCCCGCTCCTCCTCGGGCGCATGACAGATCGACAAATCTTTCCGCAACAGGGCGATTGCCGCCACGACCCCGTAGCAGCCAATATTCGACGAGGTTGCAACGACGAGTACGTCGGTCGGCACGATACTATAAACCCCGCCACCGCATGGCGTCCTGTCCTTGTAATTATATTCGGGCATCTTCTCGCAAAGCGCGTCATAGATCTTGCCGAAGCCAATTTCGTTGCCGCCGTCAGCAATGGAGATAGTCGATTTCCCCAGTTTAGTGGCCGTTCGAAAAATATGGTCAACGTTGCAGCGGAAATCGGCACGTGAGACGCCCGTCGCGCCGTAATTAATACCATTTGTGTTGCCGCCAAGACGCTCGATCGCGACAACGACTTCCAAATCCGCTGCAATCGTCTCTTGCTGTTTCAAGTCGTTCATTTCCAGCTCAACGACCTGAACATCGATACCATATCGCTCTATCAGAGACCTCAGCGGCGCAGACGCCATACCATCTGTATAAATTGATACCCTATGGCCAATAAAAATCAGCGCCTTTGCCAGCACGACGGCGCCGTACGGACCGTCATTTTCACCAACTGGCATATGGTTCGGTACCGCGGCCCCGGTAACGATACCGATATGCCGCGGCCCCTCGTTGAGTATACGGGCCGCCGCCAGGACAAGCGGCTCATCGTGCACGGCTCGCGCCAGGTCATACAGCACCGCCTTCACGCCGCGAGGCAGCGCCCTACCCTGCAACTCCATACATTGGAGTCGGTCGATATTTTCACATGCAAGTAACATGCAACCCTCCCTCTTCTCAGTATTTTTCCTCACCAATGATGCCGTATAGGGAGGGTCGACGCTGTTCCATTAGTGGGTAACGACCCCTGATCTCGTCGATGAAATCGAGATCAATTGTCGCAGAGATGCAGCATTCGGTGTCCGGCGCTGTCGCAATGACAACGCCCCATGGGTCTACCATCATACTACGACCGACAAAGCTGATGCCTGATTTTGGCTCGGTACCGTATTGACCGGAGGCGATAACAAATGCCTGGTTTTCCGTTGCCCGCGCCCGCAGGAAAAATTCCCAATGGTCAAAACGCGGGCTGAGAAACGCCGATGCGCAAACAATGATCTGCGCACCTTTTAGACTAAGCACCCTGTAGACTTCTGGGAAACGCAGGTCAGAACAGACGGATACCCCGATCTTGCCTATACTCGTATCGAAGACCGGCAATTCGTCGCCCGCCTTAACCTTGTCGGATTCACGAATGCCACTCTTGATGTCGACCCGGTCAGGTGCGTCGAATAGGTGAGTTTTATGGTACTTGCCAACGATTTGGCCCTGCGGATCGATCAAAGGAGAAGAATTGTAAAAGGTGTCGTTGCCACGCTCATAGATCGAGCCAACCACATACATTCCATACTTTTTTGCCTTCTCAGCCAACAGATCGGTGCTGGGCCCTGGTATCGTCTCCGCTGTTTTGCGGTACAGATCGCTTTCGCTGTAGGCCAAGCCCGTCCACACTTCGGGTAGGACGACGAGGTCCGACCCGCGTTCCCCTGCTTGGTCCAGCAGCCGGGATACTTTCTCCTGTGTAGCTTCCAGCGCGCCATCCACCGCTGTAATCTGAATGGCTGAGACCACCAATTCGCTGACGTTCGCCATGCACCTCCTCCTTAGTCGGGACACTGGTCTGATTCGCGTAATACTCCCTCAGATCACCCTTCACGAGCTGGGAGCTCTATGGCAAATAAATTAGTTGCCAGTAACAGCATCCCGGTTATCACCTTGAAAATAGCTGGCGCCGCGACACTAAACCTGCCAAGTGATCTACCATCAAAACACGGCTTAAGGCCGATCAGCAACATTCTGGCGTCTGAGCCGGTAACACTAATCACACATTACAAGTAGCCTAAGTGGAGTGATTTTGGAGAGTTGAATAAAACCGGAAATAGTTCCGTCTAACACTAATCTCGCTAACCCACCGATCAGGCGTAGGCGGCGAACATCTCCTCGAATGCTTTCATTTGGTTACCAGCCGCGGAAGACGGCACCAGGATCGGAGTGCGAATACCCGCCTCCCGCCAAGCAGCCACGCCGTCCATAACCTTGGACACTGAGCCAAACAAGGTCGTGTCTGCGAGCCAGTTGTCGCTCATCAGCTCGGGGATCCGCTTCACTTCGCCCGCCTCGACCGCGGCCGCAATAGCGTCCATCTCTTCTACGTATCCCGCTTCGCGCCAGTAGTTCTGGTAGTTTGGTAGCTGTACATAGCTAGTCAGCGTACGCCGGTTGACCGCCTTCGCCGCCTCGATATCTTCAGAGATGCAAGTCGGGATCATGTTACCTATGTAGAATGCATCGTCTGTCCGCTTATCTTCAGGCAGCGCTGCCAGCGATTTGCCCATATGCGAGCGCGCTCCGTTGGCGAATACCATGCCATCGCCGATCTCCGCTGAAAGGGCAATCATCTTCCGGCGCAAGGTTGCCAGCACCAGTGGCGCTTTTTCGCCGATCCTCTCAACCGCATTGTATTCAGCAACAAAGTTCCGCGTGTCTGTCAAAGGCTTGCCCAGGCTCTTACCCATGCGCGCCATAGACGGGCCATGGCTGATGCCGATGCCAAAGCTAAAGCGGCCGTCAGAGACCTCATGAATAAACGACGTGGTGTGCGCATAGTCGAGAACCGGCCGCGTGTAGATCGGCGTTACTGAAGTCCCGAACGAAATTTCGTTGGTCGCGAAGGCGATGCCCTGGCACAGAGCCAGCCCGTCGAACATACTAGGGCAATATATACCCGAAAAACCGCGCCGTTCGATTTCAGCAGCGAGTTCCAATGTTGTCCTGCGACGTCCCGGGACAGCGGCAAGGCTCAAAGCAGGCATTTTTTCTGACATAGTGTTCCTCTTAGACAACGAGTATTTTTTCATTATCGAAATAGTCAGAACGCAAGATTGGCGCGCCGTCCGTCACCTCGATGAGATCTTCCATGTGGTACCCGACCTTGCCGACCCAGCGCACACGTGTCTCCACCGTGGTCATCATGCCGGGCTCGTAGGGTGTATTGTCGTGCGGGCTGATCAGTGGGTGTTCATGGATGAACAGACCAATACCGTGACCGTTATGTGCATAGGGGAAAGGAATTTTATGCTGCGCGTGTAAGCGCGTCGCCTCCGTGAATAACTGTGCACCCGTATTCCCCGGTCGCACCATGTCGATGATACGGTGATGGATATCGCGCAAACGACCCCACCAACTGAGGTCCTCGTCAGTCGGTTTGCCCAATTTCGCTGTTCGCCCGACATTGGAGAAGTACCTCTGGTAGAAGCCACCGGTATCCGCCTTCAGGATGTCGCCCGGTTTCACCGTATTGCTCGACGGATCCATGTGCGGGAAACCTGTGTTTGGACCAGCGTTAATATGACAGAAGGCCACCTTCTCCGCCCCCGACCGCATGATGCCATCGCACAGACGGAACGCCATGTCGCGTTCACTGTCGCCGGCTTTGGTCGCTTCATAGGTCTCCATCAGAGCCCTCTCGGTGCCACGGAACGCATCGGTCATGATCTCCCGCTCGCGCAGCGATTTTATCATGCGGGCTCGAGCAAATAATTTGTCGCAGGAGTCCAGTGTCAGGTTCGGTAAACGGCCCTTTAGCGCCTCGTGATAGTGGACACCGAAATACTCCGTTTCGATACCAACACGGCCTTTTGCAAGACCAATTTCCTCCAAAACATCCGCCAGAACGTCGACCGGCGAGGTTACAAACTCCTTGTAGGTTCGGATATCCTGGATCCAGCTTTCTTGCCGGACATAGCCTTCCTCGACCTGGCACAATACGAAGATCGGGTCTTTCCCCTTCGCCCACACAATCAAGGCCAGGCGGTCACGGATATCGACCATGGTCGATATGAAGACATCGCTGGTGTAGAGCACATTCTCTGGCGACACCGCGACAACCGCGTCGAACTCGCTCGCCTCAATTAAATTATGCAGGCGTGACAAGTTTCCCACCGCCTGATGCATCGCCTTCATCGTTGCATTCCCTATTTACACGTGCGGCACACAGATCTGACGGATGGTCTCGCCGTTCTGCAGTCGGTCGAAGCCTTCGTTAACTTCGTCTAGGGTCACCTTACGGCTGATGAGTTTATCTACCGGCAGCCGGCCCTGCTTGTACAAACTGATAAAGCGTGGAATATCCCGCACCGGGACGCAGCTACCCATATAACTGCCTTTGATCGCCTTTTCTTCCGACACGAGATTGCTATGAATAAAGGAAAACTCGGCTGTCGAGGGCGATAGACCTGCTGTCACGATCGTTCCACCATAGCGGGTGATTGCATAGGCCGTCTCCATCGCCGGGATTGCTCCAGCCAGATCGATGGCAAAATCGACGCCACCATTGGTAAGGTCGCGCACTTGTTCGACGTGCGTGTCCTCCGACGCATTAACCGTGTGCGTTGCGCCAAGCTGCCGAGCTAGTCCCAGCTTGTCGTCAGCAATATCGATGGCAATTATCGTCTCCGCTCCAGCCAGCTTAGCACCCAGAATACCGTTCAGCCCGACACCACCGAGCCCGATAACCGCAACGGTATCGCCTGGTAAGATGCGGGCTGTGTTGATTACCGCACCGACGCCGGTCATCACAGCGCAGCCGAACAACGCCGCCTCGTCAAGTGGTAGGTCCTTGTCAACAATTACGACAGAGCCGCGGTCTGCTACAGCGTATTCAGCGAAACACGACACGCCAGTGTGGTGTGCGATGCGGTTACCATCAGCGTCGGTTATGCGCCGTCCTCCGCCCATCAGATCGCCGGCCGCCTTGGACTTGGCGCCGATCTCGCAAACCTGCGGTCGGCCTTCCATACAGCGGCGGCAGCGACCGCAGCTCGGGCTAAACTGAAACACCATATGGTCGCCCACTTCAATGTCAGTGACGGCGGAGCCAACCTCAACTATTTGGCCCGAACCCTCATGTCCGATCACTAGCGGCTCCTGACGCGGCCTCGCGCCGTTCATCACTGAAAGGTCGGAGTGGCACAAGCCAGCACCGGCAATTTTAACCAGCACCTCGTTCGGACCCGGCGGATCAAGATTGACCTCCTCAATGCTAAGCGGCTTGCTCTTGGCGAACGGCTGCGGCGCATCAAAACGGCGCAGGACGGCGGCCTTCATTTTCATTATCCATAGCTCCCTGATGATCCGGCGCTGTGCGCCGTTTGTGTTATTCACGACTATAACGCCCCACAACGATCAAGCGAAACACCCGTCATGGCGAAATACTTCACCCATTGTGGACGATCTATGTTACTTGCGCGCAATGAGCCAAGAGACCGCTAACATAGTAATATGCGGCGCCGGAATTGCCGGTGTTTCTGCTGCCTTTCACCTCGCTGTCCGCAACGACGTCAAAGGTATCGTGCTGGTCGACGAGCGGCCGCCGTTGACGCTCACCAGCGACAAGTCGACTGAGTGCTATCGCAACTGGTGGCCCGGTCCCGGCGACGCGATGGTCGCTTTCGCCAACCACAGCATCGACCTCTTGGAGCGACTGGCACGCGAAACTGACAACGCGTTTCTCATGAACCGGCGCGGCTATTTATTCGCGACGGCTGAGAACAGCGCCGCGCTGATTGATGCCGCTCGGGAAACAACCTCACTCGGAGCCGGCGATCTACGAGTTCATAAACAGACAATAGCTAATTACGTACCTGCCCCGGCGCACGGCTTCGAGAACCTGCCGGACGGTGTCGACCTATTCGACGAACCGGATTTGATAATGCAATTGTTTCCCTACCTGTCGGACACTACCACGACCGTGGCCCACGCTCGGCGCTGCGGCTGGCTAAGCGCCCAACAACTTGGCATGACAATGCTGGCTCAGGCGCGGGAAGCTGGTGTCAAATTAATGCGCGGCAAATTGACGGCTGTCGACACAACCGGGGGGCGCATCAAGGGCGTGACTGTTGAAACGGGCAAGGGCAAAACCGAGCTTGCAACACCTATTTTCATTAATGCAGCCGGACCTTTGACGCCAACGGTCGGGCAACTTTGCGGTTTAGATCTCCCCATAAAATTAGAAGGACATGTCAAAATTTCGTTCAACGATCATCGCCACGCAGTGCCTCGCGATGCTCCACTAGTAATCTGGAACGATGAAGTAGCCCTGCCCTGGTCACTAGAGGAGCGCGAGGCCTTAGCCGGATCGTCGGAAACAGAGGCACTGCTCGAGAATTTCGTGGCCGGAGTGCATGGCCGGCCGGACGGTGCCGGTGACACGGTACTGCTCTACTGGACATATGAAGGCGGTACACCCGACCTTGTGCTGCCAGTTCCTTATGACCCAAACTATCCAGAGATAACCATCCGCGGCATGTCGATGGTAATCCCTCGCCTTGCAGAATATTTCGAGCAGATGCCACGACCCTATGTCGATGGCGGTTACTACGCCAAGACACCGGAGAACCGTCCACTCGTTGGCCCATTGCCACTCGAAGGCGCCTTTATCTGCAGCGCCTTCTCAGGCTTTGGCATCATGACTGCAATGTCCGGCGGCGACTTACTTGCTGCACATGTGACTGGTAAATCGCTGCCCGACTACGCGCCAGCGTTTTTACTTAGCCGTTACGACAACCCTCAATACGAGATACTGATGGCGCAGGCTATTTCTTCTGGTCAACTATAAATTCTCTGTATGACTGACCTTGGTCGGTTAGGCCACTAATGGTAAGTCTCAGATTTAGGGTATTTTACCTGCCGAACAGTGGAGCGCCAGCATGTCACTGAAACTCAACCCATTGCATGCCGACTTGGCGATCGAAGTCAGCGGCATCGACCTTCGCAAACCCCTGGACAAGGAAGCATTGGCTGAACTGCAGTCGGTTCTAGCTCGCTACCCTGTTTTGGTATTCCACGACCAAGACCTATCGGATGACGAGCACGCCACATTTACGAAATCCTTTGGCCCTATCGATGCTGGACTAGTAATTGCCGCAAAACGGAAGCGTAGGCTTAAAAACACGGATGTCATCGATCTCGCGAATATTGACACCGACGGCAATATCCTGGAGGCGGGCAACGCCCGTAACGTTTCGCTACTCGCCAATCAGCTATGGCACAGCGACAGCTCCTTCAGACGCCCAAGGGCGCAATATTCAGTTCTATGTGGCATCGATTTACCGGCAGAGGGGGGAGAGACCGAATTCGCTGATCAGCGTGCCGCCTACGACGCGTTGTCTGAGAATATGAAGATGCGGATCGAGAACCTGGTGGCCGAACATTGGGCCTTTCACTCGCGTAACATGCTAGGTGGCGGTGATTTCACAGCGGAAGGAATGGCGAAGCTACCACCTGTCGAATGGCCAATTGTTGATACGGTTCCCGAATCCAACCGCAAGACGCTCTTCATCGGCGTTCACACTCGTGAGATCCGCAACATGCCCACGGCCGAGGCCCGGATGTTACTACTTGATTTGTTGGAGCACGCAACTCAAAGAGAGTTCGTGTACCACCATGTCTGGCGGAATAATGATGTCGTGATGTGGGACAACCGCTGTACCCTCCATCGCGGCCGACCTTACGACCTCTCGAAGCTCCGAGAACTGCGTCGCTGCACGACGGAATTCATCGCGGCTTGAGCCGACGTGACAATCTAGAGAACGCCATTCAAAATTATAGGGTCAGATACCCGCCATCGACGGGCACGTACGCGCCGGTGACAAAGTCAGACATATCTGAGGCCAAAAAGATTGCCGGTCCCGCGATATCCTCCGCTTCGCCGGCACGACGCAATGGTGTCTGGGCAACGAAACGCGATTCCATATCCGTGTTAGCCCGGTTCTCAGCGTTGAGCGGCGTCCGGATCAGTCCAGGACCGATAGCGTTGACGCGGATCCCATCAGGACCTAGTTCCGCGGCAAGCGCCCGGGTAAACCCAAGCACCCCATGCTTCGCAACGGTATAAGCAGCCGCATTTCCTGTATGCACGAAGGACTGGATCGAGCCAATATTGACGATTCGACCCTTCTTCTGGCGAAGTGGATCCAAAAACGCCTTGGTGACATTATATACCCCCGTCGCATTGACGCTCATGATATCGTCCCAATCCTTATCAGCACCCTGAGCTGAGATAGGTGCGCGGCGAACGATGCCGGCATTGTTGACCAGCAGCGACACCTGACCAAAGCCGCTCGACACCTTATCCGCCAGTGCAGCGCAAGACGCCCGGTCGGTGACATCAAGCGCACTACTCAGTGCCGTCCCACCGGCGTCAGTAATCATCGCCGCAGTTTCCGCGGCACCAGCTTCGTTGATGTCGGCAGCCATGACTTTAGCACCTTCTGCGGCAAAGCCCTTGACGATGGCTCGGCCGATACCCGACCCCGCACCCGTAATTACCGCGATATGGCCTTCAAGCAGAATTCCCATATTTCCTCTCCCCTACCGTTCGGTTTAATGTCCCGGTTCCAAGAATACGGGGCAGTAGGAGACAAGTCATGCAAGTCGGCGTTTCCATTCACACTACGGAGATCGGTAACGATCCTATCGCCATCCGCGATTTTGTGCAGGCAGCGGAGGATATGGGATACGAACATCTAACCTTGATCGACCATGTGATCCAGTCGGGCAAAGCAGTAGCAGACGATTGGCGTGCCTTTTACACGCGCGAAAACGCCTTCCATGAACCGTTAATCTTTTACGCCTATGTCGCCGCACTGACAAAGAACATCGAGCTTGCCACGGCGATCTTAATCCTACCACAGCGGCAAACGGCGCTGGTTGCAAAGCAATGCGCCGAACTCGACCTACTAAGCGGTGGCCGCCTACGGCTCGGTGTTGGCATCGGCTGGAACGAGATGGAATTCGAAGTACTCGGAGAGAACTTTCGTAATCGCGCCCAACGCGTCGTCGAGCAGATTGAGGTAATGCGAAAGCTTTGGACAAACGAATTGGTCAATTTTGAAGGTAAGTTTCATACAATAGTCGATGCCGGTATCAATCCTTTACCGGTACAGCGCCCCATACCTGTCTGGATAGGGGCCTTCGTCGAACCTGCAATTAAACGTGCGGGCAGAATAGCAGACGGATGGTTTGCCAATCCACGTGTCCCGCCAGGCCCAGAGGCGGAAGAGCACTTTGAATATTTTCGTGACGCAGCACGTGAAGCTGGGCGCGATCCCAATACCCTAGGAATTGACGCAACCGTATTGGCAGGGGAACGAGGTTCTCAGGCTTGGGCAGCAGAGGCGGAACAATGGAAGGCAATGGGCGCTACACATTTAACCTTTCGAACCATGGCTTCCGGAATAACTTCAAATGACCAACATGTCGATGCACTTCGTAAATTCCGCGAGGCTTGGCCAATCCGCTGATTAAAATGTTTAATACTTTTATAAAATTCGGTGGCCAGATTTAGCATTTAAACTACCGACTGACTGAAACTTATGAGTATTTAATTATAAGGAATACTAAAATGGATTTTTCTATTGCAGTAGACACCGCACAAATAATCAGCAGTTTTGCCATGGTGGGTTCCGTGATTTATTTAGGAATTCAATTACACCAAAACCGTATTATGATGAAATTAGATTTTGGATATAAATTGAATGAGAGATTATACAGACGCTACTTTGAATCATCCCATAATGAAAATTTTGCAAAATTCCTAAGTAGAAATTGGAGAGAAGAAGACTTCGAGAACCACGAATATTGGCGTATGACTTTATGGATTCAAACTTGTTTAGTAGATCTTTTTGATAGCTATGATCAATTTAAAAATAATATGATAGATGAAAGTCATTTAAATATGAGAATACATCTTATTAAATCAGGCATCATGGAAACTAAAATGGGAATTCCAACTTGGAATTTTTGGAAACAAGGGAGAGATAAAGAATTCATAGAATGGTTTGAAATTCAGGTTTTTGGAAATCTACTAAATATGGAAGGTGGCATCTCAAACGAATTTGATGAGCTAAATATGGCAAAGAAAAGTTAATTTAAAAGTTGATAATTCTATGTATATTTAATTTTATTTATTTAGGCCACTAAATCCATCGGCGGTGCGATATTACCCTCCAAACAAGGGTCGATGAGCCCTACTTCACATGCTTTAATTTGTTGGGCAAGGTACTTAGAAAAAATGCGAACATGTGGCAAGCCACCACCGGCAAACCATAGGCCGGGTTGTGGTGTGCGGCACCACATATTGCGAAGTTCACCTGTCTGATCAAAACCCCAGACCTGACCGATACGTTCTGCAATCTTATCACCCATAAAATGTCGTACCACATCCTGCTGGTTCTTGTAGCCAGTCGCTGCAACAATGACATCGGCTTCAGCAATTTTACCGTCCTTCATAAGTAAACCGTTGGACACTACTCTCTCAATATCATGGTGGTGCAGTAAGTTAATTTTGCCGTCTACAATCAAATCTGATGCACCAACATTGAAGTAGTAACCACCGCCCCTTCGCAGATATTTCATTTGGTATCCAGTATCATCAGGTTCACCATTATCGAGCCGGAACCCGCGCGCCTTTAGCCCTTCTAACAACGTCGCGTCGGCCTCCTGACAGGCTGCTGCTGTAATCTGATAGCCCTTGACCAGCAATGGATATGGCGACGCTGTAGCAATGAGGTCGCATTCTTCAATTGGAGGCCCCTGCTGGTATAACTCATAGATCCTCTGAGCTTCTTTTAAGCTGATGATAAGTGTCGAATTTCGTTGAACTATGGTCGTATCTACACCGCTCTCGTAAAGGTCGTGAGCGACGTCATGGCCACTGTTGCCGGTACCAAGAACTATACCTTTTCCTCCTTTCCAATTTGCACCTGACATGTAAGCGCTGGAATGCAAGAGGTCGCCTTTAAAACTATCTTGTCCCGGCAGATCAGGCATGACTGGTATAGAACTAACTCCAGTAGCAAATACAACGTGACGCGGGCGCAGTATCCGTTCACTGCCATCCGGTTTGCGGACTTTTAACGTCCAGAAACCTTCTGCCTCGTTATAATCACCGCCTGTAAATTCTGTGGAGGTCCATACATTAAGCTCCATAGTATCAGCATAAAACTCAAGCCAATTCGCTATCTTATCTCGTGGAATGTAGACAGGATAATTTGGAGGGAATGGCATGTACGGCATATGGTCGACAAAAACCTCGTTATGAAGAACAAGGTTGTGATACCTTTTGCGCCATGCATCGCCTACTCGTTCATGTTTATCAATCACTAACGTGTCGACACCGAGGACATTCAAACAAGCAGCAATACCAAGGCCACATTGACTACCTCCAATCACGACCACAGCCGGCTCTTTATTTTTATAAGTCATATGCTGCGTTCGAATATCCAGCCAATTTTCAGAACCAAATCCGCCTGACCACTCATCACCACGGGGCCGACGTTTACCAATTAGCTCTTCGTGGCCTTTGATCTCATCCAACGAAGTCAACAATACCCAAGCTAAAAAGCTACCTTCATTCCCTGGCTCTGGCACAAGGCGTAATACACCACTGCCTTTTCCTGACCGAGTTTCAAAACAGAACATTGCTTCAATTGCATCGACACCTACACGGTTCACCCAGTGAGGTGACGTACGGTCCTCCGAAAGACGAAAATTACAAGGCTCCGACGATGGAATAAATTCACACATTGCGGAATTTATCGCTTCTCGGCTACTGAAGGTGCTAATGTGCCATGTAAAAGCAACTAAATCGCGCCAATAACTTTCCAGTAGAAACATTTTCGCCACGGCACTCATATCTTGGATAACGAGTGCATCCTCAAAATTTTGCAACCAATGCCTAGCAATATCTATCGGGTTAAGCGCCTTCTCGTGGCCAGTCATTCTTTCAGCTCCGCTTGATCAATTATCAAAAACCAATCATACTTCTTGTATATAGCGTAAGATTAAATATACCAGAATGACCTGCGTTAAAATAGTTAA
>CAYYUG010000002.1:82706-91326 GCA_964474755.1 uncultured Rhodospirillaceae bacterium | reverse complement strand
ATTGTTCGCCGTTTTGCTATTGAAGGGGCTCACGTTGGACTTGCAGACATCGAAGTCGAAGCTGGTGAAATACTGGCAGAAAAACTAATTGCCGCCGGCCTTTCCGTCCAATTTATCAAACTAGACGTAACAAAACAAAACGACTGGGAAACTGCAGTAAATTCTCTTATGGAACAGCATGGGCGTCTGGATATCCTGGTAAATAACGCTGGTGTCTACCAACGTAAGCCAATGCACGAGACTAGTGAGGACGACTGGGACCTTATCATGGAAGTCAACAGCAAAGGCGTGTTCCTCGGTTGCAAGGCAGCATTGGAACCAATGAAACGTAGCGGCGGTGGTTCAATCGTAAATATTTCTTCAACGGCAGGTATCAGAGCTTCAATATCGTCACATTATGGAGCTTCAAAAGGGGCAGTACGGCTCCTAAGTAAATCAGTTGCAGTTCAATATGCTAAGAGTGGAATACGTTGTAATTCGGTACACCCGGGTCCGGTCGAGACAGAGATGGGTTATAAAGCAGTACCAGAGTCTGTTCGCGCTGAACGCTTTGCCGGTATTCCTCTCGGACGTTTTGCTCAGCCAGAAGAAATAGCCAATGCTGTTATGTTCTTGGCGTCGGACGAAGCGTCTTTCGTTACAGGAACGGAACTGATTGTAGACGGAGGCAATACAGCTGCATAAAGCCGCACCCTATGTACCCAGAGCGCCTAAGATTTACTCTAAAGGTGCGGGCTTAACGCAGAGCTGGTCACGACTGTCACCAGCTATTTAAAAACTAAAGGACTAAATTTCCTATTAATTATAACCCTTCGGTACACGGTTGACCCAATCTGTGACCTCTTGGAACGCCCATCCGATGCGCAGCGCCATCGCCTCATCATAAGCACCACACATGATTTGCAACGAGGTCGGCAGTCCTCCAATTGTCATGCCGTTCGGGATCGACAGAGCACACCTATCAAGCAGGTTCACGACGCGTGTGAAGGTCGCTGGGGTTTCATCCTGGTCGACCTCGGTCAGCGGTATCGCCGGTGTATCCGTGGTCGGCGTCAGATAGGCGTCGACGCCGGCCAGCGCCTCATCATAGGAGCGTTTGATTTCTTCACGTTGCTGCAGAATTTCGAGATACTCGCGGGCGCTCATCTCCTTGCCGACCCAGATACGTGGGCGGACGTCCTCGTCGATCTGCAAGGACATGTCATCGACCCGGTCACCGACGAAAAGATACCCCTCCGCACCGATGATCTTGCCGGTGATAGCGCCGAGCCCAGTGAAGCGTCCCGGCAGGGTCACGTCGACGATCTCAGCGCCCTGCCCCTTCAGGGTCTCCAAAGATGCATCGTAGGCAGCCAACACTTCCGTGTCGACGATCTCGCGCTCTCGCTCACCCATGCACGCCAGGCGCAGCCCGGAGACGCCCCGGCGCATTTCAGGCAGCGGGTTCTCGAAGGCGACACCCTTTGTGTGCAGATCCTTCGGGTCCGGTCCTTGCATGACGTTATAGATTAGTGCCGCATCCTCAACAGTGCGGCACATCGGCCCAGGCGTATCCAAAGTACTAGCAAGAGGCAGAACGCCATGGGTACTAATCCGACCGATCGTAGTTTTCAAACCAACAAGACCGCACCAAGCCGCTGGGAGCCGCACTGATCCGCCCGTATCCGTGCCGATCGCACAAGGTGCCATACCCGCCGCCACCGAGACACCGGAGCCCGCGCTAGAACCGCCTGGCGTACGATGCACCGCCGCGTCCCAAGGGTTCCAAGGCGTCCCCATATGCTGGTTCGTACCCCAGCCGCCCATGGCGAATTCTACCGTATGGGTTTTGCCAATGACGATCATGCCTGACGCCATCAACCGCTCCACCAAGGTCGCAGTAGTCGGCGAGATGCGGTCGCTCCAAGGCAGCGAGCCGCCGGTCGTAACTCGCCCTTCTATATCCACAATATCCTTCATAGCAATCGGTATGCCATGCAACGGCCCAACGCGGTGCCCGGCCTGTTGCGCCTTCTCCGCCGCCTCGGCCGCCAGGCGTGCGTCGTCGGCATAGACGTTGACGAAGGCGTGCAGTTTTTCGTCATGAGCGGCGATCTGTTCAAGATAGCGCTCCATGATGGCGATAGGTGAGAGAGTGCCGGATGCAAAGCCGTCGCGTAGATCGGTTACAGTGCAGAAAGCGGTGTCGTCCATAATTTTTCCTCGGTCAGTCGCGCTTAAGAAAGGCGAGCGTATGGTTGCGGAACAATTCGCCTTCGACAAGCGGGAAAAAATGCCCGCCTGTCTCCAGGATTACGGTCTCAGCGTTGGGGATCAGTTGGCCCAACTCTTCTGTGAAATACGCCGGCGTGGTGATATCGTCACGCGCACCAATCACCAAAGCTGGCGAGCGGATCGCGCTCAGCTCGTCGCGCCGGTCAAACCTTAGAATACCCCGAATACGGCTCAACATGATCTCTGGCGTCGGGAAAGCTGCGACAGCGTCTTTTTCCCCTGACAGCATTGTGGAAAGCTTGTCGCGAACCCAGTGCGGCGGGAACATGAATACAGCATGGCTACGCACGTAAGCTTCCACGCCACCAGCTAGCAAAATGTCGGCGCGGACTTGAAACAGCCGCTTAAAATAATCGTCCGCAGCGCTCCAGGTCGCACTCAACACCAACTTGCCAATACGTTCTGGCTGGTCGATCGCCAGGGTCTGGCCAATGGCGCCACCGGTGGAATGGCCAATCAAATCAGCGCGTGCAAGCTGCAAATGGTCCATTAGCTGTAGCAGGTCGTCGGCCATCTGACCGACCGAGTAGTCAATTTGCGACGGGCTGCTTTGCCCCGTGCCACGGTGATCATGCAACACTACGGTAAACTGAGCCGCAAATGCCGGCACATGATCCTTCCAGAACGCCCCAACACCGCCCAATCCAGAGACAAGCAGCAGCGGCGGTCCCTTGCCCAGTACCTGGTAATTGAGTTCGTCGCCGTCTTTGAGGGTAAGCTTCGCCATTAAACCCCCTTGTCGAGTGAGGCGAAGACAGTGTTCGCCTCGATCTCAGACACATTATCAGGGCGCGGAAACGGCTCGGGCGCGGGCTCACCGGCCGCGCGCGGCCGGCCGATGCCCGCGAAAAAATCTTCAAGCCCACCCGGCGACAGCAACCACATCATCTTCAGGTCCTGATCTGTGTCATTGATAATTTTGTGCGCGTTATGCTGCCCGGCATAGACCATGGTTCCTGGCTGCACTGGATACTCTTCGCCATTGACCAGAACCTTGCCTGTGCCTTCAAAAAAGAACAGCAGTTCCTGCTCAGTACCGTGCTGGTGCTCTCGGATGAAGGAGCGCGGCCCGATTACCTGGATACCCGCCGACAGATCCTTGATCGAGGGATCGTTGCGTTTTGACACCAGTACTTCAGCGTAGCCGTTAGCAGGCACCGGCTGCCAATAACTCTGCCCCTCATCCGGCTGCACTACGAAGGCCGCACCACGTGATTGCTCGCCCATAACTATCTCCCTCAATGGTCGATGTACCGAAACCATGATAGTACAACCAACGCGCACGACGAGTCGTTTTCCTCGAAGGACTAACGCTGATGACGCTCTGGATATCAGGAAATGCCGATACAGCCCGCACCCTGATTACTGAAAACACCACGGTAATCGCGCCGCGCATGATCCCAGAGGTCCCTCTTCACCTGGCCGACGAGGATTTACCACTTTACCGTGCCGGAGAGGACGAACTAGCGGCGCTCGGCATTGGCACACCATACTGGGCCTTCGCCTGGGCCGGTGGGCAAGCGTTGGCGCGTTACCTAATGGACAATCCGGAAGTGATCGCGGGCAAACACGCTCTGGATTTCGGCGCAGGGAGCGGATTGGTGGCAATAGCGGCAGCCAAGGCTGGTGCGGCATCGGTGATCGCCTCCGACATCGATCCCGTGGCCATCGAGGCAACATTGTTGAACTGTGCGGTCAACAATGTCGATTTTGAAGTAACGACTGACGATCTAATCGGTACCGATAGTGGCTGGAACCCGCTACTGATTGGCGACGTCTTCTACGACAAACAAATAGCTGATCGCCTGTTGCCCTGGCTCCACGATTTGGCCGACGCTGGCCGTACGGTATTAATTGGTGACCCGGGCCGTTTCATTCTCCACGATCTAGACATGAAGATGGTTGCGTCCTACCACGCTGAGACCACCGGCATCATGGAGGACAGCGAACTGCGCAATGCGCGGGTATGGCTGTTAGCTGGTTGTGTCAATTAATCTCGCCCCAAGTATTCCTCTCCCTGTTCATATAGGCCTAGATGATGGTGGTCCCAATGACCGGATCCCGGGGGATACTTCTCCAGTAGCTCTCGAAATAGGCTTGGGTAGTGTCTCAGGCTGGGTCTTGAAAAAGGAATGTCTCGAACGACATCCGTTGCTAAGACCGCCCTGATCCGGCTTGTAGCGACCAACATGCGAGCGGAACCCGCACTTTTGAGCTAGACACAGATTAAAGCTCTATTTCGCGTTGTGCTCTTTTTCAGGGTGTTTTTTCGTCGACAGTCGCTACCCGGAAAGCCAAAGTCAGTCAATAAACCTAAAAAAGCGCACGCTTGACTGGATCCACGAGTTCACCGCAAAACACGCACCCGCCTTCGCGTCCTCGGACTATCTCGGTCCTGTCGTCGTTTCTAGCAGCGGCAACCGCTCCATCTTCGACGCATAAAATTTAATGGTTGTGTGGAAAAACCAGGCGATCCTCAGTCGTCACCCGTCTATTCGAGCACATGTGCCGTGTCGATCACAGAGACGCCGACTTTCCGTTATTACGGCGGAAGTGACGCCAACTCCCACAGCTAAATATGCGTCGCTGTCCACCCTCCTTGCCCTGAACTGTCCTTAGTCAGGCGGATCGGTTCCGCATTCTTAACCACCCTTGGTCCGTTGAGAGGCAGGCCGAAGGCGGCCAGTAGGACCGCGTAGTTGCCGCCATGAGCAACGATCAAAATTTCCTTTCCATGGTTCAGCACTTCTCGAAAACCGTCGAGGGTACGCAGGGTAAAGCGTTGTAGTGTCTCGCCATTTTCTGGGTCACCGCCCCAATTGAGGTCGATGTTAGATTGGCCGGCCCAATCACCCCAATCGCGCTCCCACAGGTTCGATTGTTTGTGCAACGGCTTTGCGCATTTTTCATTGACAATCTCAGCCGTCTCCCATGTGCGCTCCAAATTGCTAGCATGGATCTCGACGAAATCATGGTGCACTAGTATCTCCGAAGCCGCGCGCGCTTGGTTACGGCCGGTGTCATTCAGAGTAACGCCATGCTGGGTCTGGATGATACGTCGCTTATTGTGTTCGGTCTCACCATGGCGCAAGAAATAAAATGAGTCAGTCACGGGAGCCAAGCCGCCTGCCTCCAAAACGAAATCGCGCATACGGCGGTGCCATTCCGGCGAATTCATAAAAATGATCTCCTAAACCTTAAGGTCAGTGTTTGTAGGAAGGGTCCAGCTTGTCAATCAGCCGAACATAAGATTCGAATTCGAGAACGCCCGCCGGTGCGCCGTCATTACCTTCGAGAAATTCGTCAGTCAAGCGCGCGGACTCCTCGCAGACGTCGTTGGGAGGAATAGTCAACGCGTTGCCGCCGGATTGCGCAGCGATCTGGATTTCGCAGGCGCGCTGAAGACGGAACATCAGAATGAAAGCCTCTTCCACCGTCGTGCCGGCTGTCAGCAACCCATGATTGCGAAGGATCAAGTTCTTATGGTCGCCCATCGACAACACTAACCGCTCACGTTCTTCGAGGTTGAGGCTTGGCCCTTCGTAATCGTGATAAGCTATTCGGCCGTAATAACCTGTCGCCATGATGCTGATTGGCAACAGTCCATCCTGTTGCGCCGCCACCGCCATGCCGTCCGTTGTGTGAATGTGAAAGACGCAATGCAAATCCTTACGGCCGGCGTGAATCGCGCTGTGGATGACGAAGCCTGCCTTGTTTACCGGATAATTGCTCGAACCGACCGCATTGCCATCTATATCGATTTCTACCAGGTTGGACGCCGTTACCTCGTCATAGCGTAACCCCCAGGGGTTAATTAGGAAGTTGTGCGTTCCGGGCACCCGCAAAGTTAAGTGACCATAGATCGTCTCAGTCCAACCAAGATGATGGACGATGCGGTAAGCTGCGGCGAGCCTTCGCCGAGCCGCCCATTGCACGTCTTCTAGAGATTGATCAACTGCCTCTCTCACCATCGTACCTTCCCTCAATACAAGCCTTGAGCCCGTTTGGCGACGAAGCCCGCCTCCAAATCCTCCGCACTTTCCGTTAGCGCAATCTGGTCTTTGTAAATTTGACCAGCCGTCGGCATCACATCGCGCGGTGTTAAGGCTTCGCCGGACCATAGTTTTGCGCGCATAATTGCTTTCGGGCAGTGCAGGAATGCCTCGACCACCGTGATAACGACAGCCGTCGCGGGGAGCTTACCATCTACCGCATATTGCACCAAAAGCGCGGGATCATCGACGATCTTACCTTGTCCATTGATGCGCAGGATATCGTTAAAGCCCGGAACAAAGAAAATTAACCCAACATTTGGGTTTTCCACAATATTTGCCAGCGTATCGAGTCGATTGTTACCAACCCGGTCTGGGATCACAACGGTCCCATCATCAGGCACGCCAACAAAGCCTGGCGCATCGCCACGTGGCGATACATCCGCCGAACCGTCGGCCCCCGCCGTGGAGATGCACAGGAAAGGCGACAATTTAATGAATTGCCTGCAGTGCTCATCGAGTTGGGAAAGCACTTTCTTGGACGCCACCTCGCCCGGCATCTTATAAAGACCGCGCAGGGCCGTTTGGCTATCGATCGTGCTGGCCGGTAACGTGTCGCCCATGTTTCCTCCTTGGCGGTCAAATATTGCGCAACATGCGCATCAGATTAGCATCAACCTTCATCAGGAAGCGCACCTCGTCTGAATCAAGCGCCTTGTCTCGTTATCATCTGCGAGGTCACATCCAGTCCTTGAAGCAATTATCACTGTACGGTGGACTATAACAATCAATAGCGGTACGCGGCACCGCTCAAACGTCTCTAGTGATATCTTTTATATATCGAATGGCCTATCAGTTGCATCGGGCTTATGACATCGCGAACGGACAGCGCAGCTGCCCACGGTTAACCTTTTGGACGCGCTGTTCCACTGCGACATTTCTTTTATCAAGTTCCTGTCGGTCGACACCTACTTCCTATTCAATATGTTCGACAACAGGATTAACTCGCCCGGCTCAGGCAAGGCAAAGGTAAAGCCGATAGCCGGGGGCTCCTTTATAATCGGCACTTACGCAACAAGGTATAGCAATGCAGTCATAGAAAATGTGACACGGAAGAATTCCCTACCTTTGGCGACACATTTTTTTTGAGTGCTATAGCCTCGAATAAATACAGGATCAGCCGAAGACTACTGCGATCAGGCAATTACCGACAATGAGCATTAGCTTGCCTGATACCTCAGACTAGACGGGAAACGCTAAGGCGAAGTGCGGGGACACCGAAAAATATCTTCGCGCATCTTGACCCAAATCTAAATCGATAAAGATTGAACCACGGCTCCAAAATATTGCTGAGATATCAACAATATTTTGCGTAACGATAGTGCTTCCTTAGCTGCGTCTTCTCGCTTCTCGATAAAAAATAAACAAACCGCTTCCGACTACGATGGCAGCCCCTGTTAGGGTGTCGATTCCCGGGATATCCCCGAACATCAGGTAGCCGTAAATAGTCGCCCAGATCAGCGTAAAGTATCGAAATGGCGCCACAACGACCGCCTCGCCGAACAGGAAGGCGGCGACGAGAAAATACTGACCGAAGCCTTGCAGGAAGCCGGTCAACGCAAACAAGGCCAGCCCCTGAAGATCCGGCATCCGCCAGCCTAACAATGAGCTGCACAGCCCTCCCAGCATGACACAAGCTGTGGTGCAGATCATGATACCGTTGGCGTCTTCTGTTTTAGAGAGGTGCCGCGTCGCGATGTCGCGGAAGCTATTAAAAAAGGTCGCCGCCAACGCCAGTAGCGCCGGCCAAAGCAAAGCATCGCCGCTCGGCCGGATCATCAGCAAGATCCCGCTGAAACCCACGATAACCGCCAACCACCGACGCCAGCCCACCTGTTCACCTAGGAAATAGGGCGCCAGCGCAGTCATTATAATCGGCGTCGCAAACATGATAGCCGTCATGTCAGCCAGCGGCATGTGCTTGATGGCGATCATGAAAAGATAGGAGGTGACGACAGCGAACAATCCACGCATCAACTGTCCTCGCCGGTCGATAATGCGCACGTTGCGCATCCCGCCTCTATGCCACACCATAATGGCGATGGGCACAAAGACGAAAACTGACCGGAAGAACAAGATTTGACCCGGCGGATAATCGCCCGTCAAATATTTTGACAAACCATCGGTGAAGGCCAAGATCGCACCAGCCGTGATTAGGCAGAGAATGCCTTTTAAGCTGTTGGACATACGGTCTTCTGCTTGATTATCAAGACGCCGTTACCTCGATCGCGATAACAGTCTCAACCGCCTCGCGTTCGTCTCGCGATAGATCGCAGGTAAGCTGATAGCCACCG
>CAYYUG010000002.1:74512-82606 GCA_964474755.1 uncultured Rhodospirillaceae bacterium | reverse complement strand
ATAAATCCGGTCCCTCGCGGGTAGAGGGTCGCGAAGGCGCAGCCATACGGTAAATCGAACGCGCTGGGCAGCATTTCTTTGGGAATAACCCATCTCTTCGCCAACATGGGATCGGCGAACGGGATGGACGAGACGGAGACTTCAGTATGGGGATGATAGGGTAGGCTGAAGAATGCTTCAGTCTGCACCTGCCCCTGATACTTGACGATGGCCCCACCGGCGAGGTCCTGCGGCGCGCTTTGATTATGACTGATAAACACCGGTGTCGACTGCTGTAGGCTTTGGATATTCAATATCAGCTTATTGATCGCTGCTATAACCGAACAATGAAACGGTGTATAGGAATTCACGCTGGTCGACTTGGCATGCTTGGAGATTTTGACCAAGGCCCCGCACAAATGGGTGCACTATTTCCTTACGGTCAGACCTATCGCTTCGATTTCTCATAACAGGCTGCCCTTCGTTCACCTATTCACCTATTGCATTCCGTTGCAAAAACATTCGTTGCCCGCACCGAAACCGCCGAGCACGTTGAAATTGGGGCTATCTGGAATGTTTTACCCACGGGAATCAAAACATATAAACTGGGAGGGTTCAAACTACCGGCGCTCCAGACATCAGGCGGTGCCCCACTTCATACATTTCTGCAAGCGGAGACATACGTGAAGCATACGATAATGACGCGAGACGATGTCGTTCTCGATTCTAGCAGAAACCTGCACGACGGATTTTTCCGTATGGTACGGTTGCATTTGAAGCACCGATTGTTTGCTGGCGGCTGGACCGAGCTTCTCGACCGAGAAGTCGTGATGCATGGTGCAGTCGTGGCGGTCATTCCCTACGACCCCGTCCTTGATTCAGTCGTCTTAATAGAGCAGTTCCGCAATGGAAAGTACGCGGCAGGAGACCCAAAGCCCTGGAGCGTGTCGATCGCCGCCGGCATGATTGAAGAAGGCGAAAGCGTAGCTGAGGTGGCTCGCAGGGAAACGCTTGAGGAGACTGGATGCAACGTCAGTCGGCTAGAACAGGCCCTGACATTTTATGCGAGTCCAGGCGGGTCCACCCAACACGTCACACTTTTTTGCGCCGAAGTTTCTGCAAATGGAATCAGCGGCTTATATGGCATGGCAGAAGAAGGAGAAGATATCCGCGCTTTCGAGATCCCGTTCTCAGAAGCGCTCGGCATGGTAGACGCCAATTATTTCGACAATTCAATCAGCATAGTGGGGTTGCAGTGGCTAGATCGTAACCGTGCAAGGCTACAGCGGGACTGGACTTAACACCCGCGAAAGTAACTACCTGAAGAGGGCTTAATACCTTGCCCTTTAAACTAGAATACAATCGAAGCGTTTCAAATAAGTCTGCAACAATTGGAATATAGAACTGTCGAATAAGAAGAATCTGAAATTTTGCAAATCAGTACACAAACTATAAAAGATTAGTATGATTTAGTTACGGAATGTTTCGATTTCAGCAGGGCTACTAACCATCGCACTAGAGGAAAATTTAATGGACCGAAAGAGTAAAAATGGACTTCCGTGATGGCTTTATCGGTTCGATTGGCAATACCCCGCTAATCAAACTTCGCAAGGCTTCTGAGGAGACGGGTTGCACCATCTTGGGCAAGGCTGAGTTCCTCAACCCCGGGGGCTCGGTTAAAGACCGGGCAGGCCTTTATATTATACTCGACGCGGAAGAACGTGGCGTACTCAAACCTGGCGGATTAATTGTCGAAGGCACCGCCGGCAATACCGGCATTGGTCTGGCACTGGTAGGCAACGCGCGTGGCTACCGCACCTTGATCGTCATTCCGAAAACCCAATCACAGGAAAAGAAGGACATGCTGCGGCTATGCGGTGCGGAGCTAATGGAGGTAGCTGCCTTACCCTACAGGAACCCTGACAATTACGTCCACGTTTCTGAGCGGGTGGCAGCCGAACGCGCTAAGACCGAACCAAATGGCGCCTTGTGGGCGAACCAGTGGGACAACACAGCCAACCGCAATGGCCACTACAAATCGACGGGACCAGAAATTTGGAAGCAAACGGAAGGCACGATCGACGGCTTCACCTGCGCAATCGGTACAGGCGGCACACTGGCCGGCACTAGCTCTTTCTTGAAGGAAAAAAACAAAGACATCGTGGCTGCGGTCTCCGATCCGATGGGGGCCGCGATGTACAACTACGTAAAACATGGCGAACTGAAATCCGAAGGCAGCTCGATCACCGAAGGTATCGGCCAAGGCCGGATTACCAAAAACATCGAAGGCGCACCAGTGGATGACGCCTATCAGATCTCTGACGCAGAGGCGGTACAGATTTGCTTTGACCTACTCAAGGAAGAAGGTCTTTGCCTGGGTGGCTCAAGTGGCATAAACGTTGCCGGCGCGATCCGTATGGCCAAGGACTTAGGACCAGGCAAGACAATTGTCACCGTATTATGCGATTCCGGTACTCGCTACATGTCGAAACTGTTCAACCCGGCCTTCCTCCGCGAGAAGGAATTGCCAGTACCCGACTGGATGGAGAGTGCATGATCACCGAGGAACTGTTTCGGGCTGATGCCTATCTTAAGGAATGTGAAGCGGCCGTGGAGGCTATAAACGACAAAGGCGGTATCGTTCTCGACCAGACTGTCTTTTACCCAACCGGCGGAGGCCAGCCTGGAGATAGCGGTGTCCTAATCACCGGCGATGGCGCCGAAATTGCGATAATCACCACCGTGAAAGGCGATGACGTCGAGAATGTTGTTCATGTGCCGGCGGAAGGATCCGTCCTGCCAGCGCCCGGCGATACGGTTATAGCGCGGATCGATTGGGATCGTCGCTACAAGCATATGCGCATGCACACTGGACTTCATCTGATGTGTGCTGTCGTGCCATACGGCGTGACTGGCGGTAAGATCGGCACAGAAAAAAGCAGTCTTGATTTCGATATCGGTGATGCGACGCTCGATAAAGAAATGATTGCCGATGGGATCAACAAGCTGGTTGCAGAAGATCATACGGTTGGAGCACGCTGGATCACCGATGAAGAACTGAGCAACAACCCCGACCTAGTTCGAACCATGTCTGTCAGCCCGCCCAGCGGCAGCGGAAAAGTGCGGCTACTAGAAATTCCGGAGGTCGATTTGCAGCCATGTGGCGGCACCCACCTGGCCCGCACCGGCGAAGTCGGCCGCGTCCGCGTCTCAAAGATCGAGAACAAGGGTAAGCGAAACCGCCGGGTAAATATAGTTTTTGAATTATAGTCCAGGTAAAATTCGCTAGGAGAACAGCAGTGAGCTATGCAAACCCTGACGCGCTAGTTGAAACAGATTGGCTTGCAGCGCACCTGTCCGACTCGAACGTTAAAGTGCTGGACGCCAGTTACCATCTACCTGGAACCAACCGCGATGCGGAGTTGGAATTCGAAGAGCAGCATATACCCGGCGCAATGCTGTTCGATATCGATGAAATTCGCGACACCGACAACTTACTGCCACATATGCTGCCGAGTGCAGAAAGGTTCGCCGCGCAAATGAGCGCGCTAGGCATCAACAGTGATGATATTGTGGTGGTCTACGACGTACATGGCGTATCGACTGCACCGCGTGCCTGGTGGACGTTTCGTACCTTTGGCCACGATAAAGTCACTGTGTTGAATGGCGGACTGCCAAAATGGGTTGCGGAAAACCTGCCAGTTTCCAATGAAATTAATGACCAGACGCACGGCACATTTCACGCTAAACCGGTTTCGTATCTCGTGAGTACCGTTGATCAGATGCTGGCCAACCAGAAAGTACGAAAAGCGCTGGTCGTTGATGCGCGACCAGCCGCCCGCTTCAACGCGGCCGCCCCGGAACCGCGACCAGGCCTGCGCGCCGGCCACATGCCAGGGTCAGTTAATCTGCCGGCAAACCTGTTTATCGACCCTTCAAGCAAGACCATTTTGCCAGCAGACGGTATCCGGACCGCACTAAATAACGCCAGCATCACCGATACCAGCCAACCAATGATCACAACATGTGGCTCCGGCGTTGCTGCCTGTGTTATTTCGCTTGGCTTGTACCTTATCGGCAACGAGACGGTCCCCGTCTATGATGGCTCGTGGGCCGAATGGGGCGCACGCAACGACACGCCAGTCGAAGCCTAAGTCGCAGTAAAATGGCTAGATCTGAAAAGCATCTGCGTGTACTCGACGTTCCCAACCTTGGATTGAAGACCCGCGGGCAAGCGCCAGGATCGCTCAATTGTGCGAGGCCCTCGATTACAAGAGGGATCGATATTCGCCGTGTCGCGCTGGCTAAATCGGTTGCGAATGAAGCGAGGAGCTAGTGACGAGGGATGACAGAAGAATTCATCGACGTTACCGTCACCTCGCTGGAAATGCTAACGCCACCGGCACGACCCCTTGCGCGAGCGCCGAGCCTGTCGCAACCCGTCATGCTGCTACGCGCGCACCAACCGACGACTTCCTTCTATCGCTATCTTTACAACACAGTGGGACAGGAATGGTTGTGGTACGAACGACGGCAGATGAGCGACGAAGTCCTGACCGAAATTATCCACGATAAAAATGTGTCCGTCGACGTACTCTATTGTGGCGGCGTACCAGCAGGCTATGCTGAGTTAGATGCACGAATGATGCCAGCGGTCGAAGTCGCTTATCTCGGCCTAATACATGATTTTATAGGCCGCGGACTGGGCCGTTTTATCGTCGACTGGGCGGTCGATGCCGCCTGGGATTTGGAGCCAGAACGCGTTTGGATACATACCTGCAATTTGGACCATCCAGCCGCTCTCCCGACCTATCAAAAAGCAGGATTTTCAGTATTCAACCGGCAAACCACGAAGATTCCCAACCCGCGTTTGCTGCCGAGTTTTGCGAAATTCAAGCTGATGGCATCAAGTGCAGAGGACGAAAACAAGCCAGTTGCCAGTTCTGATTAGGAACTATCCGGTTAATAAAATTTCCAGTTGAACCTAAATTTCGTGTCGTTAAAAAAACAAATTTTAGGTTCTGGATATTTCCATCAGTTGCGCGTTCCCAGCATTTCGACCACATGGTCCGCAATTGCCATCGAACTAGTAAGCCCCGGCGACTCGATACCAAACAAGTTGACTAAGCCGCTAATCCCGTGCTCACCCGACCCTTGGATAACGAAGTCGCAGAGCGGTTCCCCCGGTGGAGTGATGCGCGGGCGGATACCGGAATAGCTCGGGTGCAGTGTGTTGTCCTCGAGACCCGGCCAGTACCGACGCACTGCTTCATAAAACCCGTCGGAGCGACTGGGGTCAACGTCGTAGTCGATTTCACCGATATGCTCTACATCCGGGCCAAAACGGGCTTGGCCGCCAATATCGATGGTAATGTGGACACCCAAAAATTGTGTCGTCGGCGCGGGATAGACTAGCCGGCTAAATGGCGTCTTTCCAGCTAGTGCATAGTAATTGCCCTTAGTCAGATAGGTGGTCGGTACCTTATTCGTAGGCATCCCCTCGAGGGTGCTGGCTAGTGCCGGAGCGCAGATGCCCGCGCTGTTGATCAACTCACGGCAGCGTAGCCGCATCGGCATCTCGCCACCAACCTCGAGCACGATGCCATCGTCGTTGATCGTCCCTCCTTCTACCGGGCTTAAGAACGCCATCATCGCACCAGCTGCTTCTGCGTCACCTTGCAATTCCAGCATCAGTGTGTGTGTGTCGATAATGCCGGTCGAGGGCGACCAGAGGGCCGCATGACAGAACAGCTCTGGCTCCATCGCCTTGGCGTCCGCAGCAGTGAGAAATTCGAGGTCAGTCACGCCACATTTCGCCGCACGTTCCTTAATTTCGTGCATGGCCGGCACCTGGCTTTCGTCAGTTGCGACAATGATCTTACCGCAGCGCTTGTGCGGCACTCCATGCTCAGCACAATATTCGTAGAGAGCATTCTTACCATCTGTGCAGAAACGCGCCTTTAGGCTGCCAACTGGATAGTAGATGCCAGCATGGATCACTTCGCTATTACGCGAGCTGGTTTCTGTCCCAATCATATCAGCCGCTTCCAAGATAATTACTTCGCGCCCAGCCTGTGCCAGTGCCCTCGCCACCGCCAGCCCGACGACGCCCGCGCCAATAACAACGCAATCGACGCTTTCCGTGAATGTATCGCTCACACTTGCTCCCTTGAATGCGTGGGTGTAATCACTGCGGTCTCGCTGAGGAATTCACCAAAGGCAGTACCTCAGGTTTTCGCAAGGCAAAATAAATGGCAGGCCCAATGAAAGACAATACAGTCGTGACCCACGCCGGCAACCGCCCATTCGAGAACTACGGCATCGTCAACCCGCCCGTCTATCATGCCTCGACGGTCCTCTCCGAGACGCTGGAACAGCGCATTAACCGGTCTGAGGCCCGGGTCCGGTACGGCCGCGCGGGGACACCGACGACCTTTGCCCTGGAGGACGCAATGAGTGCGCTAGAACAGGCACACGGCACCGTTTTAGCGTCTTCAGGTCTATCGGCGATCACTATGGCACTGAGCGCCTTCGTCGAGGCAGGCGACCATATTCTGGTGACCGATAGCACATACACTCCGACGCGCAATTTTTGCGACCGAACGTTGGCCCGCCTTGGCGTTAAAACAGAATATTTTGACCCGCTAATCGGTGCCGGCATCACCGACTTGATCTGCGACAATACACGGCTGATTTGGACCGAATGCCCTGGGTCGCAGACCTTCGACGTGCAGGATTTGCCTGCCATCGTAGAGGCCGCACATGCGCGTGATGTGATTGTTTTAACTGACAACACCTGGAGTGGCGGTTACTTTCGGAAGCCACTGACCGAAGGGGTGGACATCTCCGTCCAGGCCGCCACGAAATACATCGTCGGCCATTCAGACGTCATGATGGGCACCATCGCCTGCAACGAGGCTACGTATGAGAAAGTCCGCCAGTCGAGCGCCTTATTCGGCATGTGTTGTGGTCCGGACGATGTTTATCTAGCGCTGCGCGGCTTGCGTACCATCGGCATCAGGATGGCCCAGCATCATGAGAGCGGAATTAAGGTAGCAGAATGGTTGCAATCACGGCCCGAGGTCAGCCAGGTGATGCATCCGGCACTACCCCAAGACCCTGGTCACAAATTGTGGAAACGCGACTTCACCGGCGCAAGCGGTCTGTTTGGGTTCGTGCTTAAAGAAGATGACCGGTCAAAGCTCTCGGCCATGATGGATCATTTAAAACTGCACGGTATGGGCTCCAGTTGGGGCGGCTATGAAAGCCTTCTGATCCCGTCCTGGCCAGAGCAAAGCCGCACCGTTACTAATTGGAATGTATCTGGCCAATGCATGCGCATCCATGTTGGCCTGGAAGACCCAGATGATTTGATTGCGGATCTGGATGCAGGCTTCGACCGGATGAACAAGGCCTAGGAGAACCCCAATGTCGTCCATCTTCGAAGAAATTACCTTCACAGCAGATGGGCTCGTGCCTGCTATAGCACAGCAATACGATACCGGCGAAGTACTGATGATGGCTTGGATGAATGCCGAGTCGGTAGCGGAAACCCTGGAAACCAGCCAAGTCTGCTACTGGTCCCGCTCGCGCCAATCTTTGTGGCGCAAAGGCGAGACTTCTGGCCAAGTGCAAAAGCTTGTAGAACTTCGGGTCGATTGCGACGGCGATACGCTTTTGTTGCTCGTCAATCAGACCGGGGTAGCCTGCCACACAGGTCGGCGGAACTGCTTTTTTCGGGCGTTACGCGATGACGAACTAAAAACAATCGCCGATATCGAAATTGATCCAGGTAGGCTTTACAAAAATTAGTTCACCAAACTTGCAACTCAGCCTCGGCAGCTTCCCACTGGATACCGCTACCGGAAATAAATACCGGCCGCTCCACCTTCTCTAACAACGTTATGATCGCGGCAACGTCCTAGTCGTTGGCTTGCAGCTTGGGTCGTCTTTCTGGTGTCTATGGCACCGGCCAGGCAACCGATTCCTCTTCTACCTCGCGATATAAGACGTCGCCTGGAAAGTCAAGATAGACCGGGCCGGGCTTGCCGGACATGGATAATTGGAAAGCCTTATTGACCAGCTCGGGTATGCGCGCCGGATCGTAGACCCGTT
>CAYYUG010000002.1:0-74412 GCA_964474755.1 uncultured Rhodospirillaceae bacterium | reverse complement strand
AATTGGAAAGCCTTATTGACCAGCTCGGGTATGCGCGCCGGATCGTAGACCCGTTTCACCCATGATATAGAAAAAATCATCGACGCCCATTCTCTTGAGCACCCGGGCTATGATCTGTGAACCATTCAATGCCATGATTGCACTAACTCCTTCAGTTTGATCGTTCGTGTTAATGTAGAGCAGGCACTTGAATTGGAATAACGTAACGGAACAAAAGGTATGTGCGATAGGCCTCAGAAGATCGGTTTTGGCTGGCGCGGCTGGATGGACCTGCCGGCACCAGAAACCATCACACCGACTGGCAATTGGGTCGATCTTTCACATCCGTTGAGCAGCGACATGCCGCGGGTCTCATTCTTCCCGAAACCGCGTTTTGAGCAAATTATGGAGATGCCAGTTCATCCGCTCAACGTCACCGAAATGCAGATGGTAGTACATATAGGCACTCACGTTGATTCACCCCGGCATTTCTATTGTGATGGACCGGCCTTCGAGGATGTTCCCATCGAACGGCTGCACGGGCCCGGTGTGGTCTGGCGGCTCAACAAGGGGCCGAAGGGTGTCATAGAACCGGCCGACCTTGAGGCCTGCACACCAAAGCTGCAACCTGGAAATATTTTGCTCCTCAGTTGCGGCTGGAGCGGCTACGTCGGAAGTACAAAATACGATGACGAACATCCCTCACTCAGCGTTGCCGCCGCGGAATGGCTCGTCATGCAACGCTGTAAGCTGCTTGCCGTCGACATACCAACGCCGGATTTACCAGTGGCCTTGCGACCGGATGAATTCAACTGGCCAGTCCATCACGTGTTACTCCGCGAAGGCGTCATTGTTGCCGAACACCTCTGCAACACCGAAACGCTAGAAGGGCATCGCGCTGAGTTCGTGTTCTGTGCCCTCAACATCGCCCAGGCCGACGGCGCCCCGGCACGAGTTCTCGCCCGTCCGATAGCGGATTGAAGTCAGATATGGTGTTTGTCGGCGAGCGCTGGTGCGGTGCCGTGCCTGGAGATTTTCGGTCGAACCCGAACTATCACATAAACGACCCATTCAAGACGAAAGGTCTGGGTCCCGTGATCACCACGAACGGCGGACAGCATGAATACCGGCTTTCCATCTAGGATTAAACTACAATGCTGCGGTGCTCCACGGTCATTCTCTATTTTCCAAAATCTATGCGCAAACGGTCCCGTCACACCAGTAATGGGGCCGCGTCCTCGAGACGTGGCTTTACGGTTGGATTTAAACAATCTGCAGACACAAAGCTGTTTCATTACCGGTCTTTGCAGACAACACGATCGCACTATTGAGGAGTAAAAAGTGTCCCTTTCTCTGAATGATAAAGTGATCCGAATACCGATGACGCAAATTGTTGTGGCAACAGTATAAACTGCGATGTCGCCACATTCGTTCTGGAACGTCGTATTCACGCGTGCGAATTTACTATGTTGTCGGGACAAAACCGCAACCAAGGAGAATGAATGACCGGACCCGATCATTCGGACGAAGACGTCCGGGCGAAAATCGCCACCGTCGTTGAAGGCATAGAACGGTTCATAGCAACCGGCCAGAATGCGGAAGCCTCCAACCTACTCGAACAGCTCATCCCGTTCATCGCACATGGAATAGATTTCGTCGAGCAATCCGGAGAGGTTGGCCTCTTTTCCGGCCTGTCGCTCGCTTGCGCGCGCCTGTCACGGCTGGAAGATGCGAAGCATTACGCCGGTCGGGCGATAATCGAAAACCCAGACGATCTGCTGGCGCACGCTCTGCTAGCGCCAGAAGCCCGGATTTCTATCGCGCGCGCCCTGATCCATCATCAGCGGCATGATCTAGCACGTGACCTTTTAAAAAAGCTGGGCATGACCGGACAGTCGAACGATGGCGAGTTCTATCTGGAATTACTTGATTTCTACGATACACAGAAAGCGATTGCGCGTAATCTGACACCGTCGCTCGTCGGCAGTGAAAGCCGGCCTACCCTCATCAGCCTCGTTGTCTGGGGCGAGGAGTTCGTCGAGAAATGCCTGGCCTTCGATCTCGCCAGCCTACTAGCCCCAGGTAATATCCCAGCCCTGGCCTCGGAGGGTGGCGTAATTATAGACGTGTTCACTGCTGAAGCAGATCAAGAACTGCTGTTGGACCACCCAGTTTTCAGGACTATCAAACGCTTCGCCGATGTACGCATCACCTGCATCCCCGACACGCTACTGGAACATGAGAAAAACGACGCCACACCGGACCCAGACCGCTGGTGTATCGCGGGCGCGCAATACTGTTCCGCCATAGCGGCCCGCCAACTCGATGCCGATCTGGTCTTTGTACAAGCGGGAAATATCTATAGTGAAAGTTACCTGTCCGTTGCCAAGCAAAATATCGAGAACGGTGCCGAATGTGTCGTCATCAACGCGATTGATGCCGAGGAAGATGCGATGGTGGAAAATCTAGCGTTCTTCCGGGAAGCTGGATCAAACCACATCGAAATCGATAGCGCTGACTTGGTCGCCTACTCCGTGCAAAATATGAGCAAGCAATCTTTAGGCTCATTCATCCAGTCCAAGCCGACAGCCAGCGGGTGCGATCCGATGGCTGTGTTTTTCCGTACCGACGAGGGCTACTGTACGCACACCTTCCAGCTCAATCCGGCGATGATTTCCTCCGACCTGCTGCCCGATGATTTCGTATTTGATTTCCACACCGCCGATACGCGTTTCTTAGCCGAGATTGTCGACGGCCGTGACGCAGAGGCTCTAATCAAGTTTATCGAAGAGCCAAACGGCGATATCGCCGTACTTAAATTGAAACCCGACGAAGCCAACGAAAGTAATGGTGATTTCGTGGTCAGCCCAGAGCACTGTGCCAAGGCCGGATTAAAATTATGCAACTGTGAATCGGATATTTCTTATTTCCTTTGGACCTTCCGGCAACGTTTCAGCGTCGATTGCGGTGACCAGGTCTACAATTTGCCGGAGAGCGATCTTGCGGAAGAGGATACTGTGGAAAAAATACTAGAATTCTTTGAAACTGGTATACAGGAGACCGTCAATCGAATCCGGTTCTACAGTGGCGCCTATCGGTAGGCTATAACTAAAATATAGCGGTAACCTACACTCCAAATCCATGGCTCTAGTGGATGCTTCACTTCACCAATGGCGAACACCGAAGTTGCAGTTAAAGCGTGATGAAAAAACACAGTTGTTGCAGCCAAATAGCGAGTTGTATGGCCATTTGGACTGACACCACAACGCTCCAATACCGATGACTGGATAGGGCCCAAGTAGGACCTCCGCATTCGTTTGCCAGAGTCTAGCCATCGGCAAGCTTGAACCCGGTTGTGTCTGGTTTTGACACTAACGCGTGCAGAATATTCATCAGCTTAAAAATAGTCCCTGGAAGGCCGCCAACATGGACATGGCCTGCATCATGACAGGAATTATTCTCCCTTCACCCGATGGTCAGAATGTCACCAGCAGCTTTCTCAGCAATCATCATGGTCGGCGAGTTGGTGTTGCCGGATGTGATATTTGGCATGACGGAGGCGTCGACGATCCACAAACCGTCCAAACCGCGCACTCGCAATTTCGCATCCGTCACCGCCATCGGATCGCTCTCCGTTCCCATCTTGGCCGTGCCAACGGGGTGAAAGATTGTCGTCCCGATATCGCCGGCCGCACTGGCCAGATCATCATCAGTTTCAACATGTGCCCCCGGTAGAAATTCATCCGGCTGATAACGCTGTAGAGACGGCTGCGCGACAATGTTACGCGACACACGGATCGCGTCTATCGCAACCCGCCGATCTTCAGGCGCTGATAGGTAATTAGGTGCAATGACCGGCGCGTCAAAAGGGTCCATCGATCGAGCGTGAATTGAACCGCGGCTGACCGGCCGCAAGTTGCAGACACTAACCGTGAAGGCATCGAAGGTATGCAGCGGATCGCCGAACTTATCCAGTGAAAGTGGTTGGATGTGATACTGAATATTCGGCGTATCGAAATTACCCGACGACCGGGTAAATGCGCCAAGTTGCGAAGGCGCCATCGTCAGTGGACCTCGGCGATAAAATGCGTACTGCAATCCCATGCCGACCCGCTTGGCAATCGACTGGTATTCGGAGTTCATCGTCTTTACATCCGAGACTTTAAAAATCATTCGCATCTGCAGATGATCCTGTAGGTTCTCGCCTACGCCTGGCAAATGATGCA
The DNA here is from genome assembly GCA_964474755.1 of uncultured Rhodospirillaceae bacterium. Lineage (GTDB taxonomy): Bacteria > Pseudomonadota > Alphaproteobacteria > UBA8366. Next base: position 70,207 of record CAYYUG010000002.1, on the reverse strand, counting down.
CCGGCGCGACGCCCAACTCTTTCAAACGCTCGCTATCGCCGATACCCGAGCGCTCAAGGACAGCCGGAGTTGCCACCGCACCGGTACTCAAAATGACAGCGCGATTAGCGAAAACCTCTTTTACCTGACCATTCTGTAAAACCCGGACACCAGCCACGCGCCTGCCGGCGAGCACCAGCCGGTCCATTAGCGTCTCTGTCAACAACGTGACGTTCGGTCGTGATAGGATCGGTTTTAGAAAACCGCGCGCCGCACTCCAGCGCCGCCCATTCAACTGATTGACGTGGAAATAGCCACAGCCTTCATTGTTACCGCGGTTGAAATCGTCCGTACGCGGGATGCCCGCTTCTGCCGCAGCACCGACGAACGCGTCGAGGATCTCCCAAGTCGTGCGCGGTTCGTTGACCTTCCATTCGCCACCTGCACCATGCAGATCAGTCGCTCCGCGGAAATGGTCCTCCTGTTTCTTGAATAGCGGGAGCACATCCTCCCAGCCCCAACCTTCCAGACCAAGTTGCCGCCAGCCATCATAATCCGCCGCCTGTCCGCGCATATAAATCATAGCATTGATTGCCGAGCATCCGCCGACCACCTTGCCACGCGGATAGGCTAGGCTACGGCCGTTCAGGCTGGCCTCCTCTTCCGTCTTGTACATCCAGTCGGAGCGCGGATTACCGATGGCGAACAAGTAACCGACCGGGATGTGGAACCAAATCCAGGTGTCATGACCGCCGCCCTCAATTACGGCGACAGTATTCCGACCGTTCTCGCTCAACCGATTGGCCAGCACACAACCGGCCGAGCCGGCACCCACAACGACGTAATCGAAACTTTGTCCACTCACAAACACGTCTCCCCAGCCGGTATCCGCAGAGCATAAAACAAACAGCGTCGCGTCTTTAGTGGAATAAACAGCCAATCACCCGGCATCTTCAACCATCACGTAATGACTTTAATCATACGATATCCACCACATGACCGTCGCAATTATGGTGGCCATCATTAGCCCGCGGTTTTACGCCACATCACTTTTCTTAACTGTTCTCTCTCGCTAAGTTTGCGCCAACAGCGCAAATGGCGCGAAACCTATTGGATCACTGGGGGAGAAACTAAAATGAGCAGCGATCTCGTCACCTACGAGTCAAACGAAGGCATCGCCGTCATCACGATCAACAGACCGGCGAAGATGAATGCCTTGAGCAATGGTGTGGTCGCGTCGATTCGTGATGCCTTTATTAAACTAAACGAGTCCGATGACCGCTGCGCCATCATTACCAGTGCCGGAGACCGTGCTTTTTCTGTCGGTGCCGACCTTAAAGACCCACCGCGCGACCCGGAACTCTGGGAATGCATGCCTGGTGTTGGCATCAATGTGGACAAGCCGTTAATCGCTGCGGTTAAGGGCTATTGCGTCGGCGGCGCATATTGTCTGGTGCAGTTTTGCGACATCGCTATCGCAGATGAAACCGCTGATTTCTTTTATCCGGAAGCGCAGATCGGTTTCTGTGGAGGCCTGATCGCCGGTCTCGCTGCACGGCTGCCGCACAAAATTGCTATGGAGTTTATGCTGAGCGGCAAGCATTTCGATGCACAACGCGCTTACGAGACCTGCATGGTTAACAAAGCAGTGCCGAAGGGGCAGTTAATGGAAACCGCGATGGATTACGCGACAATCTTCCGTGACAGCGCGCCGCTGGTAACCGGCATGCTAAAGCGTTTCGTGCGCGACGAAGTGGTCAATCGCGGCCCCTCGGAACTGTCGGCATTGGCCCGCAAGGACCTTCTAGCCATATCCCGCAGCGAGGACCAGCAGGAAGGCGGTCGTGCCTTTCGAGAGAAGCGCCAGCCGGTCTTCCAGGGCCGGTAGGTCACGAGGTCATCGGGTTTCTTTTACCGGCCTGTGTTATACTGCTATAAAACACTGTCTGATCATGAAAAATGCGTGACAAGCCGCTGAAATGTATTTGCTAATCGATAACTACGACAGCTTCACGTACAACCTTTGGCACTTTCTTGGGGAGCTAGGAGCGGTCTTTGAGGTGCATCGCAACGATGCCATTACTGTGGAGGAAGCGATGGCAATGAATCCTGCCGGAATCGTCATCTCCCCTGGCCCCTGCAATCCGGACAAGGCAGGCATCTGCCTCGACCTGGTCACGGCGGCCGCCGGCAAGGTACCAGTGCTTGGGGTTTGTCTCGGACATCAGTCCGTCGGTCAGGCGCTTGGCGCAAAAGTGGTGGGTGCCCCAGAATGCATGCATGGCAAGCTCAGCGAGATCCATCATGATAGCACGGGCCTTTTCAAGGATCTTCCCAATCCGCTGACGGCGACCCGTTATCATTCTCTCATCCTGGATCGGGACACCGTGCCTGAGTGCTTCGACATCACAGCAGAAACTGAAGACGGCATCGTAATGGGGATCGCGCATAAGGAGATGCCGCTCTTCGGCGTCCAGTTTCACCCGGAGAGCATCGCCTCGGAACATGGACACGATTTGCTCAAGAACTTTCTGAAGACAACGGTCCACTAAGGCGCGCGATGGCCGATAACGCTGACATCTTCAAAGGGCTTCTGGCCAAGGTTGGTAGCGGTGGGACACTGAGCACAGCAGAAGCCGCACACGCCTTCGATATCATGATGTCTGGCGATGCCACACCTTCGCAAATGGGTGGACTGCTTTTGGCGCTGCACACCCGCGGAGAGACAGTCGAGGAAATCACCGGCGCCGCTAAAACGATGCGCGCCAAAGCGACGAAAATTGAGGCACCCGACGGCGCAATAGACGTGGTGGGTACTGGCGGCGACCGGTCGGGAACTTATAACATCTCAACCTGCACCGCGATCGTCGTGGCCGGTTGCGGCGTCCCAATTGCCAAGCATGGCAATCGGGCCGCCTCATCCAAATCGGGGGCGGCCGACGTCCTCGGCACCTTAGGGATCAATATAGACGCCGATTTTCCATTACTCGAAAAATCGGTCCGAGAGGCCGGCATCTGTTTTATGATGGCGCAGCGCCATCACGGTGCCATGCGCAACGTCATGCCGACCCGGGTTGAACTGGGTACGCCAACAATTTTCAACATTCTAGGGCCTCTCTCCAACCCCGCCGACGTCAAACGACTTCTTGTCGGCACATATGCGCGCAAGTGGATTGAGCCGATGGCGCAAACGCTTGGCAAGCTGGGGGCGGAACGGGCTTGGGTCGTGCACGGATCGGACGGTCTTGACGAGTTGACGACGACAGGCCCTTCGACAATATGTGAATACTATGAAGGCGAAACGCGGACCTTTGAATTGTCACCACAAGATGCAGGCCTGCCTGCGTGCAAACCAGAAGATCTAAAGGGTGGCGATGCGCATTACAACGCGGCAGCGATACGCGCTGTACTGGCGGGGGAAGAGAGTGCCTATCGCGATATCGTGCTCTTCGGTGCCGCCGCAGCGCTGAAGGTCGCCGGCCGCGCTGGCGACTTACGTGACGGCGTCGCCATGGCTGTGGAGGCAATCGCTAACGGTAACGCGAAGGCAGCTCTCGACGGCATGGTGTCGATTAGCAATGAAAGCAACGCATGAGCGACATTCTGGATAAAATCTGCGCCGACAAGCGCGACCACGTGGCTGCATGTAAGAGTGAAATACCGTTGAACGACATAAAATCTCGTGCTGCCGACGGACCACCTACACGAGGCTTCGCCACGGCGCTTGGAGAGGCTTCTGCCGATGGCGACTATGGGCTCATCGCAGAGTTAAAAAAAGCGTCACCCAGTAAAGGGCTAATTCGTGAGGATTTTGCGCCTTCAGTGATTGCACGCGCCTACCAAGCCGGTGGCGCAACCTGTCTGTCGGTGCTGACTGATACACCTTATTTTCAGGGCAAAAATGACTACCTGACCGCAGCTCGGATGGCGACGAACCTGCCTATAATGCGCAAGGATTTCATGCTCGACCCCTATCAGGTCTATGAGACGCGAGCGATCGGTGGCGACTGCATCCTGTTAATTATGGCGGCTCTTGAAGATAGTGTGGCTGCCGAATTGGAAGAGTTAGCGGTAGAACTCGACATGGACGTGCTGGTCGAGGTCCACAATGCCGAAGAACTCGAACAAGCCTTATTGCTCAAGTCAAATCTGATCGGAATCAACAACCGCAACCTTAAGACACTCGACGTTGACCTCGCGACGACCGAAACACTGGCACCCACCGTCCCAGAAGGGCGCATGATCATCGGTGAGAGCGGTCTCAGTTCGCCTGCCGACCTCGCCCGTTGCGCGGAGCAAGGCGTGCGCTGCTTCCTGATCGGTGAGTCGCTGATGCGCCAGGATAACGTAGCGGCAGCGACCCGTGCAATCCTTCAGATGCCCGTTGCGGCGCCGGCCTGATGGCGATCCTGACGCATTTCGATTCCGACGGCAACGCGTTGATGGTCGACGTCTCTGCCAAGGACGAAACCGAGCGTGTAGCGACGGCCGCTGGTTCTATCGTGATGCAACAGAAAACCATTCAGTTGATTGCCGACGGTAGCGTAACAAAGGGCGATGTACTCTCAGTCGCTCGGCTCGCCGGAATTATGGGCGCTAAAAAGACACCGGATCTGATCCCGCTCTGTCACCCGCTAGCACTTTCCTCTATCAAGGTCGAGTTGAGCATCGATAGCAACCGCAACGCCGTCGATATCACAGCTACTTGCAAATTAAGGGGCCGAACGGGGGTTGAGATGGAAGCGTTGACCGCGGTCTCCGTTTCCGCATTGACCGTTTACGACATGTGCAAAGCGGTAGATCGCGGTATGCAAATCACCGACATACGCCTTACCCATAAATCCGGTGGCAAATCGGGCGCGTACCAAGGTCGCTGATGCTCTCAGTCGAGGAAGCGCGCACTCGGGTTCTAGCAGCCTTCTCGCCCCTGCAGGCTGAACAGATCAGCCTGATCGACGGTCTGGGCCGTGTGTTGGCAGAAAATGTCCAGTCCCGCCGCACACAACCACCTGTCGCAGTCTCCGCGATGGACGGCTACGCCGTACGCCATGAAGACGTCGCCACAGCGCCAGTTACCCTCAACATCATCGGTCATGCTCCTGCCGGCGGTCAACACGACGGGGTACTCGCCCCGGGACAGTGCGTGCGAATTTTCACCGGTGGCCCTGTTCCCACCGGTGCCGATACGATAGTCATTCAGGAAAACACAGAGGCTGAGGGCGATCAGGTAACAATCCAGACCTCAGCCGCGAAAGGCCACTATATCCGACCAGCCGGTCTCGACTTCCAAGCGAACGAAATCGGGCTTTTCGCCGGCCAGGTGATGACGGCACGCGATTTGGGCTTTGCCGGCGCGATGAACGTTCCGTGGCTGATGGTGCATCGCAAACCGCGGATTGCAATTCTGGCAACTGGTGACGAAATTGCCATGCCTGGCGATCCACTAGGCCCGAACCAGATCGTTAGTTCGAATAGCCTCGCCCTCGCCTCATTCATCCGAGCTCGCGGCGGCGTTGCTATTTCTCTGGGAATCGCACCGGACGACCGGGAAGCGCTGAAGGCAATGGCGAATGGCGCGCGTGGCGCTGATCTGCTGGTGACAACTGGCGGTGCTTCAGTCGGTGATCACGATCTAGTGCAAAGTGTTCTTGGCGAATTAGGTTTCGAACTGGATTTCTGGCGTATTGCCATGCGACCCGGCAAACCACTGATATTTGGCTCAATAGGAGAAACACCCGTACTGGGACTGCCTGGCAATCCAGTATCCACCATAGTCTGTGCGATCATATTCATGCTGCCAGCAATTGAGCGGATGCTCGGTATCTCTGCTGTTAAGCAGCCGAGGCTGACCGCCCGCTTAAAGACCCCCCTGACAGAGAACGACCAACGCGAAGACTATCTACGCGCAACTCTGGAACATGACAACAATGGCGGTCTGATTGCTGTCCCCTTTGCAAAGCAAGACAGTTCCATGCTTTCACGGATGGCAAGGGCGGATTGCCTGATCATCCGCGCACCGCATGCGCCGCCCTCGGCGGCCGGAGACGTTATTGAATACCTCCCTATCCCAGAAGGGTTGGCAAAAGTCTGATTTGAACTGACAGTTATTCCTTGACCAAAAAAGCGAACTAAACTAGAACATGTGTCGTGTTGTTGTTTTGTTCTATATCTTGTGTCCAATCGAGCCATCAAAAAGGGTCGATAAGGAGTTATAGGATGCTTGAGTTTGGAATTTTCCGAAGGGAGAATTATTCGTGCTTACCCGTAAACAGTACGAGTTGTTGATGTATATTCAGGACCGCCTTTCTGCTTCAGGTGTATCGCCTTCATTCGAAGAAATGAAGCAAGCGTTAGACCTGAAGTCCAAATCCGGTATTCACAGGCTGATCACGGGGCTCGAAGAGCGTGGCTTTATCCGTCGTTTGCCGCACCGTGCTCGCGCGCTAGAAATCATCCGTCTGCCCGAGAATGCGGAATCCGCGGGCCTTAGCTCCAAAAATGGTTTTTTGCCCAAAGTCATCAGCAACGACGAGTTTGCTCCACCACCGGCCGCGGCTGACTTTACCGACGGGTTCGAGTCCGTACCCTTACCCCTCTATGGCAAGATTGCTGCTGGTACGCCTATTGAAGCCTTGCGCGATCAGACCAACGCAGTCGATATACCCGCCAGTATGCTCGGTGGTGGAGACCACTACGCGCTGGAGGTTGAAGGTGACTCGATGGTTGACGCCGGAATATTGAATGGTGATACCGTTGTCATTCAACGCTGCGATACGGCGGAAACCGGATCGATTGTCGTCGCCCTAATCGACGAAAACGAAGTGACCTTGAAACGGCTCCGACAGCGGGGCGACTCAATCGCGCTCGAACCGGCCAACATCTCATACGAAACGCGGATTTTTGGACCTGACCGGGTCAAGGTGCAAGGGCGGCTAATCGGACTTCTCCGACGCTACTAGATTTTGGCCGCCGCTTTAACATCAAGATTCAATATTCCTGACTGTCGACCAAAAAACTCGGTTCTCAGGTCGCAAGGCCACCTTGGCAATATGGGTGAATCCGGCCGATATAAAGCTGCACCAACCACGATATCGACATCACAGCATAATTATTCCAGCGTAGCGGATCGTCCAGCAAAGATTAGATCTATTCTTTTGCCCTCTATGTGCAGACGACACTATTTCAGTGTCGGCAATCGATTTCCTGACGCCAAGATTGTATGCCGCACTGTCGGCTGTAACTGCGCCACCTAGTGGCAATCAATTTTACGCCGTGCGTGGTCTAATTTACGAGACACCCAATGTTCGGCAACACGACTATCAAGCCATCGTCCAAGAACAGGGAGGGTCCAGCGGCAAATAGCGCGAAACAGGCAGCAAACATGGTTAAGGTTCGCAACGTCTCTAAAGGTTTTACGGTTGTATTGCACATTAAGTAGCGATTGTTTTTGTATAAAATGGTGTTGTGATTCTATCATTTGGTTCTTTGCCTGCTCACACTCAAGTGGCTTCTCAGGCTGTGTATCATCGTGGTAAACCGCGAGCACTTGTCTCATCTTCTCTGAAAGGACGCCGCATGGCCGTTGTCACGCGCTTCGCTCCCTCGCCCACTGGTTACCTGCATATCGGCGGTGCCCGGACCGCGTTGTTCAACTGGCTCTTCGCCAAACATCATGGCGGCGAGTTTCTTTTGCGGATAGAGGATACCGACCACAAACGATCGACGCCTCAAGCGATTGACGCGATCCTGGACGGGCTGCGCTGGCTTGAATTGGATTGGAACCGCGACACCTACTTCCAATCCCAGCGAGCTGCTCGGCACGCAGCCGTCGCGCACGAGTTACTGGCAAATGGACGCGCATATCACTGCTATTGCACAACCGAAGAATTGGCGGAAATGCGTGAAACGGCCAAGCGAGAAGGACGCTCGATGCGCTACGACGGGCGTTGGCGCGACCGCGACAAATCCGAAGCCCCAGAAGGTGTCCATCCAGTGGTCCGATTGAAGGCCCCACTCGAAGGCGAAACGGTCGTCTGCGACTTAGTGCAAGGGCCTGTTCAAGTAGGCAACAACCAGCTCGATGATATGATCCTGCTGCGAAACGATGGCACGCCGACCTACATGCTCTCTGTCGTTGTAGACGACCATGATATGGGCATCACTCATGTAATCCGGGGAGACGACCATCTGACAAACGCCGCACGACAAACCCAATTGTTTTTTGCGCTGGACTGGAAGCCACCGGCATTCGGTCATATCCCATTGATTCATGGTGCAAATGGCCAGAAACTTTCCAAACGTCATGGCGCTCTGGGAATTGATGCCTACCAAGATATGGGCTATCTGCCGGAAGCCCTTAGAAACTATTTGCTACGGCTGGGATGGAGCCATGGAGACGATGAGATCATATCGATCGAACAAGCAATTGAATGGTTCGACCTCGATGCAGTGGGCAAATCACCATCGCGGTTTGACTTAGACAGACTGGAAAGCGTTAACCAGCACTATCTGAGAGAAGTAGATACTGAAACGTTGATCGAACTTCTAATGTCACGACTTGATTGCACTAGTTGCGCGGTCGAAACGGTACGCAAACGGTTGGCCGCCGGCCTCAGCAGCCTTACCGAACGAGCAAAAAACTTGAACGACCTAGCAAAAATGGCACGGTTCTACGCAGACGCCCCAACATTTCCCTTGCAAAACACCAAAGCGGCCAAATTACTCGATGAGGACGGAATTACGCATCTGACAGATTTCGCCGCAAAACTGCAATCGCTTGACGGATGGATAGAAGCGGATATTGAGCAAACAGCTCGCGATTTCGTCGCGGCAAGAAACATCGGACTTGGCAAATTAGCACAACCATTGCGGGTAGCGCTGACCGGTTCGAACGCATCACCAGGGATATTCGAGGTGTTGCATATACTAGGCAAAGAGGAGTCGCTGACGCGCCTCCTGGCAGTCCCGGGGACCCAACGCTAGCGCCCGGCTAATTTGCTCAAATAGGAATAAATCTCTATATTCATACCCAATGCGGACGACAACTGACGCCTAGCTTCTAGGGTGTGGCGCAGACACAAAAAATGCCGCGACTGTTTGCAACTTATTGATAAATAAAAGAAGGTGCTGCAATGAGTCAGGAAGCAAAGGCCTCCGGAAACGAATATGTAACACTGCAAGATCACAGTACGGGGAATAATTACGATCTGCCACTGATGCCAGGTACGGTCGGACCGAAAGTTATCGATGTCAGACCGCTCTACGCACAGACAGGGCATTTCACCTATGATCCGGGTTACACCTCAACAGGTTCGTGCGAATCCAAAATTACCTACATCGACGGCGAGGAAGGGGTCTTATTGCATCGTGGTTATCCAATCGAGGAACTAGCCGAACAAAGTAACTTTCTCGAAATTTGCTACCTGCTGCTAAATGGGGAACTTCCATCTAAGGCTGAATACGAAGAATTTAACAGCATAATCACTAACCATACGATGGTTCATGAACAGTTGCACACACTCTATCGGGGCTTCCGCCGTGACGCACACCCGATGGCAATCATGTGCGGCGTGGTGGGCGCCCTTTCCGCCTTCTATCACGACTCGACTGATATAAACGATCCTCACCAACGAATGATCGCATCACATCGGCTGATCGCGAAAGTCCCGACGATCGCCGCGATGGCCTACAAATATTCGATCGGTCAGCCCTTCGTTTATCCGCGAAACGACCTTACCTATGCGGAAAACTTCCTTCACATGATGTTCTCGGTTCCCACCGAGGATTACAAGATCAGCCCCGTCGTCTCTCGTGCCATGGATCGGATCTTCATCTTGCACGCAGATCACGAGCAGAACGCATCAACCTCGACGGTGCGTATGGCTGGTTCTTCCGGTGCCAACCCATTCGCCTGCATTGCCGCAGGCATCGCTTCACTGTGGGGGCCGGCGCATGGTGGCGCTAACGAAGCAGTTCTCGAAACGTTGAGCGAGATTGGCTCCGTCGAGCGGATCGGCGAAATGATAGCTCGGGCCAAGGATAAAGACGACCCATTCCGCCTGATGGGCTTCGGCCATCGGGTTTACAAAAACCACGATCCCCGTGCGCGGGTACTGATGAAGAGTGCGCACGAAGTGCTTGGCGAACTCGGTATCGAGAACGATCCATTGCTTGAAATTGCTATGGAGTTGGAAAGGGTAGCGCTTGAGGACGATTACTTCATCCAGCGAAAACTATTCCCAAATGTCGATTTCTATTCCGGCATCATTCTGAAAGCGTTGGGTTTTCCGACATCGATGTTCACAGTCCTATTCGCCCTCGCTCGGACGGTAGGTTGGATAGCACAGTGGAAGGAGATGATTGAGGATCCATCGCAAAAAATTGGCCGGCCTCGGCAACTCTATACCGGCTACACCAGTCGACCCTACGTTCCCCGGGAACAGCGGTAGAGCAATACAGAACGGCGCCCATAGGCGCCGTCTTTGTTCCACAACCTACTTTATCCTTTTATTGATAATTTGCAGCACAGCAGCGGCAGCCCGCTCGCTTGGCGGCACACTTCCCAGGCCTATGGCTTCCAAAGCCGGTCGCATGGCATTGACCTGCCCGGCTCCGGCTCCGTCTAGCAAACGACAGATATGACCGAAAAGCATATCTGGCTCGCATCGGCTTTGGATGCACTCCGGCACAACCTCTCTATTTGATATGAAGTTGATCAAATTGGCGTAAGGAACCTGAACCAATATCGAAGCCAACCAGTGCGTCACCGTCGCCACCTTATACGCCGCAACATAAGGCACTCTCGCCATAGCGAGTTCCAATGTCACGGTGCCCGAGGCCGCCAGTCCCACATCGCAGGCGGCCATCGCTGAAAATTTGTCGCCGGTATCTTCGACGATAATTGTCCGAAGCGGTATATCATCGAATGCGGCCATCACAGCATCAGCAACATTAGGGACCGTAGGGATAACAGCTGTAATATTGGGATATTTTTCGTGAAGCCGACGCAAGGTTTCGCCAAATGGCGTCGAAAGGCGCGAAACCTCACCCTGGCGGCTACCCGGCAAAACGCAAATTGCTAGTGCATTCGGGTCAATATCGTGATTTGTCCGAAACCTGACACCATCTGACTGCCCGATTTCGATCTCAACGACAGGATGACCAACAAAATGACAGTCCACCCCACGCTGTGCGAACCAATCAGGTTCGAACGGAAGTAGGGCCAGCAGGTGATCGAACTGCCGCCGGAACTTATGAACCCGCCAGGGGCGCCACGCCCAAAGTTGCGGCGCAACGTATTGTATTCGAGGGATTTGGCGGGTTTGAATTCTTTTCACCACGCCGTACGCGAAAGCTGGCGTATCGATGGTCACCACCGCGTCAGGCTGCAGGTTGTCGATCGCTTGTGCTGTCTCCCGCATCCGCCCTAATAATTTGCGGGCATGGGGCAGAATTTCAATGAGACCCATGACCGAGAGTTCCGACATTGGAAATTGACTTTTCAGGCCCTGCTCCTGCATTGCCGGCCCGCCAATTCCTCGAAATTCCACAGCCCCACCAGTTGCGGTCTTCAAAGCCGCCATGAGACTACCGCCCAATACATCGCCTGATGGTTCCCCGGCGACAAGATATACTATTAGCCAGTCGCGGCTCACGACGATACAGACAGACCGACCACGAACAATCCCGCTGCGTCAGCTGCTTCGATGACCGCATCACTCGCGATGATTAAGGTGTGACTCGCTTCAACAGCAATCCCGCGCAAACCGGCTTCCTTGGCGAGTGCCACTGTATCTGTCCCGATCGTCGGTAAGTCAACTCGTTTTTCCTGCCCCGGTTTACTAAGCTTCACAAGGACACCGCCTGGCCCTTCCCGGCGCAGCGCACTGCAACGCTGCAGCAGGGCATCAGTCCCTTCAACTGCCTCTACGCCCAAGACTATGCCATCCTGAACAATTGCGGCTTGACCCACATCTGCAGCGCCCAGTGCGCGCACGACAGCCACTCCGCGCCCGATATCCCTATCAGCGGCAGCGTCCGGGGTGTAAGCACCCAACGTCCCCTCTGGAGCAGTAATTCCCCCTAACACATCTTCGACTCCGAGAACCCTGAAGCCTTCTCCTTCCTCCAGCATCTGGATAACCCCACGCAGCAAACTGTCGTCGCCCATAGCCTTCCCACCAGCTTTAGCAAAATAATTTAGAGCAGTCGCATCGGGGCGCAAATCCATGAGCGAAGGACGGCGCACCGGTCCCGCAAGAACGAGATCTTCAGCGCCCGCGTCACGAAGGCATTTTAGCGCTTTACCCACCGCTCCCAGCCGCACCCATGCGTGATCGACGCCTTTCGTGGTATCCATGTTTGTATGACCTTTAAAAGCGAGGACAAAGACGGGACGCTCTTTCGTCCGACATGCCTCCACGAGCAATTGCGGCAACACGCCGCCTCCAGCCAATATCCCCAGCTTCCGGCTCACCATCCTAACGCGGCTGGGTTAGCCCGCGCGATGAGTCGGCTTGCATGAACTCGACGATTTCCAGAATATCGGCATTGTCGCCGAACATCTTTGCGACATCGTCGATGCGCTCCTGCAGCGTACCCTCTTCCGCGAATAACATACGGTAAGCAGTCCGAAGCTTGTGGATCTCATCCTTGGCAAAATTGCGTCGCTTCAGTCCGATAATATTAAGACCGCTGAGCCGGGCCCGATCCCCCATAACGGAACCGTATGGAATGACATCATTCTCGACACCGGACATACCACCCACTATGGCGTGCCGACCGATCCTTACGAACTGATGGACAGCAGATAGCCCGCCCAAGATCGCGTAGTCGCCAACAACCACATGTCCTGCAAGGGTCGCGTTATTCGCCATGACGACGTGGTCGCCCATTAGGCAATCATGTGCGATATGCGACCCGACCATGAACAAACAGTCGTCACCGACACGCGTAATCATACCACCTTCCGAGGTCCCCGGATTCATGGTGACATGCTCGCGAACCCGATTGCGCTCGCCGATGATAAGCTTTGAGTTTTCTCCAGAATATTTGAGATCCTGGGGGGGCAAACCAATCGCAGAGAAGGGATAAATCTCTGTTTTGGCGCCGACAATTGTCCATCCGCCGACGACCACATGGGAATGCAATTGCACATTATTACCAAGCGTCACACCTGCTTCGACGACACAGTACGGTCCAATAACGACCCCATCACCGACCTTGGCATCGGGATCGACGATCGCAGTCGGATGTATTTCGGTCATTTAGTTATCCATGATCATTGCAGCGAAAGTGGCTTCGGCGCACAGCACCTCGTTTACTTTCGCCTCGCCGGTGAAACGCCAAACATTGCCTCGCATCCGTTCTTTAGCTACATAAACACGCAAAACATCACCCGGCACGACCGGCTTGCGAAAACGCGCCTTGTCCACGGACATGAAGTAAACCAACTTGCCTTCGGTTTCGCAGCCCAGCGTTTTCACCACTAAAACCGCCGCCGTCTGCGCCATCGCTTCGACGATCAAAACACCAGGCATTACCGGCCGCGACGGGAAATGTCCTTGAAAGTGCGGCTCTGCCATCGAAACATTCTTAATGCCAACCGCACTATCATTTTCAACGACATCCACAACCCGATCAATCATGAGGAAGGGATAGCGATGCGGTATCATCCGCATGATTGCGTTGATATCGATATCCACTGCCCTTTCCACGCAGCCATCCATTCCTACGCGCCCTCTTTCTTAGTTAACTTTTCTAACGCCACCAATTGCCGGAAGAACTGTCGTGCGGGCACCCCTGGCGATCCCAGTATCCGGGCTCCCGATTCTACATCCCGCATGATGCCAGAACGCGCACCAATCTGTGCCCCTCTACCTATGCATAAATGCCCAGAAACGCCGCTTTGTGCAGCGATTACAGCAAAATCTTCGAGAACCGTACTTCCAGCAATCCCCGCCTGCGCGATGATAATGCACCCCTTCCCGATCTGCACGTTGTGCCCAATCTGCACCAAATTATCAATCATTGTCCCGTCGCCAATTACCGTATCCGGGCCAGATCCACGATCGATCGTCGAATTTGCACCAATCTCGACATCATCGCCAACAATTACGCGGCCTAACTGCGGCACTTTGACATGACCGCGGGGATCAATCGCAAACCCAAAACCACGCTGCCCAATCCGCACACCAGGATGCAAAAGAACACGTGCGCCGACATCGCAATGGCTCAACGTAGCGTTAGTGCCAATCGCAGTGGCGTCGCCAATCGTAACCGCATCGCCGATCACCGCATTTGGACCGATGTGGCAACCTCCACCCAGCACCACATTTTCGCCAATAACAGCGCCGGCTTCGACCCTGCAACCAGCACCGAGAATCGCGGATTCCGCCACATTGGCGACGTGTGAAATACCGGGCTCCGGCGCTGGCGTGGGATAGAACAACGCCGCTGCGCGAGCGTAAGCCTTATAAGGTTCCTCCGACACAAGCAACGCCATTCCCTCGGGAGCTCTGCCGGCGAACTTTTCAGCCACGACGCACGCTGCCGCCGTACTCGCTTGAAAAGCTGGGATGTATTTAGGGTTATCGAGGAAACTCAAAGTGCCCGCATCGGCTACATCCAAGGGGCCAACGTCAAATAGTTCGAGTCTAGGATCACTTCCAACGCCCAATTTTGCTCCGATCACATTCGCAAGCCCCTTTAGCCGAAAGGGGCCTTCTCGGGTAAAAAAACGCGGGTCCGCCATGATTACTTGACTTTTGGTACTTGCAGCTGCGGCGCCTGCAAGTTCGGGCGTTGATTCAAGACGGGTTCGACCACTTCAATATAGGGGAGCACCTTATTGAGACGCGCTTTCGCCTGTTCGGTCACAACAAGCCGGGAATCAGTAAACAGAATATTGCCGCGACCAGGCCCCGCATCCATAATCAAATTCGCACCTAATTCCTGTGCCATTTCCTTCAGAATCTCAGCGAGCTTCGCTTCAACCTTCCGAAAATTCTGCCCCAACATAAGGTCGAGTTTCTTTTGCTCTGTCTGTATCCTGAGGCGGTAGGCCTGCACACGTTTTTGATAATTGCGCCGCAGCTGCTTGAAGGCGTTTGGTGCCAAGATAGTCTGTTGCTGCTCCATCTGACGTTTAGCCTCTTCTAATGCCGAAGTGTCCGCCACAATTTCTTTTTGAATACGCCGATGCCGCTCATTGATCTGCTGGATGATACCCCTACCTGCTTCTGACTCTTCAACCGCTCGCTTAAAGTCAATGACGGCAACCAGCGGTGCCGGCAATTCTCCAGACTGTTGGCTTCGCGCGGCAGAAGTCAGGATAAAAAGAGACACCGTGACGACCGCAGCAAAGCAAAAATAACCAAGGTTTCTTTTTATCATCTCTGCGATTCCAATTTGCGGTTCTTGTCAGGCCCACATCGCAAAACGTCTTCAATTACTTACTAGAACCTAGTTCCAAAATTGAAATGGATATTTTCGTCCTTGTCGAAATCTTCCTTGAGTATCGGTACCGCAAAGTCGACCCGTATCGGACCAAATGGAGAGCGCCAGGAAAAACCGATACCGGCAGACCACCGGAGGCTCCCCGTATCGCTGACAACCGGATCGTCAAAATCCAATCCCGTCAGACTGCCGGCATCAGTAAAGACTGAGCCGCTAACACCAAATTGTTTGGGCAGCCCCAGCGGAAACATCAACTGGACCGTACCAGTATAGGTAAATTTTCCTCCCAGAGAAGTGTCCGTTGAAGTGTCACGAGGACCAACTTCGCCAGATTCGAAACCTCTAAGCTTATTACTATCCAGGAAGAAACGGTCACTGATACGGACGTCATCATCACCTAGTCCAAAAATGTAACCAATTTCACCCTCCGCACTGATCACCCAATCTTCAGAGATACCGTAATAATAGCTCGCTTTAGCCTGGTTCTTGAGATAAGCGATATCACCTGCGAGCCCAGCAACATCATTGGAGAATCGGACAATATAACCATCGGTTGGCGCAAACCTAGAGTCACGGCGATCGTATGTCAGGTCCTGTCTAACGGCGGAGATAAAATTTGAGCCTTCCTCTAAGCGGATAAACGGCGAAGCATTGGCGCCCGCATCCGTGATTTCATCTCGGCGCAACGAGTATTGAAGGTTGTGCCGTAAATGCTCCGCCAAGACATACCCAAGGCGAACACGACTACCAGTCGAAAAAGACTCAAATTCGCTCACATCGCCCGACGCAGTGTGAAAGACGTCCAGCCCAAGCGAAAGCTCCTTATCGAGGAAGTATGGCGTGGTAAGTCCAACATCAAAGTTTTGCTTTTCCGCCGCGAGCGAGGCTGAAGCACGCAAATCCTGCCCTTTACCCAAGAGGTTACGCTCTCGGATTTGCAAGTCAACCAGAGGGCCGCTTACTGATGAAAATCCCGCGCCCACACTCAACTCTCCTGTCGATTTCTCGGCAACATCAACCTTGACGACCGTCCTGTCCGCTTCGCTACCTGGTACGTTATTCACGTCGACACGAGAGAAATATCCTAGATTTTGGATGCGCGTACGCGAACGCCGCAGCTTCGTCAAATTGAAGGCATCTCCTTCAACAATCTGAAATTCGCGCCGGACAACCTTGTCCAATGTGCGCGTATTGCCGCCTATATCGATTCGCTCAACGAATACGCGCTGTCCTTCTTGAACTATGAACTTAATATCGATAGTGCGCTTCTTACGGTCTCGTTTTACGTTCGGAAGAACGGCAACAAATGCAAAGCCTAATTCACCAACCGCGTTGGAAAGCGCAACCAATGTATCGTCGACGGCCTCAGAATCGTACCAATCACCCTTTTCAATTTCGATGAATTGTTGGATTGCGATGGGTTTGACTTCTGTAATTTTCGACTCAATCGTCAACGAGTTGAAGGTGTACCGCTTTCCTTCATCAATCGTGAAAGTAATGAAGAAGTCTTTACGGTCCGGCGTCAATTCGGCAACCGCCGAAACGACTCTAAAATCGGCGAAACCATTACGGAGATAGTGCCGGCGCAACAACTCTCGATCGAATGTGAGTCGATCCGGGTCATAAGTATCGTTGGAACTTAGAAATTGATACCAGCGTGTCTCCGTCGTCTGAATAATTCCTCGAAGCGCACGATCGGAATACTCCCTGTTACCAACAAAGCTGATGCGGCGAATGCCAGTCGGTTGGCCTTCGTCAATCTCGAATATCAGATCGACACGGTTTTGCGGCAACTGGATAATTTTAGGCTCTACCGTAGCTGCGAAGCGGCCCGTCCGGCGGTACAAATCAAGAATACGCTTCACATCGTTTTGAACCCGAGTGCGCGTATAGACAATTCGAGGACGCAGTTGCACTTCGTTGCGAAGGGTTTCTTCCTCAAGAGCCTTGTCACCCTCGAGGGCGATACGATTAATGATAGGATTCTCGACGACCCGGACAAAAAGCACATCACCCTCGAGTCGCATTGTCACATCGGCAAACAGTCCAGTCGAATAAAGACCCTTAAGCGATTGATTTACCCGGTCCGGATCCAACGGGTCGCCCTCTTTTATGAGCATGTAAGACCGAACCGTTTCCGGCTCAATTCGCTGTGTCCCCTCTACGATGATTTCGGCCACCACGCGGAGACCGGGACGATCCGGCACAGCGCGGGGTGGCAGGGGAATAATAGAGCCGCTCCGGGGTGATGGTGGAACAATTGTCGGACTACTCTGCGCGAATGCCGGGAACCAGAGCAGAAGAGCAGTTAACAGCAGTGCTCCAACAGCTGATATCCGTCCAACAATTGTCAAAGTAGACTCCCGAAGAGCGCCGGGAATTTGGCGCGAAAAACTCAGTTATTCCAAAAGGGTAAGTTTACAAGATCATTAATTATAACGAATAGCATGAGACTTATTAACAGCACCAGTCCAATTCTAAACCCGTATTCCTGCATCCTTTCATCTAATGGACGTCCTCTTATAGCTTCAAACGCAAAAAATAGTAGGTGTCCACCATCTAACATCGGAATAGGAAACAGGTTGATCAAACCCAAATTTATAGAGATCAGTGCGGTAAAGTAAATGAGAGAAACAATGCCCGTTTTCCAGAATTCGCCAGACATTTGAGCAATTTTGATCGGCCCTCCCAGTTCGTCCGAAGAACGAGACCCGATAATGATCTGACCAACCGCTTCTAGCGTTCGTACTGTGATCGTCTTAGTTTCCAGGATTGCCTGCCAAATCGCACTCGTAAAGCCAAGCTGACGAATTTCCGTTTTTCCTTCACGCGTTACTCCAAGCATACCTATCCGTACGACGTTGCCGAGCCGGTCCTTGAATTCGCGCAGAGCAGGCGTCAAGATAAACATCTTCTCCACGCCGCCCCGCAACACAACCAATTCAACAGTCTGTTCAGGAATCATTCGGATTTTTTGCTGGACTTGCTCGAAGCTCTCCATATCTTCTTTGGCAATACGGACGATCACATCGCCTGGTTTCAGGCCCGCTTTATCTGCAGCGCTGTCATCTATCACCGTTGCAATTTCTGCCGGCGTAAAGGGCTGGCCCAGCGAGATATAGAGACCCGCCAAAACAATAATGGCAAAAATAAAATTTGCTGCCGGGCCAGCAAAGACTATTGCCGAGCGTTGTCCCAGCGACTTGTATCGGAAAGACACCTTCCGTTCTGCCGCCGTTAGGGGTCGTAGGGCATCATTTTCTCCGGTTATCTCGCTCTCGCCATACATTTTAACATAACCGCCCAACGGTATCGCGCTGATTTTCCAACGCGTATTTGCATTGTCGGTCCAGCCTAAGAGTTCGGGTCCAAAGCCAATTGAAAAAGTTTCCACGCGGACGCCACAGCGCCGGGCGATCCAGTAGTGGCCAAGTTCATGAACGAATATCAGGACAGTCAAGACGACCAAAAACGGCAGCACATAGTCCCAGAGTACGGCGAGAATTTCCACGGCTACACCCGTTGATTAATTAGAGACCCGAGCGGCCAGCTGTTGTCTGGCAATACGTCGCGCCGTGCTATCAACGGCCCGCACATCATCAAGCGTAGTCATGGCGCTATGATTAAACTGCATTAAAACATCCTCTACGATAGCAACAATTTCGAGGAAGCCAATTTGGCCAGCAAGGAAACCCTCGACCGCGATCTCATTTGCGGCATTCAAGACAGTTGGTGCGCTGCCGCCTTTCTTTAAGACCTCACGCGCCAGACGAAGTGCTGGAAATCGTTTTGGGTCAGGTGCTTCAAAGGTCAGTTCTGCCATCGCGACAAGGTCCAGACGTTCCTGCGGGGCATGCATGCGGGCCGGCCAGGCAAGCGCGTAGGCAATCGGAGTGCGCATGTCTGGTGTCCCGAGTTGGGCCAAAATCGAACCGTCGACGTAGGCCACCATGCTGTGGATCACTGATTGGGGATGGACCAGAACCTCAATCCTTTCCTCCGGAATATCGAACAGATGGTGTGCCTCGATTATTTCCAGTCCCTTGTTCATCATCGTGGCGGAGTCGACTGAAATTTTCGCTCCCATATCCCAGTTAGGGTGCGCTACCGCTTGCGCCGGTGTCACTGACTGCATAGCTTCGTTATTGAAAGATCGGAACGGCCCCCCCGATGCGGTAAGGATCAGCTTGTCAACCGAATCGCGACGTTCGAAATCGAAGACCTGAAAGATTGCGTTATGCTCTGAGTCGACTGGCAAAAGCACCGCGCTGTTGCGTCGGATCTCTTCAACCATTAGCGACCCGGCACAAACAAGACACTCCTTGTTCGCAAGACCAACCATCGCGCCTCGATTCACCGCCGCAAGTGTGGGCGCCAAGCCGGCTGCCCCGACAATCGCAGACATGACGAAATCTGCCGGTCGTCTAGCCGCCCCGACAATAGCTTCCGGACCAGCAGCAACCTCGATCCCGCTGCCCGAAAGGCCAGCCTTCACGGCGTGATAGTGCTCTTCATCACCGATCGCTACATAACGAGGATTCAGCATTTTAGCCTGTTCCACAAGTAGGCTCACATTGCGCCTCGCCGTCAATGCTTCGACCACATAGGAATCTGGGTTCCTTTTAATGAGGTCGATTGTACTGCAACCTACGGAGCCCGTCGAACCGAGTATGGTGACCGACCGCGACGCGGTTGTAGCGCCTGGCAACATTACAGCCATTCGAGCGGACTCCCACCTGCGAAGGACGACATAACAGCCATCACTGGCGCTACCGTCAAGAACCCATCCAGGCGATCTAGCGCGCCACCATGACCGGGAATTAGGTTACTGGCATCCTTGACACCGACGTGCCGTTTGAAAGCGGACTCTATAAGGTCTCCGATTTGTGCCACCACAGCAAGAATGCCCGCAATGACCACAACTCGGACATAATTGTCGCCGCCACTCATGGCAACGATCAAAACACCTGCAACCGCAGCGAAGAACGCCCCACCGAGTAACCCAGCCCAGGTTTTGCCTGGACTGATCCAAGCCGCTAGCTTTGGACCGCCAATGGCTCGTCCGACAAGATAAGCTCCTATATCAGTCGAAACGACAACCGCCATCATCCACAAAAACAGCCACAGACCACCCGATGTAGACAAACGTAGCCAAACAACGGACAGCAAAGCCACCATGATATAAAAAAATCCAATAATTAGCAGGACTGGAGCTTTGCTGCGGCTAACTCGAGATAACAAAGCGATAAGCAGCGTTCCCAAAACACCACACACAATTGCTTCCTGGAACGCTCCCATCATCGACAGGCCAGTTGTAAGCATTAATGCGATAATAGCTATGACCAATAGACCAGGCGCAGCCTGGCAAAGCCTGGAAAGCTCCCATGCCACAGCAGCTGAAATCAAAAGTATCATCAATAAAAAAGCCCACCCACCGAACCAAATTGCGCTAATCGCCAACGGGAAAATGACCGCAGCGGATAAGGCCCTTAATGTAAACTCACTCGGTTCAAGCCGAGGTAACGGCTGCGCCATAGCGTCGCTCGCGGCTGTTGAACTCGCAGATAGCGCGTCGCAAATCATCCTTCGAAAAATCAGGCCAAAACGTATCGAGAAACACGAACTCCGTATAAGCAAGTTGCCATAACAGAAAATTACTGATGCGCTGCTCGCCACTGGTTCGGATCAATAAATCTGGATCAGGAATATCGGCGGTGAATAGATAGCGGCGTACTGTGTTTTCATCGATCTCGGCCGGATCGAGTTGACTCGCTGCAGCGTCCTGCACAATTGCTTGAATCGCAGTGGTTATCTCCTGTCGACCGCCATAACTTAGCGCCAGAATTAGGGTCAGACCGGTATTACCAACCGTAGTGCGCTCCGCCTCTTCGATAAGACCGATGATATCGCTTGCAAAACGGCTGCGATCACCGATCATCAGCAACCGGACGTTCTTTTGGTGTAGTTCGACGATTTCGGAGCCAAGATATAACCGCAACAAACCCATCAGATCGCCGATCTCTTGTTTAGGGCGACTCCAGTTTTCGGACGAAAAGCCAAACAAGGTCAGATAGCCAACACCGCACTCACCAGCCGCCTCTACGGCGCGTCGAACCGCCTCCGCACCACTCTCATGTCCCATCGCCCGCGGCATGCCGCGTAAACTCGCCCACCGACCATTGCCATCCATAATGATGGCAACATGTGTTGGTGGGGTCAGGTCATTGTTTTTCTTGATCGCCCTCTGCATGCGTCAAACCTGCATAATTTCTTGTTCCTTAGCTTCCTGGGCATCATCAATTTTTTTGACATGTGCGTCTGTCAATTCCTGGATTTCATCGGCATAAAGATGATGATCATCTTGGGACATCTCTCCTGCTTTCTCCTTTTTCTTGAGTTTGTCCATTCCGTCACGTCGCACGTTACGCACCGCAATTCGGGCCTGCTCGGCGTATTGACCCGCGACTTTGGTCAACTCGACACGCCGCTCTTCGCTAAGATCCGGGATTGGGATTCGGATCAAATTACCCTCGGTTTGTGGATTCAGACCGAGGCTAGATTCCATAATCGCCTTCTCAACAGCTTTAACAAGGCTTTGGTCCCAGACCTGTACCGTGAGCATCCGCGGTTCGGGAACGCTGATCGTACCAACCTGATTCATCGGCATTTGCGAATCGTAAGCATTAACTGAAAGCGGTTCAAGCAAAGCCGTCGAGGCACGCCCCGTCCGCAGACCGGCAAACTCCCGGTTCAAGGCCTCTACAGCTCCATTCATTCGGCGTTCTATATCAGTCAAGTCTTCATCCGCCATGGTTCTGTTCCTCCCATGATTTACCAGCCAGCTATGATATTATTGTGTACGTTCCACCGCCCCTCGCGACGTCTACAAAGGCGCCAGAATTTTGTACCGAAAAGACAAGAATCGGAATGTTATTTTCACGTGCTAACGATACGGCTGCCGCGTCCATAACTTTAAGATCCTTCGACAGCACTTCGAGATAGCTTAATTTTTCAAATCGCTCTGCATCGGGATCGGTCTCCGGATCGGCACTGTAAATGCCATCGACCTTGGTCGCCTTCAGGAGTGCGTCGCACCCCATTTCCGAGGCGCGCAAGGCTGCTGCAGTATCAGTCGTAAAAAATGGGTTACCTGTACCGGCTGCAAATATGACTATCCGCCCCTTTTCCATATGGCGGACCGCGCGGCGTCGGATATAAGGCTCTGAGACTGATTGCATAGGGATCGCCGAAAGCACACGAGTCTGTGCGCCTATTCCTTCTAGCGCGCTTTGCATCGCCAGCGCATTCATGACAGTGGCTAGCATACCCATGTAGTCGGCACTAGCCCGATCCATTCCAGTCGAAGCACCGGACACTCCGCGAAATATATTCCCGCCGCCCACCACAATGCAGACTTCAACACCGAGCTCAGCTACACTCTTTATCTCGGCGGCGATCCGATCGACAGTTTCAGATTCTAGACCGAATTCCCTCTTACCCATCAACGCCTCGCCGGAAAGTTTAAGGAGAACGCGACAGTATTTCGGCATGGCCACTCCTATCCCTTCCGGCTCGGCTTAGATCGGTGTTCGCAGCTTAGCCCGCAAGCGTTGCGGCAACCTCTTCGGCAAGGTTTTCCTCAGCCCTCTCGATGCCCTCACCTAGGGTATAGCGGACAAAACCTTTCAGCGAGACCGCACAGCCAAGTTTCTTAGCGGTATTCTCCAAGTATTTGGAAACCTTCGTCTCGTTATCGATTACGAAGACCTGTTCCAGTAAGGCAACCTCTTCGTAATATTTACGGAGGCGTCCCTCGACCATCTTCTCAATGATCTCTTCTGGTCGACCGCTTTCCCGCGCCTGCGCTGTCAAAACGTCGCGTTCGCGCGCCAAGCTACCTTCATCAATATCGGCAACTGCCACAAAAAGAGGTCGCGCCGCGGCGATATGCATCGCCAGTTGCTTACCAAGCGCTTCCAAGGCCTCGATTTCACCCTCGGATTCGAGCGCCACGATCACACCAATTTTCCCGATACCACTTGCCAACGCGCTGTGTACATAGGGTACAACAACGCCTCTATCGACCGACAGCCCCTCAGTGCGCCGTAGCGACATGTTCTCGCCGATCGTTGCAATTTGATGAGTCAGTTCTTCGCTGACATTTCGGCCCGTACCCGGATAGTCCGTTCCTGCCAGCGTATCTATACCCCCGCCATTGTCTAGCGCGAGCTGCGTCACATTCTGCACAAATGCCTGGAAGGCATCGTTGCGGGCAACAAAATCGGTTTCCGCATTAACCTCAACAACCGCGCCAGATTTTCCATCTACAGCGACACCAACAAGGCCCTCAGCGGCAACCCGTCCTGCCTTCTTGGCCGCCGTCGACAAGCCTTTCGTGCGAAGCCAGTCGACCGCTTCTTCGACATCGCCCTCAGTTTCCGTGAGCGCCTTCTTGCAATCCATCATTCCAGCGCCGGTTTTCTCGCGCAGCGTTTTAACTAGTGCAGCTGTGATACTCGCCATTATTAACCCTCTATCGAAGATATATTACATAAACCGTTGTAATTATGTAAATATCATAGATTTATAGTTCCGCTACCTAAGTGTTTCCTTCGGTAACAGCTACCTCCGTGGCTTCCTCGACTTTGGGCTCTGCTGCTCCAGCCGTCGGGGCCGCAACACCTTCTGCATCGGCTTCCGGAAGCGCTTCGACTGGAGCCATTTCGCCCTCGCCAATATCAACACCGGACGACAGCAACTCCGCCTGTAAGCCATCGAGGACGCAGTCAGCGACGAGTGTACAATAGAGAGTGATCGCACGCATCGCATCATCGTTACCCGGCACCGGATGTGTGATACCGCTGGGACTAGAGTTACTGTCCAGAATTGCTACAACGGGGATACCGAGTTTCTGGGCTTCTGCCACCGCTATCGCCTCCTTGTTCGTATCAACAACGAACAGGATATCCGGCAAACTTCCCATCTCCTTAATTCCACCGAGGGCCCTCTCAAGCTTGTCTCGCTCCGCAGTCAGACGTAGTAACTCCTTCTTGGTCAAGCCAATGTCCTCAACCGCCAGATGCTCTTCAATATCTCGCAACCTTTTGATTGAATTGGAAATCGTGCGCCAATTCGTCAACATACCACCAAGCCAGCGATGATTGACGTAGTACTGGCCGCAACGTATCGCCGCAGCAGAGATAATTTCTGTCGCCTGACGCTTCGTACCCACGAATAGCACTCGGCCACCACCAGCCGCGACTTCGCGGATGGCTTCCAGGCCGCGCTGCAACATCGGTACCGTCTGTTCCAGATCGATGATGTGGATGCCATTTCTTTCGCCGAATATATAGGGCCGCATCTGCGGATTCCATCGGCGCGTGGTATGGCCAAAGTGGATGCCAGCCTCAAGCAGCTGGCGTATTGTAAATGTCGGCATCGCCATGTTCGTATCCTTTACCGGTTATACCACCGCGAGCGAAAGCCGGTTACCCGGCACCGGAGCGGCCACTGCCCTAGTCGACAGCAGGCGCAAACCCGCGTGAGAGATAGGCTGCGGTATAATGGCAATTGTGCGTGCTTGCAAGAGGTTAGCGACGATCCAATGAGCCTATAGTCAATGCCTTCCTACAGGTCATGGACGTCGATAACGCCAGGGATCGCCTTCACAGCCGATCGAACCGAGACCGAGATCGCATATCCTTGCGGTAAATCCATCTCGATTTCCCGGTCGCCAGCTTCAATTGTGAGGCGTACCTTGCCCGACCCGTACTCACCATGTTCCCGAAATACCGTTGCAAGACTGCTAAGTGGCACCTCGTCGCGCAGGAAAACACGTAATCCCGCTGCAGCCTTCACCGCTGCCTCAGCTAGCGGTTGTATGTCTTGTGCGGTTAGCCGGAAGCCATCATTCCAGCGCTGGACATCTACTACAGCAATCAAGGGCGCTCCGGATTCCAGCAACTCCCGACTCACCGCCAATACCTCGGAAAAGACGGTGACTTCAAACGCTCCCGTGGCGTCGGACATTTGCACGAATGCCATCTTGGCCCCGCGCGAAGAGGTTGTGAACCGCCGTGAGGAAATGATCCCCGCTAACTTGATACGCCCTTCATTCATTCGGCCCGACGTCACGGATGTCCACTCGACCACGCCCAATTTATCGCAGGTCTTCTTGTAGGATTCCAGGGGGTGAGAGGATAGGTAGAAGCCCACCGCCTCGAACTCCTGTTGTAGCCGTTCCTGCACCACCCACTCCTCCATTTCTAGCAGTGGTGGGATAACAGCCGCTGTATCTTCGACGCCAAATAGGTTCACCTGTTTGCTTTCGCGATCAATTTGCGCAGCGTTGGCATGGCGCACGAGGGTATCCACCGCTTCGAAAACCTGCCGACGATTGGGATTAAGGCTATCGAAAGCGCCGGCGCGGGCAAGGTTTTCGATCTGCCGCTTGTTCATCACGCCGTTATCGAGCCGCCCAGCGAAATCGAACGGAGATTCGAAAAGCCCTTTCTCCTTTCGCTCTCGGACAACCGTCTCCATCGCTGTCGCGCCGACATTCTTCAGTGCAGCCAGGGCATAACGGACCGCGCTCTCGCTATCATTCACCCTCTCCACTGCGAAATCCACTTCCGATCGATTGATGTCCGGAGGCAACAGCGCGATGCCCATACGGTCGAGTTCGGCCCGGAACAAGCCAAGTTTGTCGGTATTGCCCATATCCTCGCTCATTGAGGCGGCAAGAAATTCCACCGGATAGTTGGCTTTTAAATAGGCCGTCTGATAGGCGACAAGCGCGTACGCAGCAGCATGCGATTTGTTGAAACCATACCCGGCAAACTTGGCTACCTGGTCAAATATACGGCCAGCCACACCTTCTTCGACATCATTGGCTACGGCCCCTCCAACAAAATTGTGCCGCTGTGCATCCATCTCCGCCTGTATTTTTTTACCCATAGCGCGACGAAGCAGGTCAGCGCCACCGAGACTGAAACCAGACAGTGTCTGCGCAATCTGCATGACCTGTTCCTGGTATATCATAATACCGTAGGTCTCCTTAAGGATCCCCTCCAGCGAAGGGTGCAGATAATCAGGCCTCTCCTGGCCATGCTTGCGCTTAATGAAACTTGGGATGTTATCCATCGGGCCCGGCCGATAAAGCGCAACAACAGCAATGATGTCCTCGAAACGGTCCGGTTTCAATTTTTTCAACACATCCCGCAAACCAGTACTTTCCAATTGGAACACACCAGTCGTATCCGCCTGGCATAACATGTCAAAGGTCTTCTTATCGTCGAGGGGCAGTTGATTAAGTGAAATTTCTACGCCGCGTTCCCGTAACCGCCTGACCGCACTGGACAACACGGTCAATGTCTTAAGTCCCAGGAAGTCAAACTTCACTAGACCTGCCTGCTCGACATATTTCATGTTGAATTGGGTCACCGGCATGGTCGACCGCGAATCCCGATATAGTGGCACCAGTTCTTGCAGTGGGCGGTCGCCGATCACCACTCCCGCTGCGTGTGTCGAAGCGTGCCGGTATAAACCTTCTAACTTCAATGACATGCCGACAAGCCTGTCGACGGACGGGTCTTCCTTGCGCATTTCCTGCAACATTGGCTCGTCGTCGAGCGCCTTTTGCAGGTTAACTGGGTTGGCTGGGTTGTAGGGGACTAGCTTGCTGATCCGGTCAACCTGACCATATGGCATCTCTAATACCCGGCCGACATCGCGCAGCACCGCGCGCGCTTCCAATTTTCCAAAAGTAATAATCTGGGCAACTCGATCATGTCCGTATTCATTCTGCACGTAGCGGATTACATCATCTCGCCGGTCCTTACAGAAATCGATATCGAAGTCCGGCATCGACACGCGTTCTGGATTTAGGAAACGCTCGAACAACAAGTCAAAGCGCAGGGGGTCGAGATCAGTTATCGTCAATGCCCAGGCGACGACCGAGCCCGCACCAGAGCCACGACCTGGGCCCACTGGGATGTCCTCGTTCTTCGCCCATTGGATAAAGTCTGCGACGATCAGGAAATAGCCGGAAAAGCCCATTTGCACGATGACATCCAACTCATACTGCATCCGCTCGCGATAAGGCTTAGCTATCGCTCCTCGCTCCTCTGCGCTGTGCCTCTCGTCGTATACCTGGCCTCCCAGCCGTTTTTCCAGCCCTTCGGCCGCCATCTCCCGGAGAACCTCCTCCTCACCCCTGCCCTGCAATTTTGGGTAAGGCGGTAAAATCGGTGCTCTTGTATCCGGCATGTAAGCGCAACGCTGTGCTACAACGATTGTGTTATCAATCGCCTCCGGCAGGTCGTCGAATAGTTCGCGCATTTCTTCCGGCGACTTGAAATAATGTTCCGGCGTAACCCGCCGCCGATCCGTCCGAGATACGGTGGCACCCGCTGCAATACACATCAGCGCATCATGTGCTTCATACATGCTGCGATCGGCGAAAAATACTTCATTAGTGGCAACCAAAGGTAAGTTATGAATGTAAGCCATCTCGACCAACGCCGGCTCAATCTGTTCCTCTTCAGGCTGGCCATGGCGCATAAGTTCAATATAAATACGATCTTTGAATAGGGTCGCCAGGCGAAGGAGCATCTCCTCCGCTGCAGGCCTCTGCCCATCGACCAGCAGCCGACCTACCCCTCCACTTACCCCACCGGTCAGGGCGATGAGGCCAGCATTGCAGGTCTCAAGATCCTCAAATGTGATTTGTGGTCCATCTTCTGTGGGGGAGCTTAAATATGAGCGGCTCACCAGATTGAGAAGGTTCCCATACCCTTCCTCCGATTGAGCTAGGAGCACAATCCAATCACTGCCGAGGTTCGCGCCACCATTCACATTTGCGTCCTCGCGCTGTACAGCGACCTGGCAGCCGATAATCGGCTGTATGCCCTTACCACGGGCAGCGAGCGAGAACTCCAAAGCGCCAAATAGGTTGCACGTATCCGCTACTCCAACGGCGGGCATGTCGTATTTGGCACAGAGTGTCGTTAAATCCGGAATCTTGATAGCGCCCTCAGATAACGAGAAGGCGTCGTGCACTCTTAAATGTACGAAATCCGCATGCGGCATACGGACACTCCCTGACGGCTCGTTGATGCGTTCTGAGCGATAGAATGCCGAATAACCGATCTCAGTTTAAGCAAAGAATCCGTCTAAGCGGGAACCAACTTGCCGTCCTCAAGACGAACCACCCAATCCATTTTTGAGGCCAGTTCCAAATTGTGCGTCGCAATCACCGCAGCCAGGCCGCTTTCGCGAACGAAATCAATCAACAATCCGAAGACATCCTCCGCCGTATGGGAATCGAGATTGCCCGTTGGCTCATCTGCCAACAACAATCTCGGACCGTTCGCCAATGCACGAGCAATGGCAACCCGTTGCTGTTCGCCACCAGACAGCCGGGCTGGTCGATGACTAGCCCGGTCACGCAGGCCAACCGATTCGATTAATTCTGTCGCCCTTTGCCTCGCGTCGCGTCGCGACCGACCCGCAATCATTTGTGGCAGCATTACATTTTCCAGCGCAGAGAATTCCGGTAATAGATGATGAAATTGATAAACAAAGCCGATTTCGTTGCGGCGCAAGGCGGTTCGTTCGCTATCGGACATTGCACCGCAAGCCCGACCGACGATACGCACCTCACCGCAATCAGGCAGTTCAAGCAGCCCAGCGACATGCAGTAGGGTTGATTTACCAGCACCTGACGGCCCAATCAAACCAACCAGCTCGCCAGCCGGCACATTGAGCGATGCGCCACGGATCACTTCGAGTGCCGTTGCTACCTGCTTGTAGGTCCGAACGACGGCATCAAGCCCGAGTATTGTAGGGTCACTCATAGCGCAGCACTTCTACCGGATCGAGACGCGCCGCCCGACGTGCCGGAAGAATTGAAGCTATAAAAGACAAGGTCAGCGCCATAACAACCACGGCACCCGCTTCTATCGGGTCGATTTTTGCCGGCAAACGCGACAGATAGTAGACTGTCGAATCAAAGAGGTCCGTTCCGGTGGCTCCTTGCAGCAACTGCCGGAGGGTCTCAATATTTCGGGCAAAAGCAATGCCGAGCACACTGCCAACAACAGTACCAATAATTCCAACGCTAGCGCCTGTCATAAAGAAGATTCGCAGGATCATTCCCCGGGTCGCCCCCATGGTCCGTAGTATCGCAATTCCTTTACCCTTGTCATTGACCAGCATGATCTGGCTGGAGATAACGTTGAACACGGCAACAACAATGATCAGTGCCAGGATCAGAAACATAACGACACGTTCCACCTGAAGCGCGGTAAAGAAACTCGAATTGATACGCTGCCAATCGACCACCCGATAACCGGCACCGATCGCCTGGCGAATGTCGGAACCAATACTGTATGCCCGGTCGGGATTATCTGTAATTACCTCGATCGACGTCGCTTCGCCTTTCTTTCGAAAAAATAGCTGCGCCTGCTTGAACGGCATATAGATGAACGAACTATCGTACTCCGACATGCCAACATCGAATATGGCAGCAACACGATAAGCTTTCATGCGCGGCACCGTACCAAACGCGCTGGGATTGCCCTGCGGCGAGACCAAAGTCACTTTTTGCCCTGGCCTCAATCGCATCCCTTGCGCCATGCGGCTGCCGACAATTACGCCCTTCCCGTCCTCGAAGCCATCCAATTCCCCGGCAACGATGCTATCGGCCAGCAAGGGACGGCGCAGGAAATCCTCTTTCCGCACGCCGCGCACCAGCGCCCCATTCGCCAAACCGTTGGCCGTCGCCATGACCTGTCCTTCGACGATGGGCGCGGCACTCACCACTCCGGACACCTCATTGATCTTCGACGCAGTCGCGTCGAAATCATCGAGGCTCTTAGTGCTGGCAATAACGTTTACATGGCCGTTGACGCCGAGAATGCGGTACAGCAATTCATGACGGAAGCCATTCATGACAGCCATCACGATAATTAAGGTGGCCACTCCCAGTGTGATGCCCGTCAGTGAGAAAAATGCGATGACCGAAATGAACCCTTCCTGTCGCCGGGCACGCAGATAGCGCAGCGCGACGATGCGTTCGAATGCGCCAAACACCCTGCGGGCCCTATCCGATTAGCCGGGTCAGTGTCGCGTCAACGCTCAGTTTTTCAGTTTCCCCTGTACGACGGTTCTTGAGCTCAACGTTGCCGTCTTTCAGACCACGCGGACCAGCGATAAGCTGCCAAGGCAGACCAATCAAATCCATATCGGCGAACTTGGCGCCTGCCCGCTCCTCTCGATCATCGTAAAGAACGTCCACGCCAGCGTTGCTGAGCTTCACATACATATCATCGCAGGCATCATCGCAGGCATCATCTCCAGTGCGAAGGTTGACGATCCCAACCTTGAAAGGGGCCACCGACTCCGGCCAGATAATACCCTTGTCGTCATGGCTCGCTTCGATAATCGCGCCGACCAGGCGCGACACGCCGATCCCGTACGATCCCATCTGAACCGGCACCTCTTGCCCGTCCAACGTCGAAACGAAGGCGCCGAGCGGTTTTGAGTACTTGTCGCCAAAGAAAAAGATGTGCCCGACTTCGATGCCGCGCGCGGTTATACGCCGATCCTCTGGCACCTCGCTTTCAAAGCGCACAACATCGTGCATTTCGTCCGTCGCAGCGTAGAGGCTAGTCCATTCATCTACCAGGGGCTGCAGATTGGAATCATAATCGATATCGCGTTGCAGTACGTCGCGCTCCAGAAAATCTCGATGGCAGAATACCTCGCTTTCACCCGTATCGGCCAAGATGATGAATTCATGGCTCATATCACCGCCGATCGGCCCGGTCTCCGCCTGCATCGGGATCGCCTGCAGTTCCAGGCGTGCGTATGTACGTAGATACGAGACAAACATCTTGTTGTACGCCACCCTTCCCGCCTCAGGGTCCAGATCGAAGGAGTAAGCGTCTTTCATTAGAAATTCACGGCCACGCATAACGCCAAACCGGGGGCGCACCTCATCACGGAACTTCCATTGGATGTGATACAGGTTCCGCGGTAGGTGACGGTAACTCTTCACGTGGGCACCAAATATCTCAGTGATGAGTTCCTCGTTAGTTGGGCCGTATAGCATTTCGCGATCATGTCGGTCAGTGATGCGCAACATTTCCAGCCCGTAATCCTCATAACGGCCACTCTGCCGCCATAGATCAGCAGATTGGATCGTCGGCATCAGCACTTCCTGCGCTCCGGACGCATTCTGTTCTTCGCGCACAATTTGTTCGATATTCTTTAGGACCCGATAGCCCATGGGAAGCCAGGAATAAATCCCGGCACTCGCTTGGCGGATCATACCGGCGCGCAGCATGTATCGGTGCGAAACGATCTGCGCTTCGCTGGGCGTTTCCTTTAAGGTAGGGAGAAAATATTGAGAGAGACGCATAACGGCTGCTCGCTTGGGAATTTCAAGTATTCATCGCGAATGTAGGGATTGCCCGGTAGCTTGTCCACGCTACTTCACGTCTCGCAACTGGTCCTTCTACTTCCTAGAAATGCGACATGATTCTATAGGGTTTAGGTGCCTATCACTCAGGGTCGAACAACAGGCCTCATGTCATAGCCAGCTTTGCCGATGTCCAACAAGGTCTCGCCGAAACCGGCCACACACCCTTTTAACAGCGTCAGCGCAACGGAATACTCATTTACCTAAGGTAAATTGATTTGCAAGTCGTCCGAAGCCTAAACATACACAAGCGCGAGCCTATTTGTCACTGGCACCGCCACCCGGCTGCTAGGTAACGTTAGTGGATGAGTGATATTCAACAATAAAATGTAGTCCTATGTGGAACTCTGGACCGCAGTAAAGCTGGCCGCCCACGCATTGATAGAATCAAAGAACACCTGAACGGCGGCTCCAAGGCTTGCCATTACCTATCCTCGGCATGACGAAGCCATAAAAAATACAGGCCAAATCGTGCCGGCTAATCGTTATCCCGAATACTAATCCATCCGAGATCAACTACTACCCAGGCGAGTACCGTGATCACGAAAGCAAGGCCTGTCGTTACACCAACCTTCAGCCAGAGCCTCGGGTTCTCCGGCGCACCGGCTTCATGTCCTGGTTCGGGGTCGTCTTGACGCCGGACACCCCAGGGCAGAGCCATAAAAAAAACCATCCACCAAGTGATGATGAAGGTAATACCGGTGCCGACCCAACCCATTGCTAAACTTGCTCTAGCTCTACGAGCGTACCCGCGAAATCCTTTGGATGCAGGAAAATGACCGGCTTTTCATGCGCGCCGTTCTTTGGCTCGCCATCGCCCAACACTCTTGCACCCTGTTCGATCAATTGGTCCCGAGCGGCGTAAATGTCCGGCACCTCAAAGCAAACATGATGCATACCACCAGATGGATTCTTATCGAGGAAGGATTTAATCGGCGACACCCTGCCCAACGGTTGCAGAAGTTCGATCTTACTATTGTCCAATTCAACGAAGACCACCGTGACGCCATGTTCCGGCAAATCCTTCGGCTCAGTCACGGTTGCGCCCAACGCATCGCGGTACATGGCAAGCGCCACCTCTAAGTCGGGAACAGCAATTGCCACATGGTTCAAACGACCGATCATCACCTCGTCTCCTGAGTTTCGCGTCTGTACCTACAATCGCACCAGATGTACATTAACCATGGGCCGCTTGCCACAGAGCGCACGCAGCCGGCGCCGGACAGCAAGCCTTACCGCTTCTTGGACATGATCATCCTTCAGCCGAGATTTACGCGGCAGGTCATCTACTGCATCTGCCGCTGCATCAATCAGCGAAGCGGCAATTGCAAAATCTTCTTCTAAATCGAAGACGCCATGCGTAGAGACTTGAGGGTCTGCCTCCAGTTCGCCTGTCTCGTCGACCACCACTGTGACTATGGCAGCGCCGCTATGTAGAATTTTACGTCGCTCGCGAAGGGCACCGCTTCCCATAGATATAAGACGGCTGCCATCCAACGCCAACCGCCCACTGAACACCTCATCCACCACCTCCGCCTGCCCTGGGGCGAGCTTAAGCAGTGTGCCGTTTGGGGCCAAATAGGCTTCCGGCACCTGACACTCCTGTGCCAGTTGCACATGCGCTTGCATGTGACGCATCTCGCCATGCACTGGTACTGCTATTTTCGGCTGGATCCACTGATACATCTGCGCCAGCTCATCGCGCGCCGGATGGCCCGACACGTGGATAAGCTTTTCATCGTAGGTGGTGAGCAATTCAACACCCAGTTCGGTCAGCCGGTTCTGCAAGCGGCCGATGGACTTCTCGTTGCCGGGAATGATGCGGCTGGAAAATATCACTGCATCGCCTTGATCGAGTGCCACATCCGGATGATCATCGCGGGCAATCCTCGCCAGTGCGGAGCGCGGCTCGCCCTGACTGCCGGTGCAAATCAGCAGAACCTTGTCGCGCGGCAGCAATGCCGCCTCCTTCGGTGACAAAAAACGCGGGATGTCAGTCAGGTAGCCATTTTCCTGCGACGCCTCATAAAACCGCCACAAAGACCGCCCGACTAGACCGACGCTCCGATCGTGTGCTGCCGCCGCATGGGCAATCGAATTGAGGCGGGCAACGTTGGACGCGAAACAAGCTACGACGACCCGGTTGTCGAAGCGGCCTATCTTTTCCGTCAATATTTCGCGCACATCCCCTTCCGAGCCAGAACTACCCTGCACCAGAGCATTGGTCGAATCGCAGACCATCGCCAGGATACCTTCTTTGCCTGCGCGGATTAGCGCCGCTTCATCCGTGCTGGGCCCGACCCTCGGATCGGGATCGAGTTTCCAGTCACCAGTGTGCATTACCGAACCGGCAACAGTCCGGATGACGCAAGCGTTGGGCTCAGGGATCGAATGGGTCAGTGTTATCAGTTGGATATCAAATGGTCCAACGTCGAAACGTCCCGATAACGGTATTTCGGTTATAGGCGCTGTGTCCTTAAGTCCCGCTTCGGTCAACTTACGGCGCAAGATGCTAGCGGTGAAGGGTGTCGCGTATAGCGGGCAGCGCAGTCGCGGCCACAGGTGCGGCACAGCTCCGATATGATCCTCATGCGCGTGGGTGAGAACCAGCCCAGCGAGCCTGTCGGCGCGTTCCTCAATAAATGTGGGATCGGGCATGATCACATCAATGCCAGGCGTCTCATCGTCTCCAAAGGTGATACCGAGATCAACCATCAACCAAACACCCGCATGACCATAAAGATTAAGATTCATGCCGATCTCACCCGCCCCGCCGAGAGACAGGAACAGCAACTCGTCGTCTCCGGGCTCTCCCGACTCAGCGAAACCAATCATGCGCCATTGTTCCGATTGTAGACTTCCAGCAAGCCACGGATTGTCAGTTCACGGTCCGTTTGATCAATGGAATCCGTCGATTCCGCAAATAGCGCAGCGAGCCCCCCCGTCGCAACAACCTTCATCGATACCCCGTATTCCTGTTTAATCCGTGCGATCATCCCTTCAATCATCGCGATATAACCCCAGAAAATACCGGACTTCATCGCCGGGATAGTCGATTTCCCAATCACTTCCTTTGTCGGCTCAACCCGCACGCGGGGAAGTTGCGCGGAGGCCATGTGCAAGGCTTCTGCCGACAGATTGATGCCTGGTGCGATGACACCACCAAAATAATTACCATCCGCGTCCACCACATCAAAGGTTGTAGCGGTGCCAAAATCGATCACAATCACTGGTCCTCCATACCGGTTATACGCAGAGACAGCTGTGACAAGTCGGTCCGCGCCGACATGTTCCGGGCGGTCCACAAGGACGTCGATCCCAATATCAACATTAGCCTCGCCTATCACTAGTGGAGGACCACCAAAATAGCGTTCGCAAAGCGACACGAGGTTGAAAAGGCCTTGCGGCACCACTGATGCAATGATGCAACCGGTTATCGACCCCAACGGTATTTCGCGAAGTCGCATCAATTGGCTCAACCACACAGCATATTCGTCGGCCGTGCGGTTGGGGTCATTGGCGCATCGAAAGACCCCTTTGAGCTGATCTTTGCTATAGACAGCGAAGACGACGTTGGTATTGCCGGCATCAATCGCGAGCAGCATGTCAGGCGCTCCCTATGAAAACATCGCCCGCGGTAATACGCTTTCGCGTGCCATCGGGCAATTCCAGCAACAAGGCGCCGTCGGCATCCATGTCATAAAACCGCCCAGACATTTCGCAGTCCAGTAACCTCACAATAATCGGTCCACCCAGCCCGGCAGCCCGGTCGATCCAGGCCCGCCGCACCGGCTCAATGCCCTCCTCGCACCAGCGATCACGCCACACAAACAATTGCTCAAGATAATGTTCGAGTATCGCCTCCAGGCTAACAGCGTCGGCACACACCGCATTTGTATTAGTTGCTGGATAGGCGGTTATCTCCGGATGCGACGCGACGTTTACACCGCAGCCGATCACAATCCAGCTCACCGCATCGCTACTACCTTGTGATTCCAATAGTATCCCCGCGATCTTCTGGCCGTCTACGAGGATATCGTTCGGCCATTTGCAGGCGACCTTCACGCGGTCAGGCAGAATAGCATCCAAGGCCGAAGCGAGCGCCACGGCGGCAACGAGGGAAAGCTGTGCCGCCTCCCCGGTCGGTCGCTCTGGCCGCAGAATTGTCGAGGTGTAAAGGTTACCCAGAGGTGATGACCAGTCACGCCCACGCCTGCCCCGGCCCGCTGTCTGTTCACGCGCCCATACGACCGTACCGTCCGCTGCCCCATCCTGTGCCCGTGCGAGGGCTTCGTCGTTCGTCGAGCCAACCGATTGGAGCTCAATGAGCGTGCAACCATCAGGAAGAGAAGGCATGTGCGTGGTTCGGATTAGCCCGGCGTCGCGAACAGAGCGGCAGCGGCCACGCTCGCGCTGTCAAGGAGTGGGGATGGCCAAATGAAGAAAAGAAGCGTAACAACACCCGTCGCGGCCATTATCATACGCAGCGGCCGGTCAATCGGCTTGTCAAATTTCTCGAGAAGATCGTCGAAGAATACGATCTTGACGATACGTAAATAGTAGTATGCGCCAACAACGCTTGATAGGACACCTATCACGGCAACCGTGTAAAGTTTCGCTTCGATCGCCGACAGAAATATAAAAAACTTGCCGAAGAAACCCGCCATAGGTGGAATGCCGGCCAGCGATAACATGAAAATCAGAATACCAAGCGCCATCATCGGATGGCTCTTCGCTGTGCCGGCCAGATCGTCGATATTCTCCACCATCCGGTCATTCACCTTCATGCTGAGGATGCAAGCAAAGGCACCAACATTCATAACGAGATAGATCGCCATGTAGATCAATACACCGCGAAGACCTTCCTCCGATCCAGCAGCAAGACCGATAAGCGCATAACCGACATGACCGATCGAGCTGTACGCCATTAGCCGCTTGATGTTGTTCTGCGCGATGGCAGCAAAGGCACCCAGCACCATCGAGGCAATGGAGATCACAATGATAACCTGTCGCCATTCCTCAATCAGCCCACCAAACGGCTCCAACATCACGCGCAAGAATAGGGCGACCGCTGCGACCTTCGGTGCCACGGCGAAGAACGCGGTAACTGGCGTCGGAGCCCCTTCATAGACGTCTGGCGTCCACATATGGAATGGTACGGCAGAAACCTTAAAGGCAAGACCGGCTGACAGGAAGACGATCCCAACGACTAAGCCCGCCGACGCTTCAGCGCTCTTGCCGTCGAATAGGTTTGCGAGTGCCTCGAACTGAGTCGTCCCAGCGAAGCCATAGATCATCGAGCAGCCATACAGCAGCAAACCAGACGACAACGCACCCAACACGAAATATTTTAAGCCCGCTTCCGAGGAACGGACACGGTCCCGCTGGATCGCGGCGATGACGTAGAGTGACAGGCTCTGCAGTTCGAGACCCATATAGAGCGAAATTAAATCATTCGCTGAAATCATCATCATCATGCCGACGGTGGCGTAGAGGACGAGGATCGGGAATTCGAAACGGGCCATACCCTCGCGCCGAACGAAGCTGCCACCCATCAGCAGCACGAGAATTCCACCCAGCAATACCAGTGCCTTCATAAATATAGCAAAAGCATCGGTAACGAAGAGGCCAGCAAAGACGACCGAACGTTCACCGGACGCCAAAAATAGGTAATAGGCAAGTACGACCGTGAAAGACGCCACCGTCAGGCCGCTGACAATGCCGAGGGCGCGTTTTTCGGGAGAGAAGACACCGACCATCATCAGCACCATCCCCATTGCAGCAAGAAAAATTTCCGGTCCTGCAGCAAGTAAATCGGGAGTCGTGATCATCTTATGCGCCCCCTATTGGTATGCTGCCAAGGCGGCACCAGTCTCAACCGCAGCGAGGGCACCATGGTAATTGTCGACTAGGTTTGTAACCGATGCGGAAATCATATCAAGAAACGGCGCCGGATAGATGCCCATCCACAGGACCAGAACAACCAATGGCGCAAAGATCGCGACTTCGCGCCCATTCAGATCGAGAATAGCTTTCAGGTCGTCCTTCGTAAGGTCACCAAAGATAATCCTGCGATAGAGGTAGAGCATGTAGGCAGCCCCAAGCACCATGCCGGTCGCGATCAGGAATGCAACCCAGGTACTAACCTCGAAAGCACCCAACATGATCAGAAATTCGCCAACAAAGCCGCTCGTTCCTGGCAGACCGACAGAGGCCAGCATGAACAACATGAAAACGAACGCGTATTTAGGCATTCGGTTGACAAGTCCGCCATAGCGCGCAATCTCACGCGAATGAATTCGGTCATAAACGACACCTACGCACAGGAAGAGTGCGCCAGAGACAAATCCGTGGCTAAGCATCTGGATGATCGCGCCCTCAACCGCCTGCTGATTAACGGCAAAGATGCCAACCGTGACAAAGCCCATGTGCGCTACTGATGAATATGCAATCAGCTTCTTCATATCCTCCTGAGCCAGAGCGACCAAAGATGTGTAAATCACAGCGACGACGCTCAAGGTGAAGACCAGCGGTGTGAAAAACTCCGAGGCAACCGGCAACATCGGCAGCGAGAAACGCAGGAAGCCATATGCGCCCATCTTCAGCAATACACCAGCCAAGATCACTGAACCCGCCGTTGGAGCCTCGACATGGGCATCCGGCAGCCAGGTATGCACTGGCCACATCGGCACCTTCACCGCAAACGACGCGAAGAAAGCTAGCCACAACCATGTCTGCAGCGACGGGTCAAACTTAAACTGCATTAAGGTCGGGACATCTGTAGAGCCAGCGACGATATACATAGCGATGATCGCCAGCAGCATCAGCACCGACCCCAGTAAGGTATACAAGAAGAACTTAAACGCCGCATAGACCCGGCGCGGCCCGCCCCAGACGCCTATAATTAGGAACATCGGGATCAGCACCGCCTCGAAGAAAATGTAGAACACCACGAAGTCCAGGGCGCAAAACATGCCAACCATCATCGTCTCGAGAACAAGGAAAGCGATCATAAATTCTTTCACTCGCTCCTGGATGGCAGTCCAACTTGCCAATATACAAATTGGCGTAAGCAGGGTCGACAGAAGCACAAAGAACACCGAGATCCCGTCGACGCCCATCTGATAACCAATCTTGTATGCAGGCAGCCAATCATGCTGCTCAACAAACTGGAAGTCCGCCGTGCCGGTCTCAAACTCAAACCACAGAACCAGCGACGCGAAGAACGTGACCAGCGAGACCCAGAACGCCCCCCACCTCGAATTGCGCGCGACATCTTCCGCTCCGCCCCGCACGAACAGCAGGATCATTATCGCACCGGCTAGCGGCAAGAAGGTCACGAAGGACAGAAGCGGAAAATCAGTCATCGCATCAGGCCTTAGTGAGGAAATAGTATGTAACGAGGATCACCACACCAATTAGCATTGCGAAGGCGTAGTGATAGAGATACCCACTCTGCAGCGCACTAGCTCGCTTTGAGGCCCGGATAGTCGTCGCAGCGACGCCATCAGGACCGACACCATCGATCACAGCACCATCGCCGGACTTCCAGAACCCTCGACCGAGATAGAAAGATGGACGGACCAACAGTCGATCGTAAATCTCATCAAAGTACCACTTGTTGAATGACAACAAGTAGAGCGGCCTCAACTGCGCTGCCCACTCCGCTGGCAGATCCTTTTTCACGACGTACATGTAGTAGGCGAGGCCGATGCCCAGGATCGCCATGCCAAGCGGTAGTGCTTTCACCCAGAACGGCACGTTGTGGGCCCCTGCGAGTGCGTTGTGCTCGGGCAGCATCAAGATCGAGTCGCCCCAGAATTCGGTCAGGCCGCCGCCAACAAAATGGTAAAAACCGGCAGCGCCAGCTACGATGGCACCGAGCGCCAATAAGTATAGAGGCCAGATCATAACAGGCGGCGACTCGTGAACATGCGCCAGTGTCTTCTCGTCGCAGCGTGGCTTACCAAAAAATGTCATGAACAATAGACGGCAGGAATAGAACGCAGTCATAAAGGCGGCCGCAATGCCAAGCCAGAATGCGTAAAAGCCCACCCCGCTACCTGCGGCAAACGCAGACTCGAGGATTATGTCCTTGGACTGGAAGCCCGCAAAGCCAACGAGTGTACCCGGAATACCGATACCCGCAAGCGCCAGACTCCCAAGCAGCATTAGCCCATATGTAACGGGGATCAGCTTCGCTAATCCTCCCATATTGCGCATATCTTGTTCACCCGACATCGCGTGGATCACCGAGCCGGAACCGAGAAAGAGCAGCGCCTTGAAGAAGGCGTGGGTCATTAGGTGGAATATCGCCGCCGGATAAGCCGATACACCCGCCGCGAAAAACATGTAGCCCAATTGGGAACAGGTTGAGTAAGCGATGACACGTTTAATATCGTATTGCGTCAGGCCAATTGTAGCGGCCATGAAGGCAGTCGAAGCACCGACAATGGTCACCACCATCAATGCTGTCTCAGACTGCTCGAACAAGGGCGACAACCGTACCACCATAAACACGCCCGCGGTCACCATCGTGGCGGCGTGGATCAAAGCGGAGACCGGCGTCGGGCCCTCCATCGCATCCGGCAGCCAAGTGTGCAGGCCGATTTGTGCCGACTTGCCCATCGCACCGATAAACAGCAGCAGACAGGTTATGGTCAGCGCATGGAATTCCATATTTAGGAACACCAGCGTTGCTTCCCCTTTACTAGCCGCCGCCGCGAATATTGCGTCGAGTTGCACTGTGCCAAACAGCACAAAGATCGCGAAAATGCCAAGCGCAAAGCCGATATCGCCGACCCGATTGACCAGAAATGCCTTAATCGCCGCCGCGTTTGCCGAAGGCCGTTTATACCAAAAGCCAATCAGTAGGTAGGAGCACAAGCCGACGCCCTCCCAACCAAAGAACAGCTGCACAAGATTATCCGCTGTCACCAGCATCAACATGCTGAAGGTGAACAAACTGAGATAGGCGAAAAAACGTGGGATAGCATCGTCATGATGCATATAGCCGACCGAATAAATATGCACCACGGCCGATACCGTAGTCACGACGACCAGCATCACAGCCGTGAGCGTATCGACCTTCAGCGACCAGAAAAACTCGAGGTCGCCCGACGTCACCCATTCGAACAGAACTACCGTTCGCGGATCGGCCCCCAGAGCCACGACAAAGAACAGGTACCAGGAGATCAGCGCCGAGATCACCAAGAAAGAGCAAGTGATAATCATCGACGCTTTGTCGCCGATCATCCGCCCGAAAAAGCCGGCGATGAACGCGCCCAGCAACGGCAGCAATACGACCGCAGCTTCCATACCGCCTAACCCTTCATCACATTGATATCCTCAACCGCAATTGAACCGCGGTTGCGGTAATAGACGACGAGGATCGCCAGACCTATCGCTGCCTCCGCCGCCGCAACGGTGAGAATGAACATCGCGAAAATTTGTCCCATCAAATCGCCAAGATGTGTTGAGAACGCGACAAGATTGATATTGACCGCCAGTAGCATCAACTCGATTGACATTAGGATGATGATTACATTCTTACGGTTCAGAAAAATCCCAAACAGGCCAAGCGTGAATAGGATTGCAGCGACTGTCAGATAGTGTGCGAGGCCGATTTCTAACATTTCAGATCCCGGACCCCACCGTCACCTTAACGACCTCGATCGCATCCTCTGGACGGCGTGCAACCTGATCGCTTATGCGCTGTTTGCGCACGCCCGCTCGCGATCTCAAGGTCAACACGATGGCGCCGATCATCGCAACCAGCAACACGAGACCGGCGGCCTGGAAGAGGTAAATATATTTGGTGTAGATCAGTCGGCCGATCGCTTCTGTATTGGTCACTTGGTCGATTGGTGGGATCGGCGCTGAGGCCAAGCTCTCCACCTCTGGAATAACAACCCAGCCGCTGCCGACAACCAAAAGCTCAGCTAACAAGATAAGCCCGACCAGCGCGCCAATCGGCAGATATTGCGCAAAGCCACTGCGCAATTCGACGAAGTTGATGTCCAACATCATAACAACGAACAGAAACAACACCGCAACTGCGCCAACGTAGACTATGACCAGTATCATCGCCAGAAACTCGGCCCCCATGAGCACGAATAGTCCAGCACTGTTGAAGAAGGCGAGGATCAGGAATAGCACAGAGTGAACCGGATTGCGGGAAGCGATCACCAGTACACCCGCAGCCACCGTCACGAACGCGAAAAGATAGAACGCCAAGGCTTGAATGATCATATAGTCCCCTCCCGCATGCCCTCACAAGCGTGCCGTGATTATCGATACGGCAGATCCTGTTCAATATTCGAGGCAATCTCTGCTTCCCAGCGTTCACCATTAGCCAAAAGTTTATCCTTGTCGTAGAAGAGTTCTTCGCGGGTCTCCGTCGCGAACTCGAAGTTTGGCCCCTCAACGATTGCATCTACGGGACAGGCTTCCTGACAGAACCCGCAATAGATGCATTTCGTCATGTCGATGTCATAACGCGTGGTACGTCGACTACCGTCCTCGCGCGGCTCCGCCTCAATCGTAATCGCCTGCGCTGGACAAACTGCCTCGCAAAGCTTGCAGGCGATACAACGCTCCTCGCCATTTGGATAGCGGCGCAAGGCGTGCTCGCCGCGGAAGCGCGGCGAAATCGGCCCCTTCTCGTAAGGATAGTTGATTGTATGCTTCTGCCGGAACATCGAGCGTAAGGTCAGGGTCATGCCCTGCACAAGCTCGGCGAGCAACATACCTTTTACCGTGCGTTCTAGCAGCGCCATGTTACATCCCTCACAAAATTACTCACGCGCCCGGGACTTTGCCCAGCGCGAACAACCAGCCTGCGACCACAATGACCCAGAGAAGCGAGATCGGCAGAAATACCTTCCAACCAAGGCGCATCAACTGATCGTAGCGGTAGCGCGGGAAAGTCGCCCTTACCCAAAGGAAAATAAACAGACAAAATGCGATCTTGCCAGCAAACCAGATTGGTCCCGGGATCCAGTTAAACGGCGCAAAATCTAGCGGCGCCATCCAACCGCCGAGAAACAGGATCGAGGTCATCGCTGACATCAGGATCATG
Source organism: uncultured Rhodospirillaceae bacterium (assembly GCA_964474755.1). Taxonomy (GTDB): domain Bacteria; phylum Pseudomonadota; class Alphaproteobacteria; order UBA8366. Next base: position 27,209 of record CAYYUG010000002.1, on the reverse strand, counting down.
TTTGCGTATTCGCCTAAGAAGAACATTCCAAAGGTCATCGCCGAATATTCGACGTTGTAACCAGAAACCAGCTCTGCCTCCGCTTCAGGTAGGTCGAAAGGAGCACGGTTGGTTTCCGCCAGTGTCGAGACGAAGAAGATGATCGCCATTGGGAACAGGATGCCGCAGAAATGCCAGTTCCAGAATCCGCCGGCCTGCGCCTCGACAATCGCTGACAAATTCAGCGAGCCGACAAATAGCAGCACAGTGATGATGACAAAGCCCAATGACACTTCGTAGGAAACCATTTGAGCGGCTGAGCGCAGCGCGCCAAGAAAGGCGTATTTCGAATTCGAGGCCCAGCCAGCCATAATGATGCCGTAAACACCAAGCGATGAAATCGCAAAAAGATAAAGAATTCCGACATTTATATCGGAAAGAACAAGTCCTGCATCAAATGGAATCACAGCCCAGGCGACAAGTGCCAAAATAAACGTCACCATCGGTGCAGCGAAGAACATGCCCCGATTAGAACTTGCCGGGATAATCGTTTCCTTGAACATCAGCTTAATGCCGTCCGCCAGCGGCTGCAGCAATCCAAAAGGCCCGACAACATTCGGTCCTTTGCGTAACTGCATCCATCCAATGACCTTGCGTTCAGCCAAGGTCAAATAAGCGACCCCACCAAGCAGCGGAGCCACGATCAGCAGGATGTAGAAGACGATAACTATCGTTGGCCAAACGTATATGTCCCAGAATTCAGCCATTTGTGCCGGTTGCCCCGTCTGCATTGTTGACGAATTCCTGCGTGCATTTTGCCATTGTCTCCGAGGCGCGGCTGATCGGGTCCGTCATATAAAAATTCGAGATTGATGATTTGAAGGGGTCCGCATCCATCGCACCAACATCGCCAAATTCACCCCAATTCGCCTTTTCCGGGTCGTCGAGACGCGTGAAGTGCGGACACGCCTCTTGCATCTGCTTGCGCAGCGCCGACAGGCTGTCGAAGGGCAGCGCCTTTCCGATCACACCCGACAGGGCACGGATGATAGTCCAATCTTCGCGGGCGTCACCTGGTGGAAAGGCGGCCACCTGCCCCTGCTGCACCCTACCCTCTGTATTCACATAAGTGCCTGATTTTTCGGTGTATGCTGCACCCGGCAGGATGACATCAGCTACATGCGCGCCGGCATCGCCATGATGGCCTTGATAGATGACAAAGGGATTTTCCAGTTTTTTCGTATCGACTTCATCAGCACCTAAGAGGTAGACGATTTCGATCGCCCCCGACGCGGCACTGTCGAGGATACCAAAGGTATTGAGGCCGTCATCGCCCGGCACGAAGCCGATATCCAGTCCACCGACACGCGCCGCCGCACTGTGCAGAACGTTGAAACCGTTCCAATTATCACCGACCATTCCCGTGTTCTCGGCGACCTGCCGCGCAGCAGCCAGAACCGCCGCACCGTCACCACGGGAAAGCGCACCCGAGCCTATAATCAGCATCGGACATTCCGCATCCTTCAGCATTGAGGTGAAGGCATGGCTGCCGTCGGCGATTTGTTGGAGCGTCTCCCCACCGGCGCCAAGGTACTCGGCATCGTAGGTCAAATCATATGAAGGACCGATCACGCCGACCTTAAACCCGCCCTGTAGCCAGCGTTTACGCAGACGCGCATTGACTAGCGGGGCTTCCCAACGCGGGTTAGATCCTATGATTAGACAGGCATCTGCTTCTTCTATACCGGCGATGCCGCTGTTGAATAAATAAGACGCCCGCAAAGACGGGTCGAGCGCGCCACCATCCTGTCGGCAATCCAGGTTCAATGAGCCGAGAGAAGTCATCAGGCCCTTAAGTGCGAACATCGACTCGGCATCACACAGATCTCCGGCAAGCGCCGCAACCTTGCTGCCATTAACACCTTTCAAGCGGTCGGCAATCGCCGAGAAAGCCTTGTCCCAATCGGCGGCCTCTAGCTTACCTTCTGCATTCCGGACATAGGGTCGATCTAGCCTCTGTCGCCGCAGCCCGTCGCAAGCAAAACGGGTCTTATCGGATATCCATTCTTCGTTCACGTCTTCGTTGAGACGCGGAAGAACGCGCAACACTTCGTTGCCGCGTGCATCGACACGAATATTGCTACCAACAGCATCCATGACATCGATGGTCTCGGTCTTGCGCAGTTCCCAAGGGCGCGCCACGAAGGAATAAGGTTTTGAGGTCAACGCCCCGACCGGGCAGAGATCAATCACGTTACCTGAAAGTTCCGACGACACCGCCTTACCCAGGGTCGTGATCTCGGCATTTTCACCGCGATTGATCATACCCATGTCGGTAACGCCGCCGACTTCCGTCGAAAAGCGAACGCAGCGCGTGCAATGGATACAGCGGGTCATGATCGTATTAATCAGCGGACCCATATACTTATCATCGACCGCGCGCTTGTTCTCGGCGAAACGGCTGCCGTCATGACCAAAGGCCATCGCCTGGTCTTGCAGGTCGCACTCACCACCCTGGTCGCAGATCGGGCAGTCGAGTGGATGATTAATTAGTAGGAACTCCATTACGCCGTTTCGTGCCTTACGCACCATTTCGGAGTCGGTAAAAATCTCCATCCCATCACCCACTGGCAAGGCACAGGACGCCGCCGGTTTCGGTGGTCCGGGCTTCACCTCAACGAGGCACATGCGGCAATTACCGGCGATTGAGAGTCGCTCGTGATAACAGAAACGCGGAATCTCGGCACCGGCCATCTCGCAGGCCTGTAAAACAGTCAGACCGTCCGGAACTTCCAACTCGACGCCGTCTACCTTTAAGTTCGGCATACCCCGCTCCTACTCCGCCGCCACAGCGACGGACTTGCGGCCGACGATGCGGCTCTCGATCTCGTCGCGGAAATGTCGGATCAAACCTTGCACCGGCCATGCCGCGCCATCGCCGAGCGCGCAGATCGTGTGGCCTTCAATTTGATGCGAAACTTCGAGCAACATATCTATCTCTTCTACCTCCGCCCGGCCCTTGGCCATACGCTCCAACACGCGCCACATCCAACCTGTACCTTCGCGGCACGGCGTGCATTGCCCGCAGCTTTCATGCTTATAGAAATAGGCCAGCCTCGCTATCGCCTTGATGATGTCAGTCGATTTGTCCATGACAATGACTCCGGCGGTCCCGAGACCCGACTTGTGCTCCCGCAGCGCATCGAAATCCATCAACACATCTTCACAGATTGATTTCGGCAGCATCGGCGTCGAACTGCCACCTGGGATCACAGCAAGTAGGTTATCCCAGCCGCCGCGGACACCGCCTGCATGCTTCTCAAGCAACTCTTTGAGCGGAATCGACATCGCCTCTTCGACATTGCAAGGCTTCTCTACATGCCCAGAGATACAGAAGACCTTCGTCCCGACGTTATTTTCACGGCCGAAACTGCTGAACCAATCGGCACCGCGGCGCAAAATAGTCGGCGCTACGGCTATCGTTTCAACATTATTGACGGTACTGGGGCAGCCATAAAGACCGGACATCGCCGGGAACGGAGGCTTCAGACGCGGTTGGCCTTTTTTGCCCTCCAGGCTCTCCAGCAACGCGGTTTCCTCTCCACAAATATACGCGCCGGCGCCACGATGCACATAGACGTCGAAGGCCCAGCCGGAACCACAGGCATCCGGGCCCAGAAGACCGGCCTCATAAGCTTCGTTAACTGCAAGGTCGAGCGCAGCTGCCTCATTGTAAAATTCGCCCCGCACATAGACGTAAGCCGCGTGTGCGCCCATCGCGAAGCCAGCCACTAAACAGCCTTCGACCAACTTGTGCGGATCGTGGCGCAGAATATCGCGGTCCTTACAAGTGCCGGGCTCGCTTTCATCGCCATTAACAACAAGATAATGCGGCCGACCTTCGGTCTCTTCCTTGGGCATAAAGGACCATTTTAAGCCAGTTGGGAAGCCGGCGCCGCCGCGGCCACGCAGGCCAGAGGATTTCATCTCCTCGACTATCCACTCACGGCCTTTCTCTATGATCGCCTTGGTGTTGTCCCAGTCGCCTCGCTTGCGAGCGGCGTCCAGTCCCGGGTCATATAGGCCGTAGAGGTTAGTAAAAACTCGATCCTTGTCCTGCAGCATTAGTCCGCCTCTGCGAAGTCGAGATCGTTAAGCGTATGAGGTCCGCCGACCGGGGCAGATTTCTGCCGCTCTATCTGCGGCCCGTGCGGTGGCTTCTCGCCCGCCTTCAGGGCATCTAACACCGCAATTAACTGAGAGCCGTTGAGATCCTCAAACATATCGTCGTTAATCTGAACGATCGGTGCGTTGACACACGCACCAAGGCATTCCACCTCGCGCATAGTAAACAGCCCATCTTCGGTGGTCTGTTCGTAATCGATGCCAAGATGGCTGCGTGCCGCCTCGACCACCTCGTCAGAATTGCGCAGCCAGCACGGCGTCGTCGTGCAGATTTGCAGAAGATATTTACCGACCGGTTTGGTGTTGATCATCGTGTAGAAACTGGCAACCTCGACCACGCGGATGCGCGCCATACCAAGCAGTTCAGCCACCGTATCGATCACAGCATCCGAAGCATAGTTGTTGTTTTGGCGTTGCGCCAAATCGAGCAGCGGCAGTACCGCACTCGCCTGCCGGCCCTCCGGGTACTTTGCGATGCATTTTTGTGCAATCACCATATTTTCCGGTGTGAATTCGAACTTGTCGCTCATCGGTCAATCTCCCCGAACACGACATCCATAGCGCCCAAAATAGCCACCGAATCCGCCAACATATGGCCCTTACAGAGATAGTCCATCGCCTGTAGATGGGCGAAGCCCGGCGCTCGGATTTTGCAGCGGTAGGGCTTATTTGTGCCATCGGAGACGAGGTATACGCCAAATTCACCCTTTGGCGCTTCGACTGCGGTATAGGTTTCGCCGGGCGGGACGTGAAAGCCTTCGGTGTAGAGCTTAAAATGATGGATCAACGCTTCCATCGAGCGCTTCATTTCGCCACGTGAGGGTGGGGCCAGTTTGCCATCTTCGGTCATTACCGCCCCGTCCGGCATATTTTCGATGCACTGCCTAATAATCCGGACACTTTGCCGCATTTCTTCTACACGAATTAGATAGCGGTCGTAGCAGTCGCCGTTCTTGCCAATTGGTATATCAAAATTCATCTCGTCGTATACGTCGTAGGGCTGTGCCTTGCGCAAATCCCACGGCACACCTGACGCCCGCAGCATCGGCCCAGAGAAACCCCAGGCCATCGCTTCCTCTTCGGAGACGATGCCGATATCAACGGTCCGCTGCTTAAAAATTCGGTTCTCGTTAAGTAGAGTTTCCATATCGTCAAGGAATTTCGGGAACTCGCCGGCCCAGGCCAAAATATCGGTGCCCATGCCCGCTGGCATGTCCTGATGCACTCCACCGACGCGAAAATACGCAGCGTGCAACCTCGCGCCGCAGGTGCCCTCGTAAAACTCCATAAGCTTTTCGCGTTCCTCAAAGGCCCACAACATAGGTGTCATCGCGCCGACATCCATCGCCAACGCTGGTGCATTCAAGAGATGATTGAGGATGCGCGATATCTCGGCAAACAACACCCGGACGTACTGACCGCGTGGAGGTGGCGCAATACCGAGCAGCTTCTCCGCAGCCAGCACAAACGCGTGTTCCTGACACATAGGGGCGACATAATCGAGACGGTCAAAATATGGCATCGCCTGGAGATAGGTTTTGTACTCGATCAGCTTCTCAGTGCCGCGGTGTAACAGGCCAATATGGGGATCTATACGCTCAACGATCTCACCATCCATCTCCATAACCATACGCAACACGCCGTGGGCCGCCGGATGCTGCGGGCCAAAGTTAAGCGTCAGGTTTTTGATTTCCGCTTCCGCTGCCATCAGTCTTCTTCAGCCTCCGCCTTCTCATCGCCTGGCAATTCACGCGTCATGCCTTCCCACGGACTGAGGAAGTCAAAGGACCGAAATGCTTGGGTAAGCTTTACTGGTTCGTAGACAACTCGCTTCTGCTCGTCGTCGTAACGCACCTCCACATAACCGGTGAGCGGGAAGTCCTTTCGCAGCGGGTGGCCTTCGAATCCATAGTCGGTCAGTAAGCGCCGCAAATCCGGATGTTCGGAGAAGAAAACACCATACATATCCCAGCATTCCCTCTCGAACCAAGAGGCCGTCGGAAACACACTCGAGACTGACGGCACTGGCGTGTCTTCGTCAGTGCGCACCTTAATGCGGATCCGTTGATTGTGCTTGTAGCTAAGCAGGTTGTAGTTAACCTCAAAACGGTTTTCCTGCACGGGATAGTCAACGCCACAAACATCCATCAAACTTTTAAACTGACAGCTGGCGTCATCACGCAGAAACTTCATGACGCGAACCACATCATTGCCGGTCGTCTCAACGTTCAGTTCGCCGTTGCCAATATTATGATCCACAACCGCATTACCGAGCTTTGCGATGACATGCGCACCCAACTCTTCAAGCGCGTCTTGGCTGGCGTCGTCCATAGGCCTTTCCGTTCCTAGCGCGCGATCGTGCCGGTGCGTTTGATCTTTTTTTGCAGTTGCAAAAACCCGTAGACCAGTGCTTCCGCTGTCGGAGGACAGCCCGGAACGTAGATATCGACCGGAACGACACGATCACATCCGCGCACAACGGCGTAAGAATAGTGATAATAGCCGCCGCCATTAGCGCAAGAGCCCATTGAAATGACCCAACGGGGCTCCGCCATTTGGTCGTAGACCTTGCGGAGGGCCGGCGCCATCTTATTCGTCAAAGTCCCGGCTACGATCATCACATCCGACTGTCGAGGACTGCCCCGCGGCACGATACCAAACCGGTCGAGATCGTATCGCGGCATGTATGCATGGATCATTTCGACGGCGCAGCATGCAAGACCAAAGGTCATCGGCCATAAAGACCCAGTGCGGGCCCAATTAACCAGCTTGTCAGCATTCGCAACGATGAAACCCTTGTCGGCCAAAGTGTCGTTCACAAGGCGCATTGCGCCCTCATGATCTCCTTCACTGAGCACGGAATTGTCTACTCCCATTCGAGTGCACCCTTCCGCCATTCGTAGATGAAACCAATTGTTAGGATGCCGAGGAATATCACCATTGACCAAAAGCCAAAGAGCCCAATACTGCCAAGCGATATCGCCCAGGGAAACAAGAAGGCAACTTCAAGATCAAAGATAATGAAAAGGATAGCTACCAGATAGAACCGCACATCAAAGCGGCTGCGCGCATCATCGAAGGCTTCGAATCCACATTCGTAGGCAGAAAGCTTCTCCGAGTCCGGCTTCTGTTTGGCCAGAATACCACTTGCCAAGAGCATCGAAGCAGAAATACCGATGGCGATGGCGAGGAAGATCAGCACTGGTAGATATTCCCGCAATAAGCCGTCCATCAACTCTACTCCTCCAACCGCTTACGCGGCACCCACCCTTAACTTTGTAATCAGACTTTAAACCAGTCCTACCAAGTAGAATGCGCCTGCAGTGCGACGCTATGACCTCGGCCGCGGCAATATAAGATTAATTACCCATGAAGCAAAGACCGATGGAACCAAAACAATGCAACGTGCGAATATTGCAAATGCAACGTGTTAATTTGTCCCTAACCGCGTATACGACCAGTCGGAAAAATCGGGTTTTAAGGAAAACCCATTTGGCAAGAGATGCGCGATTCTCTCGTCCGGTCCCATAAACCCTTTTCCCCTTCGCGTCCTTCTAGAAGAAGATGTAAGAGCGGACCACGATATTTTTGCGGCACGGTGCGTCGACTGAAACCGTCGGGTCGATACAGGCGGTGTGGAATGACCAGCGCGAAACGGAGCCATCTGTCACTGAATCGTAGCACTTCAGCATTGACACCTCTGTAGAGGTCTGCTGCGGGACCCAATACCACTCGTGATCCTTACGATAGGTGAAACGCGTGGTTTCGCCGACCCGGTCGTCATAGATACGATAGTTATTGATATAGGGTTGGTCCGCAAAGGATGGCCAGGCACACAGAACGAAGGGGAACTGTTCGACCGTCTCCATTGGCTTAGCGAGATTAATCGACATGAAACGCCGCGACATCTTCGCGTCCGCCTCGGCCTCCGTGTAGTTCTGTTTCCGGCCGAAATTGCGCAGGTTATTCGTCAGCAGTTCTCTACAACGGACGCGACCACTATTGTCATTCAGGTCGTTGTGCACAAGATTGGCGTAGCGAGCGTTCACTCCCGGGTTCTTGGCGTCCTGATCCTCAGTACGGTCGCCCATATAGTCCTTGTCAAAGACGTCGTGATTGTAGACCAGCGCGTCCGTTGCTCCCGGAAAGAAATCTAGGAGAAGCTGTTCGATCTCTGGATAGAACACGCGTTCCACTTCAGTAGAATCGTAGAAATTTTCACAATTGGACTCGAGGTGAGCGAGGGAAACACCAAGCTTATCCATGCACTCAGGACTGTTCGGCGAAAGACCAGGATGGTAATCTTCCATCCGTCGCGCGTCGCGCATTAACTGCGGGAAGAACAAATTACGTCGCCGCGTATCTTCTTCCTCCTTACGCAAAATTTTCGCCTCCGCCGCCCGCGCCGGATCGTTCCAGACAGCATTGGAAGGCACAACTGAATAAGTCGGTCGCTCATAAATCGTATAGGGAAGCGGCAGGGCCAAACCACCTTCTGGAGCTTTGATACCTTGAGCGCGAATGTATTCCATGCACTCTTCATACTTGCGGAAGCCAAGGCCCCATTTGGTCTCAACCGGGCCCGGCGGCGCGTCATCGATCATGTCAAGAACTCGTTGCCCCTCACCTTCAGCAAGCTGAGCAAATGCATCCTTCAACGCGTAAGCGGTTCCCGCATCACCGTCTTTATCAAAGGACATGTAGGAGAGCCCACCATGGGCAGCGATGGGCGGCGGCTGCCCTTCGGTCAGCTGGAGGGTCGGCACATAAGGTGATAATGCGCTTTCCGCTTTGGTATTTTCGATAACCTTGCCGTCGTCCATGGTATGACCTCCGATTGCAATCGAAACATCGTGGCATAGAGCACCCGTCTTATCCAAGTCCCAAGTCTCTGGTGCATACCAATTCTTCCTGCACCATAGCCTAATGAACAGGCGTAAAAAACGAGCACAACAATCCTCAACAAATTAAAATAATGTCGGAACTGAAAATTTCAATTTGGAATATGAAGCATTAACCCGATGCTCTGCGTAAAAAAAATAGCATTAAAAAGGGGACACAAACCAGTAGCCTACAGATTTCACGCTGAAAATATAAGTGATAGGATCGAATTACTGCCTTAAATTTTCCCCAATACTACTTAAAGATGATCGTTTTCTATCTGTTTCCTTATGCAGCCCGACGAAGTAGCTGGAAAACCCAACTTTAAGGCCAGCCCAAATTCGGGGATCCAGTCGGCTACTGACACAAAATTTGCCGTCCCTAAGATTATTCAATATTTGCAAATGACCTTATATAATTTTTGCAAGTCTACTATTGCACCACTGTTTCGCTGGAAAAGCGTTCTATTAAATAGGACTCGCGTCACTATTTAATAGCCAACTTGCAGCAACATCAGCCTAATCATGCGTCCTAGCATCCAAACTGGATTGGCCACCAAAGGTTGGCTATCCCACGTTAAACCATCGTGGCATGGGTTGACGTTAAGTACCTTCACAGCCTAATTTTTGAGTAGCTAACCATAGGAGAGCCTCGCTTTAGAGGCTGAGATGTCGATAGGCGTGCAAATTTAGGCTCGCCGGTGCGACGATCCTTTGAACCTGACCCGGATCATACCGGCGGAGGAAATGGAATTTTCTCATCCATTAAATTCCTTTTCAGCGCCGCGCGACCCATCACCGTCACTGAGCGTGAAAGACGAATCGATGGACCAGGAAGAAATTATAGCCACCGTCTTAGACTTTATCGAAATGGAAGGCACAGATGACACCGCGTTCAACGATGTGGCGCTAAAGCTTTTTGCATATCAATTCAAAAACAACGAACCGTTCATGAAATTCGCTCGGAAACGCGGTAAAACCCCGCGCACTGTCAAATCCTGGAAGGATATTCCCGCCGTCCCGATTAACGCCTTCAAGACCATGAATTTGTCCTGCTCACCGATAGAAGAAGCAGAGGCAATTTTTATGACTAGCGGCACTACCTTAGGAGGAGTGCGCGGTAAAAGTTATCACCCCGTATTGGATATCTACGACGCCTCCATGCGCCGAAACTTCCGTGACCGTTTCATGGGCAGATATGAGCGGATAAAGATGGGCATTGTGTTTCCGCCTCCATCGCTAATGCCGAACTCTTCTCTGGCGCATTACCTTGACCTCGCGGTCCGGGACTTCGGCATCAACAACAGCCGCCACCTTATGGGCGCCAGCGGAATAGAATTCAGCCATCTCTTTGAAGACCTTGCAGAAGCTGAACAGACAAACCAACCCTACGCGCTGCTTGGCGCAAGCTTCAGCCTTGTCCATGTGCTGGATGAAATGGCACGGATCGGCCACACGGTTGTTTTACCCTCAGGTAGCCGGATTTTGGACACCGGTGGCTTCAAAGGCCAATCTCGCGAATTGCAGCAGGATGAGTTTTATAATTGTCTCGAAACGGCGTTTGGGGTGCCACGCAGTCATTGCATTAATATGTACGGTATGACGGAGCTTTCATCCCAGTTTTACGATGACGGCAATATAAGCTGCCCATCCGTCAAGTCTGGCCCACATTGGCTGCGAACGCGGGTAGTCAACCCACTAACGGGCGAGAGCATACCGGACAGTCAGACGGGCATTTTGGCACATACAGACCTAGCACACTTCAACATCTGCACAACGATACTAACGGAGGATGCTGGCGTCGCTATCGATAACGGCTTCCAACTAATTGGTCGCGCGGCCGGAATAGAGGCACAGGGTTGCTCGATGGCGGTCGATGAGTTTTTAAAAGCTGCCAGCGGCACCTAGTTGTTATGAATGAACGCGCATGCCATTTGCCAGGTCTTGATCCAACAACGTTGGATTGGGAGACGCTGCTCTTTGATAAATCAGGATGGGATCTAAAAATTGATGTGCCTGTTATAACAGGCCCTGATGTTCAGTCGTTAGCTGAACATATTAGAAGGCATACTCGACAAACCCTCGCGACATATCCGGTGAGGCGGATAGTCGAGATCATAGATAAGGCAATTGCCCGTTTACTTGACCGGGATGACCCGTACCGTCGCCGCATGGAAGAGGTTTTACCTGCTATTACAGGCTATGACCGGGAAATGCTTCGACTTGGTCTAACGCAGTATCTCAAATCTTTTAGGAAACCGGAGCTTCAGCGGTTTCTAGCGGAAGATTTCCCTAACCCGGCAATATTGGATCAGTTTCAACCGTTAGCCAAGGGCGGCCATGGCTTAGCCTTCGGTCCGGAAATTTGCGCACATATTTGGGCTGGAAATGTACCTGGTTTGCCACTTTGGAGTCTTGTTTCAGGGCTTCTGGTTAAATCCGGAACAATTGGTAAAGTTCCAAGCGCTGAGCCAATGTTTGCAACTTGGTTCGTAAAATTACTGTCTGAAATTGAGCCCGAATTAGCTGACTGCATCGCCATTGTTTGGTGGAAAGGTGGAGAAGAGGATGCAGAAAACGCGCTGCTTGCAGAGGCCGATATAGCGCTGGCTTACGGCGGCAATGAAGCGCTCTCTGCGATCCAGTCCCGAATTCCAATCACGACGCGGTTTCTGGCCCACGGACATAAGGTCAGCTTTAGCCTAATCGGGCGAGAAGCAATGGATGCAGAAAAATGCTCAGTAACAGCGCGTCTAGTCGCATATGATGTTGCGCGCTATGACCAACATGGCTGCTTTAGCCCACATGTCATTTTTGCGGAGACTGGTGGCACGGTCGCGCCCCGACAGTTCGCCCAGTTTCTGGCACACGAATTAGCGACGCTGGAGCGTAAGTTCCCCCGCCGACCACTCAGCATTCCAGAAGCCTCCAGCGTCGCAGATTGGCGAAATGCAGAAGAATTGGTCGCCGGCGCAGAGGTCGTCGGCGATACGAATGGCGCTTGGTCGGTGTCCTATCTTGAAGACGAGGACGGTTTCAGGCCGAGCGCTCTGAACCGGACAATTCGTGTCGTCGCAGTCGATGACCTGGCGAGCGTCCCCATCCGCGCAGCCCGATACAAGCGCCTTTTGCAAACCGTTGGAATTGCAGTTTCACCGCAACGGCTGTTAAGTCTTTCTCAGGATTTGGGCGCAGCCGGAGTTACGCGAATAGCGGCGGTTGGCGATATGACCGCGCCAGAGGCCGGATGGCATCATGATGGTCGGTTTAATTTGAGCGACCTTGTTCGGATTGTTGAGATCGATGGCCGGGCATTTGCAGCTGCAGACAGGTTGGCGCCCTATGCCGACTAACAGCTGTTTCCTTGATCTAAGTTCAACGACGTTCGCCTATGAAGGGTCCTTCGGCGACGTAGTCTCTAATATCAACTGGTCGGTCCCAGAGGGGGGCGTGCACTGCCTTGTCGGGCGGAGCGGTTGTGGAAAGACAACACTATTGAAGCTGGCGGCGGGGCTTCTGCAACCTACATCTGGATCAGTTAAAATGCTGGGGGCGGATGTACCAAAACCTTCACAACATGTGGGGTTTGTTTTCCAGTCACCGTCGCTCCTTGAGTGGCAGACTATCCTAAACAATGTTCTGTTGCCGGTCTCTTTACATCGGCCTATCACACTGACAGACCAGACGGCAGCAAAAGAGTTACTTCAACTGGTTGGATTAGAAGAACATACTAATCGTTATCCAGGCCAACTCTCTGGCGGTCAGCAAAGCCGTGTGGCGCTTGCACGTGCATTGATTACAGAGCCTGATGGCCTTTTGATGGACGAACCCTTTGCAGCCCTAGATGCCATCACACGTGAGGAATTGCAGGATGACCTTCTTCAACTCGCAGCACTGCACCACACCACCGTGCTTTTCGTCACCCATGACATCGGCGAGGCAGTTTATCTAGCAGATAAAGTAGCGGTCATGGACGCCGGACACATCGTGTTCGCAACGGATGTGGCACTGTCTCGACCACGCAATCAAACACAGCGCTATTCATCCGAGTTCAATGCTGCATGCCTTGAATTACGAAAGGCGATGATACCTGAGATGAGAGGTACAGCGTGAACCGCACAAGCTTCCTTTCTCTAACGCTGTTTTTAGTGCTGCTGTTACTCTGGGAAAGTGTAGTCCGCACGACCGGGGTTTCAGCACTGGTTATTCCTGCGCCATCTGCCGTTCTCAGCGTACTTTGGGACGGCCTCACCGTGGGCTTTCTTTGGCCCCATATCTGGGTGACATCAGTCGAGACGCTAGTTGGATTTGCACTCGGTTGCATCATTGGCTTCCTCGCAGGCGTCATCCTCGGAGAGATAGAATTTCTGCGACAACTTCTCTGGCCATATGTGCTAGCCAGTCAAGTTGTTCCTAAACTCGCCCTTGGACCAATCTTTATCGTCTGGTTCGGTTTCGGGATGACATCAACCATCGTGATCACAGCCTTGATCTGCTTCTTTCCTCTGCTTGAGAACACAATGACAGGCCTACAAACCATAACCCCTGATAAGCGCGACCTCTTCCGAATGCTCGGTGCCTCTCGTTGGCAGACACTATTGAAGCTCAAAATTCCATCCGGCCTGCCGGTAATTATGGCAGGCGTTCGCGTCGCCATTGTCCTGGCACTTGTGGGTGCCGTGGTCGGCGAATTTATTGGCGGATCCGCTGGTCTTGGCTCCAGTATCATCACCGCGCAGGGCATGATGGATTCAACGCTGATGTTCGCTTTATTTATCGTAATTACCGCTCTGGGAATGCTGTTTTACCAATTAACAATTTTAGTCGAACATCAATTGTTGTCCGGCTGGATGAAAGGACAAAATCAATGATGTTTCGGACCGTCGTCGTAGCAGCAATTTTGTTAAGCGCTGTTTCTGCGTCTGCGCAGTCAATGGATACGGTGCGCATCGCTGGTTGGAGCAAGCCGATCAGTGAGATTACAAATATACTGGCGGAACCCGATAAAGGCTTCTTCAAGGCTCAAAATATCGAAATGAAGTATGTGCCGGGCGCTGGCGGCGGCTCCGCCATTCGAAATATGCTCTCCGGCGCCGCAGACGTGGCGTTCACAGACCCAGCATCGTTCTATCAGGCGCTCGACAAGGGCGAGATGCTAGTCGCAATCTATAACATCTACCCTCAGAATGTTTTTAACGTCGTATCGCCTGCCGACCGCGGCATTAAAAAGCCCGAGGATCTAAAGGGTAAGACGATTGGCGTCTATAGTCTCTCCAGCGGCACGCGACAAAACCTTCAGGTGCTCCTACACCAGGTTGGCCTGACAGAAACGGACGTGACAATTAAAGTAACGGGCCTTTTAAACTTCGCTCCCGTAATACAGGGCCAAGTCGATGCGACGGCGGCAACGGATACAGGCCTTTATGTCGGCAAGTTAAAAGGCCTTGGCGACGTGAATGTCATCAACGTTGCAGATAGCCTGAATGTACCAAGCGATATGTTTGTCGTGACAAAAGAGTATTACATGGCCAATAAGCCACTACTGAAGCGTTTTCTCGCTGCATACCGTGACAGTGCGGCCTGGATGATTTCGGAGCCCGAAGAAGCGGCGAAGATCGCCATCAAACGCTCCATTAATGGTCGCAATGAAGCGATCAATCTCGCGATCATCAAGATCCGCAATATCTCTGCTCAATCTGCAACAACTAGGTCGAAAGGGCTCGGCCATTTTGATATAGATCTACTCCAAAAAGGAGCTGAGACCTTTAAAGGCCTTGGCCTAATAAAGGCTAATCTGACTATGAGTTCGGTCATCAAATCCGACCTCATTCCGAAATAGCAGCAAGAGCGAGTATCATGGACTTCGCCGGGAAATCGGTCCTAGTCACAGGAGCCAGTCGTGGCATTGGAGCAGCAATTGCCAACGCGTTCGCGGCAGAAGGTGCATCCGTTACCGTCAACTTCCTGCAAAATACGAATGCAGCGAATGCAAGCGTAGCAGCATGTGAGGCTGCAGGTGGAGACGCAATTGCCGTTAAGGCTGATGTCACGGACCGAGATCAGGCATTCGCTCTTGTTGACCGAGCAGTGGATGCGTTCGGCAAGGTGGATGTACTGGTGAACAACGCTTTTCGACCCTACCGGTTTGATCCCGAGCAACGGAAGCTGCACTGGGAATTGGATTGGTCGGATTACCAGGCGCAGTTCGAAGGCGCCGTTAAGTCTGCACATGGTTTAGCCCAAGCAGTTCTGCCTTCGATGCTGCAAAGGGCTGAAGGGGCCATCGTCAATATCGCAACGGATTTAGTTGCTCGACCCGTCGTACCCTACCACGACTACACAACCGCCAAAGCAGCGCTTATCGGTTTTGGCCGCAATTTGGCGGCAGAACTTGGTCCGATGGGCGTTCGCGTTAATACAGTAGCGCCAGGGCTCGTCTATCCAACAGCGGCCAGTGCTGCAACCAAGGAAGCCACCAAAGACGCCATCACCGCTCAAACTCCTCTGCGCCGCATCGCTGGACCAGAGGATGTCGTTGGTCCAGTGCTTTTCTTAGCGTCAGATTGGGCGCAATTCATGACCGGCCAGACGCTTTATGTAGACGGCGGCCTCGTAATGGTCTGAGATCTTCTGTCACAAAAGACGTGCATCTTAATCAATCGTTGCGAACACCGCCATACCGTCTAGATCAACCATCCTGAAGTCCCCGTTTTCTGGGACTTTACGATATCGTTTTCAGAGGGACTTTCGGAACACCCAATCTGGGACGAAAGTTCGTGCAATAGAGAGCTAGATCACTAAAGATCAAATTGACAAGCTAGGTTCTAGAGTTTGGTACCTCGGTAGTAGCCGCTCGGCGCGTCGGCAATGCGGGCACGTAGCCACTCGACGTCGCCCGATTTCTCTCCGAACCGCTCCGGCGCATAATCCTCTGCCGAGAACCGACAGGGGACCTCGGCGATCAAATCGGCGATGATATGTCCGGCTGCGCCCGACAGCGTCACACCATGAGAATTCATTCCGCTTGCCACATAAAGTCCGTCGAAACTGGAGAGACGCCCGATCAGAGGATGACCGTCGGGCGTGAAGCTCTCGGGACCGTTGACGAATTGTCGGATCGGCGCATCGCGCACCGCGGGAAAGAGTTGAGCCACTGTCTCGAAATAGGGTGCGAACTTATCCCAATTCGGCGGCAGCAGGGTGAAGGCAAAGGGACTGGGCAACGCATCGGTGTCCAGGGTCAGCGCCCCTTCATCAAAACAACCGAAGAGAAAATGGCCGACATCCTCGCGTCCATAGATCAAATCAGCGGGCGCCACGAAAGACGGAGTTTCTCGAGGCAGGGGCTCGCCAATGTCGGCGATAACGTAGAAGTGTTCGCACCCCCATTGTGCGAGCGCGATATCAAGGGGTTCCAAAAGCTCCCGCGACCAAAGGCCGGCAGCCACCACGACGATGTCAGCCGCCAGCATTCCCGACGTGGTACGTACGCCAACAACCTGCCCGCCCTTCGTCTCGAGACCCTCGACCCGAGCATTCTCGACAATCGTAACGCCTCGCCTACGAGCAGCGCGTGCATAGGCAGCGGTTAGGTTAGAGGGATCGAGGTGGCCTGAACTCCCATTCAACCAAGCACCAACCAAGGCTTCCGGGTTCAACAGCGGATGGTGGCGAGCGGCTGCCTTGGGATCCAATACATGTGATTCGAAGCCACGTGCCGTCGCGGCCGCCGCTTGGGTTTCGAACGAGGCTAGTGCCGCTTCGTGACGTGCAACAAACAGCCGGCCAGTGCGCAGCCAACCGATTTCTAGGCCGCTTTCGTGCTCCACCTCGTCCAACAGATCAAACATATAGAGCACCGGGGCATCACGATCACCATCAGGCCGCCAGGTAAGATTGCCGGCCGAGTGCCAGGTCGTTCCCGCGCCGAGTTGTTCCTTTTCGACCAAGGTTATGTTGCCGAGGTCGTGCTTCGCCAAATGCCAGGCCACACTGCATCCAACCACGCCGCCTCCGACGATGATGATATTTCGCTTCATCTTGCCGATCGCTATTCGTTAACTCTAGTGTGGCACAAATCGACATTCCCCAGGTGGCTCCCAAACTCGATCCCGACAGTAGGCGCACAGTATGATCTTTAGAAGCTGTTTCGCTCACTATATAAGCTCGTCAAGGAAGGCCCCAAAATCGATTCCTTGATTTGATTTCGAGGGTACAGCCAACCCCCATCCGATATACGCCAAACGATTGGATGACCAACCAACCTCCTTGGAACACTTGTTATGATGAGGTGTGAAAATGAGATTTGCGGTAATGATCACAAAATAGGCCATGTTCCAGAAGTCGCCGGTTTAGAACGCGCATCGGTATATATCGTTGTTTCGGAAGATACCGGCCAAACTCACGACAAAAACACTTTTGGACGAACTGTCCGGAAGCCCGCAGGCGTGTTGGCATGGAGGCGCAACATTCTGCGACCTGCGTAGAACGGTAACAACAGAACCAGAAATTCATAACGCCCCATCCGCCGGGATTTAAACCGGAGTGGTCACGGAGTAGACAGTCCAAATCTGCAGGAACAGGCGATGCAGACAAAAAAAGTAGCAATAGGCACGCGATGGAAATTATCAGTGAAATTTTTTTAAAATTCTCACTAACACCTGTTGCATAACTGGTGCGGCAAAGTACCGGAAGTGACGGAAATCGAACCCAGGGTTCTGACATATCAGGCCAGACAAAAGTGAAGCATGACTTCAATATGCAGATGCCTATTTATCATCACATGACACACTTAAAAGGTGTGTCCTAGGCCAGATTATGCGGTTCCTTATAGAATTTAAGTCTAGCGAAGTACCTTTTTGCCGTGCCAATACTTCGACCTACTTGCATCCGATGCCAAGGAGCGACCGCATAGCAATGTTATGTTAAGGAATTTATCCGACGGTGCTAAGGGGTCGTTATGCATGATTGCCGCCGGTCTCCTGATGACCATTCAGGATGCCATTAGCAAATCGCTGACGACCGATTTCCATCCGGGCGAAATCATGTTCTTTCGTGGCCTTTTTACCTTTGTGCCCATCATAATGATTATAGCGATGAGGTCGGGTGGCATAGAGCAATTGGTCAGTCGCAATCTCAAAGGCACGCTCGTCCGCGCCATATTGGGCGGAGCCACATCAATATTCGTTGTGATATCTTTCATCTACCTGCCCCTGGCTGACGCTCTGGCAATTATTTTTGTCTCGCCAATCATACTCACTGCGTTGTCCTCTCCGTTGTTAGGGGAACGAGTCGGTTGGCGGCGCTGGCTGGCCGTCTTTGTCGGCTTCACGGGCCTGCTGATGATGGTGCGTCCAAGCGGAGAAGGTATCCCTTTCTTCTATTTTTTTCCCCTTTTCACAGCTCTGTTATCAGCGTTACGTGATGTGGCGACCCGTCGGCTGCGTAACGACGACAGCGCCGTTTCGATCCTGTTCTATTCGATGCTTGCTGGTGTCCTAATTGGAGCCATTACCATGCCCGTTTTCGGGGCCCAATGGCCCAGTTCGGTGCAATGGGTTCTACTAGCTTGTGCTGGAATTTTAAATTCGCTTTCACATTTACTTGCGATCCAAGCCCTACTACTAGCACCTGGTGGAACAATGGCGCCGTTCCGATATCTTTCTCTGGTCTGGGCGGTTGTCATTGGTTATGCGGTCTGGGGAGATGTACCGGATGCTTTGAAACTAACGGGTGGAATGCTGGTAGTTGGCGCTGGATTATTCATCCTGCACCGAGAACTTCGCTCGCGCTAGATCACCACTATGTGACTTTCAGGAATATGCCCATAGCTGCGCAACCCAGAAGCCGCTGTACCTAAAGTTGTAATAAGGGAACCATCGCGAAATTACGGAAGTCGTGGCTAAAATAACACTCGGGAGGTAGGCCGTGCGCTTTGTAATCGCATTCGTTGCAACATTGCTGATTGCAGTGCCCGGACACGCTGACGAAGCCGGCGGGTATGTCACTTTTGAGACACGTAGTTGTGTAGAGTGGATCCGCGACAAAAAGGAAGATAGCTGGTCAAGAGTTTTAGATGTCTTCTGGGTATCAGGCTACCTGACTGCTGCCAATGCATATATTCCCGGCAAGGCGAACTGGCTGGAAGGCAGCGATCTGGACAGTGCAATGCTATGGATCGATAACTATTGCGAACAAAAACCGCTATCGAATAGCGTCGCCGCCGCGGCGAAACTCCTGATAGAACTCCGGGGACGATAGGGTCGTTTCGTGTTATTGGGAGTCCCTGTTGTCGAACAGGCAGTTAAACGATAGGAAATTTCGTACCCAAAATTATTATTAATTTGCGGACCGTTTCTGGGCTAGACATTGGCCGCCATCTCAACTGGAAGGCGTTCTTTTATAGTGTGATACCACAGCGTCTTGATAGCCAAGTTTCAACAACACGAAGCATCGTCAACCCTTTCATAAGCATCAATTCCTAGGTTTCAGAGCCCTCAACTGAAATTTCATAAATTCAGCTAACGAATTGATACCCTTGTTAAAGCCCCCTCAAATTTAAAACCTATACGTTCTATATCCAGACAATTCTCATATACCGCCGTGCGTGTTATTATCCAGCCTGGATTTCACGAATTTTTGTTCATTCTATTCATAAAATATACGATCTAAACCCAACGCAAAAAAGATCCAGCCCTTTGTGAAAGAATTACTGTTATGAAAACTAAACAGCTTGGAAGACACCTTTTCCAACCCTTGAAGATTAGAGGTATAACTGTCCCAAATCGCGTTGTTTTATCACCTATGCAAATGTATATGGCAAAGGACAACGGGTGTATGACTGATTGGCATCTAGTTCACCTGGGAAAATTTGCTGAAGCTAAGTTTGGAACAGTATTCACTGAAGTACTTTGTGTAGAAAAGCGTGGTCGCAGCACATATTCAGATGCTGGCATTTGGAATGACAAGCAAGTTTCTAAATTAAAACATATTTCCGATTTTATTCGTTCTAGAGGCTCAATACCAGCCGCACAAATCGGCCATTGTGGCCCCAAATCAGCAAGACAGAGGCCATATGACGGATTACAACCTCTTAGCCAATCTAACACAAACGGCGCAGAGCAAACATGGGACATTGTATCGTCTAGTGATGTGCCATCAGCACCTGGTTACGACAAGCCTAAGGCTCTCACTCTATCACAAGTTAAACAGTTAATAAAAAGGTTTGGTAAGGCAGCGAAAAGATGCGACCAAGCTGGCTTTGACATATTAGATGTGCATGCCGCCCATGGGTACTTAATTCACTCTTTCCTATCTCCAATAAATAATTTTAGAACTGACGATTATGGCGGATCCAAGAAAAATAGATTCAGGTTAGCAATTGAAATTGCTAAAGAAATCAGAATATTTTGGCCTAACCACAAACCTTTATTTTTTAGATTATCTTGTATAGATAGATTTGAAGGTGGCCTTCAAATCGAAGACACGATTGAGCTATCAAACGAATTAAAACGTGCTGGGGTGGATTTAATTGACTGCTCATCAGGCGGCATTAAGGGGCCAAACTCATTGTTTAGTTTGGCTTCTAAGGAGCCGCCAAAACCTGGCTTCCAAGTACCCTTTGCCGACGAGATTAAAAAAAATTGTAATTTGTTAACAATGGCAGTTGGATTAATTCTTCGGCCAGAACAAGCGGATAAAATTATCTCTACGGATAAAGCAGACCTTATTGCTTTAGGACGAGAAGCTCTATTTAACCCAAACTGGGCACTGCAGGCTTTACATGAGTTCAGTGATAATAATGGCTTCGAAGGATGGCCACCGAATACCGGA
This sequence comes from uncultured Rhodospirillaceae bacterium, assembly GCA_964474755.1. Lineage (GTDB taxonomy): Bacteria > Pseudomonadota > Alphaproteobacteria > UBA8366. Next base: position 6,333 of record CAYYUG010000002.1, on the reverse strand, counting down.
TGGTGGTTAGAAGTTAGAGAAAGAATGTTAACCTCTTCTAACCCTAACGATTGGAAAGTTGGCTCAGCAGCAAAGAATACACCTGGGTAAACAATATTTAATTTTGTCGAAGTTAAACCTTTATTATAATCATATTTAACGTTTGTTTTTAATTTTAGTGCATAAACTGGTCACTATTTTATATGCTTTAAGCTGTGTTTCTAGACCAGTTTTTTTGTTATTAAATTTCTGCAAAATTAAGCTATCGCTCATTCGACCATCTTCTTAAGTTACTGATTTAATATCATTTATAGGAACCCGCCTTTAATCAATAGACTGTATTAGACTGGCGATTGTATCAAGCACCGGCAAAACTTGATCAGCCTTTTCCGACTCTAATGAATAGACAACTCGCTCAATGCCCGCGTCACGGTACTTCTTCAAAATATCAATGTTCATCTCCGATCCGAAAATCGAAACAGGCAGACTGTCTGTGTCACGGCCGGCCTCAGTTGCCATTTGTCGGAAACGAGGTAATTGGTTCAGAACATCCGCGCCGCGACCACCTAAAGGTATCCAACCGTCACCATAGGCAACAGCTCGGCGCGCGGCATGGGGCATAGCGCCACCCACCAAAATAGGTGGATGAGGCTTCTGTACTGGCTTCGGCCATGTCATCATCGGTTCGAAGCTTTGGAACTCACCATTGAATTCTGGCTTTTTCTCAGTCCAAATAGTCTTGAGCATAGCCACCCGCTCCGCCATTAGCCTTACACGGGTAATCGGATCGGTGCCGTGATTAACCATTTCCTCGCGGTTCCAGCCAGCACCTATACCGAACAGAAACCGACCATCAGAAAGATAATCCAGTGTCGCCACTTCCTTCGCCAATTGAATTGGATCGCGCTGGATGATCAGACAGACCCCTGTTGCTAGCTTTAGCTTTTTGGTGACCGCAGCAGCTGTTGCCAGGCCAACAAATGGGTCGATTACGTCGTAATAACGTTTTGGCAGCTCCGGACCGCCGCCCCAGGGCGAGATGCGCGACGTAGGTATGTGCGAATGCTCCGGCGCCCAAAAGGACTCGAAGCCACGTTCTTCCATGGCAAGGCTTAGTTCGGCTGGGTTCATGGAATAGTCAGTGCAAAACATGGATGCGCCAAATTTCATGCTTGGGAACTCCATTAGGCGGTTGCCAAAAAGTCGAGGATACAAGCTATTTTATTCGTTTGCCTGGCACTTGTCGAAGGAGGCACTGAATATCAAGAAGAAAACCCAGATTGCATCGCCCGGCAATTCTTATGGGCGATTGGACGTTTCAATGGAACATACTTGTTCCCAATCGCAGCAATACATGACCAATCATCGGCAATTGCTGCAATCGTAAACTATGCACTGCCTCAATAATGCGTTACCCAGCCGCTGTTAAGGGCATCCTCAATGCGACGGTGACGGGCCCTGATAACATCCGCTGGAACGGCGCCGACAAAGGAGTAGAACGTTTTCGTGCGGATCGCATCAACAACGCGCTCACCCACCTTCTTCGGATCAATACCCGTCGTTGCGAGCTTTTCAGCTAACACAGCTTCATCATTAGACCGAACTTGCGGACCGCCCATATGATCGGGGCGGTTGCGGGCTCCGCGAGCAATGTTTGTGTCGATCGGACCAGGGCATAGCACCGAAACACCTACATTTGTGCCTTCCAGTTCGTGCTCTAGTCCCTCGGACAACGAAACGGCGGCATATTTACTCATCGAATACGGCCCCTGGTTCGTGCCACGGCGGTTTTGGAAGCCAGCTACAGATGCTGTATTGACTATATGACCTTCTTCACCATGCTTCAGTATGGCAGGAACGAAGTGGCGGATCCCGTAAATAATCCCCCAAATATTAACGCCAGTCACAAACTCCCAGTCGCCGGGCGGCACGTCAATTAGTCCAGTGCCGTGCATCGGAACGCCAGCGTTATTGCAAGCAATATGAAGATTGCCGAAGTTGCGTTCAGCCTCCGCCAAGGCATCGACTACGGATTGCTCTTGCGTCACATCGATCTGAACCGGCATTACGCGCTTATTCGTGTCAGAGAGGGCCTTAGCCGCCTCCTCAACCGCTGCTTTTTGGATATCAGCCATAACTACGTTCGCGCCCATCTCCGCGAGCGCTGTCGCAATCCCCATGCCGATACCGGAAGCAGCGCCGGTGACGATCGCGGTCTTGCCAGATATGTCCATCATCGCAGAGACCTTTCAGTGGTTCGTGTTGCTTAAGTCTGTCAGGATTCTTCTAACTATTGGAGTCCGGTAGAAAAAAAGTTAGCACCGGAGCGCGAAGGAACATGTTCTGGCTCGTCGCACGGTCGGTAAATTTTGCCTTCTGTTAAACGCTCCTTCTTTTCCATCAGCCGCTATTCGGCGGAAACAGCACAAAGGACAAGTGTTCAAGGTACTCCGACTCACAAAGCGCAGTGAACTCGATCTCTACGACACTCCCACATAAAGGGTTAAAAATGAACTCGACAACATGTTGGCAAATGACGTCACCTCAACGCACATCATTTTCTATAAAGGAACCGGTCACCCCTAACGTGAAAAGCATCAGTTCAGTCACGAGGCTATGGCGCGCCCGTTGCTTCGAATTCGCCAGAAGCGACCGACTGGATCTCCCTCGAGTAATCGAAAATGGATGGTAGCGCGACGATAACCGCCTCCATTTTCTCCGCAAACCGGAAATTAAGATACGCGCTACCAAGAAATACGACTGCGCCAAAAATGCTAATCCTTTCCATCAAACAGCCAGGAAGCAGCAGCAGACCTTCTACTAATAGATACCCAGCCATCCACGTCTAGGCTTCTTATACTGCCTTGGCTGCCGCACCCTTCTGCACACGGCGTTCAACCTGACGACAGCCTAAAATAAGGCTACCTGCCGCAAATTTAGTGTGTACTTAAACGGGACTTAACGGCGTTTTTTTGCTTTGCGCGCCTTGCGGGCGGCATAACGACGGTCCCGTTCTGCTTTTTGCTCTTGAGCAAGAGCGACCGCGAGTTCGGCCTCCGCGAGAGCTTCGGCTTCTAGGCGTTTCTCTTCGGCAATTCGAGCGGCTTCCGCATCGGCCAACTCCTTGGCCTTGCGGGCTTCTTCAGCCAATTTAGCGGCTTCACGTTCTGCTTTGCGTTGGGCTTTGCGCTCGTCGCGCACCTTAGCAGCGGCCATTCGAGCCGCCTGTCGCTCAGCGAAACCGGGATCGTTCCTTGGATCCTTTTCTTTCGCCTTCTTAAGCAAGGCCTGCTTTGCTTTTGCTCCGGTGTTCAATCGATCAGCAAAGCTAGGCTCGAAGTTCTTCATTTCTTACGACCTCTATACGTTATTTCTCAAACAATCGCTTCACCGCCATGATATGGGAGAAACGGTGCATCGGTGTGGTTATGGGGTACGCCCAAAACGTCAGGATACGGCGATACTATTATGCGACGCAACCGCGTCGTGAGGCGAGATACTCATTGCCAACTTAAATATAGCAAATTGGACTTCTGATGCGGCCCTGGCTGTCGCACCCTTCTGCAGAACATCGCTCCAACCAGGCGGCGCCTGCCATGACAGACGTTACCTACGTCATACCGGAATTGCCACGATTTCATCTCCAAGTAGTCATGCAGTTAACAGTCCAACAATACTGGGAATTTATGATGCAAAAAAGCAAGCGGCGATTAATGCTCGGCACAAATTTAAGAGTATTTTTATAAGGAAAACTATCTGCAAATTCCTGCAGTTGACCGCCTCTCGCCAAGTGGCGAGACTAATGGGACTCGAACTCGCAGCTTACCGTGCTACAGGCCGGATGAAATTGGGAAATAGCTTCATATTGCCAACCCCGATATTTTATGACGGTTCACACTGAAACAGGTCGTTTAAAAACGGTCTATACAGCATCAAAAATTTGCCGAATTAGTATCTGAGTCCGAATTAGGCCGGTTCACCGCCGACGTGCTAGCTGAAGCTTAAGGACGTGTGCATTGCGGAGGAAATAGCTTATACGCGAGTACTTCTGCGCTTGCGTTTGTCGCCTTGGAGCCGAATGACCCGCCTTAGAGTGGTCCAAGCAACCCCAATTCTATTGCCTTGATTTGTAGCGCCATATATTTGGAATTAATTCGAACCTGAGCCAAGCCGCCAGCGATGAACCACAAGCCCTCCTGAGGTGTACGCTTGAACATGTTGTTGAGTTCCCCATCCTCACCAATACCCCAAACTGGGCCAATATGATCCGCGATCTCCTCGCCCAGTGCTCGGTGAACAAGCTCCTTTTGAGGAAAATAGCCGGTCGCCAAAACTATTAGATCTGCAGGGACAATCGAGCCATCTTTCAGGAGTGCGCCATCAGAGACGAAGCACTCAATTTGGTCATAATGAAGCAGGCCCAGTTCGCCCTTGATCATTAGTTCGGAACTGCCAGCATCCAGATTGTACCCTCCGCCTCGGCGGAAGTATTTCATCTGGTGGCCGGTTTCGTCTTCCCCCATGTCAAACTTAAAACCTATGCCCTTAAGGCCCTCAATCATGTCACGGTCTAATTCCAGCATGCGCTGCGTGACCTGCTTATAGGCTTCGACGATCAGAGCCGGAGGGGCAGATGCAACGACGAGATCACTGTCCTCTAGTGTGGGACCTTCATCAAAGATCGCTTCATTGAGCCTCGCGCTCGGATCGATCGAAACGACTGTGGTCGAACCACGTTGAATAATGGTCGTCTTCACGTCATGGCTGTACAAATCTAACGCGATGTCATTCGCACTGCTGCCGGTGCCCAGGACCAGGGCGCGCTTACCTCTCCAGCCAATGCCACTATCGAAACCCTCGGAGTGAATTACCTCACCTAAGAAGTCATCAAGGCCTGGCTGCTCCGTGTTCAGTGGGTAGCTGCTAACGCCATTAGCGAAGACCAGGTGTCGGGGCTTAACGGTCCGCTCGCTTCCATCACCACGCTTCAGCTTCGCCGTCCAGCATCTCTGTGTTTCATCCCAGGATCCAGAAACGAACTCGGTATCCGTCCAGCAATTAATTTCCATCGCGTCGGCGTAAAACTCAAACCAGTTGCCGAGCATGTCCTTGGGAATGTATCTCGGCCATGTCGATGGAAAGTCCATATAGGGTAAATGGTTGATGTGGGTAGAGTTATGCAGCGCTAGAGAATGATAACGTTTCCGCCAGCTATCACCGATGCGCGGCCATTGCTCGGCGACCAGAGTATCGACGCCAATCTGATTTAGCCTAGCCGCAATTGCTAGGCCCGCCTGCGCGCCCCCAACAACAAGAACCGCAGGTTCGCGATCATCGTAAGCCACGGCTTTCCGGCGCATATCTTCCCAGTTGTCTCCACCGAAATTGCGGGAATAAGCAGTTCCTATCGGGCGGTTCTCGCCGACTTGTTCGGCGAAGCCCTCCAGCTCCTCCAAGGTCGTCGAGAGTAGCCAAGCCTTCATTTCACCATCGTCCTCTGACAAGCGAATGATACCCGCACCTCGGCCTACCGCGGTGGTAAACTCAATAATTGCCTCGATACACACCCGCCCAACACGGTTAACCTCTTTGGGGGCCTTGCGGTTGGGTGGCACATGAAATTCCCTTGCCATCGTTGACGCTTGGGCCTCTGCCAACCCGGTCGCGACGTGCTTTCGGCCTTCCGCCGACGAAAAATCCCAAGTGAAGGCTAAGACATCCCGCCAATAACTTTCCCGATGAAACAGGGCACCAATTTTCTCTATATCCTGTGCGCTCAGCGCTGTTTCGAAGGCGTTAAGCCAGCGTTCGGCAATGTTTCGAGTTTCCGCCGCCGGCTGAAAGGCGTGCAAGGAGGCATCTACATGGTTCATTCTGGGATACTCTCTATGCTTGAAAGCTTTGGTATATCTTAGCTTCGGGGAACCAAACTTCGGAACACTTCGTCTTCACCAAACCCAGCGCTTTTGTAGCCCTGATTAGTTTCACAACTTTATTATTACCTCGCAAAGAGCCGGGGTAAGCATCACCGAAGAGGATACTTAAATCACCATATATATGGACCAAAATAACAATAGCCTGGCAACTTTTAACTTATCACACATTTTTTCGGAGTACTTCCAACAAGTCCAGTACGTCAATAGGATTAGATGGTGATCTCCGCAATGGCTCTACAAATCCGTTAACATTACATGTAGTAAATATCTACGGGTCGTTTTGTTTTCGGCCATTGCTGCGCCGTCGCAAGCGGGACAATCTCTTTTAGGTCAAAATTTCGCTGTGTTGTGAGAGCTGGCATTTATAGGCGCGTATGATCTTCATCGAAGCAGACCCACCCATTTTCAATTTATCTTA
>CAYYUG010000001.1:132837-159301 GCA_964474755.1 uncultured Rhodospirillaceae bacterium | reverse complement strand
GTTAGTCCTTAGATTTTGTCGTATTTTGTGGATCGGTTTGGTGAGCGGCAGTTAATTAATAATCAGCTGTATTGGACACGACGTCGGGTTCGCTTAAAAGGCTAGATCGTCAGCGACTAGGCGCTCAAGGCACCGACGGCCTTGAGAGAGAAGGCGAAAAAAAACATCATAGATCAAACTTAGCGACAGTTTGTAGGGTAATCGCCAGCGCAACCGTTTGATATTATTTATTGCAAGGGACGGCATCTCTGCACTGATCCAAATCGTCTAGTATGCCGCAAGCTAGGCTATGATTGTGTCGAAATCGGGATAATGGCTGATGGTTTCGTTAACTCGGTACCGATGCTAGCGCTGCGGGTTGTGGGTATGCACTGTAATCGTCCGTGCACTGGGTCGAAGATCATGGTGCGCCTGATTGTTTAACAATCTGTTACCATTTAGTTATCTAGGGTACGGCGGAACGGTGATAGTTCACTCAGGGCGACGGCCTCCCCCGCTTCTGCCTGCCGTTCGCGGTCCAGATAGTCGGCGACCGCATTGCGAAATCCCTCATCGCGAATCCAATGGGCGCTGTAGGTGCGCTGTGGCAGGTAACCGCGTTGTATCTTATGTGGTCCTTGCGTGCCTGCTTCAACGGTTGTCAGGCCGCGCTCGATCGCAAAATCGATTGCGCGATAGTAGCAGGCCTCAAAATGCAAGAACTTGTAGCGTCCCGAACAGCCCCAGTTGCGGCCATACAGAGCGTCGCTGCCTACCAAATTAAGGGCGCCGGCAATCGCCAGATCGTCGATGTCGGCACGCACCAGTGCCACCTGGTCCGCCATTTCCTCGCCCAGCATCGCAAAAAAGTCGCGTGTCAGGTAGGGATAACCCCACTTCCGGTCATATGTGTTAACATAGAAGCGATGGAATTCATCCCAGTGCTGCGCTTTGATATCCGCTCCGTTCAATGTCAGCACCTGAATGCCAGCTTCCCCGACTTTGCGGCGCTCCTTTCGAATGTTCTTACGTTTGCGGCTCGACAGATTGTCTAGAAAGTCGTCGAAGGTGTCATAGCCAGCATTTTTCCAATGGAACTGATAGCCGTGCCGAACCAGAAAGCCGGATGATTCGAGAAATTTTGCGTCGGACTCATCGGCGAAAGTTACGTGAAGCGACGATACGCCATATTGCTTAGCGACCTCGATCAGGCCGGCGGTTAGAGCTGAGCGGATGGTGCTGGCGATATTACCGGGTCGGACTAGCAAGCGCGGACCGGCGACCGGTGAGTACGGGATAGCTGCCTGGAGTTTAGGGTAGTAGCGGCCGCCCGCGCGCTCGTAGGCATCCGCCCAACCCCAGTCGAACACGTATTCGCCCTGCGAATGGCTCTTGAGATACATTGGGACCGCGCCAAGTAGCGTGCCCGTGTCGTCCTCGATGATGAGATGCTGTGGTAACCAACCGCTTTGCTTGCCAACCGAACCGCTGTCTTCTAAGGCACGCAGAAAGGTATGTCTGACAAACGGATTGTCAGTGCCAGCGCAGGCGTCCCATTCGGATGGTGCGATGGCGTCGATATTCTCAAGGACCTTAACGGCGATTGGCTCACGCCCGTCCGGCATCAGCGCTTCCTCAATGTTGTTACCCATAGAGACTAGCCGGGGCCACGGCCAGGGCAAGGGCTGTGTTTTAGGAACTGTCGGATTATTTATGGAAAAGTAGGCATCCTATGACAATTCAGGGTCAACAAAGTCTTCTGGATCAAAGGGGAAGGTTGGATAGGATGTCGGGCCCAATTCCGATACGAAGCCGAAAGTGCTCATATCTGCCATTCGCATGGGATAGAGAATGCCGTCAAGATGGTCATATTCGTGTTGTAACAGCCTAGCTAAGAAAAACGAAGTGGTCATGGTGTATTTCGCACCATCCAAACTGTACGCCTCCATGCGGAGTTGGGTATTTCGCAGAACCTGGCCATAAAGACCAGGAAGGGAAAGGCAGCGCTCCCAATACAGCTTTGTATCTTCGGAGAGGAAGGTGAGGGTGGGATTGATCACGACTGTCCATGGAATTTCCTTCATTACGGCGCCTTTGGGCATAACACCGCTGCGGACCCGAAAGACGAACATACGCACTGGCTCGTAAACTTGAGGGGCGGCGATGCCGTTACCGCTGATATCTTCGCAAGTATCAATCAGGTCTTGCGCCAGCGCTGCGATTTCAGGTGCGGTGGGGTCCGCGACTAGTTCGGATGCTCGTTGCAGAACCTTGTGGCCCATTCGAGCAATCTTTCTGATAGCCATGGGTTTCCCTTCAAGTGATCTTCGCGAAATGTGCTAGAGTATGAGGTCGTCGGCACTGGCGTCCACCATAACTAGAACATATTTGGTCTATATGACGTTTAGGATGCAGCTCATACCGTAGTGGGCATCCGGTACTTTTGGGCATTAGTAATAAAATTTAGCAAGTTTGATTGACGTTCTGTAAGACGGTGAATGCTGAATGGTTTGGCTGTAGCGGGCATGCTGTCTCTGCCTGTTCGCTGATAGGGTCTGCCTCACCTCTTTTGAGGCTTCCGTCAGGGGACGACTTCATTGGTTGATTGCAACCGCGCGTAATGTTTGTTCGTGGCGGGGGATCGGTGATTTGTTTTGGTCAGGAGCCTTACTGGGCAATTCAATAAGACTGCACGTGCTGACAATCTCGTCGAATAGCATCGTACGCCGCTGGAGCTTCGTATACCCACGTCTACTGCTACCGCGCACTAAGCCGACACAAGTTCCAAATTAGCTACAAAGTTTGTTAGGTTTCTGTCTCGGAATTAGGAGCCGAGGGAAAAATCATGTATCTGACGCAGGCCTTTAAACGTGCGATGCAGTTGGAGGATAGCAACACAGCAACGGTTTGCGCCGGCCGGGTTCGCACCTGGAACGAATGCGGCAAAAGGGTCTCTAAGCTGGCCGGTGCACTGCGTAATATGGGTGTCAACGCTGGTGAACGGGTCGCAGTCCTGGCCCTCAATAGTGATCGATATTATGAGTATTTCTATGCTGTACCGTGGGCCGGCGGTGTGTTCGTGCCGATCAACATTCGTCTGGCACCGCCAGAAGTGGCTTTCTGGCTGAACGACTCCGGAACCGAGGTCCTCTTCATTGACGACAATTTTCTACATATTTTGGAGGCCCTCAAGGGTCAGTTGGAAACAGTGCGGGAAGTAATTTTTATGGGAGATGGTCCCGTGCCGGACGGCATGCATGGCTATGAGGACATCTTAGCAGAGGCCGAAGCGGTGACGGATGCTCTGCGCGGTGGTGATGATTTAGCCGGCCTATTCTATACGGGTGGGACCACGGGTCGGTCCAAAGGTGTAATGTTGAGCCATGCCAACCTGATCTGCAACAGCTACAACGTGATCGGTGGCATGCGTTTCCGGCCGGGTATCCACTGGCTGCATGCTGCCCCGATGTTCCATATCGCCGATGGACTGGCGGTGTTCGGCGTTACTATGGTCACCGGTGTACATATCTTTATTCCCACTTTCACGTCGGAGGATAGTCTCAAGGCAATCCAAGAGCATAGGGTCAGCCACGGGCTTTTCGTGCCAACGATGATGAATGCGCTGGTTAATTATCCGGATATTGAACAATACGACCTCTCCTCGCTGGAGTCGGTAGCCTATGGTGCTTCGCCGATGCCAGAGGCGGTGATCCGTCGCGCCATGGAGATAATTCCGGATTGCGGCTTCACCCACGTTTATGGGCAGACGGAATGCGCGCCACTCTCGACCATTTGCGGGCCCGAATACCACGTCTTCGAAGGGCCCAATGCGGGCAGGTACAAGTCAGCGGGTCAGGCTGCCCTTGGTGTTGAGATTTTGATCTGCGACGAGGATGGTAACGAGGTGCCGCGCGGCAAGGTCGGCGAGGTCTGCGTCCGAGGTCCTAATATTATGCTGGGCTACTGGAAGCAGCCTGACTTGACTGCGGAAGCGATACGCGATGGCTGGATGCGATCGGGCGATGGTGCCTACATGGATGCGGACGGTTTCATCTACATCGTTGATCGGATGAAGGATATGATCATCTCCGGTGGTGAGAACATCTATTCTGCTGAGGTGGAAGATGTCCTGCACCAGATTCCTGCTGTTGTAGAAGCCGTGGCCATCGGTATCCCTCACAGAAAATGGGGCGAGATAGTGCACGCCGTCGTCCGGCTGCGCGATGGAGAAGCTATGGATGAGCCAGCGATCATCGAGCACTGCCACGAGCATATAGCCGGCTTCAAATGTCCAAAGAGCGTCAGCTTTCGGGACGAACCGATGCCACTGTCTGGCGCAGGTAAGATCCTCAAAACGGAACTGCGAAAACCCTTCTGGGAAGGGAAGCAAAAGCAGGTCAATTAGACCAGCATGTAGCTTTTTCGCCTCTCGAGGCTTGATCCAAAAATAATGTGAATAAGATCAGTTCAATAAAGAACTGGCCGTCAAGCGATCGCGATCACCGCATCGACTTCTACGGGAACGTTCAGCGGCAGCCCGCCGGCACCGACGGCGGAGCGAGCGTGTAGGCCTTTATCGCCGAGAACCTGTACCAGCAAATCAGATGCGCCGTTGATAACCTTCGGTTGGTCAGTGAAGTTGGGTGCCCCATTGACGAAGCCGCCTAGCTTGATGACTTGGGCTATGCGGTCCAGGTCGCCTATGGCCGCTTTAGTCTGCGCCAGGATGTTCAGGGCGCAGATGCGCGCCGCCTCGACAGCGTCATCGACAGAGACATTCTGTCCTACCACACCAGAAAATTTAATTTCGCCGTTCCAGAATGGGACCTGGCCTGCGACCCAAAGTTGTTTCCCATTGATTACATAAGGTAGGTAATTCGCCACCGGCGCTGCGGCTTCTGGTAGCTCGATCCCCAATTCTTGCAACCGCGCCTCTATATTTCCAGCCATGTGCGCGTCTCCTGAATGTTGTAACGTTGGGCGGCAAGTTTACCCGCGAGAGTGGCTGCGATCTACGGAATAGATGGAACGCGAACTTAAAAATGGAAATGGCGATGTGGGGGTCGGATGAGCCGGTCTAAAGCACCTACCGTCTGGCGGAACCTAACCCAGGTCGCACTCGATGAGGCCTATGATCAGTCGGCCTATGCGGCGAACCGGAAACAAGTGTTGGAACGTTACTCCAGCAACAGTGAGGCCGTACGGCGCCGGTTTGGAATGCCCAAGCGGCTAACTTATGGAGCGTCTAGGAACGAAGCGCTAGATATTTTCGGCACCGATGGTATGGGTGGACCGATTAATATTTTTATCCATGGCGGTGCCTGGCGCTCTGGGAGGGCGGCTGATTACGCCTTTTTGGCGGAGATGTTCCTTGGCGCTGGTGTGTGCTTTGTGGTTCCAGATTTTGATTGGGTACAAGATCATGATGGAGACTTGATGCCTATTACAGATCAAATTCGCCGTGCGATCGCATGGACATGGCAGAACGCTTCACAATTCGGCGGCGATGCGGATCGCCTTTATCTCAGCGCTCATTCGTCGGGTTCCCATATGGCTTGTATTGCGCTAACAACCGACTGGGCTGCGTTTGGCCTCCCTGATGATGCGGTCAAAGGAGCCTTACTGTGCAGCGGCATGTACGATCTGGAGCCGGTTAGCCGTTCGGCCCGAAGCACCTATGTCACTTTTACCGAGGAGAACGTGGCAGCGCTTAGCCCAATTCATCATTTGGGGAGTATAGGTGCTCCCGTGGTTCTCGCTTGCGGCAGCCATGAGACGCCAGAATTTCAACGCCAGACGGTAGCCTTTGCCAACGCCCTGTCCGACCGAGGCATGCCCTATAACAGCCTGTTTGGCGAGGGTTACAACCATTTTGAAATACTAGAAACGCTGGCCAGCCCCTATGGCCTGCTTGGACGGGCTGCGCTCGAACAGATGGGGTTGACGTAAGGGGCTGTTTATTGAGGCCCGTTTGGCCGGTGTTGCCTTCTTGTAAATCTTATTATGAAGACTAGCTCGAAGAGCCCTCCCTCCTGGAACGGGCCCATAGACCATGGCGGCTGTGATAAGCGGTAAATTTGATTATTTTGTCCCTACAATGGCAACAGCCTGCACGATCTCTATGCGATAGCTTCCGATGGCGCATTGGCTGCCGGTTTGTGACGCTTACTAAAGGCGATACCCTTATAGCCGACATCGGCAACATCGTTTAGGGCCTTGCGGTATTTCGGCATACCACCATTGTAGACGAGATAGCGGATTGTTCCTTCCTCGTGCCCTTTAACATTCGAGTTGTAGCCGGTGAACCAGGACTTCGCCTTGCGCATCAGCATTACCTCATACATCTGCTCGACATGCTTGGTCCAGCGTTCCTCTTCTGCTGTGGATACTTCCGCGCGGTCGTAGCCATGTTTCCAGACATACTCTAAAAAATCCATGCACCAATCGACACCGGTTTCGATGCCGCGCGGATAGTTCGTCGAGGCTGAACCGCTTTGTGGTCCGTTCGGCATCAGCAGGTTTGGGTAGCCATGGATGAATATGCCGAGGCATGTGGATATCCGATCCTGCCATTTTTTGCGTAGCTTTTCACCGCCGACGCCGCGAATGTCTATGCGATCATGTGCACCGGTCATGGCGTCGAACCCAGTGGCGTAGATTATAACGTCAAACTCAAATTCGGCGCTCGTCGTCCGCAAGCCATCCCTAGTGACGCGCTCAAGTGGGGTGTCGCTCAGATCCACTAGATGGACATTCGGCCTGTTGTAGGCTTCTAGATAGTTGGTTTCCAGCGGTACACGTTGGATACCAAAACCGTGATCTCGTGGGATAAGAGTTTCCGAGGTCTCTGGATCGTTGACACGTTTGCGAATGCGGTCTGCGATGTATTCTGAGAATTCCGCATTAGCGTCTTCGTCGGTGAAAATCTCGCGGAAATTCTGTAGCCAGATACCAAATCCTGGCTCTTCATAGAGCCGGTCCCACATTGCTACTCGTTCTTCACGCGAAACTTCAAAGAAACCGCGCCGGTCTGGTTCGTGCTCGAAGCCGCCCGGGGTGTGCAGGCACGTTTCGAAAATTTCATCATAGCGGTTTCGTATCTTATCCATCTCGGCTTCGGAGACTTCATAGTTGTTCAGCGGTGCACACCAGTTTGGGCGTCGCTGGAAAACGGTTAGATCTCCGACTTTGTCGGCAATCTCGCCGATAATCTGGATTGCTGTAGCACCAGTGCCGATGATAGCGACTTTCTTATCTGATAGATTGATCGGTTCGTGGGGCCAGTCGAAGGTATGGAAAGAGTGACCCTTAAAATTCGTCATGCCCTCCAGTCGAGGCAGGGTGGGGATAGAAAGCAGTCCCAGCGCCATGATGACGAAGTTGCAGGTCAGAATGCGGCCGTCACTCACGGTTAAGCGCCAAAGGTTTTTGTCATCATCCCAATGCGCTTTTTCGACCCGGCAGTTGAACTGCATGTATTTGTGTAGGTCAAACTTATCTGCAACGTGGTTCAAGTAGCGTAAATTTTCTGGCTGTCCCGAGAACGCCTCCTTCCAGTGCCATTCCTCCAGCAATTCTTCCGAAAAAGAATATCCGTAGGTGTAGCTCTCTGAGTCGAAGCGCGCGCCTGGATAGCGGTTGTTGTACCAGGTTCCACCAAGACCGCCGGCGGCTTCCAAAACGGTGGCGTGTTTACCGAGATCGGCTAGGCGCTTGATCTGGTAGATGCCGGCAACGCCGGCACCTATGACGATAACTTCGTAGTGCTCAACAGAGTTGGTGTTGGCGCGCTTCATTATTTGTTCCTGTAAATTTTGGGACGCCTTTCTGCAAATTTAGAGGCGATTATACCTCAGGCGACCTGCAGCCCGTAAAGTTCCGCGACATTATCGTGTACAATGCGATCGCGTTCTGCTTCGGTGAGACCAGCAGCGTGCTCGGCGAGCATTTCCTGGCTCCAGGGCCAGGTCGCGTCGCTGTGCGGAAAGTCGTTTGCCCACATCAGCCGGTTGATATTCATATGATCTTTTAACTGGAAGGCGGACCAATCGTCCTGGAAGGTCATGTAGACATTCTCAAGAAAATATTCGCTTGGCAATTTTTCCAGCTCGTCACACTTCAGCCAGTAGCGATGCCGCTTGTATGCGTGGTCCATGCGGTACATGTAATGTGGCGCCCATCCTGCATCGGCCTCGACGCAGACTAGCTTCAGCTTTGGATGCCGTTCGAACACGCCGCCGAAGATAAAGGTGCCGATGATGTCCTGGTTGCCGCGGATGATGGACAGGAAGCTGTTAATTTTTGGGCCACGGTAGTCCTTAAGCGCATCCTTGCGTGAGGTGAGAATGTGGAATGAAAGCGGCATCTCCATATCGATCACTGCCTCGTAGAAAAGGTCGTACATGGGATGGTGATAATCTTCATGTGCTGGCATGCCGACCAGCATGACGCCCTTGAAGCCCATCTCCTTAGCTTTGCGTACTTCCTCAATGCCCTCCTCTGGTGATGCCATGGCGATCTGTGGCATCCCGAAAAGCCGGTTCGGCAGCCCTTCGCAAAACTCCTGTAACCAACGATTATAGGCTTCGAAACAGGCGCGCTTGTATGTTACATCGGGATGGCTACAAAGCATCATGCCAACCGAGGGGTAAATGATTTCGGCGATGACGCCGTCGCGGGCTTGGTCGGCTTCGCGCGCCTTCGGATCCCAGCCGCCACGATGCAACTCGTCAAACACACCACCGCGAGTGCTCAACTTGGAGGGGTCCTTGCCCGCCGCCGCCACTAGGCTGAGCGGTATTGGCGTGTCGAGACCAGGTATCACATAGATGTCTCCCAAACGATCGTCGGCTACAACTCTGGGTGCTTTGTCGCGAAATTTAGGATCGATATAGTCTTTGTAGCAGTTCGGCGGTTCCGTGATGTGCGAGTCCGCAGAAATTGGCTGTTTCGCCATGGTGTGTCTTCCTGAATTATAGGGGTTTTCCAACAATCGTTGGGCAGAACGTAAAATTGACAGGGCGATGTGTCAAGGCTAAGAAAAAGCTGTGTTGAAGGATAAAAATCCACCTCGTGTCCATCGTGAAAAGAGCGGTGGTGTCCGTAAATCGGAAGTCACCCGAAAGAGGATATTGGACGCGGCGGCGATTTTGTTCGGCGATCAGGGCTATACAGCTACAACGCTAAGGCAAATTGCTAAGCGCGCACGCATAGACGCCGGCAGCATCTATTATTATTTCGTCTCCAAGGAGGAAATCCTCGACGAGGTGATGGAAATTGGTATCCACGCCGTATCCGACGCTGTCGAGCAGGCAGTGGGTGAACTGCCACCGACGGCAAGTCACAGGCGCCGACTAGAAGTGGCCGTTGAGACTCATATGAATACGCTGCTGCGCTACAGCGTCTATACATCAGCCAACATTGCAATTTTCGCCCAGGTCTCGCGTAAGGCCCAGGACCGCAACCGTTTGCTCAGGAAGCATTACGCGTCGTTTTGGAACGACTTATTTCAAGCAGCGCAAGCGGCTGGCGAAATTCATGCGTCCACTGATTTGAGCCTCGTCCGTTTGTTTCTCCTGGGTTCTGTAAATTGGAGCATGCAGTGGTACGACCCCAAGAAGAAAAATTCGATTGATGAGCTAGCGCAGAACTTCTGTGCCATGCTGTTTGATGGCATCGGTCCGTAACCGCTTTGCTCTAGTTGGGAGCACGAAATGATCCCATTGCAGCAGAAGGGTCTATTATGGCAAAAATCATCCGTGTCAAGCTCACAGAGTTCGCCTTCATCAACAAGAATATTGGTTTGGAAACGGCCGCGGCTGGTGTCGGGAACATGGCCTTTGTGTCAGGGGAACGGTTTACGGCAAAACGCTTTGCGGTAATGATCAATACGGATGAAGGTGTTCGCGGCGAATACGTTGTGAACTGGGTTGGCACGCCCTCGACCTTTGCCCAGGCGAGTATGTTGGCACCGCTGCTGGTCGGCCGTGACCCAGAGCACCGGGAGCGTCTCTACGATGACCTGAAACGCGAGGTTCGTGCCTATGATCATATGGGCCATGGACCGCTTGATATCGCACTGTGGGATCTGTGCGGCAAGTTGCGTGGCACTTCGATCAAGGCGATGTTGGGCGGCTTCCGCGACCGTCTACCGACCTATGCTAGCAGCTATTGTGGTCAGGAAAGCCCAGGCGGCCTTGCGACGCCGGAAGCCTTTGCTGACTATGCCGAACAGTGCAAGGAGGCGGGTTTTCACGGATTTAAGATCCATGGCTGGCTGAACGGCGAGGTGCGACGAGAGATGCGCAATCTGCGCGGCGTGCGCGCACGGATTGGTGACGAGATGAAACTGATGATCGATCCGGCTTGCATGCTCGATACCTGGAATGATGCACTGGCGCTGGGCCGAGTTTGTGATGAGGTCGGCTGCTTCTGGTATGAGGATCCCTACAAAGACTCATCTGTGTCGCCGTACGGCCACCAACGGCTGCGCGAGAAACTTCAAACTCCTCTGCTGGTTAGTGAGCATGTTCGGGGCTTGGAACAGAAGGCCGCCTTTATGCTGGCGGGTGGCTGCGACATGATTCACGCAGACCCGGAATACGATATGGGCATCACCGGTGTGATGAAGATTGCACATTTTTGCGAGGCCCTGGGCCTCGATATCCAAATCCATGCGGTGGGTCCAGCGCATCGGCTCTGCATGTCAGCGATCCGAAACACTCATCTCTACGAGATGGCGTTGATCGGCCCGGGCATGTCGAACATGGTCGCACCGGTGTACAATTGCGGGTATTCCGATCAGCCGGAAGATTTACCCGCCGATGGCTGTCTTCTGGTGCCGGATGGACCCGGCCTCGGTGTCACCTATGATTGGGACTATATCGATGCACACAAGACGCAAGAGTTTGTGTTCGATTAGCCGGACAGCGGCCAATCCATTGTGCACCTGATCGATAGTTACATTTACCACGCGTGAAATTCTGAATTGTTAGCGCCTGCACCGTTTGCGAGGGCAGATGTATTTCTGCCATTAACAGGCAGGAATTTTCCCAGATTTTCAAGGGACCAAGCGATGGCAAAAAAATGGGGGTGGCGTAACGCCGACCCCCAAGGTCACAGGGAGCTCTAAAATTCCAATCTCATCGCATCATGAGCAACCGCTTGTTGCACCACAGGTGACGCATTTCATGCAGGTTCCATTTCGCACCAGGGTAAAGTTCCCACATTCACCGCAAGCATCGCCTTCATATCCCTTAGCTCTTGCTTCACGCACCCGCTCGAGTGCTTCGTCGACTTCTGAGACGACGGTTTCGCTAACGGTGACCGCTGCTACTGCGCTCTTGCCGGTGGCAGACTGAAGGCCGTTCGCCGTTTCCGCTGGCGCTGCCCCATTTCCCTTCCCCCCGCCAGTTATCACCAACAAGTTGGAAGAGCGGACAAAACCAGTGCTAGCGACTTTCTGGATTGCTGCGATAGTCCGCGCCGGGTCGTGGGGTAACTCGCCTTCCTTTTCACCGTTACCCAAGCTATCCGGCAGGATGTCTTCGGGTTGGGCGTGTGATAGGTCGTTACGACCGAGATAGCTGACCGCAACCTCGCGGAAGATGTAATCCAATACCGACGTCGCCATTTTGATTGCGTCGTTGCCTTCGACCATGCCTGACGGCTCGAAGCGGGTAAAGGTGAAGGCTTCGACATACTCTTCCAGTGGTACGCCATACTGTAGGCCGATAGAAATCGCGATGGCGAAGTTGTTCATCAAGGAGCGGAAGGCCGCACCCTCCTTATGCATGTCGATGAAAATCTCGCCGAGCTTGCCATCCTCGTATTCGCCAGTGCGCAGGTAAACCTTGTGTCCACCAACAACTGCCTTTTGGGTGTAGCCTTTACGGCGACTCGGCAATCGGCGGCGTTCGCTAATCGCGCGCTCCACGATCCGTTCAACGATGCGCTCCGCGGCGATAGGAGCTGCTGCTGCGCGGGGTGCATCCGCCACTTCTTCCGCTAGCGGTTGCTCATCATCCAACAAGGCGGCTTGCAACGGCTGGCTCAGCTTGGAGCCATCGCGATACAGCGCGTTTGCCTTCAGGCACAAGCGCCAGGACAGTTCATAGGCATCCTTGCAGTCCTCAACCGTTGCATCATTCGGCATATTAATGGTTTTCGAAATCGCACCGGTGATGAAGGGCTGAGCGGCGGCTAGCATACGTATGTGGCTTTCAGCGGAAAGGTAGCGTTTGCCTATCCGGCCGCACGGATTGGCACAATCGAAGACCGGCAGATGCTCTTCTTTCAAATGTGGTGCGCCCTCCAAGGTCATAGCGCCGCAGCAATGAGTGTTCGCCGCTTCGATTTCCGCCGCACTGAAGCCGAGCGCATGCAGCATATTGAAGCTGAGATCGTCGAGTTGTTCCAAGTCAAAGCCTAACGTCTCGGTGCAAAATTTCTCGCCAAGGGTCCATTTGTTGAATGCAAATTTGATGTCGAATGCATCGGCTAAAGTGGCTTCGATGATCTCTATCGTCTCGCCCGTGAAACCTTTTTTGGCCAGGCTCTCGTGGTTGATCGCCGGGGCGTTAGTTAGGCTGCCGAACCCAACCGCGTAAGAGACGATCGCTTCAATTTCCTGCTCGTCATACCTCAGAGTGCGCAGCGCGTCGGGGACGGTGCGGTTGATAATCTTAAAATAGCCGCCGCCAGCGAGCTTCTTGAACTTGACCAGGGCAAAATCCGGCTCGATTCCCGTTGTGTCGCAATCCATGACAAGGCCAATCGTGCCTGTCGGAGCGATGACCGTAGTTTGGGCATTGCGGAAGCCGTGCTTCTCGCCCAATTCAAGGGCTCGATCCCACGATTTGGCTGCTGCTTTGGCGAGTGTCGGTTCCGGGCAGACCGAGTGGTCAAGCGGTACCGGTGTCACGGTCAAATCTTCGTAGCCCGAATTGTGGCCGTGTGCGGCCTGGCGATGGTTGCGGATAACCCGCAGCATTGGTTCCGCGTTGTGATCATATTCCGGAAATGTTCCCAGCTCTTCGGCCATCTCTGCCGAGGTTGCGTAGGCAACGCCAGTCATCAATGCGGTGATTGCGCCGCACAGAGCGCGGCTCTGGTCGCTGTCATAGGGTAGGCCGGAGCCCATCAGCAGGCCGCCTATATTGGCGTAGCCGAGGCCGAGCGTGCGGTAGTCGTAGGAGCGTTGCGCGATTTCCTTGGAGGGGAATTGCGCCATCAACACTGCAATTTCCAAGGTAATCGTCCACAACCGCACTGCGTGCTCGAACATCGGTATATCGATGCCGCCTTTTTCGTGCTGCAGCGCCATCAAGTTGATTGAAGCTAGGTTGCACGCCGTATCGTCCAGGAACATGTACTCCGAACACGGGTTAGAGGCGTTGATGCGACCGGAATTCGGACAGGTGTGCCATTCGTTGATCGTGGTATCAAACTGCAGGCCCGGATCAGCGGAAGACCACGCGGCGTAGGAGATTTGGTCCCATAAATTGCGGGCGCGGACGGTCTTCGCCACTTCGCCGTTCTTTCGGTTGACCAAGTCCCAATCCTTGTCGTCACGGACCGCGGCAAGAAAATCATTGGTGACACGCACCGAGTTATTGGAGTTCTGTCCGGCGACCGTCAGATAGGCATCCGAATCCCAATCTGTATCGTAGGTTTCAAACTCGACGGTGGTGTAGCCTTGGCGCGCGAATTGGATGATCCTTTGGATGTAATTCTCGGAAACATCATGTTTGCGCGCGGTGAGAATTGCTGTTTTCAGCGCCGCGTTCGTCTTTGGATCAAAGCGCGTGGGGTCCTCACCTTCCTGGCAAGCATCCATGACCGCACCAAGGCAGCGATTGTTGATGCGTGAGCCGGTGACCAGCGCAGCAACTTTGTGCTCTTCGAGCATTTTCCAGTTGATGAAGTCCTCGATATCTGGATGGTCAATATCGACGATGACCATTTTGGCTGCGCGCCGTGTAGTACCTCCAGACTTGATCGCGCCGGCTGCGCGGTCGCCGATCTTGAGAAAACTCATGAGGCCGGAGGACTTTCCACCGCCTGAAAGAGGCTCACCTTCGGCGCGGATGCTGGAGAAGTTGCTGCCGGTGCCGGAACCGTATTTAAATAGGCGGGCTTCGCGGACCCACAGGTCCATAATACCGCCGTCATTAACCAGGTCGTCGTCGACCGACTGGATGAAGCAGGCGTGTGGTTGCGGATGTTCGTAGGCGGACTTGGCCCGGGTCAGCCGGCCGGTTTCGAAATCAACAAAATGGTGGCCTTGTGGTGGGCCGTCTATGCCGTAGGCCCAGTTTAAACCCGTGTTAAACCATTGTGGTGAGTTTGGTGCAGCGACTTGGCGTGCCAACATGTGCCGCATTTCGTCAAAATAGGCCAGCGCATCTGCTTCGCTATCGAAATAGCCGCCTCTCCAACCCCAGTATGCCCAAGTACCAGCGATGCGATCAAATACTTGCGTGCTGCTCATTTCGCCGCCATAGCGTTCTTCTTCTGGCAGCTCGGCCAGGGCATCCTCATCGGCGGTACTGCGCCATAGCGAGGAGGGGACGCTATTCTCTTCAATCTTCTTCAGCTGTGCGGGGACGCCGGCCTTGCGAAAATATTTTTGTGCGAGTACGTCACAGGCAACTTGGCTCCAACCTGCAGGGACGTCTATATCCTCCATACGGAACACGATGGAACCATCGGGATTGCGAATTTCACTGGTCGTCTTCCGGAATTCGACCCCGGTGTATGCGGATTGTCCTTCAACAGTGAATCGGCGTTCGATGCGCATTTCTGCTCTTCCCTGGCCTTGTCTTTATTAATTCATCCTTTTGGGCCAGTTGTCGCAATGCATCTAGCTTGCCCCTGACCTCCCCAAACCATGTCCCGGTGCCCAAATATAGCAGCAATAGCAAGTTTTCCCGCCACGCGGCACCATATGTATGGGACCAACAGCATTTCGCCACAATCTATTGAGTATTGCAATAGATTTTGTGGTTATTTGGGCTTCAGGGGATAAATATTGTAATATCTTTTTGCTGAACATGATCGTCGAGTAAATCGAATTAGGCAAAAATTATAGTAAATTCGAGAAGTCTAGGGATATTCTCTGTGGTTGGTGATAGGCTGGACGCTGAAAGCGGCAAGTGTCATAGTCCCGCTGCTCCAGGCGGCGCAGAAGGAGAGCTTACGATTATGACGACCGCGATCACCCGCTTGATCACCAAACTGAGGGGGGAAGGCGTCGGCACCGACGAATTCGGCAATCAGTATTACCAGGATCGCAAGGTGGCACCAAATGGTCGCCGCAAGCGTTGGGTCGTATATGAAGGAGATGACGAAGCAAGCAAGGTGCCGCCGGAATGGAATGCCTGGCTTCACTATACGATTGACGACATTCCGGATGGCTCTCGTAACCAGGATTGGCAAAAGCCGCATTCACCCAACCTGACTGGAACGCCGGAGGCCTATCGCCCAGTCGGGCATACATTGCGTGGTGGGAAACGTGCAAGTGCCACCGGAGATTACGAAGCGTGGAAGCCGGAATAGGCGACACTCGGTCATGAACCGCGATGCGGTTCCCATCCTTGTTGGTGCGGCTATCTTGTCGTTCGCACAGCTTTTTTTTCTTCTTGACGGGCGACGCCTTCGAGTATGTGCAGGACGCCATCATTGTTGAGGCATAGCTGGAGAAAGTCGTACTACGTGCAGAAGCGCAGCGGTTGGGAGCTAACTTATCTGCCGTGAGGTTGTCATCTGTAGACCTTAAATTATGACATCATGAAAAAATTGTTTGGAGCCACCGTTTGCCTATTGCTACTCGTCGCACATCGAGTTGATGCTTTTCCGGGCGATCTAGTAATCATGCAGGGTCTGGACAAGGTGACCGCGCGCGTGTCGACCTTTCAAGCTTTACTGGGTGCCACAGCGCGGTTTGGGACCCTAGAGATTACGGTCAAAAGCTGCGACCGGACACCGCCGGAGGAGCCACCGGAGTCGGCTGTCTTCCTCAAAGTCATGGAGAAACGGCCAGAAGAGCCGGTAACCGAACTGTTCACAGGTTGGATGTTTTCCTCCAGCCCGGCGCTCTCAGCACTCGAGCATCCTGTCTATGATGTTTGGGTCCTCGAATGCAAAAGGACCGTTAAGGTTGAAACTGAGAAGGGCCGCTAGCCGGCTTGTGGGACGTAGGTGCCGCGACCGACCGCGAGCAGTTTGCCATTTTCATCATGCACGTCGATATCAACGACGGCGATTGATCGCCCGGCGCGGCGGACCTTAGCGGTGGCAATCAAATCGGTGTTGATTCCCGGACGTAGATAGTCGGTGCGGAAATTGACGGTTGGTACGCCGGCACCGACCTTCATAACGACGGCGTAGTCGCCGACGGTGTCGATCAGCGAGGCAATTGGTCCACCATGCCACTGGCCGGTACCGGCGCGCCGTTCAAATTCCGGACGCATCGGCATGCGCATGACGAGGGTATCCGTGTCTGGATCCAGCGTCTCGACCTTTAAATTCATAAAGGAGATGAAGGGTGAGTTGTTCAAAAGCGCCTGGATTTCCTCTTTGCTCAACGGATCGTTCATATCGTTATGTTCTCTATAGTTAGGGGCAAACGACAACCTTGCCGAAGACCTCGCGGTCTTCCAAAAGGCGCAGCGCTTCGCGGGATTCGGTGAGTGGAAAGCTGCGATCAATCACCGGGTGCATTCGGTCTTCCTGGATATACTGCATCAACTGTTCTAAGTCCTCGCGTTCCCAGCTGTTGGAACCGAGTATTTGCAGTTCGAAGGTCCAGATGTAGCGGATATCGGTTTGTGGATCGAAACCGGCGGTAGCGCCGCAGGTCATCATCCGGCCGCCCTTGCGCAGACATTTCAGCGACGGTACCCAGGTGTCGCCGCCGGTAAAGTTGACCACCATGTCGACGCCGCCGTCATAGCTGTAGCGCGTCGGTTTTGTGAAGCGCTTCCAAACTTCTTTCTCGAAGGCATCGTCGACGTAGTTGATACCGTCGTCGGCGCCGAACTCCTTGAGGCGCTCGATCTTGTCCTCGGTGCTGGCGCAGACGATAACTTGCGCGCCGAACATCTTGGCCAATAAGACGCAACCGGTACCGACGCCGCCGCTGGCGCCGAGGACAAGGCAACGTTCACCGTCGCTGATCTTGCCCTGCGTCACCATCATGCGATGCGCGGTGCCGTAGGCGACGGGGAGGCTAGCCGCTTCCTCGAAAGTCACGCCGTCCGGCATGCGGACCATTTGATGAGCCCGGGCGCGGCAATATTCGGCCAGGCCGCCATGCGTGGTCTCACCCATTAACCCGCCTTCGACCCGGTTACGTGGATCGATCAGGACCCGGTCGCCGACCGACCAATTGGACACACCGGCACCCACTTCCGCAATTTCACCTGCGACGTCTAGGCCTGGGATCACCGGCATGTTCAACTGGATACCCGGCATGCCGCGGCGGGTGAAGATGTCGTGATAGTTCAGCGACGAGGCCTTGACGCGCACGACGATATCGTCGGGACCGCATTCCGGGTCGGGAAAGTTCTCCTCATAGACCAGGTTTTCCGGACCACCATGCTCGTGAATAACCGCTGCGCGCATATCGTTTCTCTTTCTTGGTTTTGTTTATCAAGCCTGACTGAAGGTAAGTACTGGGCCGCAAGTGTATTGCGGCTCGACCCAGATGGCCGGGTAGGGGTGATTTTTGGAGGAAATTTTGCGCGCTACGAGGAAATCTCGCGTTGCATTGAGATCCTTAACTGCGACGCCGAAACCTGCGACGTAGGGCATCGCGGGCGGTGTAATGCCGACCCATTCCTTGAGCCGAGTTTTGGTGATGATGTAGACATTGCCACGCGACAGGTTGAAGACCTTGCCGCCAGGCATGACCTCCTTTGGCTGTTGGGCGAACAGCTGGGACAGGCGGTTGCAGGTCTCGTCTAGATCCTCGACGCACAGTGCGACTTCTGCTAAGGCGATGGCCCCGTTGGGGTGGCTCATCAGGTGCGGTTGCCATAACACGTCACGGGTTAGGTGATCGATGAAGATGAGTTTGGCCTCGGGGAAATTCTCCCGGTCTACATGAATGTTGCGAAAGGCTGCCAGGCGGGTTTCCTGGTTATTCGGCCCGAAGGGCGCGTCGCGTTGCAGCTTGGCCGCCGGAGTGATGCCTTCGAAGCGGCTGTTCAGAATAGGATAGGATTTGTCGGCATCTCCGCTGCCGATGGCGATGATGTGCTGTCCTTCATAGCGCATCAAATAATCTTTGGTTGAGCTGTACAGGTTGGGGTCGGTGATGCCGATGATTTCCAGATAACCGTGCTCGAACATGGCGCAATGGTTACCCGATCCCCACTTTTCGACTGGGCTGCCGGCTGTGCGCGAGCCGGAGTGGAAGCTGCGCTCCGTCAGGGTGAAGCCCAACCGTTCGTAAGTTTCCTGGCCGACATCGAGATTTCGGACGGCGACGCCGGTATGGTCGAGTTCGAGGTCGAGTTCGGTCATTGGGCGGTCTCCCTTACCGCTTGGGCGGCCCGCTCGGTCAAGGCTTTGCGGTCGATCTTGTTTGTACCAGTCAATGGTAGGCTTAGTAAAAATTCAACGTGCCTTGGATGCTGATATGCCGGCCCGTTGGCCAACGCGTATTCCTTCACCGTATGCTCTTGCAACGTTTTGCCGCGCACTGGCACGACGAAGGCCGACGGTTTGTACCCCTTGATTTCATCTGCAACCGGGACGACGCAAGCTTGTTCGATGTCAGGATGCTTTTCGAGCATCTTCTCGACCTCGGCCGGATAGATGTTCTCTCCGCCGCAATTGAACATGTCGTCCGCGCGGCCAACAAAATAATGAAAGCCGTTTTCGTCGCGGCGCATAATATCACCGGTGTCGTACCAGCCGTCGGGGCTTAACACTTCAGCGCTTTTCTCGGGCAGGTTGTGATAGCCTGGCATGACCGAAGGGTTGCGGCATTGAAGGATGCCTTGGTCGGCATCCAGATTGTCGCCATCGACCAGCCGAGCATCGCAGTCGGGTCGGGGGTATCCGATCGACATGCCGGGCTGCGGGAGGCCATCTGGATGTGCGCCGTAACAGGCGGGACCGCCTTCTGTTGTGCCATAACCATTGGTGATCAGCGCGTTTGGGAAGATCTCTCGCAGATCTTCATAGAGTTTCTGGCTTACTGGCGCAGAGCCCATGCGGGCGATGCGAACTGACGACAGATCGGTGCTGGCTAGTGCCTGGCGCTCCCGGGAAACCATCGCCAGCATGGTTGGTACCGAAGTGAGCCAAGTCACGCCATATTGGCCAATCGCCTCGACATAGCCGGCTGCAGTGAATTGTGGCATCAGGACAATGGTTAAATGCGCCCCGACGGCCAACTTGCACATGGCCAGGCCGTTCATGTGGTAGAGCGGTGCGGCGACGAGCACGCGATGATCCGCATCCGGTGGAGGGTCGATCCGTACCTTGACAACCCACAGGTGTCCTTCATGGGTCAAAGGGACACCCTTAGGCCGCCCGGTCGAGCCGGAGGTGTAAAGGAACATCGCGATCTCGTCGTGGGTCGGTCTAATCGACTCGAATTCACCAGGATCTGACAACGCTTCGAACCCATCCGAGCCGTTGTTGTCGAAATTTACGACGCGAATGTCCGAAGGTATGCTGGCGGCGCGATCTTTGTCAGCGAAGACCAGTTTAATGTCAGCGTCACGCAAGATGTAATCGACCGTCTCATTCGGAAACTTGTAGTTAATAGGTACTGAGACCAGACCGGCTCTCATGGTGCCGAAATAGGCGGTAAGGAACTCCATCCGGTTTGCCGAAAGGATAGCTACCCGCTCGCCCCTTCTTAGTCCGCGGGCAACCAGTCCCCGCGCTACAGCTTGCGATGCATTGTCGATCTCGGCATGACTAAATGTTCGCGCGCCTTCCGGTCTGCTCAAATCGATTAGCGCGGCCTTTTCCGTGTCGTTCTCCCGGTTCAGCAGGTCGCCCAAG
Source organism: uncultured Rhodospirillaceae bacterium (assembly GCA_964474755.1). Classification (GTDB taxonomy): domain Bacteria; phylum Pseudomonadota; class Alphaproteobacteria; order UBA8366. The sequence continues at coordinate 139,297 of CAYYUG010000001.1, read as the reverse complement.
TTAAAAAGCGTGCTCATTTGCGTCTGGCTCTCATCCAAAAGATAAGTCTTGAAATTGGCGCTGGTTATTCGTCGGCCATTGCCGCCAGCTCACCCATCGTCACTGGTTTGATTGGCGGACGGATGCGATAATAACCGACACTCTCGACGGATTGGTCTTTAGCCTGCGCTACTATCTCTGCGACCGTCAAACCACACATGCGCCCCTGACAAGGCCCCATGCCACAGCGCGTGAAGGCTTTCAGCTGGTTCGGGCCCATGGCCCCGAGCGCCACCGCGTCCCTTATATCGCCTGCGCTGACCTCCTCGCAGCGACATACGATGGTGTCGCTGTCTCGTGGGGCGCAGATTTCTGGAGGAGGTGGGAACAGTGCGTCGAGTAAAGGTCGAATAGACTGATGCGCTGCGAGCTCGTAGCGGATCGGGTCGGCCCGGCGGTTGCGCTCTGCCAATTCGATCTTGCTCTGACGGCGAGCCGCGTCCAGCGCCGCCAATCGTCCATGCAAGCCAGCAGCGGCGGCGCCATCAATCCCGCCGCCATCGCCTGCGACAGCGATCGCGGCCTGGCTTGTTGCACCCCATTCGTCACGCACCGGCCGCCAGTAACGCTGCGGGGCGTACCATTCATGCTCGCAGAAGACCTGCCGTGTGATCTGTGTATTGGGCACGACGCCAACATGCAGCAGTAACGTATCTACTGCGATTTCCGTTCTGGCGCCGTCTCGGGAAAAACTAACGGCGCTGAGCTTGTCCTCACCGATCGCCGCGAAGTTACTGACGCCGGAATAGATGGGCACGCCGGCTCGCTTAATATCGCGCCGCATCCTGCGCCCCTTGCGCAGATAATCGCTCGCGCTGAGCGCTGAGAACAGGTGCGGTGACGCCGATAGGTAGTCGCTAGCTCGGGTGGTTTCCAGCATCGCAGCAACGTCGGCGCCGGCCGTTATCAATTGCTGTGTAATCAACAGCGCGAGTGGCCCGCAGCCAGCGACGACGACACGGCCGGATGGTATCATACCGGCAGATTTAAGCAGAACTTGGGCGCCTCCCGCGGTTATCACGCCCGGCAGAGTCCAGCCGGGGATTGGCATCGGCCGCTCCATCGCACCTGTGGCCACGAGAACGCGGTTGCCAGACGCGGTTGCACCCTTTCCGTTTTGCGAATAGGCCACCAAACCATCTTCGTCGACGCGCCAAACGGCAGCGCCCGGCTTGTAGGAGGCGTTTGATTTTCGAAAGCGTTCCGCGATTACGGCGCCCTGTCGGTAGTCCTCGCCCAACAGGTCTAGCGTGTCTGGGTAGACGGATTCGATGCTGCGGTAGATTTGTCCGCCTGGTTCAGTCTGCTCGTCCAAAAGGAGAACGGATAGTCCCAGACCGTCAGCTTCGACGGCGGCAGCCAAACCTGCAGGGCCACCGCCGATGATCAGAAGGTCGACAGTTTCGCTCATGCGTCGAGCCGCCTCTTCCCGTCTTGTCTGCGGACCTTCATGCCGCTCCGGACTGCTTCCATACAGGCCTGCCTATTGGGAACGCCGTCAATTTCTACCAGACATTCGAAACAGACACCCATCATGCAAAAGGGCAGTCGCGGTGATCGGCTGACAGGCGTTGTTCGACTGTAGTCCGGACCGGCAGCCAGTAGCGCTGCGGCAACCGTTTCGTGTTCGCCAACCTTAAGAATTTCTCCTTCGAAATCGATCGTGACGGACCGTTTGTCTAGGTCATGCAGCCGCCGAAACATCGAACCTCCGGGCGCTAAAATGATCAAAGTCGGATGGTGTATCGCCGGTCGCAACCCAATTGGCGACATGATGGGCATTGACAGCCGCAAGTGTGACCCCGCTATGCGATGTCGCCACATACGCGCCTGGCATGGATTCCGATTCGTCGTAGATAGCGCATTTATCTGGCGTCAGGACCCGGATGCAACCCCAATTACGCACAAGGCGGACGTTGGAGAGTTGTGGAAAGGCCTTTACTGCGCGCGCAGCGATATTTCCAGTGACGGGCAGGGTTGTGCCGTCGTTGAAGCCGACCTCTTCCTCCGAATTACCAAACATGAAACCGCCTTCGTCGGTTTGCCGAATCGAACCAAGCGCCATCTCGACAGTGGTTTCAATTCGTTCGGTGACCAGAACCTGTCCGCGTTGTGGCCGGATCGGCGCGTTGAGGCCCACCATCGGCGCCAGCTTGGTGATGCCGTGTCCACAAGCGATGACGATTTTAGGAGCAACGTAGCGGCTTGTCGCCGTCATCGCTACAAAGGCGCTGCCATCATGGGTAATTTTCACGACCTCATTCTGCGGGAAATATCGTCCGCCACGATGCGTGAACCCGCGGTGCAGGGCGCGCAGCAATCGTAGCGGATTGGCGTGACCATCATGCGGTCCGAAGGAGGCCCCGGCGACCTCGTCCCCGACCCGCAATCCGGGGATCATCTTTTGAATTTCGTCACGCTCGACAATCTCGGCGTCATAGCCGTCGATACCCGCCTGCTGCCGCATGATATCAATGCTGCGGCGACAGTTTTCGCGTTCCTCCTCGCTTAGCAGCAAATTCAGTCCGCCGCCGTTTTGGTAGTTGACATGGATACCCGAGTTATCCAGCAAGTCGTCGGCAAAATTTGTCCACAGATGCGACGACTCGCGGCTCCAATCCGCATAGCGTTGTAGCCCCATTCCCTTCGATTGTACCCAGACGAGGCCGAAATTGCCACGCGCCGCGCGCAGGGAATCGTCCGCACCATCGAGTATGATGGTTTCCACACCTTGTCGCACCAAACCATAGGCCACGGCTGCGCCGAAACTGCCGCCCCCAACAACAATGACATCTGCACTATGCATCGGTTGTTTCCATTGGTATTTGCAAAGGTTCCTTTGCGCAGATCATGCGTGGAAACAGCAGGAGGCGCAACCGACGGGTAAGGGAAAATAGCATGCCTGGCTATTGGGCTAATTCAACTGAGGCTATTTCAATTGGGCATGTCCGAAGCCTATGATGCGGCATAAGCTGAAAATGTATCGATCAGGCATTCTGGAACCGAGAAATTTGGAATGTGCCAGGTTGATAAAACCATTTCCAAAACATTCGTGCTGGCGATCGGCTTTTTTCTGACTTTTTCGGCTCAAATCCGTGCAGCCTTGGCTCTCTAACCAGCGTATCAGGCAAAAGATGGGTTGGTCTCGGAGGAGCCTGCTAACGGGCCGCTCTCGCTTAAATGTCCGGTTTCCGCAGCTGGTCCAGCAGGGTCATTGCATCTCCTGAAGTTTCTGTTGCGTCGAAATGTGCGTCAAGATTCAGGGCCTCTGCCAGCTTGATGCGATAATCTTTGCGCGGAATTTCCTGTGCGCCGAACTGGCTCAGATGGCTGGTCGTGAATTGCGCATCGAGTAGCCGGAAGCCACCGTTTCGCAATTGGCCCACTAAATGCACCAGCGCAACCTTGCTAGCATCGCGTTCGCGACTGAACATGCTTTCGCCGAAGAACGCACCGCCTAGCGATACGCCATACAGGCCGCCGACCAACGTGCCGTCGTGCCAGCATTCGACGCTATGCGCATTTCGCATGCGGAACAGCGAGGTATAGAGGGTGATGATACGGTCATTGATCCAGGTGCGTGGCCGGATTTCAGTGGCTTCGGCGCACCTTTCGATAACCTCCTCGAACGCGTGGTCGAAGGTGATGTGGAAGCGGCCGCTGCGCACGGTGCGCCGCAAGCGGCGGGGGATGTGGAAATCGTCCAACGGGATGATGCTGCGCATCCGCGGGTCAATCCAAAAGAGCTCCGGGTCATCGCGGTCCTCAGCCATCGGAAATACGCCGATTGCATATGCGCGCAACAGCATATCCGGTGTCAGTTCGAGCATTTCCATAGCGGTCGTGACCCTGCGGCTTCGGAAGCTATAGACCTAAATAGGTTTCCAGCCAGTGAATATCATAATCGCCGTTAAGAAAATCCTGCTCAATTATCAATCTTTGATGCAAGGGAATCGTGGTCTCTACCCCGCCGATTACGTACTCGTCCAGCGCCCGTTTCAGGCGCATGATGCATTCTGTGCGGCTATCGGCATGCACGATCAACTTCGAGACCAGGCTGTCGTATTGCGTTGGCACTGCATAACCGGAGTAGAGCGCAGAATCGACTCTAACCCCGAGGCCGCCCGGTGCGTGATATTCGGTCACCTTGCCGGGTGAGGGGATGAAGGTGTCGGGATGCTCGGCGACCACTCGGCATTCGATGGCGTGACCGCTCAGTACGATGTCTGCCTGGGTGAGGGTTATTGGTTCGCCGGCAGCTATCTTGATTTGTTCCCGGACAAGGTCGATTCCGCTGATCATCTCGCTTATCGGATGCTCTACCTGCAGCCGTGTATTCATTTCGATGAAATGAAATTCGTCGTCTTCAAAAAGAAACTCGATGGTTCCCGCGCCGCGATAGTTGATCTTGGCGGCCGCCTCGGCAGCACGCGCACTGATTTCGGCGCGAAATGCTGCATGCAATGCTGGTGACGGCGCTTCTTCGATGACCTTTTGATGGCGACGTTGTATCGAGCAATCCCGTTCGCCGAAATGGAGGACCTTCCCGGCCCCGTCGCCGAGGAGCTGGATTTCAATATGTCGCGGGCGTCTGAGATATTTCTCAATGTAAACGGCTTCGTTGCCGAAACTCGCCGCCGCTTCTTTGCGGCAATGGTCGAGGACGCTGGGTAGTTCGTCAGCCGCTTCGGCAACTTTCATGCCACGGCCACCGCCGCCGGCGGCAGCTTTAACCAGAATGGGGTAACCAATTTTATTTGCAATACGCGCTGCTTCGGCATCATCGGTTACTGCGCCGTCGGAGCCGGGCACCACAGACAGCCCCAGCTTCTGGATCGCGTCCTTGGCAGCAATTTTATCGCCCATGAGCCGGATATGTGCGGGTGTCGGCCCTATAAAGGCGTAGCCATGTTCTTCGACCATTTCCGCGAAGGCCGCATTTTCAGATAGGAAACCGACGCCAGGATGAATTGCGTCCGCGCCAGAGATTCGCGCGGCGGACAGGATGGCTTGCATGTTTAGATAGCTGTCTTGCGACGCCGGCGGGCCGATACAGACGCTTTCGTCGGCTAGCCGCACATGCATGGCGTCGGAGTCCGCCGTGGAATGAACGGCGACGGTCTCGATCCCTATTTCGCGGCAAGCGCGATGGATGCGCAGCGCGATCTCGCCCCTGTTTGCGATGAGCACTTTGTCAAACAATTTGGGCTACTCGAGAATCAAAAGCGGTTCGCCGAATTCAACAGGTTGGCCATCGTCGACTAGGACGCTCTTGACGGTGCCTGTGCGCGGTGCGGGGATAGGGTTCATGACCTTCATCGCCTCGATGATGAAAAGCGTGTCACCCTCAGAGACCTGATTACCTGCCTTGACGAAAGGTTCGGCGTCCGGGTTAGCGGCCAGATAAACCGTGCCAACCATCGGCGATGTCACCGAGCCCGGGTGGGGCTCGTCGTTGGCAGCTGCTGCCGCCGCGACGGGGGCCGGCGCAGGTGCCATTGGTGTCCCAGCGGCCGCGATACCGTTGCGGACAACACGGATGCTGCGGTCGCCCTCGGTGATTTCGACTTCCGCAAGGCCGGTCTCCTCCAGCAGCTTGGCGAGCTCGCGAATTTGTTCGCTGTCGACGGTGGATTTTGCCATATCAGCCTTTATCCAAGATACCCTTGATCCCATCCAGCGCGAGTGGGTAGCTGCGCCACCCGAAACCACAGATGACGCCTGCCGCGACGGATGAAATGTAGGAGTGATGACGGAAGTGTTCGCGTGCAAAGATGTTTGAGAGGTGCACCTCGATGATCGGTGTTTCGAGGAGCGATAGCGCGTCGAGAATTGCTACTGAAGTATGCGTAAAGGCAGCGCCGTTGATGATGACACCCTGATGCGTGGTCCGGCATTCCTGAATCCAGGTGATCAGTTCACCCTCAAAATTAGATTGTCGGAAGTCGATCTCAAGGTTTAATTTTCTGGCGTGTGCATGGCAACGTTCCTTGATGTCAGCCAGGGTATCTGAGCCATAGATCGACGGCTCACGGACGCCGAGCATGTTCAAATTTGGTCCGTTTAGGATCAGAATTTTGGCGTTGTCCGCCACCGGTAATCCCCTTCCCGCGCCGCCGCTCGCTAGAGTCACAATATCAGAATCGGTTATATCATCTCGCAGGGGTCGTGCAAAAATGGCAGGGTGACATTTACCTGTTAAAGTGGAGCAGGTGCGCGTAACCATGGTTGCCAGGCGAACAATAATTGGTGCAGCGCTTCTGTTTCAGGTCGCGAAAATCCGCAGCTTTTCAGGCAACAGGAGAGAAGGTAATGATCGAACAAACAGGTTTATCCCGTGCGGTATCCTTGGGTGACATCTGGGGTAGTTCGCTCGTCACGGATAAATTCGAGTTCGTCGAATACAGTAATCGCTGACCCT
>CAYYUG010000001.1:122660-132737 GCA_964474755.1 uncultured Rhodospirillaceae bacterium | reverse complement strand
TGACCCTTTTCCAGCAGTACGATATCAACTTCAATCGTCAACGACGAACCGGATAGTCATGTAGCACGATTCGCTGACGCGCACGGGACTTGCTGTGGCTCAAGGGCGCTCGGGGTCAAAGATGCAGGTAAGGCGTATAACCACGCGTTGGCGGAGGGTGAGATGGGGATGCCGCCGCAAACCGGCCTGATTGAGCTCAACATTCCGTCGATCGGGGGCATTCGTGGGTCGTTGGTTTATCTGGTCGATCGGTGTGGCTATGGCGCCAGCTATGAGGATTATTTTAGGGCTATCGATCGCCGAGTAATAAAGACGGTGTCGGCTGTCTACAGTGTAACGAGATACTGCTCGATGGGATGATGGCGAACGATCAGGATGCTGCTGCAAGCTTTTACCTATACCGTGATCGACGCAACGTTATTCGTGATTTTTCGACGCAAGGGCAATGAAGGGGTTGATGAGGTAAATGCTAAGCCCTTCTTAACACGATCAATGCCGAACAGGTTTGTCGCGGCATCTTGGAGGACAAGGCGTAACTGGAGTGAGGAAGGGAACACGACATGAGTAAAAAATGGATTTCATTCCCCAAGGTAGAGGGCACCGCCTCGCGCCAGGCGCATGCCGCCCTGCCAGAGGGAACCTACGAACGTGAGATGGGGCGGGAAGGGTTCTTTGGTCCTGCCACGCAAATGCATCACAAGCACCCGCCGACTGGATGGATCAGTTTCGAGGGTCCGCTGCGACCGCGCATGTACGATCTTACGCGGCTAAATGCGGTGCATGATTCGCCGTGGGATGCACCAATCGTGCTGTCAAATGAACATACCAGAATCCATTACTGGCGCACGGCGGGTGCTATGGACCACCTAGTGCGGAGCGCTGATGGCGACGAATTGCTTTTCGTGCACGCCGGATTGGGAGAGCTTTTTTGCGACTACGGCCGACTTAGGTTTCGCGACGGCGATTACATCGTGCTGCCGCGCGGCACCATGTGGCGGCTGGCCTGCGAGGGTGATGCTGAGTTTCTCATCATCGAAGCGGTTAACGACGCCTTTCAATTGCCGGAGAAGGGGCTGGTAGGTCCGCACGCGATCTTCGATCCTGCCATGCTGCGGACACCGACAATCGATGAAGCCTTTCTGGCTCAGCAGGATGAAAACGAGTGGCAGCTGAAGATCAAGCGGTTGAATGCCGTCTCTATTGCCACTTATCCCTACAACCCGCTCGACGCGGTCGGATGGCATGGCGATCTGGCACCGGTCAGTGTCAACTGGCGCGATATCCGGCCGCTCATGAGCCACCGCTATCACGTGCCGCCATCGGCGCATTCGACTTTCGTCACTAAGCGCTTTGTCGTCTGCACCTTTGTGCCGCGGCCGTTTGAGAGTGATCCGGACGCTCTCAAGGTGCCGTTCTTCCACAACAATGACGATTACGATGAGGTGATATTCTTCCACAAAGGTAATTTTTTTAGCCGTGACAACACCCATCCCGGCATGATGTCCTTCCACCCCTGCGGCTTCACGCATGGGCCGCACCCGAAGGCCTTACAACGTGCCTTCAAACCGAAAGTGGACGCCACGGATGAAGTTGCGGTGATGCTCGATGCGCGCGATCCATTGACCCCCGCCAATCTGCCTGATGGGGTCGAATTCAGCGCCTACGTCGAGAGCTGGAAGGCCGGGTCGTAAAGCTGCAATCGTTGCGGAATGTTTGCTGCAGTGGCGCATAGGTTGTTTTCCTGGACGATTTTAAGACGGTGATCGCAGCCGATGGTGTTGCGCCGAGCCTGCTGACCTTACTGCAGTTTTGGGAAACTACGCAACGCACGTTGGCAGTGGAACCTGAGGCGTTTCTCTCAGCGATGCCTGGGATGGTGCCAAGCTGTGCTGTCCGGTGATTGTCAGCTGCTAAGGCGATCGGTTTGACCATCAGATGCGGGGTGGAATTTGTATTTTAATTTTTTCGATCCTTGTCAGTCATGCGGCGAAAACGCGGTCCCCCGTAGAGGGCACGGTCGTGGCATTCGGGATTCTGTTGAACCGCAACCGAGGGGCTGGTTCCTACTGATTTGACGAATATTGGTCGATTGGAAGAATGAGAGCTGCGCCTCTAAAGCACTCTTGATGGTCTTCGGTGACAACACGCGAACAGTCACTCGGCCTCCTGTGTGATCGACCAGATGGTGGTTCATAATGAGGCTTAGTGATCTGTTCCGTGTAAGATTTCGTCCTTTAGACCGGTTTCGTATTCTAGACCTGCGAGGGTCAGCGTGATTGCAATGGGAAAAGTGCCGTAGGTTAGCGCCTTGCGGTTGAGCGCGCGCCACACCGCTTCGTTCCGGAGGCCCGTTGCGTCACGACCAAGCGCAATATATGGCCCAAGATGAAAATGGTTACCGTGCGGCGGCGGGAAAGCGGTGATCGTGACCTCGCCGGTTTCTTGGTTTGGCGTTGCCATGTCCGGTAGGCGGGCAAGCTCCTGCAGCAGGGTCAGCGTCTTCAGCTGCAATTTGTTGAGCTTTCGCGGATTTCTTCTTTGTGGCATTGCTTTCCTCCACGAATGAACATCGGGGTTGGCACGCATATGGTCAAGGTTTCGTGACTGGCCTGCACATGCTAACCATCGCTGATCTGCTTCAAGAGAGGAAAACGATGCCGCAACTGTCCGTCGCGCCCTATGGTGAATGGGTATCCTCGATTGCCGCCGACATGATTGTCGATGAAACGGTGGGTTTGAGTGGCATTTGCTGCGATGGCGACGACGTGTACTGGTCCGAATTGCGCCCAACAGAGAAAGGCCGCACGGTAGTCTGTCGCCGGAATGCATCGGGTGAGATATGCGATATCACGCCGGCCAACTTTAACGTGCGCAGTCGTGTGCACGAGTATGGCGGCGGTAGCTATACCGTTTCGGATGGGACCGTATTCTTTTGTAACGCGACCGATCAGCGGCTGTACCGCCAGGATCCCGGCCTCCCGCCGCAAGCCCTGACGCCGAAAGGTCCTTGGCGCTATGCCGATATGCGGATTGATGTGGCTCGACAACGCTTGATCGCAGTCCGAGAGGATCACGACGATAGCTTATCCGAGCCGGCCAACTCTTTGGTTGCGATCGGCTTCGATGGGTCGGTCTCGATTTTGGCCGAGGGCACAGATTTCTACGCCGCGCCGCGCCTGTCGCCGGATGGGTCGCTTCTGGCTTTCTTGACCTGGGATCATCCGGACATGCCATGGGACGCGTGCCAGCTGTGGCTCGCCGCTGTTGGGCCTGATGGAGTGCTCGAAGCACCGCAACGGATCGACGGCGGGGATGGCGAGGCGGTCTTTCAACCGGAATGGTCGCCGGACGGCGTACTGCATTACGTAATCGATCGGCCAGGTTGGTGGAACCTGCAGCGCTGGGACGGTACGAAGGCTGTTCCAGTATGTCCGATGAAGGCAGAGTTTGGCTTGCCGCAATGGGTCTTCGGCATGACCACTTATGGTTTTGACGGTCCCGGCAGGATTGTTGTGACCTATTGTGAAGAAGGGCAGTGGCGACTTGGATGTATCGACGCGTCATCGGGAATTCTGGCACCAGTCGAGATACCGTACTGTGATTTTATGGGCCTTAAGGTCTCAGGGTCGGCCGCCTACTTCGTAGCAGGCCACATCTCTGAGCCGCCTTTGCTCGTGGCGCTGTGTTTGAATGACTTCAATATTGAACCGATCCGGCGATCCACGGATGCCACGATTGACCCTAGCCAAATATCTGCGGCGCAGGCAGTCACTTTCCCTACTTATGGAGGCGAAAAAGCCCATGGCTTCTACTATCCGCCGGCCAATAGTGATGTGGTGGGGCCAGACGGTTCCTTGCCGCCACTAATTGTGAAGAGCCATGGTGGCCCAACAGGTCAAACTGGAGAGGCGCTCAACCTTAAAATCCAGTATTGGACGAGCCGCGGGTTCGCCGTTCTAGATGTTAATTATCGTGGCAGCACGGGGTATGGCCGCGCCTATAGGGAGAAACTAAGGGGTGGTTGGGGTGTCGTCGATGTAGATGATTGCGAGGCGGGTGCCCTATATCTAGTTTCGCAAGGCAAGGCTGATGGCAACCGGCTGATTATCTCAGGCGGGAGCGCCGGCGGTTATACGACACTGTGCTCTTTAACTTTTCGCGACACTTTCAAAACCGGTGCCAGCCACTATGGGATAGGTGATTTGGCCACCCTCGCGGCCGATACGCACAAATTTGAAAGCCGCTATCTCGACCGCTTGATCGGCCCTTGGCCCGAGGCAGAGGCGCTATATCGCGAAAGGTCGCCGATCCATTTCGCTAACCAACTCGATTGTCCGGTTGTTTTTTTTCAAGGGCTCGATGACAAAATTGTGCCGCCGAACCAAGCAGAAACGATGGTTGCTGCACTTAGGGCAAAGGGGACGCCTGTGGCTTATTGTTCCTTTGAGGGCGAAGGGCATGGATTTCGCCAAGCGGTGAACATTAAGCGCGCACTGGAGGGTGAACTCTATTTCTATGGCCAAATTTTCGGTTTTACGCCAGCGGATACGATAGAACCCGTTTCGATTGAGAACCTCTGAGGATAAATTTAGAATGAATGAGTTAGGTTAGGGCCGCTCGGTTGGTGCATTAACGTTGGCGATACCAACAACCCCTAGGTTAGTCTCGCTTTAATCCTTCTTCTGGCGTATTTGCGCGATGACCTTGCGCATTCTATCAGCGCTGATTGCACCAGGAAAAATTTGATTGCCGATCAGGAAGGCTGGTGTCCCGTTGATTCCAAGTGATTGGGCCAGCTCGAGCGTTTCATCTAGGTATAGTTTGATCTTTGGCGATCCCATATCCTTGATAAGGCGGTTTATGTCGAGCCCTACTTTCTTGGCTGTGTCCATCACGCTTTTCTTGGTAAGGCGGCCGGGTAGGCTCATCAGGGCTACGTGATAATCAAAATATTTGCCTTGTGCTGTTGACGCCATGGCTGCCTTTGCCGCGAACCGAGACACTGGTCCAAGAATCGGTAGTTCTTTCCAAATGACACGGAGTTTCTCATCCGCCTGCACAACTTGCATGAGGTTCGGAAAGACCCGTTTGCAATAGCCGCATTGGTAATCGAAAAATTCAACGACGACCGCATCTCCCTGTGGATTGCCGTATTCAGGTGTCATCGGGTTTTCGTAAAGTTGTGCAGCACTTTTCTGCAAAGCTTTGCGTTGTATCTTTTCCTGCGTCAGTCTTTCCCGCTCCTGCAGGGTTTTCAGCGCTTCTGTAATAATCTCTGGATTCTCGAGGATATATTGGCGGACAATATTCTGTATCGCTGTCTTGTCACTAGCATTGACCTGGGCAGCAGAAGCCTGGGTTGGCCCGGCAACTATGAGGAATACGAAACACAGAGCGTATAAAATTTTCACGCGATCATCCTTGCGGTTTGGGTGCAGACCAATGCATTACTTCTTTTTTCTCGTAGTTTTCTGAATATCCTGCGCGCGGATCCAACTGGCTGTGCCTTCTGTCAACAAATCCATGGCCTGCTTGGCGCGCTGGCGGGCTTCGGCCTTTTTGCCCTTTAGCAGAGCTTCCTCCGCTAGTGACAGCATTACATTGGCTTGGTCTTCATTGCGTGCGTGGGCGGTTGCGAGGAGACGCCAAAGCAAAGGCATTTCTGGCTCGTAGCGGACGGCTTGTTGCAGGTTTTCCAATGCAGCATCGCTCGCCTGGGTGTCATTCAATTCGAGCTGAGACTGAGCGAGATTGACGCGAATTAGCGCGGCCCAAGGCAAGATATCCACCGCTTTTTGGTATGGTAGGATCGACTCGGCAATCCGACCGGCATCTTGCAATACGTCGCCTTTAAGTTCAAAAAGGAAAGGATCATTTGGCGATTCCGCTAAAAGATCTTCCAGCAAGGCCAAGGCCTGATCAATCTTGAACAGCTTCTTGTATGCCACGGTGCGGGCGTATCGTGCGGCGAAGCTGGAGCTGTTTGCTTTGTATTCGCGCAAGGTGCGCGATGGAGGGTTGATGAAACCTTTAAGCTTCGCTCGCATTCGGTTGTGTGCTTGAACAAGGTCTGCCCGTAGCGGTGTCTCCGAATGAGGCGAAGTCGCAACATGATTGCGCATGAACTCAATCCGGTCGTGGGTTAACGGATGTGATCGCAGATAGGGGTCCTGGCGCTCCGTGGATAACAGCTCTTGTCCTGACAATTTGCTAAGAAAATGCAGCAGGCCGCGACTGGAGTAGCCCGTTTCATCCAGAAATGCGACGGCGGCTTGGTCGGCAGACTGTTCCATCGTGCGCGTGTAGCTGAGGATCGAGCGTTGCTGCAAGGTCGCGCTGCCTGCGATCACCGCACTCGCAGCCTCGCCTTGTCCTGTCGCGATTGCCGCGATACCGCCTAGGACCATTGTCAGGATGGATTTCGCGGTTGAATTTTTCAGACTCTCTTGCAGGCGGACCAGGTGTCCACCGGAGATATGGCCTGTTTCGTGTGCAATCACGCCAATAACCTGACCGGCATCTTCCGCCTCCATGAGAAGTCCCGAATTGATGAACAGCCGTTGCCCGCCGGCGACAAAAGCGTTCAGAGTGTGGTCTGAGACAATATGAATTTGGATATCGCTGGCCGCGAGGCCGGCAGCTTCGAATATCGGCTGAGAATAAACGCGTATAGTATTTTCGATCTCCGTGTCGCGGATGAGCGAAATAGCCCTTGCTGTCGTCTGACCGGACAGCGTAATCAGAATGACACAAAAAATCGCTAATACGCGATTAACATTATTGGACTTGTATATGCGCTTCAACGTGCCGAAACTCCTAAGAAGCCTCACCTTAGCTGGGCTCTATCGCCACAGCATTCAAGTGATTGCGCTAACCGTAACCGCTACGCTGGCCTTGGGCTGCGGCAGTACCAGCGGTTTATATGGCGAATCAGGAATTATTTCCGGCCTCTCGAACATCCTTCCCGGTTCGGAAACCCGCAGGCAAGCCGGGAGCACCGTGATTGAAAGTGACTTCGTTTTCTTTGGTGCGGTCGCGGGGGATGAGCCAAATGCCGTCAAGGTTGCTGAGGAGATTTTAAAAATTGGGGGTACAGCCGCCGATGCGGCGGTTGCACTTGCCTTGACCATGACTGTAACGATGCCATCTTCGATCAGTATTGGCGGCGGTGGTATCTGCATCGTGCATGATCCGGGGCAAAAAAGAACGGAAGTCATTGACTTTATCGCCGCGCCAGGTACGCCAGGTACACAGACTGATCGACCGATTGCAGTTCCAACTTTGCTCCGCGGTCTGGCTGCGTTGCATGTCAGATATGGACATACTGATCTCAGGGAAATTTTGGCTAAGACTGAAAAAGCTGCACGCTTTGGTCATATTGTGTCGCGGGCGACGGCGCGCGAGTTAGCGTTGTCGGCCAAACCGCTATTCCAAGATCCAAACGCCCGAAAGATATTCGCTCGCCCAGATGGCAAACCTTTCGAAGAGGGCGACCATCTTATTCAGCACGATCTGGCGGATATATACGCGGCACTGCGAATAGGTGGTATCACCTCGTTCTACGAAGGGCAGTTGGCCGCGCGTATTGTGAAAGCAGCACGGGATGCGGGCGGCGCCCTTTCCTTGGAAGATTTGAACAACTATGTTCCGCGCTGGCGTAAGCCGGTCGCTATTCCATACAATGGACAAATCATAAATTTCGTCCCTTCTCCAGCGGGCGCCGGTATTGCAAGCGGTTTGATGTGGAACATGTTGACGTTGGAAAACCGCTTCCGAGGTGCCGTCGGTGCAGCCCGTCTCCATTTACTTTTAGAGACTGGGAAGCGCGCCTTTATTGCGCGACCCGCCTGGCTGCAATCCGCAGGAACTGTTAAAGCGGAGCAGGATTTTGGTGATCCCGACAATGCACGTTCTCTTATGGAAAATTTCAATCGCGACAAAGCGACACCAATAGCGAAACTGGAGCCTGTGCCCGCACTGGTTCGAGAAAACATTGCCGGGACCGGGTTTGTTATCGTCGACTTGGTGGGGTTGGCGGTAGCCTGTAATCTTACCAACTTTAATTTTTTTGGTTCAGGTCGAATTGCGCCTGGTACCGGAATAGTGCTTGCCATGGCACCGGGACAGGCGGGTCGTAACGCGCTATCCCTGGGGCCGATTATAAGCTTCGACGCAGACTTTCAAAGCTTCCGCTACGCCATCGCTGGGTCGGGCGGTGCAGCGGCTACGACGGCTACGACATCGGTGTTGGCCACTTCGATGCAGCAAGGGATCACTTTGAAAAAAGCACTCAATGCGCCGCGAGTACACCATAGCGGAGTACCTGATGTTGCCCTGCTGGAAGCCTCGGTTTCAGAAAAATATAAGTATGATTTGGAACAGCGCGGTCATACGACTGAGGTCGTGCCAGCCTTGGGGAAGGTTAACGCAGTCGAGTGTCCGCTTGGCCTCGATGCCCGCAGTGAAAATATAGCCTGCTTCGTTCATGCCGATCCGCGAGGCGCCGGCATGGCGGTGGAAGCTGAACGGTAAAGGTCGGCAAATGCCAAAAGTTTCGCAGCGGGCTCACGAAATTCCGCCCTTCCGAGTCATGGAGGTAATGCGGGCGGCCAACGAACGCGAAGTTGCCAAGCAAGCAATCTACCATCTAGAGGTTGGCCAGCCGGGGACTAGTGCACCGGTAGGGGCGTTGCGGGCTGCCGAGAAAGCTTTGAGTGACCAGCGTCTTGGCTATACCGATGCGTTGGGTCTTCCAGACCTCCGAGAAGCAGTGGCGAAGCGATATCTCGACTATTATGGTCTGATTGTTAAACCTGAGCGAATTGTAGCTACGACCGGCTCGTCTGCCGGCTTTGTTCTGGCCTTTTTGGCCGCTTTTGATCCGGGCGACCGCGTTGCATTAGCGGTGCCAGGATATCCTTGCTACCGCAACATACTGTCTGTGCTTGGCATAGAGCCTGTACTGCTGCCGGCAGAATTGTCGGACCGCTTCCAACCTACACCGAAGCTTCTAGACAGAGCACGCGCGGCTGGGCCAATTGACGGTCTGATCGTGGCCAGCCCGTCCAACCCGACTGGAACTATGCTCGATACCAAATCATTTCAGGAGCTTGCAGTTTACTGTAGTACGCACGATATCCGTCTGATTTCCGATGAAATATATCATGGAATTACCTACGGTGCGAACGCCGACTGCGCACTTTCTTTTGCTCAGGACGCGGTCATCATCAATAGTTTTTCGAAGTACTTTTCCATGACCGGTTGGCGTTTGGGATGGATGGTGATACCGCAAGATTTGCTGCGAGTTACCGAAAGCCTGGGTCAAAATCTGTATATTTCGGCGCCGACCTTATCGCAGATTGCCGCAGTCGCTGCTTTGAATTGTTCGGACGAATTGGATCGCAACGTAGTGCAGTACGCGCATAATCGCGAACTTTTACTGGATGCATTGCCTAAAGCCGGATTTCATAGTATCGCCCCAGCGGATGGAGCGTTCTATCTTTACGCTGACGTATCCCACATGACGAATGACAGCGACGCGTTCTGCCGGGTTCTCCTGTCTAAGACCGGTGTGGCCATTACCCCAGGAATTGATTTTGATCCCTACCGAGGCGATCGGTTCGTGCGGTTTAGTTTTGCGGGAACGGCGGACACCACGGCCGCTGCTGCTGCGGCGCTGCGGAATTGGCGTGGCGGTTAAGTACGCAGTAACAAAACAACAGTTTCGAAGGATTTTTGGCATTGGCTTTGACGAGCCAACAACTGCTCGGACCTAATCGAAATTAAAAAAAGAGCAGTGTCCTAGGTTTAGACAAAACCGGTTACGTTTCTATTTAATTCTGAAATGCCCTAGCGCGTTATCTTTTGCCACCAGCCGCCGCGTTTCGGCTTTTTTGGCTCGGGTATTGCGTTGGGCGCGCTGGTGGCCATCTGCATTGGTTCGGGCTCTGGTGAAGGTTTGGCAGGCCCGGTGGGAGCCTCCTCTACGGGTTTCCCAGCCTTTGCCTGTTCGTCTGGAATTGTCGGATCTTTGGTTGCCACTGCTTTTTTTGTAACGGTCTTCTCTTTTTTTGCTTC
>CAYYUG010000001.1:73121-122560 GCA_964474755.1 uncultured Rhodospirillaceae bacterium | reverse complement strand
TCGGATCTTTGGTTGCCACTGCTTTTTTTGTAACGGTCTTCTCTTTTTTTGCTTCTTTAGTAACAGGCGTCTCTTTTTTTGCTTCCTCCTCTGACGGCGCTTCGCTTTCCTGTTCCGCAGAATTCACCTTATCGGCCAATTTCGTTTTTTTACGTGGTGAGCGCCGTCGTTTCGGTTTTGTGTCTTTTAATGTTTCTTCTCCCGACGTTTTCACCTTCTTCGAGCGTTGGCGAGGTGGTTTTTTTTCCTCGGTTGTAATCTCTTCGGTGCGCGTCTCGGGAGCGGTGCCATCCTCCGCGTGTTGCGCGGCGTCATTGTCGGTTCTAGCAGAAGAGTCTGTTTCCAGCGCAACTGCAGTTTTAGGTTCACTATCCTCGCCAGCGGAGACTGTTTCTTCGGAATTCTCAGGTCTACGGGATCTGCGGCGGCCCCCACGTCGTCCCCGTCGCCGGCGCTTTCTCGGTTCGCTGTCGGACTCGCCCGAGTCTGCGTCTATAGCTTCGGTCGCCAATTCGTCGGATTTCGTTTCGGTCACCTCTGTTTTAGCTTCGACTGTCTCGGTCGTTTCGACAGCTTCATCGTCCCGCCGTTTCGATCGCCGCCGCCGTGATCTGCGTTTCCGTCTACCGGCCTCTGCTTGCTCACTATCATCCACCGTCGCACTACTTTCGGACGGTTCTATAGCAAGATGATCCGTATCCCGAGAGCGATCCAGCCGATATTCCGGGGGAATAAGGCCATCATCGGTTTCGATCGAGATGCTGAGATCGTAACGCGTTTCGATCTCCGAGAGTGTTTGGCGTTTCTGGTTCAAGACATAGAGTGCCACCGCGGTTGGAATATGCACGGTGATTTGGGCGGACCGTTTGCGAATGCCCTCTTCTTCGATTGCGCGCAGGACGTGCAGTGCGGTCGCCTCGATCGACCGCACATGGCCCGCACCACCGCAAGTCGGGCATGTGTTACTGGATGTTTCCGTTAGGCTGGGCCGAAGTCGTTGGCGGGACATCTCCAGCAGGCCAAAGTGACTGATTCGACCAACCTGGATCCGAGCGCGGTCAGCCCGAAGTGATTCCTTCAACTTACGTTCGACGGCGTGGATGTTGCGCGAATGCTCCATATCAATGAAATCGATGACGATCAGGCCGGCGAGGTCGCGAAGCCGCAACTGCCGGGCAATCTCCTCCGCCGCCTCGAGATTGGTCTTCAATGCCGTCTCTTCGATGTTTCGTTCGCGGGTCGCCCGGCCCGAGTTTACGTCGATAGCGACTAAGGCCTCTGTTGAATCGAGAACGATATAGCCGCCAGACTTCAACTGAACCGTCTGGTTGTGGATTGCATCAATCTGATTTTCGACCTGATATCGGTGAAAAATGGGGATCCCACCATCTTTGTAGGTTTTCACTCGGACCGCGTGGCTCGGGATCAGAGTTTTCATGAAATCTTTAGCCAGTCGGTAGCCAGCATCGCCTTCGACAAGGACTTGTTCGATTTGCTTCGTGTAGAGGTCTCGGATCGACCGTTTGATGAGGTTTGCTTCCTCATTGATCAGGGCGGGTGCGGTAGAGGCAAGAGTGAGTTCGCGGATCTGATCCCACTGTTTCATGAGGTAGTCGTAGTCGCGTTTAATTTCCGCTTTCGACCGCTCGGCGCCCGCGGTTCGGACAATAACGGCTACCCCATCCTGGATGTTTAGGCCGTCGAGTACAGTTTTGAGCCGTTTTCTGTCCTTCGGATTGGAAATTTTTCGGCTGATGCCGCCGCCGCGGTTGGTATTTGGCATCAGAACGCAATATCGACCGGCCAGCGACAGATAGGTCGTCAATGCGGCTCCTTTGTTGCCGCGTTCTTCCTTGACGATCTGCACCAGGACGATTTGGCGGCGTTTAATGACCTCTTGGATCTTGTATCCACGATAGGAGGGCCGCCGGCGCCGTTCTACCTCTTCCTCCACCTCGTCACCACCGACCTCTTCGACGCTATCTCCTGCTTCGCCGCCTTCATCGTTGTCGCTTTCGTCCTCATCCGCGACAAGTTTTTCGCGGTCGGCGACGGGGATTTGATAGTAGTCTGGATGGATTTCGTTAAAGGACAGGAATCCGTGACGGTTGCCGCCATACTCCACGAATGCGGCCTGCAGGGATGGTTCTACCCGGGTGATTTTCGCCAGGTAGACGTTGCCTTTGAGTTGTTTTTTGGTAGTCGATTCGTAGTCAAAATCTTCGAGTCGGTTGCCGTCCACGACCACCACCCTAGTTTCTTCCGCATGGGTAGCGTCGATAAGCATTCTTTTTGACATGGTAGCTCTCCGGCGCACGATGCGAGGCAAAACGCGCGATCGAGAATTGCCCCTTCGTGCCGCCATTACGGCAAAGCCGGCGTCGCCACCAACGACCTGTCGAACGGCATTAAAAACGATAATACCAGGACAGAGCGGGACCTCGGCGCCCACCTAATCACCGAACTGGAATCGATCCAATCCGGATAAAGACTCCGCGCTTAAACTAAAATTTAGACCACGCTAACTATGTTGGACGTCGTGTGCACTTAACGTAAAGCCTACTATCAAACCAGGTCACACTGGTAGGGAACAGGCCAGGACCTCGAACAACCAACGACAGAGCTGAAGTGATATATAGTTATCTCTCAGCTTGGGCGCAGTCAATCGCGCAGTCTTAAAATAGGGTGCAAAATACGATTCTACAAATGGTTTCTATACAAATCTTAGAAAAGACTGCGATAAGGAATTTGTTTGTACGGTGAAGCAAGGGAGAGATATATCTAGTAGACCAACTATAATTATGCCCAATATCTGGTAACATTCCCGATGCGCATCAGGCACTTTGTAATACTTAATTTATTGTCAGCGATCGTTTGGGCTGTCCCACCGGTAATGGCTGAGCGCTTACCAGTGGTTTCTGAGGCGCGCGTCGGAGTCCATCCTAAATCGACCCGCCTCGTGTTCGAGGTAAACCGCGTCATACCCTACAAGATCTTCACACTCGCTGATCCTTTCCGCATTGTTATCGATTTTCCCGAGTTGTCCTGGCGTGTTTCGGAGAAGCGTATGCGCGTTTCTGCCGGTCTTGTATCGCAATTCCGGTTCGGTCTGTTTCAGCCAGGTAACAGCCGCGTAGTGGTCGACGTTAAATTGCCCGCATCGGTAACTCAGCATTTCTTCCTGCCGCCCAAAGGAAACAAGCCGCGGCGTTTCGTCGTCGACTTAATGCCCGTCACCCGTGCCTCGTTTTTTATGGGGCCTCGGAGTGCCCAATCGAAAGGTTGGGTCAAACGGAAGCGCGTTTCTAGCGCAAGCGGCCTGTCACCGAAATCACAACTTACTAGCGACCGGCGGCGATTGATCGTCTTGGACCCCGGTCATGGTGGTGTTGATCCCGGCACCGTCGGCGTAACGGGTAGCTACGAAAAGCACATCACGCTAGCGGTCGCTAAAGCAGCAAAAGAGGTGCTCGAGGCTAGTGGCAGATATCATGTCATTCTCACTCGTAAGCGGGATGTCTATGTCAGATTGCGGGACCGGTTTGAGATTGCACACAGCAACAAGGCGGAAATGTTTATCTCGCTGCATGCGGACTCGATTGGCAGCCGCAAAATTCGCGGTGGATCAATCTATACGCTTTCCGATAAGGCTTCCGATAAGGAAGCAGAGGATCTAGCAAAGAAAGAGAACAAGTCGGATATTATCGCCGGCGCCGACCTAACCGGTTATGCATCGGAAGTTTCCCGTGTCTTGATCGACCTGGCACAAAACGATACCAATCGTGAATCTTGGCATTTAGCAAAGATGCTGGTCCGTGAGTTAAAAAAGAAAATTAAACTTCTACGCTCGTCCCATCGATATGCCGGATTCGCTGTGTTAAAATCGCCGAATGTGCCGTCTGTTTTGATCGAACTGGGTTATCTATCGAACCGGACGGACGAGAAAAATCTCAAAAGTCCGCGTTATCGCAGTGGTATTGGACAAGCGCTATTGCGGGCGGCAGACCGTTATTTTGCCCGCAAAACATTGAACAACCGATCATAATTCGCAGCAACTTAAATGGTTTACGGCAAAAACATAAGATTGCCATATTTCTTCGTTAGTCTTGGATAGGTATACCCCTAAGCGTTTTGGCAGGTATGGGTCGCCGCATGCGGAATTTACTGCGCTTTTTCTTGTTTTTGTTCGCGTTCGGCGTCATTGGTGCGTTGGGGACCTTTGGCGTGGGCGTTTATGGACTGTGGCACTATGGTCGCGATTTGCCAGATTACAAGCAGCTGGCGAATTACGAGCCGCCTACCGTAACGCGGCTGCATGCAGGCGATGGGCGTCTGATAGCCGAATACGCAAAAGAGCGCCGTGTTTTCGTGCCTATTACGGCTATGCCTCGGCGTGTAAAGCAAGCGTTTATCGCGGCAGAAGACCAAAATTTCTACAGTCACTATGGCGTTGATTTTATTGCCTTGGCTCGGGCTATGTTAACGAATATCTCTAACTACACGCAGGGGCGGCGGCCGGTTGGCGCGTCGACAATCACGCAACAGGTGGCGAAGAACTTTCTGCTCAGTAACGAAGTCTCCATCGAGCGCAAAATTAAGGAAGCGATCCTCGCCTTTCGTATTGAACGGACCTTGTCGAAGGATCGAATCCTGGAGCTTTATCTGAACGAAATTTATCTCGGCTATGGTTCCTTTGGGGTGGCCGCGGCGGCGCTGAACTATTTTAACAAGTCGATGGATGAGCTGACGATTGCGGAGGTCGCATATCTTGCGGCGCTGCCGAAGGCGCCGAACAACTATCATCCGCTACGTAAGCAAAAGGCGGCGAGAGACCGACGTAATTGGGTGGTAGGTCGGATGCTGGAGGAAGGCTTTATCAAGCAGGATACGGCTCGTGTCGCCTGGAAGGCACCACTGGCCGTTGTTTCACGAGATGCACTGCAGTTTGTCGTGGCCGATTTTTTCGTTGAAGAGGTCCGCCGCGAACTCATTAGTCGTTATGGCAACGATGGTCTGTATGAAGGCGGGCTGTCCGTCCGAACGACGCTAGACCCGAGGTTGCAAGCGATTGCTGACGATGCCTTGCGGGGTGGTTTAATCGCTTATGATCGCAGGCATGGCTGGCGAGGTCCGGTCACGACAATAGAAATAGATGCTAGTTGGCTCGGACGACTTCGAATGGTCAAGCCACCCAATAGCATTGGGAACTGGCAGCTGGCTGTCGTTCTTAACGTGACCGATGGTAAAGCGGAACTCGGAATCGAAACCGGAAAACTTGGAGAAATCCCACTTTCGGAGCTGAAATGGGCCCGAGAATCGCGCGATAAGCAACTGCGTGGTCCACTGATAAGAAAGGCTTCTGACGTCTTAAGGCAAGGCGATGTGGGCATGGTCGAGGCCGTGCCCAAACCCAAGGCGGAGGATGATCCGCTGCATTTCAACGGCGAAATTCGCCGATATCGCTTACGGCAGATACCGGAAATCCAAGGAGGGATTGTCGCTTTGGACCCGCACACGGGGCGGGTGCTGGCGCTGTCTGGTGGATACGATTTTGCGTCGAGCGAATTCAATCGGGCCACGCAGGCCGCACGGCAGCCTGGTTCCGCCTTTAAGCCTTTCGTTTACTTGGCCGCATTGGAAAAGGGATATACGCCAGCGACACGAGTTCTGGATGCCCCCTTCGTCCTTGATCAGGGCCCTGGTCTTGGTAAGTGGAAGCCTGCGAATTACGCGAGAAAATTTTACGGGCCCAGCCCGATGCGGCTTGGCATCGAGAAATCGCGTAATTTAATGACGGTCCGACTCGCCCGCGCGATTGGTATGAAAACAGTTGTCGACTACGCACAACGTTTTGACATCGCCCAAGATATGCCTCAACAACTTTCTATGGCTCTCGGAGCAGGGGAGACGACCCTTCTGCGACTGACAAATGCCTATGGGATGCTAGTAAATGGTGGCAAGCGGATAAAGCCATCCTTCGTCGACCGCATTCAGGATCGCAACGGCAAGACGATCTTTCGCCACGATATGCGAGAATGCGCTGAATGCCGCCAAGCGGGCCGATATGGTACCCGGCCGCCGCGACTACCGGACTTGCGCGAACGTGTTGCCGATCCGGTCAGCGCCTACCAAATCGTCTCTATGCTAAAAGGTGTGGTCCAACGGGGTACTGGGCGCCGAATCCGCGCCGTGGGTAAGCCTTTGGCGGGCAAAACGGGAACCACAAATAGGGAAATCGATACCTGGTTTGTCGGTTTCGCTCCGGACCTTGCGGTTGGGGTGTTCGCAGGCTTCGACACGCCGCGGCCACTTGGCCGCTGGGAAACGGGGTCATCGGTGTCTGCACCAATTTTCAAGGCGTTTATGGTGCGGGCTCTTGATGGCAAGCCGGCAATTCCATTCCGGGTACCGCCTGGCGTCCGCTTGGTGCGGATTAACGCGGTTTCCAGCCGTCCTGCGGCGCCTGGAGACAAAAAGGTCATACTTGAGGCGTTCCGCTTTGGTAGTGAGCCTGGGGGTGATGGCACGGTAATCGATGGGTCGGACAGCTTCTCGTCGTCCATTGGCGGTAAATACTGACCAACAGCCACTTGCGTTCGCTGCGGGAATTTTCTAAATGGCGTTCGTTGGACGTTTTTTGAAGGATAATCAATGCGGGCAGAAATTCAGGCTGTAGCCAATGATATTGAGCAGTCTTTGCAACTGCTGAGGAGGTCCCTTTGACCTCGATGCAGCGCGCTTGCGTCTTGAAGAACTAAACGCATTTACCGAGGCGCCCAATTTTTGGAACGATCCGAATGCCGCGCAGGCTGTGATGCGTGAACGCAATCGTCTGGAAGGTGCGATCAACGGAATTGAATCAATCAAGCAAGAGTTGACCGAACAGGTCGAAATGATTGCGCTCGCTGAAGCTGAAGACGACAGCGGCGTATTGGCCGAAGCGGAAGCAGCTTTGTTGGCACTTCGTGAGCACAGTGCCAAGAAAGAACTCGAAAGCCTCCTGTCCGGTGAGGCTGATGCGAACGACAGTTATCTGGAAATTCATGCGGGGGCGGGCGGCACCGAATCCCAGGACTGGGCCGAGATGCTGTTGCGCATGTATACGCGTTGGGCCGAGCAGCATGGCTGTAAGGTCGAGCTAATGGAAGAATCTCAGGGTGAAGAAGCAGGTCTGAAATCGGCGACCGTCCGTATATTGGGAGATAATGCCTATGGCTGGCTGAAGTCGGAAGCTGGCGTACACCGGCTGGTAAGAATATCGCCGTATGATTCAGCTTCGCGCCGGCATACGAGTTTTGCGTCGGTTGACGTCTACCCAGTGGTCGACGATACGATTGAAGTAGATGTCCATGACAAAGACCTGCGAATCGACACCTACCGGGCGTCGGGCGCCGGTGGTCAGCACGTCAACCGAACCGACAGCGCCGTGCGCATCACGCACGAGCCAACCGGAGTCGTCGTGCAATGTCAAAACGATCGGTCGCAGCATAAGAACCGTGCCAGCGCGATGAAGATGCTGAAAGCGCGGCTTTATGAGCGCGAACTCAAGCGACGCGAAGAAGAGGCACGGGCTGAGCATGAGGCTAAGTCAGACATCGGCTGGGGACACCAAATTCGCTCTTATGTGCTGCACCCATACCAGATGGTCAAAGATTTACGCACCACTGAGGAAACGAGTAATGCGCAGAGTGTGCTCGACGGCGATATCGATTCATTTCTTGAAGCGGCGCTCGCGGCTCGAGCCGGGAGCACGCGGAACGAGCAAAGCGATTAGTCGCGCATCGTGCGGCTGAGCAGTGCCGCTTCCCGTGCTACGTCGAGCGCGTGCGTAAGCGACAGTTCAGTCGATTTTTGGAAAACACGTTTCGTAGTGCGGACGGCTACCAGGTCGAAGGCGGCTAACGCTCGTGCCATCTTCAACGCCGTATCGATGACCGCATCGTCCGGAACAATACGATTGATCATGCCGACCTCATAGGCGCGTTGGGCCGTGATGTTCTCCGCTAGTGCCAAGAATTCAAACGCCGCCTTTGGGCCTATCCGGTGGACTAGGCTAGGTGTCACTGCTGTTGCGGCCAAGCCCCGCTTAAGTTCCGGGTAGCCGAAGACAGTGTTTTTTCCAGCGACTACCAGGTCGGTCGAAATCGCAAGATTACAGCCGCCACCCAAGGCGTAACCGCGCACCGCCGCGATAATCGGTTTGTCTGTCCGTTCACCGATTTGGTAGAGCTGGCTGCCAGCTTCGGAATGCACACGCGCAGCTTGTACGTCTTCGCCACGCCGCGCTTGGGCTTCCTTCAGATCTGCTCCGGCTGAAAAGGCCCGTTCGTTTCCTGCTAGGATGATCGCGGAAATATCCTCGTCGATATGGGCTGCATCAACGGCGTCAACAATAGCTCCTACGAGTTCAGTATTTAGCGCGTTAAGCGCCTTGGGCCTATTCAGAGTTAGCAGGCGGGTAGTATCGATATCTTCGCTAAGCAGGACAGGCGCGTCGGTCATGGCAGTTACCTTTTTTGATTAAGTGCTAATCGATTTGACTGTACGGGACTCTTCCGTGCAAATCGGGTGGCCCATGTTTAGATCGTGCGACATAAATCGACCTGCGTATTCGCCTAGATTAGGCCATCGCCTCGACCGTAAAATTAAGCATTGGTCTTGTTGATGAGAAGGATTGCTTTCGATCTATTAATATATTCGATCCAGCAGGCGAACGGCATTGGTAGTTACATGCCAAGCGTTCAACGTGTGCCGCCATCGCATGCACGCATGAGATCAGTTGTAGCCCTGCGTTAGATCCGTGACGAATTAATTTTGGGAAGCTGACACTGTTTGTGTTGGGGAAACCATTTCGGAGGTTTAGCGCTCGATCTAGGGAAGCTCATACTCGAAGGGGCCAGTAACTGGTGGCGAGGTGCGCGTAATTTTTAGCATGGCTACAGAGTCCACTTAGTCGACCTTTGCCGCGACTGCTTCTATCTCGACCTTAAATTGTGGGTGGGCCAATGCTTCGATCGCTACAGCCGTCGACGATGCCTTGTGGCCGGTGAATAAGCGGTTTCGATGCTCGCGAAAGGCCGGGAAGTAGGATTTGTCGGTGAGGTAGACATTGACCCGAACAACATTTTCCAAACCCATGCCAGCCTCGGCGAGGACCGATCTGACATTGTCAAAGACTAGCGCGACCTGTTCATCGATCGCGTCTGGGGTTGATCCGTCCGCTGCCACAGGGACTTGCCCAGATATGTAGAGGGTACGTGCATTAGGCGGAATTTCTACGGCGTGGCTATAGTTTGAACGAGCCGACGAAATAGAGGGGGGATTGTAGGTTTTCAGCATTATTGTCTCCATCAACTTAGGGCGACGAGCGGCTCGTACCAATTGGCATGAAGTCCGGCGGCGTCGCGGCTAGCTTTGTTGAACGGCGGCTTGAGCCGTCCCCGGTAGTGCTTCCGAACAAGGGCGTGAAAGCTCGCTATGGGGTCCAAGCCGCGCGCGGTGGCGATGTGGGCGAACCATTGTTGGCCGATGGCAACGTGCCCAATCTCGTCGGCAAGAATAATCTGCAGGATGGCGACGCTTTCGATGTCCTCGGAGTGCTCAAAACGGTCAATCATCCCCGGCGTGACATCAAGGCCGCGCGCTTCGAGCACGAGGGGTGCGATCGCCAGGCGGGCCAAAACATCGTGCGCGGTTGCCCGCGCTGCCTGCCATAGCCCGTCATGCGCGGGCATGTCGCCATACCGGCCATTCAACGTTTCCAGGCGTTTTGACAGGAGTAAAAAATGTTTGGCCTCCTCGTCTCCTACTTTTACCCAGTCGTCATAAAAATTTCGCGGCAGGCCAGGGTCGGAGAAGCGGGCGATCATGTCCCAGGCGAGATCGATGGCATTGAACTCGATATGGGCGATTGCGTGCAGCAGGGCGATCCGCCCGGTGGTGCCTCGTCGTCGCGGCATTTTCTGCGGCGGCAGCAGAATGGGCACTTCCGGCCGCGCCGGCCGCTTGGGCGGCCGGCTGTCCCCGATTTCTGCTATACCTCCTTCCCGCCAGGCCGCTGCGGTCTCACGCGACAGTGCCGCTTT
This sequence comes from uncultured Rhodospirillaceae bacterium, assembly GCA_964474755.1. Lineage (GTDB taxonomy): Bacteria > Pseudomonadota > Alphaproteobacteria > UBA8366. Next base: position 112,475 of record CAYYUG010000001.1, on the reverse strand, counting down.
CGCCGCGGGACAGGCGGTTTGCAGAATCGTGCAGGCGGATCGTGTCAGAGACATGACCGCTCGAGGGCTAGTCGTCTGTGACTAGCTTCTGCTCCTGCTCACCGAGGCCTTGCACGCCGAGGCGCATGACGTCACCCGGTTTTAGAAAAACACGCGGCTTTTGACCCATCCCAACGCCCGGTGGCGTGCCGGTTGCTACCACGTCACCGGTCTGGAGGGTCATGAATTTGCTAAGGTAGCTTACCAGGAACTGCACGCCATAGACCATCGTGTTTGTGTTGCCGTCCTGGTAGCGGTGGCCGTTGACCTCGGTCCACAGGGCAAGTGCCTGCGGGTCGTCGACCTCGTTGGCGGTGACTAGCCAGGGGCCGAGCGGGCCGAACGTGTCGCAGCTCTTGCCCTTGGTCCACTGGCCTTGCATGCGGATCTGGAACTCGCGTTCGGAGACGTCGTTCACTACGCAATAGCCGGCAATGTGGCTCATCGCGTCAGCCTCGGAGATGTGCTTGCCCGGTTTACCAATGACGAAGCCGAGTTCGACCTCCCAATCGGTCTGTACCGAGCCGCGGGGAATGATCACATCGTCGTTGGGTCCAGTGATGGCGCTGTTTGCCTTCATGAACAGGATAGGTTCCGAGGGCACCTCGCCGCCGGTCTCCGCCGCGTGGTCGGAATAGTTCAGCCCAATGCACATGAACTTGCCGACATCACCGACGCAGGGACCTATGCGGGGATTTCCATCAACCTTTGGCAGCGATGCGGGCTCCACCGCGCCCAGCTTGTTCAAGCCCTCTGGCGTGATCGCTTCACCCGCGATATCGCTGACCAAGCCCGACAGGTCGCGGATGGCGCCGTCGCTGTCTAACATGCCAGGCTTCTCGGCCCCGTCGGGCCCGTAACGAAGTAATTTCATTGGACTGGTCCTCCCAGAATTCACGTTTGAGGGATACTACGCCACGTGTCGCACTTCAGCACCTTGATTCTAGCGAAGTGTGTCCGCCATGCGTTCGAGTCCAGTGCGCAGCAGTTCCGGGTCTTGTGCGAAGCATAGACGAAGCCAGCCTTCGCTTTCCTCCCCAAATGACATACCTGGCGCGACGCCGACCCTCGCTTCGCGGACAAGACGCCGGGCGAGCGCCATGCTGTCCCGCTCCCCTTCGACTTCGAGAAACGCGTAGAAAGCAGCTTCGGGTTGCGAATAGCGAATGCGGTTCGCACCAGCCAATATGTCTTGGACGACCTTCCGCCCGGCCGAGCAATAATCCCGGAACCTTGCGACGAAATCCTCGCACTGTTCGATGGCGGCGACGCCAGCGTCCTGGATAAATTCCGGCGAGTTGCTATTGGTGTACTGGACCATAAGGCCCAGCGTATCGAAAATTGAGGGTGGGCCAGTTAGCCAGCCTAGACGCCAGCCGGTCATTGCCCAGCTTTTCGAGAAACTATTAATTCCGAGCACCGGATCGTCTGGCTCTGCCAGATCTAGAAAGGAAGGCGCGGTTTCTTGGTCGTAGGTGATGCGGTGATAGACCTCGTCAGCTATGATCCAGATGCCGCGTTCGCGCGCGAAGTCGAGGATCGCCTGTTGTTCCCCCTGGCTGCACATCCAACCCGTTGGGTTGTTGGGTGAGTTGACGAAAACCCCGCGCGTCTTGTCATCGCAAGCGTCGAATAGGCGGTCGAGATCGAGTGTCCAGCGCCCACTCGGCTGAGATATAAGACTAACGCGTCGTGGCTCAGCGCCCATGATCTGCATGGTCGCCGGTGCATTTGGCCAGATTGGTGTCACCAGCACGATGTTTTCGCCGGCATCGACGATCGTCTGTAAGGCGATGTGCAGTGCCGTCATCCCGGAGGCCGTCACCGTGATGCGATCGGCGGCGACGGGCTTGCTGTGCAGCCGTGTATCGTAGGCGGCAATTGTTTCCCGCAGAGCCAGATGGCCGTTCTGTGCCTGATAAAAGGTTTTGCCGCTCTCAAGGGATTCGATTAGAGCGCGTCGGGGCGGTTCTGGTGTGACCAGATCCGATTCGCCGAACCACATCGGAATGACACCGTCGAAATCGGCTCCATATTCCGAGATTTCCGAAATGCCTTGCGGTTGTAAGTGGTGCAATATCGGGCGGATACGGGCGTCATTTGCCATGGGTACGGACGAGCCTTGTTCTAGAGTGCCTGAACGGCTTCGAGGACATTGTCGACATGGCCCTTGACCCGGACCTTCCGCCAGACCTTGGCAATCTTACCTTCCCCATCAATCAGGTAGGTCGACCTTTCGATCCCCATATATTTGCGGCCATACAAATTCTTTTCGACCCAAACACCGTAAGCCTCGCACAACGTCCCGTCCTCGTCGGAAATTAACGTAAAGTTGAGATCATGGCGGGCTTTGAACCGGTCATGTTTCTTTACTGTGTCTTTCGAGACACCTACGATTGTGGCGTCGAATTTCGCAAATTCTGCCATCGCGTCGCGAAAGCCTTGCGCTTCCGTCGTGCAGCCGGGCGTGTCGCCCTTGGGATAGAAATAGAGAACCAGCGGTTTGCCTTTGAAATCAGAGAGCTTGCATTCGCCGCCGTCGCCGGTCGGGTGATTGAAGTTGGGTGCATTTTCTCCTGACAGCACGCTCATTTCACGGTCTCCCTGACTTCATCCTATTGTGCAACACGTATAGGTCCTTCCGGAGCAGTGATCAATTGGTCGCACTGGATATACACTTTGGCCGCGGTTTTACGGATACAGTGTTTATGATACTCAAAACAATCCACTGCACCGGCTTTGAAAAAAATTGAGTTGCCCTGCCGCCGCGTGACCTTAGTCAAACGTTCCCTCGCAGGTGAGCCGAAAGACACTTTGCAGTCGTTGCCACAGGCCGAATACGCTTTATACGCTTTGAAGTTTACCCGGCGAGTAGGCATAAAACTTTCATTCGTGATAATCCTTGAGAGCGTTATCCCTAGGCAGAAGCCTTAAACTGTTTATATTGTTTCATGTACTGAAGAAACGGCGCACCAGGTGATCCGCCGCACGACAAAAACCTTTCTCGAATTACTGGCCGGTCTGGTAGCGGGTTTCGCTGTTTTGCTGCTTGCCGGTGCCTGGTGGTTATGGAGTGGGCCGATCCCACTCACCTTCCTTACACCCTATATAGAAGATGCATTGTCGCCCGCGGACAGCACAATTGTGGTTGATATCAAAGCGACCCAATTGCAGTGGGCAGGCTGGCAACGGGCCGCCAATTTAATGGTGAGTGATGTCCGTGTCCTGGATTTAGAACGCCGCGTTATCGCCGAACTACCTGAGGTGTCGCTAGGGCTTTCGTTACAGGCGTTGCTTCAAGCGAAAATCGCACCTACCTACTTCGAGATCGTACGTCCCAGTGTTTCGGTCTTGCGTAACGAAGATGGAGCTTTCGCGATTGGTTTTGCGAAATCTGGTGATACGTTGGACGATCTCGCCGGTCCGGAAAACCCAGTTCTAGAGTGGCTGATCTCTGAATTGTTGTCGGAATCGGATCGCTCTCGGCCGCTGGGGTACCTGAAACGCGTCGCCATCATCGAGGCTGACCTTTTCCTTGACGACCGGCAACTTCGACAAATTTGGCATGCACCACGGGCGGACCTTGCCTTTGAACGGAATGTTCTTGGCATTAGTGCAAATGTTGACTTCGACATTGAATTTGAGGGACAGCAAAGCCGTGTCACTGGCAATGCCGCTTACGAGACAGAGACCGGTATCATCGACGCGACATTCGGATTTAGTGAGCTGGACCCGACACCATTTTTGCGCGGCTCGCTGAAACCAATCGCACAAAGGTTCGCCAAGCTTGGTTTGCATCTCGATGGAGAAATTGGATTACGCATGATGAGCGATGGCTCCATTCGAACCATTCGATTTGATCTGACTAGCAACGAGGCGGCCGCGCGAGGGGAGATTTCGATCGGTGAAGATGGATATGGGATAACTGCTGGAATCGAATTCGAAGGTGTCCGTTGGCCAATTCTGTCAGCCGCAATACCAAATCCTGTGGAGCAGTTTCGTGTTGATGTTCCGATCGATGGCAAATTAGCCTTAGTTGGAACGATCGATGGCCATGTGATGTCGCTCGAGTTCGATTTAAATGGTGGTGCTGGCACGTTCAGCGTTCCTGAAATTTACACGGACCCGGTACCCGTTAAATCTTTGCGTTTGCGTGGACAGACGACCGGTGAGTTTCGGGAAGTGCGGATCGAAGAGGCCAGATTATCTTTGAAACGTGGCACGGTCACGGCGCGCGCTACCGTGACGCGTCTCGGCCGTGATCTAAATCTTCGTCTTGACGGTGGGGTAACCGATTGCAACATGTCGTTGGTTCGACGTTATTGGCCAAAAATGGTTGGTATCGATGCCCGCGAGTGGGTTTTGGAGAACATTCGCCGTGGCGAAGTTGACGATGCTACCATGAGCCTAGTGGCGCGATTTCCGGAGACCGACCTAACACGGGCTGTCATCGGATCGTTGAATGGTGCCATCCGGGTGCACGGCGTCGAGTTCAATTACCTCACACCACTTCCCACAGCGCGGGATGTCGCTGCTAACATTACCTTTACCGATAAGCGGTTCGACATCGCTTTCACTGGTGGCCGACTGAACGAATTGCAGATGGATGAAGGCAGTGCGGTCATCACCGGACTCGATGTCGAGGATCAAGATATAGACATCGATATTATGATACGGGGCCCGGTTGGGGCGGCTCTTTCTCTGCTTGATAGCGAACCCCTCAACTTTGTTTCTGGCCTTGGAATTGATTCCGATGCCATCTCCGGCCAAACGGCTGCGCGTCTCGTATTCAGCTTTCCATTACTCAAAGATTTGAAAGTTGAGCAGGTGGCAGTCGCTGCCGGTGCGACGTTGAGGGGCGTTGCTTTGAAAAAGGGCCCCTTCGATCTTGCCGTGCGCAATGGCACGCTGGAACTGCAGTTGACCGGCAATGGTATGACGATATTCGGTGATGCGTTGCTCAATGGTGTGCCTTTAAAAATTAATTGGGAGGAAAATTTCTCAGCCGCGGCTTTCGATCGGCGTTTTACCGTGAGCGGCGTTGTTGGCCCCGTGGCTCGGCGAAAGCTAAGAATCGATGACCTTCCGTTTGGGGCGGGCGATGTAGTTGGAGAAGTGACACATACGATATTTGCCGGTGGTCGCAGTGAATCCATTGCGAAAATCGATTTGACAAAGACAACTTTATATTTGCCGGCTATTCGTTGGCGCAAAGCCGCGGGGGTTCTGGGAAACCTTTACTTATTCATGACGATGGAGCCTTTAGGCGAGGCTGTTGTGGAAGATTTACGCCTTGAAGCAGGTGACTTGCATGTGTCCGCGCGCATTGAGGTGGCTCCTGACTTGCGAAATATTCGAACACTCGAGTTTCGAAAGCTATCGTTTTCTGGAAATAGCATGCAGGGACGCATCAGTGCTACCGAAGATGGCGGCTTCGATATCGAATTCACAGGCGAGCGGATTGATCTGTCGCCGTTCATGAATGACGATGGCGATGTTGATATGGCGGCGGTAGAGAAAGGACGAGCACTCCGTATCCGTGCATCCTTCGATGAAGTGCTGCTGGGTGAGGGGAGATGGTTGCGTGACGTTAAGGCTGTGTTGGACAGTGACGGTATTAATTGGCGTCATGTGGAGGTCGACGCCAGGATCAATAACGATAGCAGGCTCACGGTCAAATTGGTGCCCGAAGATTACGGTACCTCATTGCGCATTTCGACTCGAGATGCCGGGCAAGCTTTGCAAGCGGCCAACTGGACGGATCGATTGAAAGGCGGCAGTCTCTTGGTTACGGGAAAAATGCTCACGCCTGGTGATCCAATCATTGGCGAATTCAAGCTCAATGGGTTCAAAGTGACCAAGGTCCCAGCTTTGGCGCGGGTACTGCAAGTTCTGTCTTTGACGGGTATTTTTTCTGCACTCGGGCAGGAAGGTCTCGACTTCGTGACACTTGATGGCAAGTTTCGCTATTACGGCGGGGCGCTTGAGATTAAACACACTCGTGCCTTCGGGTCATCGATCGGCGTCACGGTGGAAGGAACTATCTACATCTCCGACGAAACCGTCGACCTTTCTGGTACTGTAGTGCCGGCCTATACGATAAATAGAGTCCTTGGCAACATCCCCATCTTGGGAGAAATTCTGACGGGGGGGCCAAACGAAGGAGTGTTTGCTGCGAACTATGTGTTGAAGGGACAGCTTGAAGATCCGCGTGTGTCGGTTAACCCATTGTCCGCATTGGCACCGGGTTTTTTACGCAACTTAGTGGGCGGCGAGGCGAAACCGCTGACTGGTGAAGATGCTCAGTTACAATCGCAATAGGCGGGTCGTGTCTAAATAGGGCGGACCAACGTGTGGCGCTTGCGGCCAGCCGAGATTTTGATCACGCCATCCCGATTGATGTCGGAGGTAGCGATGATCGCTTTCTCATCTCCAATCTGCACATCGTTCACCCGGCCGCCGCCGCCTTTGATTAATCGGCGTGCTTCCCCGTTACTCGCCGCCAATCCGGCGCGGCGAAACAATTCATAAGCAAGTATCCCCGCTTCGATCTCGCCAAGAGGCACGTCGACGCTCGGCAGGCCGGCTCCATGTCCACCTTCCTCAAAAGTTTTCATTGCCGTTTCCGCCGCGGCCAGTGCAGCCGCCTCACCATGACAAAGTTTGGTCGCTTCGTGCGCGAGAGTCTTCTTAGCGTCGTTTAGTTCCTCCCCCTCCAGCACCTCGAGACGGGCGATTTCTTCTAGTGGTAAGTCGGTAAATAATTTCAGAAAGCGTTCAACATCATCATCATGGGTGTTGCGCCAATACTGCCAATATTCATAGGCGGATAGGCGATCCTCGTTAAGCCATACCGCGCCGTCAGCCGTCTTGCCCATCTTAGACCCGCTCGCAGTTGTCAAAAGTGGACTGGTAAGCCCGAACAATTCGGTTTGGCCCAGGCGTCTCCCTAGGTCGGCGCCGCTTACGATGTTTCCCCATTGGTCGGAGCCGCCCATCTGTAGGCGGCAATTGTGCCGACGCGAAAGCTCCAGGAAATCGTATGACTGCAGAACCATATAATTGAATTCCAGGAAGGAAAGCGGTTGTTCCCGTTCTAGCCGCAGCTTGACAGACTCAAAACCGAGCATGCGGTTGACTGAAAAATGGCGTCCATAGTCGCGGAGAAACTCGATGTAGGAAAGACTATCGAGCCAATCAGCATTGTTGACGAGAACAGCATCCGTCGGTCTTTCGCCGAATTCTAGGAACTTTTCAAATATGCCCTTGATGCCATCAATATTGGACGCGATGTCCGCTTCGTTGAGTAGCTGGCGCTGCGTATCCTTGCCGGAAGGGTCGCCAACCTTCGTCGTGCCACCGCCCATCAGGACGAGAGGCTTATGCCCTGTGCGTTGCAACAAGCGCAGAAGCATGATGGGAACAAGGCTTCCAGCGTGCAGAGAATTGGCGGTTGCGTCGAATCCAATATAAGCGGTAATCATCTCGCGTTCCGCCAGCGCATCCAAGGCTTCCAAATCCGTACATTGATGGAGAAACCCGCGTGCTGAAGCGGCTTGCAGGAATTCGGATTTAGAATCAGTCATTGTACAGTCGATTCGCCTATGGCTCATACTTGCATTCTTGCGGGGCGGTCGTTTATCACAAACCGAAGATGTCGACAAACGGTTGGGGGTCAAAGGCTATGAGCGGATCGAGCGAGCCGGTCCTTGCACTCGGTCTGATGAGCGGTACCTCCATAGATGGCATTGATGCTGCGTTGTTGTGGACGGATGGCCAATCCGTGGTGGAGGCGCGTGGCGCCCTGTCTCTGCCCTATGATGATACAGTTCGATCTGTGTTGAGGGACGCAATCAATCAAGCCGAGATAATTCCCAACGTTAAAGCGGTCGAACGCGCGTTGACATTGGCTCATTCCGCCGCGGTTTTGGCTTTGCTGCAACAACAGGAAATTTTGCCATGCGCGGTGAATGTGATCGGTTTTCACGGTCAAACACTGTTACATCGGCCGGAGGAAGGGGTCACTTGGCAGATCGGCAATGGGGCGCTGCTGGCTCTTGCAACTGAGATCGATGTCGTGTCGGATTTCCGCACGGCTGATGTGGAGGCGGGTGGAGAGGGAGCGCCGCTAGCTCCGGTTTTCCACGCCGCACTGGCGGCGGAACTGGAAAAGCCGCTGGCAGTGCTGAATGTCGGTGGCGTTGCCAATGTTACCTGGGTCGGATCTGACGGGTCACTGATCGCATTCGACACGGGACCGGGTAACGCCATGTTAGACGATTGGTCTTACGCGCATACCGGTGCGCGATATGATGACGGTGGTCATCTCGCAGCTTCCGGTCACTCTGATCCAGAAGCGCTACGATGCCTACTCGACAATGCCTATTTCGACCGACCACCCCCGAAATCTCTCGACCGGAATTCATTTTCGAGTGGCCCTGTTGATGGGATGAATGCAGCGGACGGTGCTGCGACCCTAGCTTCGTTTACCGTGCAAGCAATTGCTCGTGCCGTCAATTATTTTCCGCAACCGGTTGCCCGTTGGCTTGTCACCGGTGGAGGTCGGCATAATGGGTTTATGATGGCTTGTTTGGCGGAGCATTTGGCGGCACCCGTCGACCCCGTCGAAGTTGTTGGTTGGGATGGTGATGCACTTGAGGCGCAGGCGTTTGCGTATCTGGCAGTTCGTTCGCGGCGTGGCCTGCCGCTCACTTTTCCCACCACAACCCGCGCACCACGGCCGCTGACCGGTGGCCGGTTCGACCCCGCGCCGCCCAATTCTTAGTTCAGGCGCCGGCTTTTTCGCCCACCGCGGAGTCGATATAATTACCTACGTGGTCGACCAAAGTGTCCATCGCCCCGTGAAAAAAATGATTGGCGCCGGGGACGATACGGTGGTCAATCGTAATGCCTTTTTGCTGACGCAGTTTGTCGATCAGCTTCTCAACAGAATCCAGTGGGACTATTTCGTCTTCGGCCCCTTGAATGACCAAACCCGAGGCAGGGCAGGGGGCCAGGAAAGAAAAGTCATACATATTGGCGGGTGGGGCGACAGAAATAAAACCGCTGATCTCCGGCCGGCGCATCAGTAGTTGCATGCCGATCCAGGCGCCAAATGAGAATCCAGCGATCCAGCATTGTGGTGCGTCAGCGTTGTTGCTTTGCAGCCAGTCTAACGCCGAGGCTGCGTCGGACATTTCACCTTCGCCGCGCGAAAAGGCCCCTTGCGATCTTCCAATACCACGGAAATTGAACCGCAAGCAGGAGAAGCCTCGTTTAGCGAAGGCGTGGTAGAGCGAGTAGACCACCTTGTTATTCATCGTGCCGCTGTACTGCGGATGCGGATGTAAGAACAGGGCGATCGGCGCATTTGGGGTCTTGGAATGGAAATAACGGCCTTCGATACGGCCTTCCGGGCCATTGATTGTCACTTCTGGCATGGGATCTCCGGTTGTTTACTTGCTTCTCATCCACCATCCGATGTGGGACGAACGGTTGGCTATTTGCTGAAATGCAGCATTTTTACTTGCCAAGCCTTTGTGCAACAAGGATAAACGGAATTAAGAGGACTTGACTGTCTTAATCAGGCACTTATATCGTTAAATCGGCGACTGCTTATAACATAAGCACGGTGCGTAATGTTCAATACTATCCGCGAAGAAATTCGAGGCATTAAAGAGCGGGACCCCGCAGCACGGTCGTCAATTGAAGTAATTCTTTGCTACCCCGGGTTTCACGCCATTACCATGCATCGCATAGCCAGTTGGCTGTGGCGGCGTGGATGGCGTGTGCTCGGTCGATTAATTTCGCATGCTGGCCGTTTTCTGACGGGCATCGAGATTCACCCCGCTGCGAAGATCGGTCAGCGTTTCTTCGTAGATCATGGTATGGGCGTGGTAGTCGGTGAAACGGCGGAGATTGGCAAAGATGTTACGCTTTATCACGATGTGACACTGGGTGGTGTTTCACCGGCAGTCGATAGCGACAGTCAGCGGGAGCAGAAGCGACACCCGACATTGCTGGATGGCGTCATCGTTGGATCGGGAGCGCAGGTCCTCGGTCCGATCACCATTGGCCGAGGCGCACGAATTGGTGCCAACTCTGTTGTGACTAAAGACGTGCCAGAGGGTGTGACCGTCGTCGGGATTCCGGGGCGAGCTGTAGTTCGGCAAGCTGTAGGCGATCCAGAGCAATTCGCGCCGTATGGTACGCCGATCGGTGATATCACGGATCCTGTTGCGCGCGCGCTTGATGGACTCATGGACCAGGTCACTATGCTCAAAGCGCAGATCGAAGAAATGGAGAGGCGGGAAACCGGGTTCTCGGCCTCGGGAACTGCAATCGGTTTCGACAATGATGATGCTAGTGCGGTCACCCATAATGAAAAATAATAGGTCGCTACGGGCGGCGAGGCGGGTAGTACCAGCTTGAACACGGGAAGGACGTCACTGTGCGGTTGACTGCGAAAGGACATTATTCTTTGACGTCCATGGTCAATTTCTTCATGCAAAGTGATAGAAAGCCAATTGCGCATGCCGATATTGCTATCTGATTACTAGGTTTAGTCACTGTCTCAGGCGTTTGTGAGAGACGAGTGCCAGGATTCAGCGGAATTGTTTATTGCAAACAGCGGGCACGCGCGATAGCGCCAGAACAGATTGTCAAAACTGGATACACAGAGACAGATGCACGCTCCCGTCTACCTCGATCACAATGCATCGTCGCCGATGCGGCAGGCAGTTATTGATGCGATGACCGATGTGATGCAGCAAGTGGGTAACGCGTCGTCGGTGCACGCCTTTGGCCGGCGCCATCGCCAACTCATCGAAGATGCACGTGCGGAAGTCGCAATCCTTGTAGGTGTTACTGCCGACCGGGTGATCTTTACCAGCGGTGGCACAGAGGCGAACAATCTGGCCCTCAAGGCGTCGGGTCGGCATCCAATTATCGTTTCTGCGATAGAACACGATTCTGTGCTGCAGGCTGATCAGTGTGGGAACCGTTTGCCGGTAGATACTGACGGTGTGGTCGATTTGGCCGCGTTGCGGCATACTTTATCCGCTCCAGCGCCATTGGTATGCGTGATGTTGGCAAACAACGAAACGGGTGTGGTCCAACCAGTTGTTGACATCGTTACCATTGCCAATGAAGCAGGTGCCATAGTTCACACTGATGTGGTGCAAGCGGCGGGGCGCATCGCGATAGATGTACCGGCATTGGGCGCCTCCATGGCCAGCTTGTCTGCTCATAAGCTGGGCGGACCTCAGGGCATTGGCGCGTTGGTACTTGGTGAGGACATGCCGGTGCTTTCGCAAATCAAAGGAGGCGGGCAGGAACGAGGACGCCGGGCGGGAACCGAGAACGTCGCAGGAATTGTAGGCTTCGGGGTTGCTGCCCGACTGGTACGCGAGGATTTAGCTCATATGCAGGAAGTCGCGATGTTGCGTGACGGTCTGGAAGCGGCATTGGTCCAGTCATTGCCTGACGCTATAATTTATGGAAACCGCGCAATGCGGCTTCCTAATACGAGCTGTTTTGCTGTGCCGGGCTTGCGGTCTGAAACGCAGATCATGGCGCTAGATTTGGCAGGAATTGCAGTCAGTGCTGGCTCAGCCTGCTCGTCAGGCAAGGTGACCCCAAGCCATGTTTTGTTGGCGATGGGCGTACCAGAAGCGCTAGCTGGGTGTGCGATCCGCGTTAGTCTTGGTCCGGAAAATACAAAGGACGATGTGGCGCGCCTCATTACGGTGCTATCAGACTTGAGCGCCCGCACTGGTCGGCGCCCCGCCGCATAGGAGAAAGAGAATGGTGAAGATGGTTTTCATCGAGGCTAATGGCGCTCACAAGGAAGTCGATGCGCCATCTGGCTCGACGATCTTGGAAGTTGCGCACCGCAACGATATTGATATCGAAGGAGCGTGTGAAGGCGTCATGGCCTGTTCTACTTGTCACGTTATCGTCGAACAGGAATGGCATGGTAAGTTGCTGCCGCCAGAGGAGGACGAAGAAGATATGCTTGACTTGGCGGTCGGCCTGACCCGGACATCGCGGTTAGGTTGTCAAATTACGCTGAGCAACTCCCTTGATGGTCTGACAGTCCGCTTGCCGCCGGTAATTCATAATATTCTTTTGAGATGAACAATTTGGAATACGCGCTGTTTAATCGTCTGAAGTCGGCCTGTCAGTCCGATTGGGAAGCGTATACCAGACACCGGTTCGTTCTGGAGTTGGGCGCAGGCACGCTGCCTGAGACATCATTTCGCTATTATCTGCAGCAGGACTATCTGTTTCTGATGCATTTCGCTCGAGCATATGCACTGTCTGCATTCAAAGCCGAGGACCTTGAGGAACTGCGATTGGCTGCGGGTGCCGTTTCCGCAATTTTGGATACCGAGATGGGGCTGCATGTCGCTTTTTGTGAACGTTGGGGTATTAGCGAACCTGAGATGGCGGCACTACCGGAGGATCCGGCTAATATGGCGTATACGCGATATGTTTTGGAGTGTGGTCTGTCCGGCGATTCACTTGACCTTGCAACGGCATTGGCCCCATGCGTTATTGGTTATGCAGAAATTGGCGTATGGCTCGTTGAAAACGCGGCGGCTCGGGATAAAGACAATCCCTACCAGGAATGGATCGACAGTTACGCTGCCGACGACTATCAGGAAGTCGCCCACGCGCATGCAGCGCAACTCGACCGGCTCTTGCAACGGCGAGGTGGGGCAGGCCGAACAGAAAGTCTAACCCGCATCTTTTCCGAAGCGACCAGGTTGGAGGCAGGATTCTGGCAAATGGGCATTGACGCTGCCGGATAATGTAGGGAATTCCAAAAAATTTAGATTTACGGAAAAAACCGCAGTATAGGGCTTGAAATAACCTATCAAATGAAACATTTTCTAAACAGCACTGATTAGGTACAGATTGGAATTGGCGTGCTAAAACTTAGTCGAATGATAGACTACGGTGTGGTGGTTCTCTCGCAGATGGCTCACCGCAGTAATAGCTTAATGACGGCGCCCGAACTCGCTGAAGTTACAGGGTTGCCGGCGCCGATGGTCAGCAAAGTATTGAAAACCTTGGCACGCAGCGATCTTGTTGTGTCGCATCGTGGCGCCCATGGGGGTTATAGCTTGTCGTGCGGGCCGGACGAAATTTCTGTCGCGGCAATCGTTGAAGCATTGGAAGGACCAGTTGCTTTGACGGCCTGTGTTGAGGCGTCGGATACTCATTGTCAGGTCGAAAGTCTGTGTCCGATCCGCGGCGGATGGGAAAAGGTCAACGATGCGATCCGAGGCGCGCTCGAGGCAGTTTCACTTTCCGATTTGGTCTATGCGGGTTTTGAGGAACTACCGCCGTTGAAATCAGAAACATCGGTAGAAGCGCGGGGGCAAGTTTAGCAATGGCGGTTAGCACGGAAACGCTGGAACAGGTCAGCTCTATCTCGGGGGATGGCTATAAGCATGGCTTCGTCACCGATATTGAGCAGGAAAGCGCGCCGAAGGGCCTGAATGAAGACACTATACGCTTTATTTCGGCGAAAAAGGATGAGCCGGAATGGATGTTGGAATGGCGTCTGAAAGCCTACCGCTACTGGCTAACGATGCCGGAACCGGAATGGGCGAAGGTCGAATTTTCTCCGATTGACTATCAGGATGCCTATTATTTTTCCGCTCCTAAGTCGGACGCCGAAAAGCCGAAAAACCTTGATGAGGTTGACCCAAAACTACTCGAGACCTACGAGAAGCTTGGTATCCCGCTGCGTGAACAGGAAGTGCTGGCCGGTATTGCAGTCGATGCTGTTTTTGACAGCGTCTCGGTAGCTACGACCTACAAAAAGAAGTTGGAAGAAGTAGGGGTTATTTTCTGCTCCTTCTCGGAAGCTGTGCAGGAACACCCGGAACTGGTGAAAAAATATCTCGGCTCTGTCGTCCCTTATGCAGACAATAAGCACGCCTGCCTAAATTGTGCCGTCTTCACAGACGGTTCTTTCGTTTACATTCCTAAGGGCGTGCGCTGCCCTATGGAACTGTCGACCTATTTTCGGATCAATGCGGAGAACACCGGGCAATTCGAGCGCACCCTAATTATCGCCGATGAAGGCTCCTATGTAAGCTACCTTGAAGGCTGCACGGCGCCGCAACGCGATGAGCATCAGTTGCACGCGGCGGTTGTTGAATTGGTTGCGCTGGACGACGCAGAGATCAAATATTCAACCGTGCAAAACTGGTATCCGGGTGACGAAGAAGGTCGCGGTGGAATCTACAACTTCGTCACCAAGCGGGGCGCCTGTCGTGGCAATAATTCAAAGATTGCTTGGACGCAGGTTGAGACCGGTTCGGCGATTACCTGGAAATATCCAAGTTGCTTGTTGATGGGCGACAACTCAGTCGGTGAGTTTTATTCCGTTGCGATTACGGCGAACCGACAGCAAGCTGATACCGGCACGAAGATGATCCATATTGGCAAGAACACCCGCTCGACGATCATTTCTAAGGGCATATCTGCCGGCCGAGCCGATCAAAGCTATCGAGGCCTTGTCAAGGTCATGGCCAGCGCGGAAGGGGCGCGCAACTTCACGCAATGCGACAGCCTTTTGATAGGTGATCAATGTGGTGCGCACACCGTGCCCTATATTGAGACCAGCAACCCGTCTGCGCGTGTCGAGCACGAGGCGACGACGGCGAAAATTAGCGAGGACCAACTTTTCTACTGTTCGCAACGCGGATTATCGACGGAAGAGGCGGTGTCAGTCATAGTCAATGGGTTTTGCAAGGAAGTTATGAAAACGCTGCCGATGGAGTTCGCCGTAGAGGCGCAAAAACTAATCGGTATCAGCCTGGAAGGCAGTGTGGGCTAAGCGCAAAAACGCAAGACGTCAGGCAATTTAAAGTCCGGGAACATACAGTATGTCATTGATCGAAATTTGTGATCTACACGCCACTGTCGACGGGAAGGAAATTCTCAAAGGGATTGATCTCACTATCGACGCAGGTGAAGTGCACGCGATTATGGGCCCGAACGGCTCGGGCAAGAGCACGCTGTCATATGTGTTGGCGGGGCGGGACGGGTACGAAGTGACCTCGGGACAGGTTTTGTTTGACGGGCAAAATCTGTTGGAAATGGCGGTGGATGAACGCGCTAGGTCCGGCATGTTCCTCGCCTTCCAATATCCCGTCGAGATCCCGGGTGTTGCGACGACGACGTTTTTGAAGACAGCCGTCAATGCGGTGCGGGAGCATCGTGGGGAGGGAGCGCTCGACGCCATGCAGTTCCTTAAGTTCGTGCGCGAGAAGGCCGGCGCGCTGAACATTAATGATGATATGCTGCGGCGCGCCCTCAATGTAGGTTTCTCCGGTGGCGAGAAGAAGCGCAATGAGGTGCTGCAGATGGCGGTGCTGGAGCCGAAATTTTCCGTTTTGGACGAGACGGATTCTGGCCTTGATATCGATGCTCTGAAGATCGTCGCAGACGGCGTCAACGCACTGCGCGGGGCAGAGCGCAGCATGCTGATAATCACCCACTACCAACGCCTGCTCGACCACATCGTGCCGGACCAGGTGCATATCTTGGCCGGCGGCAAGATAATCCAGTCCGGCGATAAGATGCTAGCATTGGAACTGGAAGAGAAGGGTTACGCCTCCTTCGCCGGAGCAGAGGCCGCGTGACGATGGCGCAATTAGTTCCTTTTCTTCAATTTTTCGACACGGTTCTGCCGGGTGCTGGAACGGTTTGGCTAGACCAGCTGCGCAGCGATGCACAGGCATCTTATCGCACTTCCGGTCTGCCCACGCCGCGGACTGAGGCGTGGAAATACACCAATTTGCGAAGATTGGCACATACTGGCTTCGTTGCGGCGGAAGCGTCTCAATCCACCGAAATTGCGACGATCCCCAAAGGGGCTGCAGCGCTTTCGGATGCCTACATTGCAGTATTTGTAAATGGGCGGTATTCCCCAACTCTTTCGTCGTTCAATGGCGTACCGAAAGGGGTCGAAGTGAACAGCTTGGCTTCGAAGCTCAGTATGGATAAGACTTCGCTTGAAGGGCAAATTGGCGACATGGAAGGCTTGCCGCTGGCGATCCTTAATACTGGGCTTTTATCGGATGGTTTGTATCTGAAGCTGGATGATGAGGTGGTGCTAGACAAGCCACTGCATCTCGTGTCGGTCGGCCATGCCGGCAGTGAACCGGTGTCGTTTCACCCACGACACTTGATTGTTGTGGGCGTTGGGAGTGTGGCAACGATTGTTGAGAGCCATGTTGGCGATGGGACCTATTTTACCAATAGTGTCAATGAAATATCGGTCGGCGATGGCGCTGTTCTGAACCATTATAAGCTGCAGAACGACGGATCGGAGGCGTATCATCTCGCTGCAAATCTGGTACGCATTGGTGATCGGGCGGTCTACGATAGTTTCGTTCTGCAGGTTGGAGGCAAGCTCGCGCGCAACGAGGTTCGTACGGAACTCGGCGAGCGGGTAGAATGCCGACTGAACGGTGCCTATCTGGGGCGCGGTGAGCAGCATATCGACAACACGACTTTCGTTGATCACGCGGCGCCCAACAGCAGTTCGCGCGAGGTCTATAAGGGGGTACTCGATGAAAGCGCGCGAGGCGTGTTCCAGGGTAAGATTTTGGTGCGCCAGGATTCGCAGAAGACCGACGGGCATCAGCTAAACAAAACGCTTTTGCTGTCGCAAGGCACAGAGATCGATTCCAAACCGGAACTGGAAATCTACGCCGACGACGTAAAATGCAGTCACGGCGCGACGACCGGTGAGCTCGAGGAAGAGCAGCTGTTCTATTTGCGCGCGCGTGGCATCGATTTGGAAACGGCACGTGGCATGCTGGTTGCAGCTTTCGTTGGCGAGGCGTTGGCCGAAATGCAAGTAGATGCGCCACGCGCAGCCTTTCAAGCCGTGGTCGATGATTGGCTTGAAAGACGAAGTGAAGGGTAGGGATAAAACGTTATGAGTGATAGCGCACATGCCATGCCGATGGCGAACAGCATGGTCTATGATGTCCTCCGCTACCGAAATGAATTTCCAATCCTAAGCGAACAGGTTCATGGCAAACCTCTGATTTTTCTCGACAACGCTGCTTCGGCGCAGAAACCGCAGCAAGTTATCGATGCGGTGCGGTACGTCTATGAGCACGAATACGCGAACGTGCATCGCGGCGTCCACTACATGTCAGAAAAGGCGACTGAAGCCTATGAAGGCGCACGCGGCAAAGTGCAGCGCTTCATCAATGCAGAGCATGAGCACGAAGTTATCTTCACCCGTAATGCGACAGAAGCGGTTAATATGGTCGCAGGTACCTTTGGTAGGAAGTTCTTAGAACCTGGCGACGAGATCGTCATCTCGGTTATGGAGCATCACGCTAACATTGTGCCGTGGCAGATGCTGCGAGATGAGAAGGGATTAGTGCTGAAAGCCGCGCCTGTTTCCGATGATGGTGAGTTCCTGCTGGATGACTTCAAGAAGCTGTTAACCCAACGCACTAAGCTCGTTGCAATGACGCATACCTCGAATGTGCTCGGAACTGTAACGCCGGCGGCGGAAATTGCTCGTCTGGCACACAGTGTCGGAGCCAAGGTGCTGTTTGATGGAAGCCAGGCTGCCGTTCACAGCCCAGTCGACGTACAGGCAATTGATTGTGATTTTTATGTAATTACGGGACATAAGTTATACGGTCCGTCCGGCGTTGGCGTTTTGTACGGTAAGGAAGAGCTACTCAATGCCATGCCACCTTATCTGGGTGGTGGTGAGATGATCTCGAAGGTCACTCTGGCGGAGAGTACGTGGGCCGGATTGCCCAACAAGTTCGAGGCGGGTACGCCAATGATAGCGCAGGCGATCGGACTCGGTGCGGCTATTGATTATATCTTGGCGATTGGTATGGACCGTATCGCCGCGCACGAACAGGACCTTTTAGGCTACACGACGCAAAAGCTAACATCAATCCCAGGGCTTAAGATCTATGGCACAGCGCCGAACAAGGCAGCGGTGATCTCCTTCAGTATGGAGAATGCTCATCCGCACGATATCGCCACGATAATCGACCGTGGCGGTGTCGCCTGCCGCGCCGGCCACCATTGTGCACAACCCCTGATGGACCGTATGGGCGTGACGGCCATGACACGGGCGTCTTTCGGCCTGTATAACACGCGGGCGGATGCAGATGCACTGGTGGAAACGCTTGAATTTACGCAGGAGTTTTTGGGTTAATGTTGGATGATCTTCGCGAGCTTTACCAAGAGGTAATACTTGATCATGGCAAAAGCCCGCGCAATTTTCGTGATGTCGAAGACGCTACATCACATGCGCATGGCGCTAATCCGTTGTGCGGTGACCAACTCGTTGTCTATTTGAAAGTGGATACCGAAAAGCGGATAGAAGATGTTTCATTCGTTGGAAATGGCTGTGCCATCTCCGTCGCCTCAGCCTCGATGATGACCGAATTAGTAAAGGGCCGGACCGTCGATGAAGCAAAAGCGATGTTCACAAGGTTCCACGAGATGTGTACGGGTGACAATAGCAGCGATGACTCTACGCTGTTGGGAGACGATCTGGAGAAACTCAACGTTCTGTCGGGTGTACGCGCTTTTCCGGTTCGCGTGAAATGCGCAACCTTGCCGTGGCATACGCTGAGTGCAGCGATCGATGGCAAGGACGAAGCGACGACGGAAGCCTGAAGGGGAACAGCGAGATGTCTATGGAATACTCCTCTCTTGGCGGATTTATGCCAACCCCGGAGCCGGAAGACGGTATCGCCAAGGCCGGCAAACCGCGCGGTCTATCGGTCCCTGTCGCTGTCGTTGAGGCAGTCATCGAGGGTGTGAAAACAGTTTACGATCCAGAAATTCCCGTTAACATTTACGAATTAGGTCTCATATATAAGTGTGAGATCGACGAGAAAGGGGATGTCGAGATCGACATGACCTTGACAGCACCGGCCTGTCCGGTGGCAGGAATTTTGCCTGGACAAGTCGCTGAAGCTGCAGCTGCGGTAGAAGGTGTCGGCGAAGTGACTGTTGAGATTGTTTGGGACCCACCGTGGGATCCGTCTATGATGTCAGAAGCGGCGCGCGTCGAATTGGACATGTTTTAAAGGACTTTGTGAAGCGGAGTATGGTGATGGAAAGACCTCCAGCGATGACACTGACGGACGCTGCCGTGGCGCGGATCAAAGCTCTGTTGGATGCAGCCGACAAGCCGGTGATCGGTATCCGGGTCGGCGTCAAGGCGCAGGGCTGCTCTGGCATGAGCTATCACGTGGAATATGCCGAGAAGGAGCTTCCCTTCGAGGAGGTGGTTGAAGACCAGGGTGTGTGCGTGCTGATCGATCCAGCGGCAACTATGTTCTTGCTTGGATCGGAGATGGATTATAAAGAGGATAGGCTACAATCTGGCTTCGTCTTCAATAATCCGAATGCCAAGGGGCATTGTGGTTGCGGCGAATCCTTCCACGTGTGATTTTGGTCGGGCAACCGGCGAAATAAACAACCTAGTATGAATAGCCTTGACATCGATAAGCCCGTCGCCGAAACGCGCGTTGTAGTTGCGATGTCAGGTGGCGTCGATTCTTCAGTTACAGCCGCACTGATGACGGAAGCCGGCTATGAGGTCATCGGCGTGACTTTGCAGCTCTACGATCACGGTGCGGCAGTTAACCGGAAAGGCGCCTGCTGCGCTGGCCAGGATATTTATGATGCGCGGGCCGTTGCGGCGCGACTGGATATTCCTCACTATGTGCTCGACTACGAAAGCCGGTTTCGCGAGGCGGTGATTGATGAATTTGCCGATTCCTATCTGAGCGGCGAAACACCGATCCCCTGCATCCGCTGCAATCAGACCGTCAAGTTCCATGACTTGCTTGAGACGGCGAAAGATCTTGGCGCCGATGCGTTAGCTACTGGGCATTATGTGCGTCGCGAATTGATGATGGATGGCCCGGGCCTTATGCGAGCCGTTGATGCTCGGCGCGACCAGAGCTATTTCTTATTCGCGACGACGCGCGATCAGCTCAACTACTTGCGTTTCCCGCTAGGCGGTTTGGAGAAGGCAGAGACTCGGGCCCACGCCGCTCGGTTCGACCTGCCGGTTGCGGTGAAGCCAGATAGTCAGGACATTTGCTTTGTGCCGGAGGGCAATTACGCGCGGATCGTCGAAAAACTGCGCCCCGAAGCGCACGATCCCGGTTTTATCGTCGATCAAAGCGGTAACATATTGGGCCATCATGAGGGCATAATTAATTTCACAATTGGGCAAAGGCGCGGTCTCGGTCTTGGCGGCCGGTCGGAGGATGAAGAGGTACTTTATGTCGTGCGGCTCGACCCGGTGTCACGCCAGGTAGTTGTTGGGCCACGCAGTGCTTTGGGGATCGAGCGATTTCCGATTGGCTCGCTTAATTGGTTGGGTGCGGCCGAGATTCCCATGGAGGGTTTCAGCTGTGCCGTAAAGCTGCGCTCGACAATGGAACCGGTCGGCGCGCGCCTATTCGTCGATGACGGTGACAATGCGACCGTTATTCTGGACGAACGGCAGTTTGGAATTTCGCCTGGTCAGGCCTGTGTCGTGTATGACAAGGACCGAGTGTTGGGTGGCGGTTGGATTTTGCGACAATTAGATCGTGTGGCGGCCTGAATGGCCGCTTACGGATTTTTTGCAGCGCATCTTCGGTTCATCGTGACCAAGACTGATGCCAAAGAGCCGGGGATTGTTGCAATGCTCGATGAACTCGGCCGAATTGCCGATGCAGTTGAGGCTGGAAGGGAAATTGAGGTCTCCATAGACAAGCTTCGTATTGCCGCGCGAGGGTTGGCGGGGGTCGCCAGTTTCTTGCAGGAGAAAATTCTTCCCGAAGTGGTTGCTGCTGGCAATATCATCGGCGAACGCCAGGTGCGTTGGGTTATAGATACGTCGATGCGAATGATGACAAGGCTGACCACACGGGCAGAGTTGGGCGGTAGCGATAAGCTATTCATTCTCCCTCTCCCGGCCCCGCCATCCGGTGATTAATCTGCACAAAGACAAGACGTTACCTATAAATCTCTATGCGTTTCCACGGTTGACACCAGCCTGCCGAAATCGTATTCGAATCTCAAACGTGGCGGAGTAGCTCAGCAGGTTAGAGCAGCGGAATCATAATCCGCGTGTCGGGGGTTCGAGTCCCTCCTCCGCTACCATAAAAAAATCCCGGATCGGGTTGATTCGGGTGTGCGATTTGTCAGGGAAGGCAGAACGTATTTAGTTCCAGTATGTTGGCGGGCAGAACTCTTTCCAATGAAGCGTGATTTCCCCTCCATAGATATTGGACTCCTAGGCCCCGGGCGGTTCCGGGTGCCGTTATCTTGCGATCCCGATGGAGGGAAAAATGAAAGGCACCGTCAAGTGGTTCAACCATCAAAAGGGTTATGGCTTCATCGAGCCGGAGGATGGTGGTAACGACGCATTTGTTCACATCTCAGCCGTTGAGCGGGCTGGCCTGCCGGGCCTGGATGAAGGCGCTAAGGTCGAGTACGAGCTGACTGAGGGCCGAAATGGGAAGATGGCTGCAGACGATCTGAAGCTGCTCGACTAGGCAGATCTCTGTAATATTGAGTTGGAGCCTGGGCAGGCATAGTTCCGGGCTCCATCACCTATGGGAAATTCCAAATAACCTTCGCGAAATTTTTGGACCTGAATAGGATTGAGCTATCATCTTCGCTGCAGCGCTTTTGGTTGGCTTTGTTTGATGAGTTCCCCGTGTCGCGGGGCAAGGCGGGCCGGGGGACTACCTTGTAGAAACAGCGTTTGACCCCCAGACAGTTTCTCATTTCCCGGCCTCGTTCGATGTGCAATCGGCACTAAGGAATGATCGCCAAGTCGGTGGTCGTGTATTCGTCTGCGGCGACATAGTTGGGCACTTCAGCCCGTCGGTCCAGCATTTGGTATAGGCGCTTCGCCAGGTTGGAATATTGATCTTAGGCGTGTTGTATGCGTTTTAGCTCGTTGATATCA
This sequence comes from uncultured Rhodospirillaceae bacterium, assembly GCA_964474755.1. Lineage (GTDB taxonomy): Bacteria > Pseudomonadota > Alphaproteobacteria > UBA8366. The sequence goes on along the minus strand of CAYYUG010000001.1, from coordinate 90,433 downwards.
AAGCGATGCCGTTTAGCCGAGCATCGGACCGAAAGTACCTCTTTACCAGAATAGCTTTGCTTGCGTCTTAATCCATGCCAGCGGCGGGGTCGGCAGTAAGTGGCCGGTTAGTTCCGTAAGGTAAAGCAGGATACAGGCAGACTCGAAAATTTAGGCGGTCTTCCCGCGCGGCTGTTATGATCGTCGACGGTAGGTGCCTTATTATTTGGGCGGATGGACAATGAGTCGGACGCGAGTTATTCCCCTTTTCGATAGAAATATAGTGACTAGTATAGGTATTTTCCGTGTCCTCCAAGAAGAGTTGTACCTTATACCCCTTCGGCGTGGCCGCAGTTTATGAGGCCGATCATGAGGTGCCCGACTCTATGTGTGTGGATGCTCTTAATCTAGTCGGGCGTCAATCCCATAACCTTTTGGCGTGCGCAGAAACAGAGCAAGAGTGGCGCAAAACAAGGGCAAAAGCGCCAGAAGATGCAATGTCGAATCCGGACTGCCGATAAAGGTAAAGGCGAGACCGACCGGCAGTGCGCCAAGCGAGGCACCAATCACCCCGATCAATTGCCCCGTGCCTTGGATTACACCGATGTGCCGGCGCCCAAAATAACGTGGCCATACGAAACCGATCATCGTCATGCCAAAGGTGTTATTTATTCCGAAAATGACCGCGTAAAAAATGGCCGAAACACCATCGTAAACCAGCGTGATGCCGATAAGGCACCCCGCCGTAACTAGCAGACCCAAGGCAAAGACATAACGTGTCCGAAAGCGATCGAGCAGGGCTCCGACCACTGGCATGAATATGACCATCGAAACAGCGGAAACTATAAAGATCCGTGCACCAAATTCGCTGTCGATCCCATGGTGGGAAAGGACTGCGACCTGGTGAAAATGCAACGTGGTGATAAGCATCGACATCGAAAAACAACCAGCCGCAAGGATATAGAATGCCGGTTCGTGCAATGCTTGTGCACGAGTTAATCCGTTTATTGTAACGGTCGCATCGGACGCGGGTACTTCGGCTAACGGCAGGGATTGCCCGTCCGGGACAGTATCCAAATCTTCAGGATAATTGACGACTAACAAAATGACCGCCGGCAACATGACAATCCAGGTAGATAGTCCAAGCCATAGCCAGGCCTCCCGCCACCCCACTGTCTCGATTAGATAGGATGCAAGAGGCGGATGCACTGCCATTGATACTCCGAAGCCTAAAGACATCAGACTGATAGCGAGGCCTCGTTTGTCATTAAACCAATGCGCCATAAGGTTAGCGCCACCGAGCATGAGCGAGCCTTGCCCGAAGAAACGAAGCAACGCGAAGCCCACCGCTAGCCAAAGAATGTTAGCTGCAGCGCCGAACAAAATGCAGGCACCACCCAGACTGAGAGTGACGAAAAATAATACGCGCCTGGCGCCATACCGATCGAATAGGCGACCCATACAGGGCAACAGGAGGGCCGCGATTAGCGTTGCCGCTGCATAGGCTGCAGCAATTGTCGCGCTGCTAATATCAAGGTCTCGGGCGATTGCATCGAGGAAGACACTGAAGGTATGCGATTGACCGGGACCGCTTGCAAAAATGCCGAGACCGGCGACACCGACCAGCGTCCAGCCGTAAAAAAAGCGTCGGCCTATGGTGCCGACAATGCCTTCCCTCAATCGGTTCAAAAATCCTCCGAACGGTTCGAAGCGCGCTTAGTTGACCTGCTGTGCGGTAAAAATCGAACCGTAACCCTGTTCTGTCCAATTTGGCGGGACAGGGCACGGACGCGGATCGAGATGGGCCGTGCGTGCCGGTTTTCCGCGCACAATTGCTCCGGTACGGCTCGTCGGAGTGGGCGGCGGCATCCAGGAAAAGGCGTCAGCAGAACTGTAGACATAGAGAAGCAGCGGACGGACGATTCTTGACTGATTGGCTCGCGAGCCGTGGATCGTTCGGCAATTGATTGCCACCAATGTACCTGGTCCCCCGGTGAGGGCAGCAGCCTTGTGCAGATCGACCGTGGCCAGATCCTCATCGGAGATGATGCCGCGCCACGACCCGTCCTCGTTGTCATGCCTAAACAACGGGCCGTTGTGGCTTCCGGGTATGCAAAGAAGCGGCCCATGCTCTGGTTCGACCGTGTCGAGGTAGACGCCGAGCGTGACAGGGCTGTAGTTGGTGTGTGGCCAGGCAGGAATGTCTTGATGCCAGTGGACAACCTCGCCAGCGCCAGGCCATTTGTAATTCAGTTTCGCGCTGTGAAACTTGACGTCGGGTCCAACTAGGTCGGCCGCGACCTCTGAGAACACGGAATTACAGGCAAATTCCCAGAATTCCGGATGGCGATCGACTGTCGCGCGCAGTCGTCGAACATGCGGGCGCTCCCTGGAATGTTCTGAACCCAGGTCGAAGGCCTCGTTCGACATGGTCAGCGATCTGCTCGCTTCCAAAAAAGCGCAGGATCGTGCGGTTAGACGCTGCACCCATTCCGGCGGCACCAAGCCGTCGACTGCGACGAAACCGTTATCGAAATAAAATTCACGCTGCGCTTGTGTTAGCACAACCGGCTCGTGCGAGAGGATGTTGCCCGGGGTCATCCGAGCACGGCGTAGCCGCCATCGACGGGTATTGCGGTACCCGTCACGAAATCGGAACCCGGCGAGGCCAAAAATGCGGCGATGCCCGCCATATCATTGATATCGCCCCAACGTCCTGCAGGCGTTCGGCGCAGGACGTTGTCGTGCAGCCCATCTACGACGCGGCGGGCATTTTGCGTAAGTTCGGTATCGATCCAGCCTGGCAGGACAGCGTTGACCTGGATATTGTCCTTGGCCCAGGCGGCAGCGAGGCCCTTGGTCATCTGCACGATGCCACCTTTGCTGGCTGCGTAGGGCACCGTGTATGCGCCGCCGAAGAGCGAATACATGGAGCCGATATTGATAATTTTACCACCGCCGGCCTTTTGCATCTCCGGATAGGCAGCCTGACAGCAGGCAAAGGCGCTGTTCAGATTGACATCCAGGACCTCGCGCCATTCCGACATTTTGTATTCGTCGGGCTGTTTGCGGTTATTGATACCGGCATTGTTGATAAGGATATCTAGTCGGCCGAAATGTGCCGCACTGGCTGCGATTAGGTCGGCGCAGGATTTGTCTTCCGACACGTCGACAGGGATGAAGGTCGCTTCGGCCCCCATAGCCTGGAGTTGCTTTACTGCATCCGCGGCCTTGTCCGCGTTGCGGCCGGCAACAACGATCGAGGCACCGATTGAGGCCATGCCCTTTGCCATGCCGAGACCGATGCCTCCATTGCCCCCCGTTACGACGGCAACGCGGCCCTTCAAATTGAACAGCTTCATATCTTTTGCCTATTGTGGGCGCGATCCTTTGAGCAGGATACGCTGGTGTAGACGGGTCTGGCCAACCGGGAAATCCACATTTACCGAATGGACCAGACAACGATTATCCCAGATTAGAATATCGCCAACGCGCCATTTGTGATCATAGCGATATTTGTCCTGTGTGATGGTGTCGTAAACCCAGTCAAGCAGCGCGTCGCTTTCTGCGCGTTCCATATTGACGAGCCGGTCCGTCCGGTTTGGGTTAAAGTAGAACGCCTTGGCGCCTGTGTCTTCATGGGTCCGAATTAGCGGGTGTACGACTTCTGGTGTCTCCAATTCTTCCTGCTTGGTCCGTTTCTGCGCACGGGCGGCAGCACGCATGGTGTCATAGGCATGCACAGCAAAGAGGCATTTGACCCGATTTTTGTCGGCTCCCGATAAATCTTCATAAGCTCTGCGGGTGTTGCAGAACCTAGTGTGGCCGCCGCTATCTGGGATCTTCATTGACTGCAGTAGCGTCACCTTGGCGGGAACCTCGAAATAAGAATCGTCGGTATGCCAGCCAGCCTTGCGGGAAAGCCTGAAATCCGCAGGTTTGTCTTCCGGTTTCTTGTACGTTGAGTCGAGAACAGAGATTTCCGGTACTTCGTTGTGCCGGCTCTTGCGAATTAACTGTATCTGCGGATCACCAAAATGACGTGACAGGTCCGCAAATTCCTGCGGTCTCAATGGATCGCTCCGGAAACACAGAAGGTGATGTTTCAAAAAAGCGTTCTGAATTGCATCGTTATTCTCCGAGGAGAGTGTCTGAGAAAGGTCCAGACCAGATATCTCGGCGCCGAGCGCGTCGTTCAGGGGTCGAATTTCAAGTACCATCGCAGCCTCCTTTGAGGCCAAATTGTCGGCTAATTGGGGCTCTCCGAGGGTATCGTTATCAAAATTTTGTTAACGGTTCAAATACTGCACGGCTGCTATGCATAATATGGTCAACGAAATTACCTTGACACCCAACAGTATAAGGCCCATTAGTCGTCGACAAGATTTCTCGCGACTGCGCGACGCAATTACAGCCATGCTGAAATTGCTTGATCCCGAGGAAAATCTCTCTCAAAGTGCGTCTATTCCATTTGCGCGTGGAAGTCGGCGACCAAGCCGTGTCATGGCGCTGACCTCAAAAGGTTGAACGGCATCTGGCGCAAAAGGACCCTTCAAACATTGGCTAAACCTACATTTTCTGGGCTCGGTCTTACCGTGCCGCTTCTGCGCGCAATCAGCGCAGAGAATTATGCCAACCCAACACCAATTCAATCGCAAGCGATCCCGCTGCTGCTGGATGGCGGTGATCTCATGGGGCTCGCGCAGACTGGTACGGGCAAGACCGCCGCCTTCGCGCTGCCGATATTGCAAAAGTTATCCGAGTTGAAAAAACGGCCCGAGTCCCGGCGGCCCCGCGCGTTGATTCTTGCGCCAACCCGTGAGTTGGCCATCCAGATCGGCGACGGGTTCAAGACCTATGGACGGTATCTGAAACTCCAGCATACGGTGATATACGGCGGAGTGGGACAGGGGCCGCAGGTAAAGGCGCTTAACCGTGGCGTTGATATCCTGGTCGCGACCCCGGGCCGATTGCTTGATCTGATGCAACAGGGACATCTGCGGCTTGATAAAACCGAGACCTTAGTGCTTGACGAAGCCGACCGTATGCTCGACATGGGTTTTATCCACGATGTCCGAAAGATTGTGGCCAAGTTTCCTGTCAAACGGCAATCACTGCTTTTCTCGGCGACAATGCCGCGCGATGTCGCAAAGTTGGCAGAAGAAATTCTGACCGAACCACGCCGCGTCGAAGTGTCTCCCTCGGCAACGCCCGTTGATCAGATTGATCAAAAAGTCTATTTCGTCGAAGCGACGCGTAAGCGTGACCTGTTGGAAGATCTGCTGCGAGAGCAATCGATGTTCCGAGTGATTGTTTTCACCCGGACCAAGCATAGAGCCAACCGTGTTGCGCAACAGCTTGGTCGGGCGGGGGTCTCGGCCGAAGCAATCCACGGCAACAAATCTCAAAATGCCCGGCAACGTGCATTGGAAGCCTTTCGGAACAGCAAAGTGCGGGTGCTGGTCGCGACCGACATCGCTGCCCGAGGGATAGATATCGACGATGTTACACATGTCGTGAATTTCGAATTGCCCAATGAACCGGAAAGTTATATTCACCGGATTGGCCGAACGGCGCGGGCTGGCGCCTTTGGCGCGGCACTTTCCTTTTGCGATCCCAGCGAACGGGCCCACCTTCAGGCAATTGAAAAGCTGATTAAGATGCCGATAGATGTGGTCGACGAGCATTCGCAAAGCACTAATCTAGCTTCCGAACCGCTAAAGAGTGATGGGAATAATGCGGTTCGTCAGCCGCAGCGCGGACACTCGAGACGCCGCCGTCGGCTGCCACGTGGGCGGCAACCGAAACGTGCCGCGTGACCCCGCTGGTTTTAAAGGCTAGGCTTTCATCCAAATAGAAGCGAAATAAATCTGTTAACACTAGAATTGCACTAACCAATCACACGAAATTTGCCAATAAAGGAGTACGTACAATGGCATCTGGTACCGTTAAATGGTTTAATCCCCAAAAGGGCTATGGCTTCATTGAGCCCAGCGACGGCAGTAAGGACGCATTCGTCCACATTTCCGCCGTCGAACAGGCTGGCATGTCCACATTACGTGAAGGCCAGAAGGTGGAATTTGAGCTGGTTCCTGGGCGCAATGGCAAGGCATCAGCAGAAAATTTGGTCGCAATGGATTGACCGAATTAAAGCGGTTTTACTCCGCTATCATGGTATCTACACGGGGCGCATTGGTGCCCCGTGCAGAGACCAAATTTGAGAAGGAATGAACGTGCCGCGAAAACCAAACTACAAGTTTGAACGCTTGGAGCGTGAACGTGCTAAAGCCGCTAAGAAGGCTGCGCGACTCGAAGCGAAAAAGGAAAAAGCAGCACAAAAGAAGGCTGACATCGATGCGCCGTCGGATACGCCCGACGAGCCTTTGGCCTAAAGCCGAACTAATCTTAGGTCGTTTTAGCGGCCTCTGACTTTATAAAATTTTACCCAGTCAGACGACATGCATTGTCGAGCATGCGTGCCCGTCGCTATGTTTGGGCCAAGGCTCATTGACATGGAGAAGATTAGGATGGCGCGTTATTTGAAAAAGGGTAAGGACGCCGAGGAAGTCGCCCAGGACGATGCCAAGACCCGACAGGTTGTCGAGGAAATTTTGTCCGATGTGGAGAAAAACGGCGATGTGGCCGTTCGCAAATTATCGGCCAAATTTGATAACTGGTCTCCCGAGTCTTTTCGCGTTTCTGAGAACGAAATCGAATTTGCTATGAGTAAGGTCGCCAAACGTGACCTTGAGGATATTAAATTCGCCCAGGCGCAGGTAAAAAATTTTGCTGAGAAGCAAAGGGCGTGCATGCAAGACCTTGAGGTAGAGACCATGCCAGGCGTTGTGCTTGGGCATCGCAACATCCCCGTGAATAGTGTCGGTTGCTACGTGCCGGGCGGGAAGTATCCGATGGTGGCTTCCGCCCATATGAGTGTGGTGACGGCGAAGGTGGCCGGTGTGAAACGCATCGTGGCCTCCGCGCCGCCGCAGGACGGTGGTCCGCATCCGGCGATCGTAGCGGCTATGCATCTCGGGGGCGCAGACGAAATCCTCGTCCTTGGCGGCGTGCAGGCGGTGGCGGCGATGGCGCTGGGCACCGAGACTATGGCGCCGGTGGATATGCTGGTGGGACCCGGTAATATGTTCGTGGCAGAAGCCAAGCGTCAGCTTTATGGGCGGGTCGGCATTGACTTGTTCGCCGGACCGACAGAAACGCTGATTGTGGCGGATGATACGGCTGACGGAGAAATATGCGCGACGGATTTACTGGGTCAGGCCGAACATGGTCCGACGTCGCCGGCGGTACTGATCACCATTTCCGAATCAGTGGCCAGAGATACACTGGCGGAGGTAGAGCGGTTGCTCGATATCCTGCCGACCGCTGACATCGCGCGCGGCGCCTGGGAGACCTACGGTGCGGTGATCCTGTGCGATAGCTTGGATGAGATGGTTGTTGAGGCCGACCGTTTAGCGTACGAGCACGTTACAATCTTGACTAAGGATCCGGATTACTTCCTCGACAACATGACAAATTACGGAGCGCTGTTCTTGGGCGCGAGGACGACTGTGTCTTATGGCGACAAGGTGATCGGGACCAACCATACCCTACCGACGAAACGGGCGGCACGATATACGGGCGGTTTATGGGTCGGCAAGTTCATGAAGACATGCACTTATCAGAAAGTTCTGACCGACGAGGCCAGCGCAAAACTTGGCGCCTACTGTTCGCGCTTGTGCATGTTGGAGGGATTTGCCGGTCACGCCGAGCAGGCAAATGTCCGGGTGCGCCGATTTGGTGGTCGCAATGTCGAGTACGCGGCGGCGGTGGACTAAACCGATGGAACTTCCGAAAACGCCGTCTTTTCGGCTGGATGGCAGGCGGGCGCTGGTGACCGGGGCCGGTCGTGGGATTGGACTGGCCGCCGCGGCCGCGTTGTCAGAAGCAGGGGCCACCGTCACCCTGTCTGCACGGACAACATCGGAGATCGAAGAGGTCGCCGCAGCTATAGTCGCCGATGGCGGGAGAGCCAATGCGATAACGCTTGATGTAACTGATATCGATGTGGCCCGGTCTACAATCACCAATACTGGACCGTATGACATCTTGGTCAACAATGCCGGAACCAACCGTCCAAAGACCATGGCCGACACGACAGCGGACGATTATGACGCTATCATGGATCTCAATCTCCGTGCCGCCTATTTCGTAGCGCAAGCGGTGACTGACGGGCTTCTGAAAGCAGGGAAGTCCGGATCAGTGATCAATATGTCTTCGCAGATGGGGCATGTTGGCGGACCGAACCGGACGGTCTACTGCACTTCGAAATGGGGCCTCGAAGGTATGACCAAGGCGATGGCGCTGGAGTTCGCGTCGCATGGGATTCGGGTCAATTCAATAGGGCCAACCTTTATCGAAACGCCCTTGGCGAAATCGTTCTTGGCGCAGAAGGAAATGAACGACTACGTGATGTCAAAGATCAAGCTCGGCCGGATCGGACAGGTTGAGGATCTGATGGGCGCGATCGTGTTTCTCGCCTCTGACGCGGCGGCGCTGATAACCGGCGCGGCGCTTTTGATCGACGGCGGTTGGACCATCGGCTGACGGTCACGCCGGCGCCAAGTCAGACTGTATCTGCGTACGGTGCATAACCCGCCGGACGTCGGGAGAGAAGGCGTCGCGCCGGTGCATGACGCAGCGGTTGTCCCAGATCATCAAATCCCCGACCCGCCAGCGATGATGTAAGGTCCGGCGTCCGCGTTCATCGGCGTGTGCCCACAGGGCATCCAGCAATGCTTCGGATTTGGCTATGGGCAGCCCGTTCACATAGGTATTCTGGCGCCGCCCGATATAGAGGGCTTTGCGCCTGGTTTCCGGATGGGTCCGCACGATGGGATGGCTGACACCGGGGATAGCGGCTACGTTGAACGCGCCGGATGCCTTCGCCTCTGTCAGCAGCGGACCACCGCTGCGATCGAGACCGTCCAGCGTGTATTGCGTATCGTGTTTGATCGTGCGGCCTTCAACCCGCGCGCGTAAATCCTGCGGCAGCGTCTCGTAAGCGGCGTACATATTCAGAAAGCCGGTATCTCCCTGTGCCTCTGGAACTTCCAACGCGTATAGGCAACTGGCCTTGGCCGGCTTGGGTGTCCAAGCCATGTCGGTATGCCACAAGCATTCGCCGTCACCGAGAGACCCGATATTGTGACCGTCCTCGACCACATTCGATATGACGAACATCTCGGGCAACCCCTCGACGAAGGCGCGGCCGTGGCCGGGAATTGGTGCCAGGTCGAGATTGCCGAACCGCTGGCTGAACGCGATCATCTGCGGATCGGTCAGGGATTGATCGCGAAACAGCAAAACCTGATGGTCTAGCCAGGCTTGGTAGAGCGTAGGGAATACCGTCTCGCTGAGCGCTTCTGAGAGATCGATCCCGCGGACTTCGGCTCCGATTTCTTGGGTCAGGGGAGTGATTTTGAAGTCAGGCATATTCTTGTGGCCAACTGTCTCGATTATCGTCGGTCATCGAAAGATATGCCATTTCGTTTAGGCGGGTGTTCCCAGCGCCTCTGGGAAATGGAACCCGGTCCGTTTCAGGAACCGTCTTTGCTCCGATGGGAACCCATCCCGCCGGTGCATAACGGCAGCGTTGTCCCAGAGCACCAGATCATTCACCCGCCATTCGTGCCGATAGGTGTATAGCGGCTGTTCCACCCAATCGACTAGACGGTCCAGTATCTCTTCCGTTCCGGCCAGATCCCGATCGCCGATCTGCATGATGTGGTTCGGGCTGATATAGAGCGTTTTGTACTTCAGATAGGGATGCGTCCGCACCATCGGATGGCGCTGCGGCGGTATTTTGGCGACTTGGTCGGGCCGTAATGGCGCGCTTTGCGTCGAATCCGGTTTCAGACCGGAAAAGCTCGCCGTTTCTCCATCGACCATGGCGCGCAGTTCGGCCGGCATGCCCGCATAGGCGGCGGCGAGATCACAGAACCAGGTGGCACCGCCATCCGCCGGCACTTCAACGCCGTAGAGCATGGTGCCGTGTACGGGTTTCGCCGTGTAGCTCTGGTCCGTGTGCCAGCGCAGATCGCCATTGCCGAGCGACCCAAGTTTGCGGCCATCCTCCTGCAGGTTGGAAACGAACATGATCTCAGGGTGCCGTTCGTCATGATACTGATCGCGCACATGGACATGCAGCGGGCCGAGCCGCCGGGTGAAGGCAACCAGCGCGTCGTCGGAAAGCTCCTGCTTCCGGAACACAGCTACCTTGTAGTGCATCCAAAGGTCACGAACCTCGCTCAACGCGTCATCGTCGAGGGCGGCCAGATCGAGATCGTCGAACTCGATGGCGAACTCATTGGCTAACAGATTTGTCTTCATCGAAAGTACCGCGTCTGTTTATGTGCAAATACTTTGGCGCGCCTCGAATTGAAGGTCAAATCGAGTGATACTCACGAAACCGTTGATTGAAGTTCCGGCGGTCTGGTGAAACTATCTGCCGCGGAAATCACAGGGAGGCAGCGATGAGCGTTGCAGGCGTTAAGGCGCTGACATTCGATACGGGTGGGACCATTCTGGATTGGCATTCGGGGGTCAAAGCCGCACTAACCAAGACGGGCCAGAAGCACGGCATTGAACGGGACTGGACCCATATCACAAACGAATTCCGGCGCCGGTCGTTGGGCAAGATGCTCAATCTCGGCGAGACAGAGCAACCCGCCTACAATTTCGACGGCTCCCACCGCATGGCGCTCGACAGCCTGATCGCGGAACACGATCTCGGCGCGTTCACGGATGAAGAACGGCATATGATCGCGTATGAAACGCCGCACCAACTGAAATGTTGGAGTGACTTCCCGGGGACATTGCCGAAGTTGCGCGAGAAATACATCTGCGCTTCCTTCACGATCCTCAGCTTCCGCATCATCACGGATACGGCGAAGGCCAACGGACTGAGCTGGGATGCCGTCTTTTCCTGCGAAGCGATCGGCAAGTACAAGGTGTTGCCGGAGGCGTACTACACGGTGGCCAAGTTCCTGCAGCTCGACCCGAGCGAGATCTGCATGGTCGCCTGTCACAATTTCGATCTCGATGCGGCGAAAGCGTGCGGTTACACGACCGCCTTCGTAAAGCGGCCGGACGAATGGGGACCGGAAGGGCCGCCGGATCCGGAACCGAACCCAATTCACGACATCGTTGCTGACAGCTTTCCCGATATGGCGCGGCAGTTGGGCGTGACCGTTTAGCCGAGTTTTACCGCGGCAAGTTGCGACCGGTGGCCAAATATGGCTGAGTCTTAAGGTCTGGGAGCAACGCAACCGCGGAGGAACAGGGTATGTCGGAACACGCAGGTATTTCGCTCGCGCTGGCGGAAGAGGTCGTCGGCTTTGGTGCGGATCGCTTTTCATCTAAAGATCATGAGCAACTAAAACGTCTGCTGATAGACTATGCTGCCGTGACCCTATGCGGATCCGTGCAGCCCTGGGGCCGCACACTGACCGAGTGGGCCGGCGCACATGGTGCGGACGGCAAGGTGCTGTTGATCGGTAGCGGCAAGCGCGCGGGCGCCAACGCAGCCGCCATGGTCAATGGTACGTCTGCGCATGGCTATGAGCTCGACGATACGCATGACAAGTCGATGAGCCATCCGGGCGCCGTCGTCGTTACTGCAGCGCTGGCCGCAGGGACCGAGATGGGTTCGAGCGGTAAGGATTTGCTGTCTGCCATCGTCATGGGCTATGAGGTCATGACGCGCGTCGGCATGGCAGCGAACTCCCTGGGCGTGATCAACCGCGGCTTTCATCCCACGGCGACATTCGGGGTGTTCGGCGCGGCGGCGGCTGCCGGCAAGCTCTATGGGCTCGACGCTTCTGGCATCGCGCAGGCGTGGGGCATTGCACTGTCCATGTCGAGCGGGGCTTGCCAGTTTGCCTTCGAGCCCAAAGGCACGATGGTGAAGCGCATGCATGCCGGCATCCCGGCGCATAACGGCGTTATCGCTGCGCAACTGGCACGCCTCGGCCTCGCTGCCCCGGTACAGGCGCTCGAGGGCAATTACGGCTTCTTCAAGCTGTTCGGCGTCGATGCCGACCCCACCCTACTGAAGAAGGCGGCGGATGCGCCCTTCGAGATTCACGATATCAGTATGAAGCCCTATTCCTGCTGCCGGAAGTTCCATTCCCTGATCGACGCATTGGAGCAGGCAACCGACGGTTTCTCGATCCCAGTTGAGGAGATCGAGGGCATCACCGTGCGGGCGCCGAACACCGCGATCGAAAGCCACATGATGCGCCGGCCCGACTCTGTAATGGCGGCGCAATATTCGATGCCATACATCGTCGGCGCGACACTCGCTTACGGTCCGCGCCGCTATGACGCCTATGGCTCGGATCATCATGAGGATAAGAAGATTTTGTCGATCGTCGACCAGGTCCAGGCACAACCCGATGCGGAGCTGAACAGCCTGGTACCGGCGAAAATGGCGACCAGCGTCGAATTGAATCTGCGCGGCGGCAGTTCGCGCCAGGCGAAGGTGCTGGACAGTCTCGGCACGCCGGTGCGGCCGATGTCCACGATCGAGGTGGAGGGCAAGGCGCAGGCTCTACTGGCTCCCATAGAGGTCGATGCGAAAGGCATCTCCGATGCTGTGGAGGGACTCGGCAAGGCCAATAGTATCGCCGACTTTGCCGATGCGCTCGTGGTGCCGGGCTACGACCGCGCGCAGGCGGCTTAATGCGATAGACTGCAGCATGGAGAAATTTGATGTCGTGATCGTCGGAGCGGGATTTAGCGGCCTCTACCTGCTGCACAGCCTCCGCAACGAGGGTTTCAAAGTTCGGTTGATCGAGGCGCAATCCGGACTTGGCGGTGTCTGGCAAGCGAACCGTTATCCCGGCGCCCGCGTCGACTCGCATGTACCCAACTATGAGTATTCGATAGAGGCGTGCTGGCGCGACTGGGTTTGGACCGAGAGATTTCCCGGTCGCGAAGAATTGGTGCGCTACTTCGAACATGTTGACCAAGCGCTCGGTCTGAGCCGCGACATCGATTTGGATACGCGCATCGAAGCCTGTCATTTCAATGCCGATGGAAGCTGGACGATAACCGCCGAGGGTGGACGCCAATTCGCCTGTTCCATGTTGTTGCTCTGCACGGGCTTCGGCTCGAAACCCTATACGCCCGATCTGCAGGGTCTCGGCACCTTCGCCGGGATTTGCCAACACACAGCATCCTGGCCCGAAGATGGCGTGGACTTCAATGGCCGTCGGGTCGGCGTTATCGGGACCGGTGCCAGCGGTGTGCAGGTTATCCAAGAGGCCGCACCGCACGCCGAACGTATCACTGTTTTTCAGCGAACGCCGAACACGGCGTTGCCCATGCAACAGCGGGCGCTCGATCCCGATGCACAAGCGGTCGCGAAAGCGAACTATCCGCAATTGTTCGCGCAGCGCAATGTGCCGCCGGGTAATTTCTGCGACATCGCACGGCCGGATATCGGTGCTTTCGACGTTACCGAAAAGGTGCGCGAGGAAGTGTTCGAGACGGCGTGGCAGTGGGGTGGCTTCCGGTTCTGGATCGGAACGTTCAACGATATTCTGCTCGACGAAGCGGCCAACCGGACCGCCTACGACTTCTGGCGCGACAAGACACGGGCGCGTATCGACGACCCAGCTGTCGCCGAGTTACTGGCGCCGATGGAACCACCCTATCCTTTCGGCACCAAACGTCCCTCTCTCGAGCAAAACTTCTATGAGTGCTTCAACCGGCCAAACGTTGCACTGGTGGATATACGGTCGACGCCGATAGAGGCGATCGAGCCGGCTGGCGTACGAACCAGTGGTGGGCTGTTTGAGTTGGATGTGTTGGTGTTGGCCACAGGGTTCGATGCCAATACCGGCGGTCTGACCGCCATCGACATCCGCGGCCGAGACAATCGCTCGCTGGCCGAAGCGTGGTCGGATGGCGTCGATACGCATCTTGGTATGGCGGTTCCCGAGTTCCCGAACATGTTGATGCTCTATGGGCCTCAAAGTGCCACGGCCTTTTGTAACGGGCCAACCTGCGCGGAGTTCCAGGGAGATTGGGTGAGCCGGCTGCTTAAACAAATGCGGGCCAACGGTCACAGCGCGGTTGAGACGACTCCGGCGATGGGAGCGGCCTGGACGGCGCATCTCTCTGAGTTGGCCGACACCACCTTATTTGGCCGGACCGATTCCTGGTACATGGCTGCGAACATCCCAGGCAAGCGGCGCCAACTCCTTAACTATCCCAACAGCGACGCCTATCGGGATCATCTGAGCGACTGCGAGACGGACGGTTATAAAGGGTTCGTGTTCCGATGAAATCCGAAAGCCCGGGTGGAAATTTGTCTCATTAGCATCGGTCGGGATGTGCGCCGTGATATAGTCTTGCCGCCGCGCCGCCGTGAACAATCGAGAGTCCCATCGCGCACGTTGAAACGATAGACACCCTCTTCGAGCGTTACGGTCCCGTCTACAAATGGCTGGTGACCTGCACCTGCATGGTCGCAACGTTGACTGTCGCGCTCGCCGGTTCGACGGTCAACGTCGCTTTCCCGGAGATCATGGGGGCCTTCGGCATCGGCCGGGATCAGGCGCAGCTTCTCTCAACAGGGTATTTTGCGGCACAGACGGCGGGGATGCTATTGAGCGCCTGGCTGATCGAAGTGATCGGCGAACGCCGCACCTGCACGATCGCGCTGATCGCCTTTCTGCTCGGCGGTTTGATGAGCGGTTTCGCCGACGAGTCCGGCACTCTGGTGCTGGGGCGGGTGATGCAGGGTGTGTCGTCTGGCGTCATTCAGCCGCTCGGCATGGCCGTCACCTTCCGCGTGTTCCCGCAGGAAAGCAAAGGCCTCTCCATGGGGATATACAGCCTTGGCATGGTAATGGGACCGTCGCTTGGCCCGACCATGGGCGGGTTGGCGATCGCCGAATTCAGTTGGCGGGCCGTCTTCCTGTTGTCGCTTCCGACCGCCTTTTTGGCATTGATTTTCTGCAACGTTTTCCTCCCGACGCGAAATCTGCCGAAGGAACTGCCGCGCTTTGATTTTCTTGGATTTCTGTTCCTGTGCGCTTCGTTGTTCGGTTTCCTGCTGGGTTTCAGCTATGGCCAGCGTCTCGGCTGGACGTCGGGTGATATCGTCGGGCTCTTTGCGATCGGCATTATCGGTGGCGCAGGGTTCGTCCTGCGGCAGCTCTACGGCAAGAGCCCGCTGGTCAATCTCGCCTTGTTCCGGAACGTGCAGTTCAGCGCGGCGGCGTTGATCGCCTTCTTCACCGGCTGCGCCTTTCTGTCATCCACCTTCATGCTGCCGTTATTCGTGCAGCAGATACAGCATTACAGCGCGCTCGATGCCGGACTGATGATGATCCCGGCGGGCTTGTCGCTGCTGATTCTGTTCCCGCTGGCGGGCAGGCTAACCGACCTAATCTCTCCGCAATACATGATCTATATCGGGCTGATTTTTTTCGCGGCCGCCTATGCGCTGATGGCGCAGTCGGACGTTAACACCCCGTTCTGGACCATCGTCGGCCTGACCCTGCTGATGCGCGCCGGGACGGCGTTCACGCGGCCGGTCACCAACACGGTGGCCCTGAAATCGCTGCCGACGGAAATGGTTCACCAAGGAGCCAGTTCGATTAACTTCATCCGCAAGCTGGGGGCGGCGCTTGGTACCAACATCATTATTGTCTTTCTGGAGTGGCGCATTCCGTTCCATGGCGATGCCTTCACCTCGACTCAGACCGGAGCCAGTGAGACCGGACAGGAGATGTCGAATGCGCTAATGCGGCTGTTTGCAGAAGCTGGTGTACCGGAAACCGCGCGTGACCCTGGCGTTATTCACTATCTGGGCGATATGATTTACGCGCAGGCCAGCACGATGGGCTACCACGACGCGTTCATGGTGCTGGCAGTCGTCGCGTTGCTGGGCGTGTTCCCGGCCTGGGTGATGGCACAATCGGGGCGGAGCAAGCGGGCTCGCGTACCATAGGACAGGAGAGTGGATATGGCTGACGCAAAGCGAGATATCTTCATCAATGTCGACCGGTTGAACCGGCTGTTGGACGAGAACGGTCTCGATGCGGTCGTTGCCCGGTCGGGCCGTAATTTCACCTATCTCAGCGGGTTCGCCTATCCCGGCACTTTGGCACGATTGCTCGATCTACCGGATTCGGACCGCGGCGTCATGGTACTATGGCCGCGTAGTGGCGAACCGGTGCTGATCGTGAACGGAACCGCGGCGGGATTGGCGGCGCGCGATTCCTGGATCGAGCGGCAGGTGATCTACGAGGGTTATGTCGAATCGCCCTACAAGCGTTTGGGAGAACTGCTGCACGATGAAGGCCTTTCTGCGGCCCGTGTGGGGTTCGAACGCGATTATGTCAGCGCGCGGGATTGGTCGCTCGTGGCTGACGCCGTCCCGAAGATGGACATGGTCGATTGTACGGCGATCATGGATCAGGTGCGCTGGATCAAGACGCCGGAAGAAGTTGCGAAATTCAAGGCAGGCGCCGATCTGCTTGATGACGTTTATCTAGATGTTTTTCCGGGGTTAAGGCCAGGGGACACGGAACGTCTGGCGCACAGCCGTATTATCGCAGGCTGTCTGGAACGCGGCTGCAATTGGGCACACGGCATCCTCAATTCAAGCAGCAACACGATTCCCTATGCCGGTGAAAGCGACGTTGTGTTTCAGACCGGTGACGTTATGCGGACGGATTATGTTGCCTATCTCGACGGCTACCCCGGGCACCAGTCGCGCAACCTTATCTTCGGCGAACCCAGCCAGCAGCAACGCGACGAGTACCGTTCGATCCGTGACGTCTATCGCGCGACCATAGATCATTGCGTTCCGGGCGCCCGCGTTGGCGATATTTACGACTTTGCGGTCGACGCTTTCACCACAGATGGCTGGAAGTTTGAGTCTTTGCTGATAGGACATAGCGTTGGCTCCTGGTGGCATCAACAGGAACCGATCCTGCGCAAGGGCAGCGATATCGTGCTGGAGGAAGGCATGGTCCTAGCTTTAGAGCCTCATATTGGCCACTGGCATATTCAGGATATGGTCGTGCTGCGGGCGGATGGGCCCGAACTTATTTCTGACAAAATGCCAACCGACGATCCCTTTATCGTGGCCTAGGGTCCCTGGGGCAGCACAGCCGTGCGATAAAGGGCTTCGCCTTCTTGAAGACCGCGTACCGGGCTTTGGGATCTTTTTGTGCGGTAAGGCGATAATTCACTTTGTTCCGTTCCAGAAAAGGCAGCGCGGCCGGGTTTGAAACCGCGTAACCGCGATCGAG
>CAYYUG010000001.1:56039-73021 GCA_964474755.1 uncultured Rhodospirillaceae bacterium | reverse complement strand
GGTGGGGTCTGCTGAAATTCTACCTGCAATTGTTCTTCGCCGGGCTCGTGCTTATTCCGCCGGTGCGCATGGTATTCGCATGCATTCCCCTGGTTGTTCTGGTCAACGCCGTGATTGTCATAAACAACTCCGCCCTTGCCGACACATTTTAACGAGGTACCGTTGACGCCAGCTTGACGCCGTCCGGATCGACCGCTTTCATGGTTTGCGGTTCAGGAACGGAGTGGCGACATGAGCAAGCTTGAGAAATGGGCGGATTTCCTCCCCCCCGAAGAGTTGGCGACCTATGCCAAAGGCAAGTTCGGTGAACGGGTAGGGTTCGGCCGCAAACCCGCATTGCTCAACATCGATACCACCTACATGTTTGTCGACCCGGCTTTTCCGCAATGTGGTGAAGGCGACCCGGAATTGGTTGAGAACATCACGAAAATTACCGCTGCGTTCAGAGGGCTCGATATGCCGATCTACTACAGCCGGCGTGACGATCGTAGCCATCCGATCCGCCGTGGCATGTGGAACGACAAGCTCGGAATCGCCGACGAAATGATCTACAGCCGCGATCCTCGCGCCGATGAGTGGCCGGAAGTTTATGCGCCGCGTGAGCAAGATGTCATCGTCTATAAGAACAAGGCGTCCTGCTTTTTCGAAACGCCGTTGGAATCGTTCCTGCGCTACGATGATATCGACACGCTGGTGATTTGCGGTATCTCGACCAGCGGCTGCGTTCGGGCCGCGGCGAATGATGCTTTCTCGCACAATTTTCGAGTAATCGTGGCAGAGGAGGCGGTCGGCGACCGCAGCGCCACGGCGCATCGTGCAAATCTGTTCGATATGGATATGAAGATGGCGGATGTCGAACCCCTGGAAAAGGTGCTCGCTGAGCTGGAACAGCGCTACGGTGCCGGACGTGCAGCGGAGTAGGGGCCCCGGAATGGACCATAAGATGATCAGGTGCGATGTTGCCGACTTTATCGCCATTGTCAGGATGGATCACCCACCGGTGAATGCGCAGAACGCGCAATTTCACCACGAGATGATGCAGACTTTCGATGCGATCAGTGATCGCGACGATGTCAGAGTTGCAGTGTTGACTGGCGAAGGAAAAATCTTCTCCGCTGGCGCCGACATCAAGGCGCGCGCAGACCGGGGGACCGGACCTGGTGTGGCTTGGGGACATAACCGAACTGCTCGCGAGTGTTTTCATTCCGTGATGGAGTGCCGCAAGCCGGTGATTGGTGCCTTGAATGGTGCTGCGTTGGGCGCCGGTCTGGCGGTTGCCGCCTCTTGCGACATCCTGGTCGCGTCGGAAACGGCGGTACTCGGGCTACCGGAAATCAATGTTGGATTGCTCGGTGGTGGTCGCCACACGATGCGCTTGTTTGGCCATTCTCTGACTCGGCGGATGATGTTTACCGGATACCGGGTCCCAGCCGATGAGCTGTATCGGCTGGGCATCGTCGAAACGGTTGTGCCGCCGGACCGGCTCATGGAGGCCGCGATGGGTTTTGCGCGCGAGATCGCCTCGAAGAGCCCGGTTGCGATTGGCCTCGCCAAACACGCACTCAATTCGATCGAGGAAATGAGCCTGCGAGACGGTTACCGGTTTGAGCAGAACATGACGACCGAGCTATCGCACTACGAAGATTCCGCCGAAGCGATGCGGGCCTTCCTGGAGAAGCGGGAACCCGTCTTCAAGGGACGGTAACCAGCAGAGGAGGACAAGAACCGGAGCGTCCGGCAAATTAGCTTCCGTGAGAATGCGTCGAAATCGCGGAGGGCACATGCTGGGCCCCTTGCTCGTGTTCGGTTTCGTCTTGCTATCGGCGGTACGCGGCGTCTGTTTCGGACATATTTTTCAGTCCATTGGATTATACAAGGTTGTGCTGATCGCCTGCACGACCTGTAACTTGTTCTTGTTGCTCCTCGCCGTGCTGCCTGGCGCCCTTGCCGTCTTGAAAGACAATGTTCTGGCGGTAACCTTACAACAGAGTTCGCCTGAATATACTATTTCTTCGCCCTGACCCATATTTCACGGGCGACTGCGAACACGCTGTATAGCGGGAACGGACCGATCGCGATGGTTGCGCTGGAAGCGGTGGGTGGCGGTTCGTCGACCAAGGTCCAAACCGCCGGGTTGAGGTGGTGCTTTTAGCCGGAATTGCACTGTCATTTATGATGGTTGGGAGGGATGCGGTATTAGGCATGTCCGGTATGGAGACTACCGACACAAGTTTCTCTGCCGCAGGGGCGGTGCTTGCTGAGTTGGCCGGCGGTTCCCAAGTTATCAGTATTCTGTATCCAACGAAGCTGCATGATCGTAGTGCCGGTTCGGATGCGATTTTGCGCACTCGTTTCATTTTGATCGCCGTCATTGCGGCGGCTTCGGAAAGCAGCAGCGATCAGTGACTTTGGTCGTTCCCGGTGACAGATTTCGCCTGGCTCAAATTTGCCGGCGCCTGCTGATCGTTTTACCGACCTGGGTCTTGCAGCTGGGCATCGCCCAGCTTCTCGATATCACGCACGCCCATCAATTTGAAACTAGGATGGCAAGCGACGCCACAGCTCGATCGGTATCCAGTCCTCTTGACCAAGCTTGCCTATGTTCGAAGAGGCAAGTGCCTATCCCGGCGTCGCTAATGTCGATCTCGACAGGGATGGCGTTGTATGTCGCATGCCCGCCCTCGTCGTGGTTGAAGGTTCGCCAATTCCCGGTTTTGCGGTCAAAGTCACGCGGATGTTCCTTGGGTAGAAAGCGGTCGAGCTGGAGATTGACGCCCAACGGCGTTGCCGAGCCGCGTAACCCGCGCGTCGAAGTAACTATTAGCTAGATTGGCTCGAGACAGTTTGTCAAAGCCGCTGCGCGGCGCAATACTCTGTCCAAATTTCTATTGAGAGATGAGAGGTAAGGCACATGGTCGCTGCGGTTAAACCGGTTGGTAGTCAGATTTCCGATGAAGAATGGGCGGTGCGGGTAGATCTCGCGGCTGCATACCGTCTGGTAGATATGTATGGCTGGTCGGACATGATTGGCACGCATATTTCCGCTCGGGTGCCGGGGCCAGAGGATCACTTCCTGCTCAACCCTTACGGTATGATGTTCGACGAGATCACGGCGTCCTGCTTGATCAAGGTGGATCTAGACGGGAATGCGATCGATGAGTCCGATTACAAGGTCAATCCTGCCGGATTTACCATTCACAGCGCCGTCCATATGGCAAACCATGATCTTGCCTGTGTAATGCATACCCACACAGCGGCCGGCACCAGCGTCGCCTCGCAGAAGGATGGCATGCTGCCGCTGAACCAGCATGCGCTGCTGGCGCTGCACGAGGTGGCTTACCATGATTACGAAGGCCCGGCCTTGGACCACGATGAGCGGGTTAGGATTGTGGAAGATCTCGGAGAAAAAAAGATCCTGATCCTGCGCAATCACGGTTTGCTGACCGTCGGTCGTACCATCGGCGAGGCGTTCGTTTGGATGTACCGAGCGGAACGGGCCTGCCGCATGCAACTCGCTTTTCAGCAAAGCGGCGCTGAGTGGTATCCGATTTCCGAGGAAGTGCAACAGATCACTATGGATCGAGCCCGGGCGGCCGTCGGCGCGAACGGACATCGACCGTCGGGCAAACTTGAATGGCCGGCGCTGCTGCGCAAGCTCGACAAGGTCGATACGTTGTACAAATCTTAGGAGTTGAATAGTTGGACGGGTCAGCGCCCTTTCATGGATTAAACCCCCGGTTCTTCGATGAGGTCTTGGAGATTCCCGTCTACCACATGCGCGGGGGCACCTCGACTGGCATTCTGCTGTACGAGCCACATCTGCCGAGCGACTTCGCGCTGCGCGAAGAGTTGATCCGTCATATCATGGGCGTGCCGTTGATAGGTGAAGTCAACCGCAACGCACAGATCACCGGCCTGGGGCGCGGAATTCCGCAGAGTTGCAAGGTCTTCATCGTCGATAACAGTACACGGGGCGATGCGGATATTCAAAGCACTCTGGCGCAACTGGCACCGACGAAAGCGGCGATAGACTGGAGCGTCAATTGTGGCAACATGTCTGCCGCCCTACCGGTTTTTGCCGCGCAGGTCGGGCTCGTTTCGCTGGCGCCCGGCACAAACCGCGTGCGAATATTCAATACCAACACCGGTGTAGTGACGCACGCTTTGCTCGACATGCCGGAACCTGACCTACCTGTTGCGTCAGAAACGGAAATCCCCGGAGTGATGGGTCATTGGCCGGGTGTGCAGCTTGCTCTGTTGGAGCCGGTCGGGGCAAAGACCGGCCGCCTGTTGCCGACCGGAAATCCGACCGACATGATCGATGGAATCGAGATTTCCTGCACCGACCTCGCGGTGCCAATGGTCATCGTTCGCGCCTCGGATTTGAGCAAGACGGCTGAGGAATCGCCCGAAGAACTGGACGCGGATACCGTGTTCATGGCGCGGCTGCAGCGGATCTGGGTCGAAGCCGGCTTGAAGATGGGACTGAAGGGAAATTCCGGGTCACTGATGTCCGGGGCGGAATTGGCGGCCAGCGAGACGGTACCCAAAATCTGTATTGTCGCGCCGCCGAGCGACGAAGAGCGGACGCGTGGGGCCAATATCCGGGTGCGCTATTTCACGCCGCAGGCCGGCCATAAATCGCTTGCCGTGACTGGCGGTGCTTGTCTCGCCGCCTGCTGCCTCGTACCCGGGACCGTCGGATATGAAATCGTAGAAAATTTGGAGGGTTTGGGACCGGAAGAGAGCGACCATGTTGTTCGCATGGCCAATCCGGCGGGATTGTTGAAGGCGACCATCGCCGGTGCGATGCGCGATGGAGAGATCGTTATGCCCAGCGCTGCGTATGAGCGCAGCACGCAAATACTGTTGCGCGGCCATACACCGATCTACAACGCGTCAGACGGCCTTCGGGCGGCTTACCGCGAGGCGCTTGCCGCCGCTTGATCAGGGTTCGCGGTCGCATACGGGATAAAGGCGTCAAACCAGTGGTGGGCGCGGACCGTCACGATCGATGCACGTTCATCCGTTGGCTAAGCGTCTATTGCGACCAATTCCGAAGCTGCGATACCGACAGTAGTCTTTCTTGTCGCTAACGATGCGCACCTTGACCATCGCAAGTTCCGGAACTGTCTGGTGGCACGGTATCCACAATGGTCACCGTCTATCGTCGAGGCAGACTTACCTCGAATTTACGAAACCATCCTGCGCGGTCTGCCATCGAGGGATTCGTCAAGAAGGACTGACCGCGTCGGTGCTTTGCCGTTAAAGGCTTTAGAGCGGATAGGGATTGTTGGAATCGCTTTCAGCGATCCAAAAACCGTGTGATTCCGCTTTACCCCTAAGAAAATAGATCAGATTTACAAGTCCGGATGAAACCGGGAACGGTTCCATCTAAACATGATCTGGTCTAGGCAGCGATGTCGCCCTCGTCTTTCAGCATGCGCACCGCCCCGCGCACCGCTTCCGCCGTCTTCTCCAGATCGGAATCGGTGTGCACGGAGGACATCACGCCGCCCGGCTTGCTGTTCATATCGACGCCGCCGACGATTATGCCGAGCCTCAGTTTGGTGACCAGCGAGTCGGTGCGCGAGCCCTTCATGGTCTCCCGATCTTGCTCGAGTGGGTTGAAGGTGGTCGGCTTAATTTCGAGGTTCTTCGGATTGGTAAAGATGTAAAAGCCCGAGTGTTCGCCATAGCAGGCCCAGGGCACGTCTTCCGCTTCGAAGTCCTCATTGATCATTCGGCGAAGTTTGGCGGCACTTTTGCTGGCGACATCGCAGACCCCGCCCGCCTTGATAAGTTCTAATGCGGCGATTCCGGCAGCGGCGGACATCGGGTTGGCGTTATAGGTGCCCTGATGCTGGATCTTCTCGAAGCCTTTTTCCTCCGCGACCTCAAAGTCCAGAAGTTCCATAATGTCTTCGCGGCCGGTGATAGCCCCACCTGGCAGGCCGCCGGCAAGAATTTTTGCCAGGCTGCACATATCCGGCGTGACGCCGTAATGCTCCTGCGCGCCGCCTGGGGCGACTCGGAAGCCGGTCACGACCTCATCGAAGATCAGGATGACGCCGCGCTCAGCGGTAATGCGACGCAGTTCGGTGATGAATTCTTTGGTCACCGGGACCTGCCCGAAACTGGCGCCGGTAGGCTCTAGGATGCAGGCGCCGATATCGTCATGCGCTTCAAAGATGCGGCGCGTCGCCTCGATATCGTCCGATGGTGCGAGCAGCACGTTCTCTGCGATACCGTCCAGCACGCCAGGCGATGCGGTGCCGTCGAAATGATTGCTGACACCGAATGCCGCATGATCGTGCCAGCCGTGGAAATGGCCCAGGAAGCGGACGACCTTAGGCTTTCCTGTGAATGCCCGTGCGAGACGAAGTCCCATAAGGTTAGCTTCAGTGCCGGAGGAGGTGAAGCGCACTCGTTCGGCGCAAGGCACGAGATCCT
Organism: uncultured Rhodospirillaceae bacterium; assembly: GCA_964474755.1. Lineage (GTDB taxonomy): Bacteria > Pseudomonadota > Alphaproteobacteria > UBA8366. Next base: position 66,568 of record CAYYUG010000001.1, on the reverse strand, counting down.
TAACCAACTGACCCCAGCGCACTTCAAGTTCGTGGCAGGCGCCGAAATGAGTGCCCTTGTCGAGCTGCGCATGCGCGGCTGCCTGCACTGTTGGGTGGTTGTGTCCCAGTATCAGTGCACCATGGCCGCCGAAATAGTCGACATATTCGTTCCCGTCGATATCCCACTTGTGACTGCCCTGAGCCCGATCGACATAAAAGGCATAGGGGTCGAGTTTGCGGGAGTCATGCACCAGCCCGCTCGGGAAGATTTCACGCGCTTGGTCGGCACGTTCTTCAGATTTCGGTGTGTGTTCCCGGTAGTTGGCGACAATTTTTGAATTAGTCGGCAGGGAGTCTGGCATGTTCAGTCCAATCGGTCAGGGAGTTTCTAGCTTGAGAGTAAGGCAATCCTCGCTGCGAATGCAATTGCGGGCACTTCATACTGTTAGTATTTCTTGGATTACAGGCAGGTGCTCTCGGCCCCAGAATATATCGTTATCGATCACGAAGGTGGGAACGCCGAACACGCCGTCCGCCTCAGCGTTAGATTGTATGCGGCGAACCGCAGCTGGCCCTTCCTCCATGGCATAGACGCTCCAACTTTCTATATCGGCACCCGCTTCCGCTAAAACGGTCCCAACAGCGGCGATATCCTCGATATCCAACTCGCGCTTGAAGAACCGCTCGAAGATAAGATCGTGGTAGGGGCGAAAAACGTTTTGTATTTGTGCATAAAGCATACCGACGCCGGCGGTCGTAGAATTGAAAATTTTGCGTGGGCCACGGATTGTTAACCCTTCCCGGTTAGCGTATCGGCGCACATCCATATAGCTGTATTTTACTCTCCGCCATTGATGGGCGTTGCGTTCCTGCGACAGCACATTACCGTTGTCATCGACTTTCGCCGCGCCGAGATAGGCTGGAATATCAAGTATGTAGGGTCGCCAAAGGATCTCGGCGCCATAATCCCGCGCCAGTGAATCCGCCGCGGCGACGGCGAGATACGCGTAAGGGCTTTTATAGTCGGAATAGAGGGTGATGGACTTAGACATCCGTCAGTCTCCGCGTTGCTGGGTTACCATTACAATTGGTGCCGCGACAACTGTCCATGAAGAAACGTTGAGTGTAGCCCATATTTCTCGATATCCTGGATCAAAGTGGGAGTTTGTTTCTCAAGTGGCTACGGTCTTTTCCAATCTGTCGAAACTCTCTCATAACGTTAGATTTTCTCGAGTATTACCACCCGTTCCGGGAGCTTCCATTAGCTTGTATTTCGCATTGCAATTATCGTAGGGAGTAGATTGCGATGTGTTCTCGATTGGTGACTTGTAGCCAAAAGCACTCGGGGTGAAACCGCCCGGTACTTGGACGACCGCTGATTCTGCGATGAGCGCTTGAGAGAACCAGTCGCAATTCTATATAAGACTACAGTTCATTAGACAGTCCCTCAATTCTGATTGAGTTCCATGGCGACGCAAAATGATTCTGCAGCGCGTAGGCGCACTTTCGCGATCATCTCGCACCCTGATGCCGGAAAGACCACCCTAACGGAAAAGCTTCTGCTTTTTGGTGGCGCCATCCAAATGGCCGGTGCAGTGAAAGCTCGTGGCGAGAAGCGCAGGGCGCATTCCGACTGGATGAAGGTAGAACGGGAGCGCGGTATCTCTGTCGCCTCCTCGGTGATGACCTACGAGTACCGTGACCTGACCTTTAATTTGTTGGACACGCCGGGCCATGAGGATTTCAGTGAGGACACCTATCGCACTCTGACTGCTGTTGATTCTGCCGTGATGGTGATCGATGCCGCGAAGGGGATTGAGGATCAGACACGTAAGTTATTCGAAGTATGCAGAATGCGTGATGTGCCGATAATAACCTTCATCAATAAGCTGGACCGGGAATCACGGGATAGTTTCGAATTGCTAGATCAGATCGAACAGGACCTGCAACTAGATGTCAGTCCAGCAAGTTGGCCGATTGGCATGGGGCGTAGCTTCCATGGTTGCTATGACCTGCACCATGACCGGCTTCTGCTGCTTGACCGAAACGCAATCGACGCGCCATCCGAGGGCGAAGCGTGTAACGGGCTTGACGATCCAAAGCTGGAGGAAAAGCTGCCGCACGACGCGGTCGATACTTTGCGCGAAGAGGTTGATATGGCGCGAGGGCTGTGTGTCGACTTTGATATAGAGGCCTATCGCGAAGGAAACATGACGCCGGTCTATTTCGGCAGCGCAATCAATAATTTTGGCGTCCGGGAACTTCTCAACGGGCTGGCTGAACTTGCCCCGCCGCCGCGTCCCCAGCCAACTGCCGAACGCGCCATAGAGCCTAAGGAAGGCAGGGTTAGTGGCTTTGTCTTTAAGATCCAGGCAAATATGGATCCAAAACACCGAGACCGCATCGCTTTCGTGCGGCTGTGTTCCGGTCATTTCAAGCGTGGTATGAAGCTGATGCATGTGCGCAGTGGTAAGCAGATGAATATGCACAATCCCGTCCTGTTTCTTGCACGCGACCGCGAATTGGCGGAGGAGGCTTGGGCTGGCGATATCATTGGTATCCCCAATCATGGGAATTTGCGCATTGGCGACGCACTGACCGAGGGCGAGCTGCTGCAATTCACTGGTATACCCAGTTTCGCGCCAGAGCTGCTGCAACGGGTCCGGCCAGAGGATCCAATGCGGGCGAAGCATTTAGAACGCGCTCTGCGCCAGCTAGCGGAAGAGGGCGTTGGACAGGCCTTCAAGACACGGCTCGGCTCCGACTGGATAGTTGGTGTCGTAGGTTCGTTGCAGTTCGACGTGCTCGCTGACCGTATCCGAACGGAATACAATGTGCCGGTCCGTTTTGAGCCGAGCGGCCTCTATACCGCGCGCTGGGTATCGGCGGACGATCCACGGGTGCTCAAGGATTATGCCGATAAGAACCGAGCGACCATCGCCGATGACCATGATGGTTCCTTGGTATTCTTGGCACGCAACGCCTGGGCGCTTGGCAAGGCAGAGGAAGATTGGCCGGAAATTCGCTTTCTAAAGACGCGGGAACAGACGGTGCAATAGCATGCCCGCGTGATGAAACAGGCGCGAGAGATGCTGGAACTAAACTGCTTCTCAGTGGATCTGATGGAAGCGAACCGAAATGACACTAAAATTTTCACAGCAGTAGCTAGCTCAATAAAGCAGCGCGCGAGGCCATAAATTTGAACGTGGGATGCGAGGTTCCGCTATTTGATCCGTTCTATTCGGCGAAGAGGCTAGCCGGCCTCATTGGCGCCGTCCAAGACAGCTAGATTGCGGAAGGCGACACGGCGGTGTTTTTGTGCACTAGGGGCAATTCCTCGCTGTTCACCTGCGAGAAGGTTCTAGGCTCCTAAAAGTGAATCACTTCCCGGGCGTTGTCGTAGACCTCCTGCAACCGACCATGCGAGATGGCGGCGGCTTGCACTGCGGAGACGAGATGCTTCCATCGTAGCGACGGGCGGGTAGCCTTAAACTCCTCGTAAACGGCTTGGTGATGCTTGAAGGCGTGCATCTCTGTGAAGCTGTCGCGGCAGGCGATCTTGCCAAGCATTTCGATCAATACATCCGGATCATATTGGTTGTCGGCATACTGCTGCGCCAGGACTGTGGCGTGCTTGACCTCGTCGCTCGCGACCCAGGTGGCAATCGGTGTCATTGGGCGGCGTTCGCCAACCGGTAGGCTGTCAATTAGCGCTTCCAAATCGCCGATCAACTGCCCCTGGCTGCGCTGCGGTAGGACGTCTACTGTTCCCTGTTCCGGCGTCGATACTGGTGCTAGCTTGTACTGTGTTGACTTCACTTCTGGGCCCGCGTTCCAGGTGAACAGGGCGCGCAGCTTGGTTTGCATCGCGATTTCTGGCTGGCTAAGCAGGTAGCGCCGAATGTTAATGCCGGTGTTGATGTGCACGTCCATCGGGTTGCCGGTATTGGAACGCAAGAACAATGCCGATCCGCCTACGGACAAGGCTTCGACTGTGCCTTCCAGAGATAGGCCGTCGGCCAGTGCCTTTGCCAGGAGGGCTGCGCTTTCTTCGAATTTGTCCAGAGTGGCGATCGTATTGGCCAAGGCGGTGACTGTCTCGGTTTCGCTCTCGTCTGTCTTGTATCGTAGTATGCGCGAAAGCAACCCATGTTCTTCGATCAACTCGTCGATCTCTAACATTGCTTTGGCGGTTGGCGGACGCGTGACGTAACGCACGGCTGGACGCATTAAATATTCGGCGTACTCCCAACCAAAATATTCCAACGCGCGCCAGGTGTTGGTAGGGAAGATTAGGTAGTGGTCATCTGCCGCATTTTTTGGCACTGCGGTCTGTAGCAGGCGGTCAAGCACCTGCATGGGCGTCTCTTTTTGCATAAAGAACAGATAGTAACTGTCCATCGCGTGATAGGCGCCGCGTTCCATGAAGTACTGCATTTCCTCAACTGCTGGCTCGACTTCGTCATGCCATGTGCAAGGCTTGGTTTCGGCTAAAATATACGGGCCCATCGAGAAGTGGTTGATATGCTTATTGGCTAGCGCCACATTTTGCACGACCGGCATCATCGCGTATTTGCCGGGCAGCCTGTCAGACAGGTTGTGCACCGCGTGCAGCCCTGCGATCGGGTGAAGTGGACCGCCATGATGGCCTGGTGGCAGATCGCTGGAACGGATCACTGCAAGCGCGCCCGCTAGGAGCATATTCTTGACAGAAGTGCCAGACTCCAACTTTTTATAGGTTTCGGCTACGATGCTTTCCGGCGGCGTCTCTTCGACGAATAGCACCAGCGGTTCAATATGATCGGGATAGATGACGGGCTTATACATGGATTTTTTTCCTAGCAGCACGCATATTTAGACTGAATATTTGACGGCAAAGCTCCGCTTTATGGGCTGGCTTGTCAAATTTCAGTCAACTATCTACCTGTGATGGTGGACACGAAGGCTGATATATCGCCGTCAGTTTAACTAAATCAAGACGGTGTTAGATTGCTGGGAAGGTTGCATTGGCAGCGATCCATCTGTTCGTAGGTCGGGTATTAGATACGCCCTGGAACGCGCCGCTCCGGTTTGCTGGGATCAGTGCGGTCTGGGTAGAAAAGTTCCCGCGTGTACCCAATTTCGCTTCTGGTTACGATCGACAGGAGAATTTACGTTGCCTGATAGAGCCCGGTCAGTGCGTGCTAGGTGCGGGTGATAAAAGAATAGTTCTTCCCATCAGGCACTGGGGAAATCTATGGCCTGATGAAACCCGATGTCATAAAGCTGTGCATAAGTTTCATCGTGAGATAGTAGCTACCGGTTATTTGAACAATTTCGACATTCTCGCTAGCCTCTATAGCCTCTATCTGGCGGTGGTGTATCGCGTGCACAGCAGCACCGGCAATTCGGAATAGCAGAAAGCGGATATTGCCTCCTAATTACAAGCCTATAGAGTGACGGGTATAGGTGTGAGTCCAGTACTAAATTCTTTGACGTGTATCACAGATACCGCTGCGGGAGACCGTTCCTCAACGGCGTCCATAGCCGGATAGGTTTAAACGGCACACTTTTAACCTGAAACCATTGCGGGACCAGCTCCTCAGCTTGGGTCTGGTCCGTCGATTGGGCCCGGGTCTTTTACGTTCGGTCCAAACACCTCTCGCCCTCCGAGGAAGGTGTGCGACACGCTGATATCCTTCACTCGATCTTCCTCACAAGTCAGCGGGTTATCCTCCAGCACGACGATGTCGCCCAGCTTGCCGAGTTCTAATGTGCCCTTGCTCGTTTCATCCCAGGTAACTAGCGCACCCATCTGGCAGACCATGCGCAACGCTTCTTCCCGGGTCAGATTAGCTTTGCCGATCCGTTGTTTCGAATCATTATCCCAACGCGCCAGCGCCTCCCACATGGTCCAAAGCATGGAATAGGGCACGTTGTCCGAGGTCAGTGCAACTGGGACGCCAGCATCAATTAGTGCCCGAATCGGCATGGCGTGCTCGCCTATCTCATGCAGATTGAAGCGGTCACTCGCCATGTACATAAAGTTCGGCGTCACCGTCGCGATCACGCCGAGCCGCTTCATACGGACGATCTGCTCCGGCGTCGCCTCGATTACATGAATCATTACCCAGCGCTTGTCTTTGATCGAGACTTGCGCGTCAATCGCCTCGTAGGCGCGCAGCACCCGTTCCAGGTCATAACAGATCAGGCAGTTCAGTCTTATACCGCGGCGCGCTGCCTGAACACCGATTTCGACGAAGCGTTCGTGTGATAGCGAGTGATAAAAATGTCCGGCGAGTGCTTCGTAAGGATAATCTTGGCCGATGATCGCGGCGGCCTTGTCGTTAGCCACGTCGACACAGATCCCTTCGAGCCGGTACATGTCATTGCCGGAGCCACGGCCAGAAAGACGGCTTGACCATTCATTCAGCACGTTAACCATACGACTGTCGTCAATCGATGCGCCGGGCACGCTGAGCGGCAGATGCACGCGGACCGATAGATCGCCATCTTCATGAACCCGACGATAAGCGTCGAGGATCGCAGGGGTCAGGCCATGGCCTTCATAGATGCTTGTCGTACCGGCAGCGGTGTAGGCTGCCGCACCAAGCCGGCAGCCATGTACTCGGTCTTCGAAGGTAATGCGCGGCACACATTTAAAAAGTGTGTATTCCAGGACCGGTGCGTAAGAGCGATCGAGGAAGACGCCGTTTGGTCCCTGATTGTCCTGTTGTATCTCGACATTATAGGGTGCCTCAGTTTCGTGACCGATACCCGCTTCCGCCAACGCAGCGGAATTGGCGACCGCGACAAAGGGGCGGTGCACCCACCAGCCCCAGGGAACGCGGATATACACCGGATTATCCGGCGACACGGCGTCGAGATCGTGCCGCGTCGGAAAACGGCCTTCGGCGAGCTGGTCGGGCCGGCTGATATAGCCCAGCTTTGGCGTACCCATAGGCAGGAAGACTATCCACTCGCCCTTCGGTGTGCGGGCGACGGCGTTCTTCACTGCCTCTACAATAGCAGCGACTGAATGGCGGCCGGCGAGGGAGTAACCGCAGCGAGCTTTGAGGCCCTCTCGGTCCATATGGGCGTGGGTATCAATAAAGCCAGGGCAGGCGGTGCGACTGTCCAGATCGATTACCCGTGTGTGCCTGCCGGCATTGCGCAGTAGTGTATTTGAGCTGCCGACTGCGGTGATAAGGCCACCAGTTATGCCCACTGCTTCGACGATGCTTGACTCGCCGTCCAGTGTCACTACCTGGCCGTTATGCAGTATCAGGTCGTGCTCAGCCATGGCTCAGCTTTCGTTTGTTCGTTTTTTGATGATTTGAATGCTAAGCGATGCCGAAGGTGACCCCGAGCTCTTTCAGCCACTTACGATACTCGACCGCGAGCTTGTCGCAGCGCATGTGCAGTTCTTCGCGAAGGTCCAGCGGAATTTTCTCCGGTCGCTGGCCCTCGACTATTTCGCGATCTTGCTCGAAGACCTGGTCCTGTCTCTCAGTGATGTCCTTCTCGGTCAGGTCGGGGCCGTAATTGATCGCTACACCGAGCCAAACGACACTTACATCCTCTTCGACCGGTTGTACGGTAGTCATCATGCAGAAGCGATCGTCGTTTCCGCCGGTGCCGTCCTTTACGACAGTGTGCTTGTTGAAATAAGCAGTCAGCGGCCGGAAGCAGCGATAGACATAGCCCGCATCAACGGGGATAGCGCGGTGATCGCCGTAAGGCTGATAGACCCAGATCTCGTCGGTATAAAGGCCGTTTTCGTCGCGATGCACCTCGTAACGCTCGATTGAATCCGCATCGGCGGCTACGCCGTTGATCCCAGCATGGACGAAAGGAAAATGCGAGGGGTCGACAAAATTCTCAATCGTCCGGAAGCCATTCGCCCGATAGTGGTAGGGGCCGGCCTGGAACTTGCGAAAATTAGGGTCGTCCCACTGGAAAAAGGGTGGAATGTCGTGGTCTGGGTCGCCAAGCGATACCCAAATCCAGTCATACTGTTCCTTTGCGCGGTGTGTGAAGGCGCGCGCCTTGGCCGGCGGGGTCATGTTGGGCTGTGCTGGCATTCGGGTACAGGCGCCGCTGCTGTTATAATGCCAGCCGTGGTAGGGGCAGACGACTTGGCCATCCTCAATCCAGCCGAGCGATAGGCGGGAGCCTCGATGGATGCACAAGTCCTTCCAAGCCATCACCTCGCCCTCATGGCGCCAAATAATTAGATCTTCACCTAACACGCGAACCTTAAGGATTTTTCCTTCCGGCAAATCACGGGAGCGTGCGACTACGTGCCAGTCATTGACCAACACTGGATCCTGGTTGACGTCTTCGGTCTTGGCCTGTGCGACCATGTGTTGCCTCGATTGGTTATTCTGCGGCGGCAGCGGCCGCATTCCAGCGTTCTGTTACCGTGCGTTCCGGCGCATCGGCCTTCGAGATGCGGCAGAGTAGACCCTTGAGCGGGCTCGATCCCAGCGCAACATCGCAGGTGTCAAGATCGTCGTCGACCAGCACGTTGGAGCAGACCTCGAAGACACCGAATTCTGGGCCGCCTTCCTCCGGCAGCCACCAACCATGCGGAATTGAGACGACCTTCTCGTGAATTGCGTCGTGAAGGTGCGCGCGCATCCGCAGCTTGCCGCGCACGGTCTCGATCCAGACATAGTCGCTCTGCTCGATACCGTATTTCTCCGCTGTTTTCGAGTTGATCTCGATCAGCGGTTCTGTACTCAGCTTGCGTAGGGATTTCAGCTGACGGCCCTGCGAATGCCAGAACATGGGTTGCTTGGCGCCGGTATTAAGGATCAGCGGATACTCTTTGTAGCGTTCCGGAGTACTGATTGGGCTCTCTGGCGCTTCGACATGGCCTGGTAGCGGATCGTAGCCCCACTCTTCCATCATGGTCGAGTATATTTCGAACTTTCCGGTTGGTGTACCAAAGCCCTCCGTCTCGTATTTTTTATACTGAACGGGAATTTCAATGCCATGGTCTTTACTCTTTAGTTCTTTCCAGCTGGTGCCCATGGGTTTAAGCGCCCGTTCAGCGAATTCCTCGAGGGAGGGAAAATGCTCTTCGTAGCCTAGTTTCCGACCCAACTCGATGACGAATTCCCAGTCGGAACGCCGTTCCCCCAGCTCGACAAGTTTCTGCGAGACCGTATCCATATAGGTGGCGTTAGGACCTTTGGTGTGCAGGTGCAGGCGCGGCTCGTCGCGTTCTAGGTTGCCGGCAGCGGGAAGCACTACGTCGGCTAAGGCGGCCGTTGGTGTCATGAACATATCCATGACGACCAGCAGGTCTAGCTTCTTCAGCCCCTCGATGATGCGTGCCGTGTTCGGGAAGCAGGTCACAGTATTGTTGCCGGTGACAATGTAACCTTTTACTGGATAGGGTTCGTCGGTGATCATCGTTTGATACAGGCTGGGCGGATGAGCGTAGGCGTAGGGTGTCAAGTTGAGAGCCTTAAAGCGTTTTCCACCAAGCCGCTTGGCTTCTTGTTCCGGCGACAACTTGTCCCACATCTCCGGATATTCCAATTTCGGCGCCGGATAGAATACGTTACCGCCTTTGACATCGAGATTGCCGGTGATGCCCATGAGGACGAGTAGCGACCTGGTTGCTTGGAAGGTATTGTTGCCCAATTGGTCGGTACCGTTGCCCCAGATGATACAGCCGGGCGCAGTGGTCGCATAGGCTCGCGCCGCATGTGCTATGTCTTCTTCAGAGCACCAGGTTATCTCGGCGACCTTGTCCAGCGGGTAGTCTTTGACCCGCTCGCGCAGTTCTTCGAAGCCGTGGCAGTACTTCTCTACGAATTCTTTGTCGTAAAGTTCTTCATCGATGATGATCCGCATCCAACCGAGCGCCATCGCTGCGTCTGTGCCAGGACGCAGGGGTAACCATATATCGGCCGGGCCGGCAGCAGCCGGCTTGCGCGGATCGACGACAATGTTGATTGGGTTCTCGTGCAACGCGTCGGTAACTGGGATATGGCCGATAAGACCATGATCGTTGCTGGTGCGTTTTTGGGATCCCCACTGCACGATGCAGCGCGGTTTGCCGTAGACGTCGGGAATTGGCGTTGTGTCCCAACCACGTTGCGAATAGTCGCCGCTGGCTGTGACCTTGGAAACGGCAACCCGCGGTCCGTAACAGAAATAAGCAATGGCGGTGACGTTCGGCGTACCGAACAGGTTGGCCAGTCGGCTGACGATATGGGTGTTGTTTACGCCGGTACCGCGGCCGAAGGCGACAGCCTCAGCGCCGTATTCCTCGCGGATAGCCAGCATTTTCTCCGCGACCATGTTGAGTGCTTCATCCCAGCTAGCCCGGCGCCACTTGCCTTCTCCGCGCTCACCAACCCTGATCATCGGGTAATCAAGCCGATCCGGGTGATAAAGCTGTTCGATGCTCGGTGTGCCAGCCTTGGAGCAAAGAGCGCCTCTGTTGATCGGGTTGTCCTTGTCGCCAAATACCCGTTTGACGGTACCTTCGACCAACTCGACGATAGTACCACAGCCGCCATGGCACATCCGACAGACCGCTTTGAATGC
>CAYYUG010000001.1:16490-55939 GCA_964474755.1 uncultured Rhodospirillaceae bacterium | reverse complement strand
TGGGCATCGAGAAGGCGCAGTTTAGCCTCATCAAGGCTGCCATCGCGCCAAGGCAGAGTTCGGCCTCGCGGCAACCAGTTAGTATTGGCGACCCGGTGCGACCATTGCCCGTCTATTTTATTGAAAAGTATGCGCGTGAACTCTCGTGACCACCAGCCTGCTTCTCGCTCCACCTCGCGCACCAGATAGAGTTGAACTTCCTCTGTTTCCGCCATCTTTTCGCCTCTGCCTCAAACGCCGATACTACCATATGATAAATTATCAGTTGATGGCAGAGGCGAGGGAGAATGGCTATCAAAATCGTGGTTATCGGATACGGCGCAATCGGACGCATGGTCGTAGAAGAACTGGGCAAGCTGGACAGCTCGGTGGCGGTGTGCGGTGTGTTGGTTAAGCCGTCCCGGCTGGCAGAGACGCGCGCAGCACTTTCAGAGCGGGTCGCTGTCCTCACCGACGCTGTCGATGCTCTACGCCTAAACCCGGACCTAATCGTCGAGTGCGCTGGACAAGAAGCAGTTGTTGCCTATGGGGAAGAAATCCTGGCCGCTGGCTGCGATCTCATGGTGATCGCTATCGGTGCGCTTGCGGACGATGACCTGCGGGCGCGGCTTGTTGACGCAGCGCGGGGAACCGGCGCGCGGTTGACCCTGCCTGCAGGTGCCATTGCTGGGATCGATGGCCTGGCTGCGCTGCGGTTGGGCGGGCTCGATCGGGTGCGTTACGTCTCGACTAAGCCGCCGGTTGCCTGGAAAGGGACGCCGGCGGACGGGCCGTTCGATCTAACCGCGATGACAGAGAAAACGACTATCTTCGCTGGTCCTGCACGCGACGCGGCGCGGCTCTATCCTAAGAACGCTAATATCGCGGCAATCGTGGCTCTCGCAGGGCTTGGCCTAGACAAGACAGAGATCGAACTGATCGCCGATCCAGACGTAAAAGAAAATATTGGTCGTATTGAAGCGGAGGGCCGTTATGGCCGTTTGAACGCCGAATTGAGTGGCCATGCCGTACCGAATAATCCAAAGACGTCGGCTTGCACCGCGTTCAGTATTGTCAACGCGGTGCAGAACTGCTCGAACACGGTGATCTTGGGTTAGACTATTAGCGCCATGCCATCCCGCCCGGGGTCGGCGGCGCCACTCCAGGCGCCGTCGTCGATGCGGATCGCGTGTACGCCAGCGAAGTGATAGCTGAGATAGCTGCGCGCCACTGGGTACCCAAGCTTTTCCAATTCGTCGGTTACGAAGCGTGGAATACGGTTGGTGACGTCAATCGTGTTGCTATTGGTGGAGAAACGCGGAGCAGCGATGGCGTCAGTAATCGACATGTCGAAATCGAGGGTGTTCAAAAGGCCTTGCAGCACGCCCATGGTAATATAAGTGCCGCCCGGTGCCCCGATGACCACATGTGGCTTGTCCCCCTTGAAGACTATAGTCGGTGACATGGCGGTGAAGCGGCTCTTGCCGGGCGCTAGTGACCCGGTGCGGCCGGGACGCGGGTCGAACACGCTCATGCAGCCATTGTACATGAAACCCAGCCCCGAGGTGACGACACCGGACGGCATGCCGAGCGAATGTGTCATGGTGACCGCGTTGCCATCCGCATCCAGCGTGCAGACGTGGGTTGTATCTTGTGACTCCGGCACTTCGTTCATGCGGGCAACATGAGAAATTTTGCCAGCCTTGATTTGCGCAGCCAAGTCTGCGGCATAGCCCTTATCGAGTAACTCATCGAAGGGCACGTCAACGTAGCGTGGATCGCCAATCCGTATGTCCTTGTCGATGGTGGCGTATTTCATCGCCTCGCTGACGACGCGAATATATTCCGGCGAGTTGTGTCCCATCGCCGGCAGGTCAAAATTTTCCAATATATTGAGCATTTCCAGCACCATGATCCCGCCACCCGGTGGCTGGTTGGTAGAGATCCGGTAGTCCTGATAGTCAGACCAGAGCGGTTCTGACCGCACGGTCTCGTACCCATTGAGATCTTCGAGCGACAGCAGGCCACCATGCGCCTCCATATCGGCTGCGATCTCCTCCGCCATGTCGCCAGAATAGAAGACACCTGCACCACCTTCGGCGATGCGACGCAGACTGAGAGCCATATCCGGGTTTTTAAGAACCGTACCTATCTTCTTAAGGTCACCATTCTCTTCAAAATAGATACTTCGGCCAGCTTTCGTACAGCGCATTTTTTCAACGGTCGGCAACCGTCCGTTGTCGTCTTTCTTGGTCCAAAACTGGTAAACATGCGGTCGGATGACGAAGCCGTTTTCAGCGTATTCGATAGCTGGTGCGCAAATTTTCTTCCAGTCCATTGTTCCGTGTTCCTGAACGGCTTCGTAATAGGCCTTCAGGCTGCCGGGGATCATGATTGACTGGTAACCAACTTCGTTCTGCCGCTCTTTCAAAAAGAAACCAAAGCCGTCGCGAGATTCGCCGGCTATCTGGTCTTCCCACATGTTTTCGCGGACGGCTGCCGGTGCGCGGGTGTGGAAATCTATGAAGCCATGAAAGCCCTTCTTTGGCAGGTAGAGATGCATCGAACCGAAACCAGCAATGCCGCACATCTGCGGGTCGACGACACCTTGCACCAAGGCGCAGGTGATCGCGGCGTCGACGGCATTACCACCATGCTGCATGACGACAGCGCCGGCCTCGACTGCCTCGGGTTGGGGTGCCGTAATGATGCCGCGCGCCATGGTTGCCTCGTTCGTTTGACTTTTAAGTAACGGAGTATGCGGGGAGGCCGCGTTCGGTGCAATTAGGCGGATAGGAAATCGAAGGCAGTAAGGGTGTGAACGGCGAAGACTGTGTGCAGGTCCTTGATCGATGCGTATTCGTCCGCGCCGCCCATATTGTTTGCAGCGACGCCGTAGACGACGGAGGGGACGCCGCGTAGGCGATAGAAGCGGGCATCGGAGAAGCCGGGACGCAGATTAATAGCAACCTCTTCGTCCGCCGCCGAATTGGCATTTGCATGGATCAGTCGAACCAGTTCGTGGTCCGGTTCTGTCCAGTTCGGCTCGCATTCCGACAGGGTCTCCCAAGCGATATTTGGCAGATGGTTGAGTGCGTCCGCCAAACGCCGTTTTACGTCGGCGATTGTGACGCCGGGGGGTAGGCGTATGTCGAGCAGGGCTTCGGCGGCGTCGGGGATAGTGTTGATATTTAGCCCGCCTCTTATCTTTCCAAGGTTTACGGTAATGTTCCGCAAGGTGTGCGACTCGCCCTCTCCAGATAGCGGTTCGGAGATCGGCCTGGCGTCGGCGATGGTACCGGCGATGTCGTCCGGTAATGGGCACGGGGTGTCGCGAAGAGCCAGTACCGGCTGCACAGCGGCGAGCAGAATTTCGATAGCGTTCTTGCCGAGATGAACGTGTGCGCCGTGATTGGGCACTCCCGTAGCGGTCAGCTTGATCCAAAGATTGCCCTTCTCGCCGATCCGGACCACCAGCGGTGAGCCGGCATCGCCGTTGATCATAGCGTCGCCAACTGCTTCCTCGACATTTTCCAGAAGATACTGTGTCCCCCAGACGCCACCCGTCTCCTCGTCGCCGACCAGGATCAGCACTGCCTCGCCGGCCCAGGCATCGCGACATCCTGCCAGTAGTTCGAAGGCCATGACAGAGGCGGCAATTCCGGCTTTCATATCACATGCGCCGCGGCCAAATACCTTGCCATCCTTAATTTCGCCGCCAAGCGGGTTTGTGGTCCACGGCGTGGGGTCGCCGATTGGGAAGGTGTCCAGATGGCCGTTAAAAACGAGACGCCTGCCTGGTCTATTACCTTTGAGAACCGCTACCAAATTTACTGCTGGTTCTTTAGCCTCGATGCGCCGGATTTCGACATCAGGTAGTGTTGCGAGACGCTTCTCGATCAGATCGGCTAACGGTCCCGTGTCGCCGGGCGGGTTCTGGCTATCGGTTGCCACCAGCGCAGCGCAGAATTCGAGTAGTTTGTCCTGCAGTGCGTCGACGCGGGTGCGTAGCGCATCGCGCGCGTCGTTCACAGTAAGCCTAGGGTGGCAGCCCGCTCGCCGCGCGAAACGGTCGACAGCGTCGTAGTACGGACGAAGATGCCATTTTCCGGCGCAACAATTGTCTCCACCTCATCGCCATAGATATCGACGATGGAACAAAGTGTGTCGCCAGCTTTTACCAAATCGCCTAATTTTTTGCGGTTTAGCAGCAGGCCACCGCGCTGCGCGCGCAGGCCAAGGAACTCGCGCATGATATGGGTTTGGGCCGCCGGCACCGGATCGCCGTCTATCATGTCGAGCCACTTTATGACGTTGCGAATATAGGTCGCGCCGTCGTCAACCACGTCCTCCTCCAGTCGACCACCCTCTCCGGTCTCGAAGGTGAAGGCGGGAACACCGGCACGGGTTGCTTCGACGCATAGGATGCCGTCAGCGACGTAAAAACCGCTGTCAGTCCGCATGATCCAGCCACTCCCAAATGCCTGTGCCATCTCTTCCGCCTTGGCGTGAGTGTCGCCCAAATTCGGATGTGGCAGGATCGCGATGGGGACGTAGCGGCCGCCGCGTGTTGGGGTATGAATGTCAACAGCCCAGTCGCATTCCTTGATCATATCGAACAGGGTCGCGGCCAGAATTTGCGCGAGATTGCCGTCTGCATCACCGGGAAAGCAGGCCCAGGCATCGGCTGGCGCCTGATCCAGCGGCGACTTCATGAATTGCGAAATTGGTAGACGGTGGTCAGCGTGAAAGGAGAGCGGATGTTGAACTGGCACGCAAACAATGCTGCCACGCAGTGTTGCCGGATCGATATTGGCTAGCGCGCGGAATAAAATCGCAACGCCGTCGACCTCGTCGCCATGAATTGCTGCGCCGAGATAGAGCCTCGGTCCTGGTGCGCTGCCATGGATGATGTCGAGGGGGATGCATACCTTGGTGCCATCCGCCAGCTCGACCAATTCGATCTCGTGCCTCTGGCGGGTTCCCGGCGCGACAGTAATCCCCGCGACCACTATATTATCCATTGGTTTTACTCTCCCTGTTCGCCAAATACACCCGGTGTCGTTATGTCATCCAGGCACCTATCGACGAGGTTCGTTGCCCGGTCCCAATTGAAAGTGCGGTAGGCCATCCCCGTGGTGACGATCTTTGGCCCGGAATAGAACATTTCGTATTGGTGATGGCGTGAGCCGAACTCCGAGCCGACCGCATCCCAGGCTAGCTTGAACAACTTTACGCGGCCCACGGGATCGGTTGCCGGTGAATATTGCGAGCGTTCGATCACCGAGGCAATCTCTGGATCAGCGAAATCTTCGACTGACGAGGGAAGCATGATCATGCCGCCGCCAGCCATATCGCGCAGGGTCTGCACCACCTTTGGATAGAGTGACTGGCTCTGTACCTGGCTGGCGTAGAGTAGTTCCCGGTCCGGTAGATAGTATTCACCGTACCGCCAGCCTTTGGCTTCCATTGCGATGACGAAGGCTTCGATGATCTGCAGTTGCGAGGATAACTCTCCAAGCTTTTCGACGACCTGCGGAAAGTTGATCGACGCTGTGGTTTCAGTGATGCGGCGCGCCAGACCAACGAGGAATCGCAGTTTCACCATTAGTCGGATCTCGGCCTGGTAGTTCTGATAAGAATGCGCCGGCGTGCTGTGCCATTGGGCGAACTGGGTGGGGACATCGCCGTTTACGAACACACGCTCCCACGGTACCTTCACGCCTTCGAAAAAGACCAGCGCATCGTTTTCGTCGAAGCGAGCCGAGAGTGGATAGTCGAATTCGGATGTCGCTGCCGCCTCGTAGGAGCGACGCGACATAATCTTGAGGCCGGGTGTGTTGATCGGCAGAGCAGCCGTGAAGGCCCATTTTTCCTCGCCTTCGCGCATTGGCCGTAGCGTTGAGACAAGGATTTCGTCCGACAGTACCGCTCCGGTACCAAGCATCTTCGCACCACTTAGAGTGAGACCCTCCGCATCTTCGTCGCAGACCGAGACTGTTAGATCAGCGTTACCACCCTCGCTGCGTGTTTTCGAGCGGTCGCCCTGCGGATCGATTATGACATAGGACAGGTAGAGATCGTGGTCTCGGGCGTATTCGTAATAGTCACGCACTGCCTGCGCGCGTTCCGCGCCGTGGTTCTCGTAAACCTGGCTGCCCATATAGAATGCTGCGATGGTCGAGGCGACATGGTCGGGCGAGCGCCCCATATAGCCGTAATGTGTCTCCGCCCATGTCGTCAGTGATTCACGACGGGCTACCAACTCTTCCTGGCAGGTCGGCAATTGCCACATGCGGCTGACTCGATCGCCGGTCTTCGGCGAGGCGAAGGTCATGGCATTTAGGTTCTCGGGCGCGGATTGTACATCGTACAAGTTGGCGATCGAACGTGCGGCGTTGCAGAACGCCGGATGTTTAGTAACCTGCTTCACCCGCTTGCCGTCGAGAAAAATTGCCCGACCGTCGTCGAGGCTGGCCAAAAATTCCGCGCCGCTACGGGGCATGCCGGTTCCTTTCCCACTTGCGTTGCATTCTTGATAGACCGTATCGTCCTAGCGGAACGGCGTCTCTACCAGGGTGCACTTACGAGTTATATCGCTTCGGCTACACGGAAGCGGGAAATTGCCGCCGCGTCATAGCCGAGTTCAGTGAGAACTTCGTCGTTATGCTCACCTAACTGAGGGGGTCTTAGACGAATGCCACCTGGCGTCTGAGATAGGTTGACCGGCGTGTCGATGATCGGCGCTGGTTTTGAAATGCCGGGATAATCGATATCCTTCATGAAGCCGACCTCGCGGATATGTTCGTTATCGAGCGCTTCCTGAGGGGTGAGGATCGTTGCTGCTGGCAGACGCGCTGCCTCGAGCTCGGCGAGGCTTTGTTCTGTGGTGCGCTCGGCACACCAGGCCTGCATTCGTTTACTGATGATTTCGCCGTGTTCGGCGCGGGCGGCGTCATCCTTGAAACGCGGATCGGTTAGCCAGTTTTCTTCACCCATGAGGTCTGCCCAGCGCTTGTGCATAATTTCGCCAATTGCGATGCAGACGATTTCACCATCCTTGGTCTTGAAGCAGTCGGATGGTGCGTTTATCTGGCCTCGGTTGCCGGTGGCGACGCGGTCCGGCTGCGCTAACGCTTGTTCAATGAGGGTTGAGTTAGCGTTGGTGAGGGCTGTCGCCAAGAGAGAGCCCTGGACGTGCTGGCCCTTGCCAGTTTCCTTGCGCGACATTATTGCCGCCATGGTGCCAAGCGCACATAGGGTTGCCGTGCCGTAATCGACCCAGGGATAGTAGGAGCGCATTGCGTTGTCCTCGGTCCCCGTCAGGTGCATCGCGCCAGACATCGCTTGTGCGACCGTATCGAACCCGACCTTTGTGGCGAGCGGTCCCGTTGTGCCGAAAGCGGTCGCAGTAGTCAGGATGATGTCCGGCTTGATTGATTTTAGCGTGTCGTAGTCGAGGCCGAGCTGTTTCAGTGCACGCGGTGGCATATTGGCCAGCACGACATCGGCGGTGGTGACCAGCTTTTCTTGGATTTCTCGGCCTTCTGGTTTGGTTGGGTCGAGTGTCATGCCACGCTTGTTTCTGTTCATTTGCAGGAACATTGCGCCGGTCATGTCATTGCTCATTGGCAGGACGTGGCGGTCTTCGCCGCCGCCCCGTTTGTCGATGCGGATCACGTCGGCGCCGAAATCTCCAAGGAGGGCTCCGCACCAGGGCCCCGCGATGAACCGTCCAAAATCTAGCACGCGAATGCCGTCCAGCACGCCGACCATGTTTTTCTCCATTATTTCTGAACTAGGCTTTTACGAATACGTTGCCGTTTTCGACCTTGACCTCGTAGGTCTTCAGGTCCTCGCTGACTGGCGCGCAAAGCGCCTTGCCGGTCTTGATGTCGAAACGACCCTCATGCAGAGGGCACTCTATCTCGCGGCCTTCCTGGAAGCCATCCGCCATGGAGGCAAAGGCGTGGGTACAAATATTGTGCGTCGCATAGATCTCGCCATCGACGTTGTACAGGGCGATTTCCTCGCCACCGATATTGACCTTTTTTGGATCGTCGGGGTTGATTTCGGTTGTGTTGGCCACCTCGTGCCAGTTTTCTTCGCTCATGATTTAGTGTTCTCCAAAAGCGCTCGATTATCCGTTCCTGGCGCGCTTTCGGCGCCCGGCCGCAGCAAGATAGATTTCTGGGCCAGTGATTCCTAGTGTATTCATAGGCAATAGACGGTGCAGGCCGTTTTCCCTCTGTCCGGTTTAAATGCAAATTTTCGATGATACCAAGCGAATTTGATATCGTATCCTTGTTAGTGATTGCAGCTGCTTTTGCTCTGGGGGGAATTTCGAAAGGGGTTATCGGATTTGGGCTGCCACTGATTGCGGTACCTATCTGTGCTAGTGTGGTTTCGGTGCCATTAGCAATCGCCATAACGGCAGCGCCGGTCTTAGTATCTAACTGCTACCAAGCATTTCACGGCGGACGACAGAGCATTGTCATGCGCCGCTTCTGGCCATTTTTGGTAACACTCGTTCTTGGTGTTTTACTTGGCGCTCAGGTGTTGACCCGGGCCGACCAGGGTTTGGTTGCAGTGATCGTCGGCACGTTGCTCTTGATCTTTGTGACAGCGCAGTATTTCGATTTTAAACCGGAAATTCCAGCGCAGGCGGAACGCCGACTAAACCCGTATGTTGGAATTTGTGCCGGGGCTCTAGGCGGTGTATCGGGCTTATTTGGATCGATCGTAGTCACTTATCTTGTCGCGTTGCGAGTGCCCAAAGATCTATTTATCACATCGATTGGGGTGTTTTACTTGTTCGGTAATACTCCAATCTATGTGACCTTGTATTTTACTGGAGTTATGGGGCGTGACGAGTTAATTGGCACAATATTAGTCTGTGTTCCACTTTGCGTTGGTTTATGGTTTGGTACTTGGCTCCGTAACCGAATTTCGCAAATATTGTTCCAGCGTGTACTTCTGGTCGGGCTGGTAATCATCAGCCTGAATTTGATCCGGCGCGGCCTATTCTGACCTGACTAAACCAGTGTACGACCGCCGTCGACATAGATCGTTTGGCCGGTGATGAAGACGCCGGCTGGCGACAGGAGCAGCAGTGCGGTCCCAAACAGGTCCTCGACTGTAGCCATACGGCCCATCGGAATGCGCGCCATCTGGTAGGCGCGAAATTCTGGTGTTGCCATGAATGGATCGGACAGCGGTGTGGGGATCACCGCCGGGCCAATTGCGTTGACCGCAACCTGATGTTCGGCCCATTCGACCGCCAAGACCCGGGTAAGTTGTGCCAGCGCTGCCTTGCTGGTTGCGTAGGCAGCGTAGTTCGGATTGGCAACTTGGCTGGATACAGAGGCGATGGTTACAATCTGGCCGCCGCCTTGAGCGATCATTACCTTCCCAGCCTGGCGGCTCAGCAGGAGCGCGCCGGTCACGTTGATATCCATACTGGCTTTGAAATCCGCTTCGGGCAGGTCGATCGCTGGCGCGACGCGCAGGATGCCGGCGGCGTTGAGTACGCCGTCCAAACGGTCGCCGTTTGCAATCGCAGCTTCGACAGCTGCGGCGCAGGATGTCTCATCAGTCACGTCGAGTTCGCAGCCGGCATGGCCATCGCCGGGAAGCGCATTTCGGATCTGATTGACCGCCGCCAAGTCGAGGTCGGCGATGGTGAGTTTGGCGCCTTGCCGTGCCAGCTCGTTAGCAATTCCGGAGGCGATCCCGCCAGCCCCACCCGCAACAAGGATTGAACGGCCGGTGATGTCGAATAGGTTTGTCATGTGGGGGTCTCCGGATGAAGTTGGATAAGGTCAGTGCCATAACTGACTAATGTGCCGTCAGCCGCGAGAATTGCCGCGATTCGACCTGCATGGGGTGTCGTGATGGGTGTCTTGTCATCAAGGACGCTGAGTTGTCCAACAACGTCTCCGGCTTTGATGGTTTGTCCGGTAGTAAGATTCTCGAAAACAATTGTACCGGTTAGTGGCGCGATAATCGTGAACGGTTCTATTGGTTTGGATGCAGTGCTACTGCCGCCGATGACCATAGATGTTCCATCCTGCTCGATGGTTACCTCGGTTAGACGGCTGGCTTGAACAAGTTTTTCGATGTCTGCGACCTCTGTAGGGGTGATCGTCACACTGGGCTCCCTTTCTTGGTATTCGTTCGTATACTGCCTCGAATTCACAGAGGCTGAAACCGGGAAGATCACCGTGAAACGGGTTCTGATCGCTAATCGAGGAGAGATTGCGCTGCGCGTGATCCGCGCCAGCCGCAGAGCGGGCCTGGAAACGGTCGCGGTGCACTCTGAGGCAGATGCTAATTCCCCGCATCTATGGGCGGCGGACCAAGCCGTTTGTATCGGGCCAGCACCAGCGCTGCAGAGTTATCTGGATGGCAATACCATTTTGCATGTGGCCAAGGCGACGGGGTGCGATGCAATCCATCCGGGTTACGGTTTTCTAGCGGAAAACGCCGACTTCGCCTTGGGTTGTGAAGCGAACGATATCTCTTTTGTCGGACCAGCTGCTGAGTCGATCGAGATCATGGGTGATAAGGCCGAAGCACGCCGCGCGGCGACGCGGCTGGGGGTGCCTGTAGTGCCCGGGTCAGAGGATAGTTTCACCGACGCCACTGATGCTGCCGACGCCGCACAAGCGGTCGGTTTTCCCGTCTTGCTAAAGGCCCGGTCCGGTGGAGGCGGACGCGGCATGCGCGTCGTCGAGGATCCGGCTGCCTTCGAAGGGATGTTTCAGCAGGCTACTGCGGAAGCGGCGGCGGCGTTTGGCGATGGAGGGGTTTATCTGGAACGCTATTTCTCGCGCGTCCGGCATATTGAGGTACAGGTGCTGGGGGATGGGTGCGGCGATGCCGTGCATCTCTGGGAGAGAGATTGCAGTATTCAGCGGCGGCATCAGAAACTGGTTGAAGAAGCACTCTCGCCGATCCTGGACGACGCGACACGTGAGGCTATTTGCGGCTCGGCCGTAAAACTGACCAAAGGAATAAATTATCGCGGGGCCGGGACGGTGGAGTTCTTATACGATCCGGCCGATAAGGGCTTTTACTTTATAGAGATGAATACGCGTATTCAGGTGGAGCATCCGGTGACGGAAATGTTGACCGGCGTTGATCTTGTCGGTGAACAGTTTCGTATCGCGGATGGCCAAGGACTTGCCTTTCAGGCTCCGCCGGCGCCGTCGGGACATGCTATCGAGTTCCGCATCAATGCCGAAGATCCCGCGAGTAGCTTCCAGCCGAGCCCGGGTCGAGTTGCGAACTGGCGACCGCCGACTGGTGTGGACATTCGGCTCGACAGCCATGTTTACCGTGGATACGAGGTACCAAGCTTTTACGATTCATTGCTCGGTAAACTGATCGTACGAGGTGACGATAGGACGGACGCGCTCGTGAAGTCCCGGTTGGCGCTGAGCCGCTTTCAGGTCGACGGCGTAGCGACGACAATACCGTTTCACATAGCCTTGCTCGACGATACCGATTTTCAGGAAGGTGATATCCATACCAGCTGGGTTGAGGCACGCGGAGGGGGAGGTTCCGCATGAGCAAGAAGGTCAATCTCATCGATCTCACCTTGCGCGATGCACATCAATGCCTGTGGGCTACCCGCATGACCACGGGAATGATGCGCGACGTTGCACCGTTGCTGGACCGCGCTGGTTTCGAAGCGATCGATCTGGTCGGTGGCGCGGTGTTCGACGTCTGTGTTCGCTATTTGCACGAGGATCCGTGGGAGCGCATGCGTATCCTCAGCGAGTGGATAACGGAAACGCCGCTTATCATTCACACTCGAGGACAGAGCCTGTTCACGTTTGAATTCTTTGCCGATGACGTCGTGGAGCTGGCGACGGAGCGGTTTGTCGCCAACGGCATGCGATATCATACGCCTTACGATGCGCTAAATGACATCAGGAACCTAGAAATTCCAGTGAAGAAGGCGCGGGCGCTGGGGCTGTACACGGTGCCGGGGCTGGTATACACGCACTCCCCGGTACACACCGACGAATACTACACTAATAAGGCGAAGCAGCTACTCGCCCTTGGCGTTGATGGGGTATTCATCAAAGATCCGAGCGGGTTGCTGACACCGGAGCGTATCGTCACCTTAGCACCCGCAATTAAAGGGGTGATCGGCGATCTGCCTCTGCAGTTACACACGCACTGTCTATCCGGCCTCGGCCCCTATGTTGCGCTGCAGGCAGTGAGCCATGGGGTCGAAACGGTGCATACCGCGACCTCAATCCTCGCTAATGCAGCCTCGCATCCGCCGAGCGAACTCTTTACGCGCAATTGCCGCCGCCGGGGCTTTGAAGTGCCGGTCGACCTGGAGATCGTCGAGGAGGTGGCTGCGCGTCTCGATGTCATTGCGCGTGGCGCGGATAAACCGGTCGGCGCGCCGTTGGAATATGATGAGTTCCACTTTCATCATCAGGTTGCCGGCGGAATGATTTCCAATTTGGAGTTTCAGCTTTCGACACTGGGCATTGGAAACAAGCTGGAGGCGGTTCTGGAGGAGGCGGGCCAGGTCCGCGCCGACTTGGGTTACCCCATCGTCGTTAGTCCGTTCGCGCAATATATTATGACCCAGGCTGTGATGAATGTGATGGGCGATGAGCGTTACGCCAGCGTACCCGATGAAGTGCGCCGCTATGTGCTCGGCGGCTATGGTGAGATTGCTGGCGAAATCGATCCGAACTTGTTTGACCGGATCGCACGCGGCAAAGAACCGGTCTCCGAGCGTCCCGGTGCATTGGTCCCGCCAGCGCTTGATAAATTGCGCGCTGATCGTGGCCCCTTTGCTAGCGATGACGACCTGCTGCTGGCAGCTTTCTACGCTCCTCGAGAATACTGTGCGTTGAAGGTTGCCGGTTCGATCGACACGACATCACCGCTGGAGGGTGGACCACTCCGCACCTTGGTACGCGAATTGGTACGGCGCCCGGACATCCGGTCGGTGCAAGTGGCAACGGGCTAATCAAATATAATAATTTTTGCGGACGTGTTGCCAAGGCTATACCGATCGCCAAGTATTCAGCCCGGTCAAAATGATAGGGAGATCGCCGGATGCTGTCAGCGGAAAGGAACCAGTATTTGTGCGGCACTGACGCGGGAACGCCCATGGGCAATCTGATGCGCCGGTTTTGGGTACCGACCCTTCTGTCAAGCGAGCTGCCGAAGCCGGACTGCCCGCCGGTGCGAGTGTCATTGATGGGCGAAAAGTTGGTCGCTTTCCGCGATACGGAAGGGCGACTGGGCTTGATCGACGAGTTCTGCGCTCATCGTGGCGTCTCCTTGTGGTTTGGTCGTAACGAGGGGTGTGGTATTCGTTGTCCATATCATGGGTGGAAGTACGACGTTACTGGGCAGTGCGTTGATCTGCCGTCGGAAGAAGGCAACACGGGGACGCGTGCTCGGATTAAATTGAAATCCTACCCTTGCATCGAGAAGGCTGGCGTGATTTGGGCCTATCTCGGGCCGTCTGACCAGCGTCCATCGGAACCTGCCTTGGAATGGACCGAAGTGTCCCCGGGTCAGCTCTTTGTCTCTAAACGACTGCAGGAGTGCAACTACTTGCAGGCACTCGAGGGCGGGATTGATTCGAGCCACGTTTCCTGGCTGCACGGTAACGCCTTCAAGGAGGACCCACTGTTCACAGGCAGCCGCGGCAACCAGTACAATGAAGAAGATCGGATGCCGCTTTTCGAAGTAGAGCCGTTCGATGGCGGTCTGCTGATCGGTGCTCGTCGCAATGGTGCGGAAGGGCATTACTATTGGCGAATTACGCCCTGGGTCATGCCTTGGTATACGATCATCCCGCCGCGCGCTGGTCACCCCTTGGGTGCCCATGCCTGGGTGCCGATCGACGATCATCATTGCTGGGCCTGGAGCATCAACTATCACCCCAAACGCGACCTCATGGATGCTGAACGGAATGCGATGGCAGAGGGTAAAGGTATTCATGTCGCCTACGTCCCAGGTACCTTCATCCCCGCAGCGAACAAGCGAAACGATTACCTCATCGACCGGGAGGCGCAGGCCTCGGGCCGGCTGGCAAGTGGTGTTGAGGGGATCGCCATGCAGGATGCCTCGCTGCAGGAGAGCATGGGACCGATCCAAGATCGGACGAAGGAGAACCTCTGTCTCACCGATACTGGCATCGTGGCGACGCGTCGGGAATTGATGAGGGCGGAGCAAGCAAACCAGGATGGGCGCTTAATCAAGGGGCTTGCGGCCAAGGATCAGAAAGTACGGTCGGCAGCTATTGAATTGCCGCACGAGACCAACTTCGTCGAAGGAGCGCGGCACGGCTTGTTTGCCGAGCTCGGCACCGACCCCATTACCGTTTAAAGGAGAGAAGTCGCATGGCGAGCAAACTGAAACTCGCACTGTCCTGCTGGGATTACGACCGCACCCGCGCACTAGCGGATGGCAACGTGCAGCCTGACGGGATTGATCTCGTCTATCATTCGCTCCCCGTGGAAGAGACCTTCTTTCGCATGTTGCGTTATCGCGAGTTCGACGCTGCGGAGATGTCGCTCAGCTCCTACACCGTATCGCTGCTGCAGGACGCACCCTTTATCGCGATCCCCGTCTTCCCGTCGCGAATGTTCCGGCATTCCAGCATTTATGTGAGCACAAAAAGCGGCATCAAAACGCCCCAGGATCTAATCGGCAAGAAAATTGGCACACCGGAATATCAGATGACCGCACCGGTGTGGATCCGCGGCATTCTGGCTGATCATTACGGCGTCGACGTAACCTCGGTCGACTATTACTGCGGTGGTGAAGAGGAACCGAACCGCGACGAGAAGATTGCTATTGAACTGCCGGACAAGTTCCGCATCCAACGCATCGGGCCGACGGAAACGCTGGCTCAGATGCTGGCGGACGGCGAGATCGATGCGCTACACACGGCGCGCAAACCCTCAACCATGGACAGCAGGCCCGGTACGATCCGTCGATTGTTTGAGAATTACGAAGCGGTCGAGCGCGACTATTATGCCGAGACTAACATCTTTCCGATTATGCACACGGTGGTGATCCGGCGCGACGTTTACAACGCGCATCGTTGGGTCGCTCAGGCCCTCTACAAGGCCTTCGTCGAGGCCAAACGACGCGCTTGGGAGAATTATTTCGAAACTGCGGCGATGAAATACATGCTGCCCTGGATGGTTGCCCATGTGGAGAACACTATGGACACCTTCGGCCGTGACTGGTGGCAATACGGTTTTGCCGAAAACAAGGAAACACTTGAAGTGTTTCTGCGATACCACCACGAGCAGGGGCTGTCCGACCGACTGTTAACGCCCGAGGAACTGTTCGCCCCGGAATGTCTTGAAAGTTTTGTAATTTGAGCTTGCCAGTTGTCGCGCTGGCCACCGGGGACCCAGGTGGAATCGGCCCAGAACTCTGTCTAAAAGCCGCAATGGGTCCGGAGCTGGCAGCAATTTGCCGGCCAGTTCTCTATGGCGATCCAGCCGCACTCAATATGCATATGCGTGCCTGCGGCATCGATATCGCTTTTGATATTGGCGTTACTCTTAACGAATTCGATTGGGATAAGTCGGCACCTAAACTTTGCGCCCTAAATCAGTTTGGTTCCGCCCCTTTCAAATTGGGGGCGGTTAACGCGCAGAACGGTCTCGCGTCGCTGGATAGCGCGTCGGCAGCCATCAAGGCAGCACTCGATAGACAGGTCGCAGCTGTTGTCGCTGCGCCGCAGAACCAAAAGGCGATCGCTTCGGCCGGCGTCGAGTTCGACGGTTATCCCTCTTTCGTCGCGGGAGAAACGGGATTGGCGCCTGAGGATGTGTTCCTCATGCTGTGCTTCGACGACATGCGTATCGCCCACTGTACCCTGCACTCCAGCGTTCGTAGTTCGATCGAGTTGATTACCTACGACCGGGTGCGTGGAGTGATCAGGGCGGTGGACGATACGCTGATCCGTATGACTGGCGCACGGCCGAAAATTGTCGTCGGTGGGCTAAACCCGCATGCGGGCGAGAATGGTCTGTTTGGCGAGGAAGATGGCGAGATAATCGCACCCGCCATCGCTGATGCTTGCTCGGACGGCATTGATGTGGAAGGTCCCGTCGGCGCAGACACGATGCTGGAGCGCAAGGGGGTCGACGCCTTCGTCGTTATGCTACACGACCAGGGACATATCCCGGCAAAGGTTTTGGCACCGCGCCGGACTGCCGGCTTGTCGATCGGCAGTCCGATCCTGTTCTCCTCGGTCGCGCATGGCAGTGGCCACGACATCGCGGGTCAAAATAAGGGCGATCCGACGGCGATCGTCGAGGCGGTAAAGCGGTTGGTCGGCGCTGCCTAAATCATGGGTCGACGCGATGCTTGAAGGCGAAACGCTGGCTGGACCGGCAGCGTTCCAGGACCTCCAAGATCCGTGCGCGGGTTTCTACTGGAGCGATCACATCGTCGATCAGGCCCATTCCAGCCGTCGAATAGGCACTAGATTCCATTTCAATGCGCTTGCGAATCTCGTCGCGGGCACCGTCGGGGTCATCGGATATTGCAATCTCGCGACCATGAACAAGTTCTATGCCAGCTTCAGGACCCATCACGTCGAAGCGTGCGGTTGGCCAGGCAACGAGGAGGTCTGGCTCGACGGCGCGACCACCAAGCGCAATGTAGGCGAGGCCTATGGCTTTTCGCAGAACCACTGTGACCAAGGGTACCGACGCGCCGATGATGGCATTTAGCAGCCGGCTGGTCAGGCTTAACATACGCTGTTTTTCGATTTCCGGTCCGACCAGAAAACCCGGACAGTCCATGAGGGAAATTATAGGGATGTGAAATGCGTCGCAAAGGTCGATGAACTGTCGGGCTTTCACCGCGCCTTTCTCGTCAATAGTTCCGGCCTGGCGAAGTGGTTGATTGGCCAGGATACCGACAGGGTGCCCATCCATTCGAGCGAAGGTAGTGATCAGGCTTCGAGCGTAATCGCGTTTTAATTCAAATGTGTCACCGCCATCGACAAGCAGCGTGATCAGCTTGTGCATGTCATATGCTCGCCGGTGATTTTTTGGTACCAGCCGCGTTATCGCGTCCCGTCCTTCGACGCTGTCAACCGGGGCAGACCGCGCTGAGGTGCGCGGCGGTGCCCCATTGCAATTTGATGGCAGGTAGGAGAGGAAGGTGCGAATAGCGGCCATACACCCGGCTTCGGTCTCGGCCAGATAGTCGGCCTGACCAGTTTCGACTGCCGCTATTTCGCTGCCACCGATCTCTTCGTTGCTGACGTCGAGGCCGATACCGACCTTGACAACGGGCGCACCCGACATACCGATAAAGCCGGTGCCCTTCACGATTGGCACGAAGTCCGATTGTGCAGCGGTAAAGGAAGGGCCGCCGAAGCAGGGCCCCAGCGCCGCACCAACCTGCGGAATGCGGCCTGACATGCGGTAGTGATCGGCAAATCGGTGACCCAGCCCGGCAGCGGTCGCACCATATGTTTCCTGAACGCGCGCCGCGCCCGCCTCCATCAGCGCAATAAATGGTTTTTCGTGCTTTAGCGCCAGGTCACGTGTGCGCTTATTTTTGACTTCTGCTACCCGACCACGCGTTCCGGCTAACACGGTGGCATCATCTGCCGTTACGTAGACAATTCGTCCATCAATTTTACCAGAGCCGGCCAGCATCCCGTCCGCAGGCGTACGGTCTCGTAGATCCTCATGCTGGCTATGCGCCAATTGACCGATTTCGACGAAGGTGCCTGGGTCGAGCAAAAGGTCGAGCCGTTCTCGTGCTGTCAGCTTTCCGGTGGCATGCAATTTTTCAATCCGCACCGCGCCACCCATATCGGTGGCAGCGGTGCGCTGTAGCTGCAGCTCCCTCTCTGCATCGCCGTCCACGATCAAACGGCGGCGCTTATTTTGGCCCGCATCAGCAAGCGGTATTCATCTGCGGAATAGGCGGCTTCCGCTTTGTGCCATGTGCATCGCTGATCCCAGATGACTAGGTCGCCAACACGGTAGCTGTAGCAATATTGAAACTCGGGTTTGAGTGCGTGCGTAAAAATTCGATCAAGGAGGAGTGCAGCCTCTTTTTGAGGCATGTCGACGATCCCGTACACGTGAAGAGGATTGACGTAGAGCGCTTTGCGCCCAGTCAATGGATGAGTGCGCACCATGGGATGGGTTACCGGCGGGTGCATCTCGTCCTGCTCTTCTGTCATCGGAATTACGCCACCTTCTGCGGGGCCTGCGGAGAATTTGTGTTTGCCCGCGCAAACTCCGATCGTATCTTTGATGTCTTTTGGCAATGTCTCGTATGCGCGGTACATGTCGGCAAATAGGGTGCCGGCGCCCTTTGAGGGCATCTCCATCGCATACATCACTGTGTGTGCACAGGGATGCGCCTTGAAGGTACTATCGGTATGCCACGCAGCGCCACGCCCAGCGGAGCTCGGGTCTGGTTTGCCGTCATTTGTCCGGTTCGTCATGTAGACCAATTCAGGATGGCCTTCGACCGCAAACTGTGTGACGTGATGGTCGATCTCAAAATTACCAAAGATACGACCAAATGCCTTGAATGTGCTCGTATCGAGCGATTGCCCTTCGATGGCGAGCACGGGATAATCAGCGTGGGTGCGGGTCAGAAAGTCTGTGGTCTTCGTATCCGCACCGGCCGAGAGGTCGAGGCCCGAGATACGGCCAACAAAGTTATCGACGATCGTGTTTACCTTGATGGACGGATTGTCCAGCATCATCGATCTCCTATCCAATTTAAGTGAAGAATGCGTGCAGCTCGCCAACTACTGCATTGGACCGTTCCTCAAGTACAAAATTGATTTCGACGCCGTTTATCGCTTTCTGGTTTCGCGTGAAGCCTTCGAACATGTTGACATACATCCCGTTAAGCGTGCCGCGCTTTCAGCTCGTCGAACGAAACAATCTCGCCTGCAATGGCGCTAGCTGCGACGGTGACGGGGCTCGCCAGCCAAACTTTGCCGGGGCCGGAGCGACCGGGAAAATTACGGTTGATGGCGCTTATCGTCACAGTCTCCGTGTCGAGCGATAGGCCGGGACCACAGCCGGCGCACGCTCCGCAGGCGGGTTGTAGGATCTCCGCACCAACCTTCTCGAATGCGTCGATATAGCCTTGCTCCCGACAATAGTCGCGCACCGCGATGGTGCCGAACTGTAGGTACAGTTTTACCCCTTCGGCGGCCTTCAGCCCACGGTTGGAGGCCCAGCGCAGCACCTCGTGATAGCCATCAAAATCGGCCCGCTTGCCTGCGGTGCAGGAACCACCATAGGCGATATGCACCTGCACGGGGTCATTGAGACTGGGTAGCGGGATGCCGTTGCCGGGGTCGCCAGGCGCTGCCAGCATCGGGGTCAGACTGCTGCAATCGATCTCAATTGTGTGGACGTAGGTCGCGCCAACATCGCTCTTCATCCAGGGTTCAAGGGTGAAATCGACATCGCGCCGTTCTTTGAGGAACCGCACTGTCTGTTCGTCCGGTGCAAAGATGCCGGTGAGACCCCCCATTTCCGCAGTCATGTTGGTGAGCGTCGTCCGTTCATCGACTGGCAGTTGAGCCGCCGCGAGGCCGCCGAATTCGTAAACTTTGCCGATGCCACCGCCACTCTTTGTAAATTCGTCAGCTAGCACTGTGAGTACTATATCCTTTGCCATCACGCCGGCGGGGATATGGCCTTTCAACTCGACACGGACCGTTTCCGGCATGGAAATACGGTTGAGACCTGTCATCAGAGAATTTGCCATGTCGGTGCTACCGACGCCGTAGGATAGGCATCCAAGTGCACCATTATGTGGCGTGTGCGAGTCAGTGCCAGCCAGGAGCTGTCCAGGCAGTGCGTAGGACTCGGTCATGACTGCGTGCGAGATGCCCTCGGAGCCTTCCTCGCCTTCCAGGTACCCATGATCTTTCAGTCCGTATTTCTGCCAGAAGGATCGATGCCCCGCCGACATACGGCGGATATCCGGCATTCGGTCATACTTGGTGTTTACCTCGGGTCGGTGGGCGTAGGAATAGTGATCCTCGAAAGAAATAATAGACTCTGGCTTGTGTAGGTCCAGATCGGGTCCGTAGAACTCGTGTAGTGCGTGGGCGCATTGCGCCGAGAAAATGTCGTGGAAATACCGCCAGTCTGGCCGCACGAAGCCGGCGGTGCCGGGCTTTAGCTCCCAGTCTAACGCGTCCGCAACCACGGCATGGCGGGCGACGATTTTTTCCGCCAATGTCTTTGGTCCGTCTACCGCGTCGGGATCGGCTATAGCGGGGCGTAGACCTTTTGCGATTGCTTTTCCGAACCCGAGCAGTCCCCCTGCGCGCAGGATTTGCGCTGCCAGTGGTTCGCGATCTCCGACAAGATTGTCGAGTGGTATACCCTCTCCGGCGCGGATACGGTCGATCAGGCCGAAGTCTGTGGACGTGAAAAGACCCAGATTATCGCAATTCTGTCGGTACAGTCGTTCGAAGCTCTCGGCAATGATCAGCTTGATGCCGGAGTAAAGTTCAGCTTGTGGGCTGTGCTCGCGCGATGAACCTTTGCCGTATCGCTTGCCGCCAACGATAACGGAAAAGCCACCGTTCAGGATGCTATCGGTGCCGATCGGCTGTTGGCCGCCGGTCTCAAAGCCGACATGAGCATAGCGGCCGAGTTCGCGGTCGTAATGAACCAAGACAGGGATCGGCGTAATCTCGTCGGTGGAGATGTCTTCGCGCAGCGGCTGGGCTTCTTTGATGTCGAGATCGGCGCCGTCGAGCTGGCGGGTGACTATATCCGGATCCTGCGACAGGAATAGGATACGGCCGTCAAAGGAAATATCGTCCATAATTCTTTGATTCTCCGATAAATTTCGAAATTGCGGTCTGCAAATTCCGATGGCCAAAGACGCTGTTGGGATAAAATCTAGCTAATGGGGCGAGGATTGTCAGGTCCTCTAGTGGTTGGCTAGTAGGCCTGGGCTTCTAATACAACACTTGGCCCTGACGCGCTTTTCTGTCAGACACGGGGCCGTCGAACCGGGACGGACCAAAAATCATGAGCGAGACGGACACAGAAACTACGGAAACTGGGTCGGATTTTATCCGCGAGGTGATCCGTGGAGATCTGGCTGCGGGGCGAACCGATGAAGTGGTGACCCGGTTCCCGCCGGAACCGAACGGTTTTCTGCATATAGGTCACGCCAAGTCAATTTGTCTTAATTTTGGTGTCGCAGCGGAGTTTGGTGGGCGTTGCCATCTGCGCTTTGACGATACTAACCCAGTGAAGGAGGAGGTCGAGTATATCGACGCTATCCAGGAAGACGTTCGTTGGCTTGGCTTCGACTGGGGCGCTTATCTGTATTATGCCTCTGACAATTTCGAGCGGCTCTACGAATGGGCGGTGCATCTGATCGAGGTTGGTGAGGCTTACGTCGACGATTTGTCCGCCAATGAAATCCGCGAATATCGTGGCACCCTCACGGAACCAGGCACGTTGAGCCCTTATCGTGGACGGACAGTAGAGGAAAATCTCAGCCTGTTCCGCCGCATGCGCGACGGCGAGTTTGAAGACGGTGCACGTGTATTGCGAGCGAAGATCGACATGGCATCGGGCAACATCAACATGCGCGATCCGGTTATTTATAGGATTCTGCATGCTATCCACCCGCGCACTGGGGATGCTTGGTGCATCTATCCAACCTACGATTTTGCGCATGGTCAATCGGATTCGATCGAAGGCGTGACCCATTCGATCTGCACCATGGAATTCGCTGACCATCGGCCACTCTACGACTGGCTGATCGAGAACTTGCCGGTTAATAGCCGGCCGCGGCAGTATGAATTCGCACGGCTCAACATCACCTACACAGTGTTGTCTAAGCGACAGCTGATGCGGCTCGTCCAGGAGGGTCGTGTCAGTGGCTGGGATGACCCGCGCATGCCAACGCTGTGCGGCCTGCGACGCCGAGGCATTCCCGCCGCCGCTATCCGTGATTTTGCCGGCCTAATAGGCCTTACAAAGGCGGGTAGTACCGTTGATATGGCACTGTTCGAGCATTGCACCAGGGACCTGCTAAACATCACGGCACCGCGCCGCATGGGAGTTTTACGGCCGTTAAAGGTGGTGATTGAGAACTATCCCGAAGGCGAGAGCGAGATGGTCGAGGCTCAGAACCATCCACAGAACCCAGACATGGGCACGCGTCAGGTACCGTTCGGCCGTGAGCTCTATGTCGAGCACGACGATTTTATGGAAGATCCACCCCGCAAGTTTTTCCGTTTGGCACCGGGCCGGGAGGTGCGGCTGCGCTACGCCTATTTCGTCACCTGCCAGGAAGTGGTGAAGGGTGACAATGGAGAGGTGGTGGAGTTGCGTTGCACCTACGATCCCAAGACAAAGGGCGGAAATGCACCAGACGGCCGAAAGGTCAAGGCGACTTTACATTGGGTGTCGGCGGAACATGGTGTGCCGGCAGAGGTTCGTCTTTACGACCATCTATTCCGGTGCGAACACCCGGGCGCCGAAGGCGATTTTCTGGATGATCTTAACCCGAGTTCGCTGACGGTTGAGTCCTCAATTGTAGAGCCAGTACTCGGCAATCTTGAACTTGGGGCGGTCGTGCAGTTCGAACGGCAGGGCTATTTCTGTGTCGACGCAGACACGACTGTCGATGCACGCGTATTCAATAGAACCGTCGCGCTACGTGACAGCTGGTCAAAAGCAAAAAAGAAATAGTAGCTACTCCTCGAAAACGGCCACCAAACGCGT
Organism: uncultured Rhodospirillaceae bacterium; assembly: GCA_964474755.1. Taxonomy (GTDB): domain Bacteria; phylum Pseudomonadota; class Alphaproteobacteria; order UBA8366. The sequence continues at coordinate 33,185 of CAYYUG010000001.1, read as the reverse complement.
CTCGATGCTGCGCCGCGGCGGCAGATCTTTCGAGACTGCCTTGTTGTCAAACGAGACGTGTGGGCAGTAATAGGCACGGTTTGGACGTTCGTCGAGCTGCTTGAGAACCAGCACCTCTTCTGTTGACATCTCTGGGAAATAGCACCAACGATGATCCGGATTGTAGACCGGTGCGGCAACTTTGCTGTCGCGACCGCGGCCCGTGTAGAAATAGTCGATCACATCACCTTCCGGCAGCGTTTCCCAATCGATGCAGGTTAATGGGTTGTGGTAGGCCGGATTGTCGAAGGGTTGCCAAGTGTTGTACCAGGCATACTTCCAGTTATTCTGCGGTGTCACACCTTGCTCCGCAAATAACTCGTTAGCCATTTCGTGGATCCGCGTCATGTTGTAGTCGCAATGCACAAACCGGGCATAGCCGTCGTTGAAGTCGATCGGTTTCTCGGTACGGATCAGATGGCCGCGGACAAAAACGTGGTCGGCGCCGGTTTCGCGCTTGATTAGATCGATCATCTGCGGGTGGTATTTCTCACGAACCTCGTCATCGTTGCGGTAATCGGCAACTGTCGCGCAGTTGCTCGACAGGGTGAAGCCATTCTGGTCGAGATTGATTTCGCCTGCCTCGAAGCGCGGCCGCGCGTTGTGAACCTTGATCGGCTGGAACGAGGTATTGGCCCGGCGGGTCTCTTTCGATCCGATACGCGGCGATTCGTCCTTGTCGCGCCATTCCGCATTGATGTAACGAACGCTTGCATCCGCCACGTCGAGACCTTTCATCGAGATAATCGTTACATCATCCACCGGGGCGTCCTTTCAATGTGAAACTACTTCCTAGGATACGGGATTCTTAGATGGCTGCAAACTGGACGAACTATTCTTGCAACGTTGGTCCCGCTCCCTGGACCCGGGTTTGCCGCATATATCGGCGGTATTTGTCGGCGTCGTATCCACTACCGCGGTGCAGCAGACAACGATTATCCCAGATCACTACATCGCCCGGCTGCCAAGCATGGGAATAAACATGCTCTGGTTTGGTCGCCTGTTCGAGCAAACCGTCAAGTAAAGGACGGCTGTCCTCGAGGCTCCAGCCTGCAATCTGCTTGGCGTGTGAGCCGATATAGTAGTTCTTCGCGCCAGTATGCGGGTTGGTCCGTACGAGCTTTTGTTCGACCGGTGGCAGTGACTTCGCGTGCGATGGGGTGACCGCGTTGGGACCGACTTTACTGCGCGAATACACATAATCGTGTATTGCGATCAGCGGGTCGATTTTAGTCTGCTCATCTTCAGGCAATCGGCCATAGGCCGCACGCTCGCTTACAAATTCGGTGCGACCACCTTCTTCGGGCACCTCGTAGGCGCACATGATCGATACTAGGGATGGGACCTCGCGGAATGACGAATCGGAATGCCACATATTGTTTCCTGTCTGGAAAATTGTCCGCTTGTGATCGTTGCCGACCACGGTCCCATCCGACTGTATATTGCCGATCGTGCCAAAATATTCGACGATACCTTCCTGTCCGAGCTTGACGTGGTTGGCTTCTGGTTCGCCGAGATAGCGCGTGAAGGCGAGATGGGTGTCGTCGTTCATCGCTTGGTCGGAAAAGAGAATAAAGGAATGTTCATCAACGGCTGTCCGAATTTCCTCAACTAATAATGTCGATAGCTGCGCAGACACGTCGATGTCAGTAATGTGGGCGCCGAAATCAGGGTGCAGCGGCTCGATATTCAAGATGGCCATGGCCAATACTCCCGCAGGTTAAATTCCACCAATTCAAACATCTAACGTGGTACGGTCCAAGCCGCATAGCGGTAGATAGTGTTTCGAATACGAAGCCGTTAACATGATCTATCGCAAATTTGGAGATGGAACCATGATGCAAGCGACGGAACAGTTCCCATACGGTGTCGGCTACATGGATGGCGAGTATTGCGCGAAACAGCAGATGACGCTGCCGGTTTCAGATCTCGGCTTCCTGCTATCTGACACGACATACGACGCTCTACACGTGATCAATGGCGGTTTTTTTCGAATGGAAGATCACCTCGATCGCTGGGAGCAGTCCATCACCAAACGGCAGTTCAATTCGCTGCCATATGACCGGGACGAGACCCGCGAGATTCTAATGGAGTGCGTGCGCCGATCAGGCCTTCGCAAATCAATGGTCTACTTGCTCGCGACCCGCGGAGAAGCCTTGGACGGCCTCAAGGATTTACGCCAATGCCAGAATCGCTTTCTGGCTTGGGCTGTGCCCTACTACGCTGTCATTCCCGACGACAAGTTTGAGGATGGGATCGATATTTGCGTCAGTTCCGTCCTTCGCACACCGCCGGATGCGATTGATCCTACTGTAAAGAATTTTGCTCGCATCGATTTTTCCGATGCACTGTTGGAGGCGTATGACAAGGGCTACGACCATGCGGTGCTGCTCGACCGTGATGGCAACGTAACCGAAGGGCGAGGCTGGAATATCTTTGCACTGCATGGCGGCCGGCTGGTCTCGCCAGACGACGGAGTGTTGGAAGGGATCACGCGGCGTACAGTGGTAGAATTGGCGCAGCAGACCAACATTAAGGCGGAGTTTGGCAAGCTTAATGCAGACGAATTGCGCAGCGCGGATGAGGTGTTCCTGACCTCAACTGCCGGCGGCATCATGCCGATCCGAAAGATCGATGATCAGGTGATAGGCAATGGAACCAAGGGGCCGGTCACGCAGCGGCTGACCGATATGTACTGGGCGCTGCACGAAGACCCGGACTACAATACGCCGGTAGACTACTAGGCCTCACCGCACTTGGGTCTGATCGAAATCGAAAGCGATACTGATCCTTAGCGCGTCGTCTTCATACGGAATCGTGCGGTGATAAATGTAGGATGGGAATAGGATTAGTGTGCCTTCGGTCGGCTCAATGGAGGTGACGACTGGTTTCTTGGTAATCGGATAGTGCTCTGGTGGCTGGCCAAACTCGATCCAACCCTTATGTGCATTATCGTCACTCTGGACCAGATCGGGTACCCGTACATAATAGACTGCACTAAGCCACGAGGTCGGGTGGACATGCGCCGACTGATGGCCTTGCGCTCGCATGGCCGTCGCCCAGCCAATGAGTGTTGTGCGGGGTGCTGAATTTGCTAGGAAGGGGTGCTCTGAGGTTGGATCCAGTTTTCTGCGGTATGAGTTCGCAGCAGTTGTAACCAACGCTCCGAGCGAGGCAAAGGGTTCGACGGCCTCTTGGAAAAGATCGCCGGTCTGGCCAGCGAAATGGCAGGAACGGTCGTTCGGGTCGACGCGCAAGGATGGGTGGGCTGTTACGGCCTCTTCTAGCGCGTCGTTGAAGGCGGCAATATCGGGGTAACCCATGGGTGGCGTCACCGTTTGGACCTCCAACAACACATCGAAATCGAGAAGCTGTCGCGCGAGCGCCATCTTACCGGTTTCCACCAGTGCCATCGCTTTTGTCGCCAGCGCGAAGGAATTGCCAGGGTCGATCTGTAGGCAATTTTCGCAGGAAGCCAAAGCTTCATTCGGGCGGCCTAAATCCAACAATACGCTAGCAAGGTTGGCATGCGCCTCTGTGAAGCCGGGCGCTAACTCGGTTGTCCGGCGCAACGCTTCAAAGGCCTCTGCCGGTTGCCTTAAATTAATGTAGCGGGTCATACCCAATATAAAATGTGCTTCCACATAGTCGTGATGTTCGGCACAGAGTATTTCTAGGATCGCTGCAAAGTCATCATGTCGATTAGCCTCTCTCGCCGCGTCGGTTAGACGGGAGATGAGATCGTAATTACGCGGAGCACTTTCGAGCGCACGCCTGTAGTGATCATAGGCGGCGGAGAAATCACCGACGGCTTCTAGGGCTACGCCTAGATTGATCTGGTAATCAAGCGTGTCGCTGTCGATCGCGATGGCCCGTTTAATGCTATGCACAGCCCGTTTTGCATCGCCTCGTTGGCTGGCCAGAATACCGTGTAAGTTCAGTGCTGGCGCGTTATCCGGATCTTTCCTCAGGATGCGGCGGCAGAGACGCTCTGCCTTTCTAAAATTGCCCGCCTCATGGGCGGCCTTTGCCTCCAGCAGTGCGGTGTCGGTCTTGTCGCCGCGCCTCATCACTCGGCTGCTTTCGACGTCCGCATCATCGCATCCCAGTCATAGAGCCTCGGCTCCTTGTTAGCGAAGCGATGTACAGCCTCGGCATGGAAGTCGCTGTCGCGGCAGGGTGGCTGGGCCTCGACTTCGGCTTCAAGCATTTCCATCTGACTGCTATCTAGAGATCGATTAATGAGTTTCTTCGCCTGGGCGATCGCAATCTGCGATCCATGGGTCAGGTTACGCGCTATCTCCTGCGCGGCAGGTAATAGTTCATCCTGGGCATGCAGTGAATTTACGATACCGAGATCAACTGCTTCTTCAGCTGAAATATTACGGGCGGTGAAAGCGAGTTCCTTCATTTTCTTTGGTCCTATCACCCGCGTTAGGAAGTAAGTAACAGCCATATCGGGGACCAGTCCGATGCGGCCAAACACCAAGCAAAAGCGAGCGCGGGGCGTTGCCAGGATGATGTCTGCGGTCATCGCCAAACTGAAGCCGCCTCCATAGGCGATACCGTCGACTGCGGCGATGACCGGCTGGTTGACATTAGCCAGGCGGTAGATCCAACCAAGCGTTTGGCGAAGACCGTTTTTTTTCTGCTCCGGCGTGCGCAGACTGTCTGGACCCATACGGCCAACATCAGCACCGGAACAAAAGTTGCTGCCAGCGCCGGTGAGCACCAGAGTACGGATAGCGTCATCCGTCTCAAGTCGGTCAACCAGTTCCGGGAAGTCGCAGTCGAACATATGCTGACTGATTGCGTTCAGTTTCTTTGGTCGGTTCATGGTGAAGGTCGCGACACCGTCATGGATGTCGAGAATAGTTTCAGCTTCGCTCATAATAATTTCCCCTAATCTGTGGAACTGAATTCGACTGGCAAAGCGGGGGGGTCAGGAGCGAAACAAAGTGCGCCGGTGTGTCTCATGCCCACCGCTGTCACGATGTCGGTATTTCCATTTATTCCCATATTTTTCGCCTGTTGTCTGAGTTCTCGGAAGGGAGAAACGTTACCACGCCTCGCCCGAATCAAGTGTGCATAGTTCAGGGTGATGGACTAACGAGTCCTAGCCCCTAGTAAAATAGGTGGCTTTGTTCGCGGTCCAATTACCCTTTGGTTTATCTTGCATGTCCACACTCTACTGCTGACAGCCAAATTAGGGCGAGTCAGTAGTGGCTATGATGTAGACGATCACCATGGCAATGGTTTGTTGGCTTCGTTTGAAGGCCATTTTTTAAGAGTACCCGTAACGTTTTAACTCGGTGTATTGCAAAGAATTAAGGTTATCTTCGGACACCCCGCAAACAATATGCTTTTAGAACCTGCTGTAGCGAAAAACCTGTGCGATTAAGGCGGCGGTCAGGATGTAAACAGGTGCGCTATAGAGCACGGCAGTGGCTAAGGTGCCGAGGAAAAGCCGGAGAGCAGAAGCTCCAATGCGGCGACTAAGTTCCGCCAGGTTGACCAATATTTTTATGTCAGCTTTTCTGGAAGTTCAGTAAGCGAAATGGATCTAATGCGAGTTTTAGCCCATCAAGTAACGCCAACTCAGCGATTGTTGGATTTTAAAAGGACGTGTGAGACTGTCCCCTTCGCCATTTTGCGTAGCCGATGTGATGGCGCGTGATAAGCGACTGGATTAAGGTCGCAGCAATTTAGGATAAGGAGGCACCAGATGAGCAAAAGCATGCGGGGAAAGCGGGCTGTGATAACCGGCGGCGCGCAGGGCATAGGCTATGCGATTGCCGAGAAATTTCTGTCGCAGGGGGCCCAGATCACGCTTTGGGATCAGGATGAAGCTCTAATGGCGGAGGCGGTCGACACTCTTGGAGAGGGTGCTAGCGGCGTTGCTGTCGATGTCACTAATCCGGACATGATCAAGGCTGCTGCGCGTGAGGCACAGGAATCCGTCGGCGGTATCGATGTTCTGGTTAACAATGCTGGGATTGCTGGCGCGGCCCTACCGGTTTGCGACTACCCCCTTGACGAATGGCGTCGCGTCATCGAGATCGACCTAAATGGTGTCTTCTACTGCTGCCGCGCTGTCGTGCCTGTCATGGTGGCGCAGGACTATGGGCGCATCGTCAATATTGCCTCAATTGCCGGTAAGGAAGGCAACCCGAACGCGTCCGCATACAGCGCCGCGAAGGCTGGTGTCATCGCGTTAACCAAATCACTTGGCAAAGAGTTGGCGGAAACTGGTGTGCGGGTTAATTGCATTACGCCGGCGGCAGCCAAGACCCGAATTTTCGAGCAGATCACACAGGAGCATATCGACTACATGCTCTCCAAGATCCCAATGGCTCGCTTCGTCGAAGTCGAGGAAATTGCCGAGCTGGTAGCTTGGCTATCTTCTGATGCGTGTGCCTTTTCAACCGGGGCAGTCTTTGACATCTCCGGCGGCCGCGCGACCTACTGACATTAGTCTCTCGTATTTGGCTAGCCGGCTACGTACGGCCGTGTCCAGTGGCGCATATGCGGTGATCGCCTCCTTGGGTCACCGTTTCAACAATCGAAAAACCACGTTGCCAATAGGTCTTGCTGTCTATGGAATAGCGTCAGGCAGGTTGACTAAGAGCGTGTGTCCGGCGCAGATGCGCATTATTTTTATCGCCTTAGCGTCGTCTTCGTCGCTCATTGCTGCGTGATGTCACGTGCGAAACGCAGAACACGCATGCCTTTCCGGGCATGCGGGTTTGGCATCACCAGGATGCAACCGTCATGAGGTGTCTTTACCGGCTTGTCTCCGTCGGTCGCGATCACTGTGCCCGCTTTTGGAAATGTTTCCAATCCGCTATAATTTTCGACAAAGCGGAAGGCGTCGGTTTCCGTTGTCACGCCAGCGGTGACCTCCAGCACTTTCTGCGGCGCGGGATCTGTATCGGTCACGTGTGCGGCAAAAAAGTCCGGGTCGATGAAATTGACCGCACGCAGAAAATAGAGCGCCGTATCAAGGGCGATGGTCGCGGTCGATTTCGCCCAATGTTGCCCACACTCTACAAGCAATGCCGTTTTCGGATTAGCTGTGTCGTTGAAGGGTGTGTATTCGATTAGCCGTTTGCCGCGGACATGGCCGGATCCGCAAACGATATGACCAGGATAGCCAATCTGCCGCGCGATAGTGACTTCCTTGTTCAGCCCGTTGCACAGCATAAGCGCAGGCGACAGTGTCCCCATTGAATGAATGTCGAGCAGGTGGTCGACTGTGTCGTAGATTGGTCGCAGTTCGCGGGCGCGACGCAGCTCGTTATTTTCCTCGACGCCATCTAGCCGCTCCTCGACCCAGACCCGATTGATGTCTTCGTCAACGAGGCGCGAATAGCGTGGGTAGCTCGGGTCGAAACGGCTGAACGCCAAATGGTTGACAAATGCTAGGCTCAGCCTACCACGGATAGGCTTGATGCCGTGGCGAAACAGATGATCTAGGGCGATTGCGCCGCAAATTTCGTTGCCGTGTGTGACCGCATTGATCATGACATGTGGACCCGGTTTGCCGCTGTCCAAGGTGGTCACATAATCGATCCCGGTATTTCCTGCCTTGTAGGGGGAGATGTCCGGCGCCGTGAGTTCGACGGGATGGTCCTGGACTGGCATAGCCATGGCTCCTGTGTCTAGGTTTGCACCATCGAGAGGTTTGAATAAGGCATCGATTGTGACAGGCCAGTCTCTCGCGTGAAAGACCAGTCTTTTAGGCGGTTTCCGCCGCTACCAGTCCGAGTTCTTCCACCATCGTGTCGCGCATACGGAATTTTTGTGCCTTTCCGGTAACTGTCATCGGCAATTCATTTCGGAACCGGACATAGCGTGGAATTTTGTAGTGGGCGATTTGCCCACGGCAAAATTCCTTGATTTCGTCTTCCGTCGCGGTGGCATTCATTTTGAGGATGATCCAGGCGCAGATTTCCTCGCCATACTTCGCGTCGGGGACGCCGAATACCTGGACCTGCTGCACCGCGGGATGGCGGTAGAGAAATTCTTCGATCTCGCGCGGATAGACATTCTCACCGCCGCGGATCAGCATGTCCTTCAACCGGCCTGTGATGTTGCAATAGCCTTCCTCGTCCATGATCGCCAGGTCTCCGCTATGCATCCAGCCATCGGCGTCGATCGACACCGCTGTGCGTTCTTCGTCGCCCCAATATCCCTTCATGACAGAATAACCGCGCGTGCAAAGTTCGCCCTGTACGCCTGGTGTCACCGTAGTACCGGTCTCATCGATAATTTTGCATTCCACATGCGGCTGGATACGGCCGACTGTAGAAACACGTTTGTCCAGTGGCTCGTCAGTGGCGGTCTGGAAGGAGACGGGGCTCGTCTCAGTCATTCCATAGGCGATGGTGATTTCGTCTAAATGCATGTCCGCAACACAGCGTTTCATTACCTCGATGGGGCAGGGGGCACCGGCCATGATCCCAGTGCGCAGCGACGACAGGTCGTACGACGTCAGGTCCGGATGGTCCAGCATAGCGACGAACATGGTAGGTACGCCGTAGATCGCGGTACATTTTTCTTTTGAAATGGCTTTCAGGGTCGAATCTGGATCGAAGCCCTCCGCTGCGAAGATCATGGCTGCACCGACGGTGGCACAGCCTAGTGTACCCATCACCATGCCGAAACAGTGATAGAGCGGCACCGGGATGCATAGCCGATCTGCCTCGGAGAAACGCTGAGCACCGACCACGTAACGGCCGTTGTTGACGATATTTATGTGGGTCAGTGTGGCGCCTTTTGGCGCACCGGTAGTGCCGGAGGTAAACTGAATATTAACTGCGTCATCTGGGTCCAGTTTCGCCGACACCGCGTCGAGGTCGACCGACGCACCGCGGCCGCTCGCTACGATTTGTTGAAAGCCGAACATGCCTGGCACTGGATCCGCACCCATCTGGATGATGGTCTTAAGCGTAGGCAACTTTGCGGCGACAAGCGCACCGGGGGCGCACGATTCTAGCTCGGGTGCCAGGTTTTGTAACATGGTCGTATAGTCGCTGGTCTTGAAATTGGTGGCTGTGACTAGGGCGGTGCAACCGACCTTGTTAATAACGTATTCAACTTCGGCCAGTCGGTAGGCTGGGTTTATCGTGACCAACACCAAGCCAAGCCGCGCCGTTGCGAACTGGGTCAGCAGCCACTCATAGCGATTTGGCGACCATATGCCGATCCGGTCGCCGGTGCGCAGGCCGAGGTCGTGCAGACCAGCTGCAAGAGCATCGATTTCTTGGGCTAATTCGGTCCAACTGAAGCGCACATTCTGCTCAACGAACACGGCCGCCTCGCGGTCGCCAAATTCGGCCACAGTCGATCCGACCACTTCAGGGATCGTGCGGTGCCATAATGCCGGCGTTACTGCGCCAATGACGTGGGCTAGGCTGTCACGGGGATGCAGGTCGGTAGCCGTCGTTAACATAATCTCTTCCTCTGTTGCCCTGCCGAATTCAACCCTTTTGTGATGGTATTTTTGCCCGCCATGGTTTGACTCCCTGTATGTGATGATTGGCCAGCGCTAAAAGGTCCTCGGCATAGGTAGTGACCTCCGGTACGCTTACGTCGAACTTTTCCGCTAGCACAGGGACATTCTTTTGCCGCGTGTACCCGAATTTAGGTAACCCGTGGATCAGAAAAAGTGGATCGCCTCGCCCGTGGCGAATGTAATGGACCATCAACTCCGGAAGGTAGGCGTATTGATGATTCTAATTCATGTGCGGATCCTCTAATCCATGTGCGAGTACATGGACTTGCCGGGCCAGGGCATTTCTGCTCGCAGGATCGTGTTAGAATTGGATTCAGTGATGTAGAGATGACGGTTTTCCGGGCCTCCATAGGCGCAATTCGTGGTGAATAAGCCCTCACAGGAACGCACGCGATATAGCGGTTCGCCAAGCTTGCTGAATAACCAGACTGAGCCCATTCCGGCGTGACATACCGCAAGATTGCCCTCCGCATCGAGTGCCATCCCGTCCGGACCACCGCTGCCGCCTGATAGTTGAATGAACAGTCCAACCTTGAAGGTGCCGCCAGCTTTCGGCAACGGCATACGCCAAATTGCGTTGGCGCGGGTTACAGCGATATAGAGCAGCCCTTCATGCAAATCGGGTACCAACCCGTTCGGACTTGGGATGGTGTCGATCATGCATTCCAGGCGCCCATCTGTGTGCTGTCGGTACACGCGGCCCGTCGGATCGTGCAGGCCGGTCAATCCTTGGTCAGTGAAATAGAGTGTGCCGTCTTTGGCGAAGACCAGATCGTTGCAGCCCTTGAAGCCTTCCATTTTCGCCCGGGTGAGATGCGATTTCACCATGCCGGTCTCTGGGTCCAGCTTCATGATGCCGTTGGTGTAATCGGCGATATAGATCGTCCCGTCTTGGTGGATTTTGAGGCCGTTGGGCTCGCCGTCATAGTCGGCCACCACGTCCCACTCGCCCGTATCTGCGGCCAGGCGGAAGATACGTCCAAAAGGAATGTCGACGATATACAGATTGCCGTCCCGGTCGAAGGAGGGACCCTCGAGGAACCCATCCAGCTTTGCGCCTTCCAGGCTGGCGTCAGACCAAGCTGAGTTAGCGTTCTTGCATAGGTCCTTCGGCAATCGGGCAAAGACCTCGGTCTGGATGTCTTTCGGAGGGGGATAGAGACTCACTTTACAACCTCGTGGGTGGATAGGGTGTTTATCCGATAGTATCGCGCCATACACCGGCCAGCCAATCCGGGCCGCCCTTGGCGATAAACAAACTGGTGGCGATCGATGCTATCGCCGCGATGCGGTTGCAGTCGGGATGGCTGAAAGTGTTGCGCGTTTGTGCAGCAATGATGATCTGACCAAGAAACTGTCCTTCCCACAACATCGGGGCGTAGAGCGCTGATCCCATCCGCGAGGTCTTTAGGATTTGCTTGAAGTCGGCGTGTTCATCGGTGTTTTCGAGGATCAGCGGTGTGCGGTTTTTCCAAACCCAGCCGGGATGCCCGGTGTTAAGCGGAAAGTGCAGTCGGTGTTGATCCGATGGGAAACCCCATTCCGAAACTAACAGGTGCGAGGCGTTGTCGGGTGTTACTAAAAATACGCCGCCCACAAAGAAATGACGCTCGCCATCCTTCAATGAACCGGGCCGTTTGTAGGCTTCGGCATCGCCATTGATACGCAAACTTGCCTCTACGCATTCGCGCAAGGCTGCTTCGGCGTCAGCGGCATCGTTGCCGGCTTGGACAGCGCGGGCAATTTCAGGCCAGGGATTGTTGGTCAGGCTGGCGGGAATGACGTCACTCATGTTGTGCTCATGCAGGGTTCTGCGCCGCCCATTGGTCGGCGATTTCTTTGCGCGTTGCAATCCATACGCCAGGTTTGGTAGCGACATGGTCCAGGAATTTTTCGAAATATCCGATCCGGCCGGGGCGGCCAATAATACGTAGATGAATGCCAAGAGACATCATGCGGGAGGCTTCCACACCTTCTCGATACAGCCATTCGAAGGTATCAATAGCGTATTCGAGCCAGTCTGAGGGCGTCAGGCTAGGCGCTGTCCACATTTTCATGTCATTGGAATCAATTGTGTATGGCAGGATGACGATTGGTCGGTCATAGGTTTTGTCCCAGAAAGGCACATCATCAGAATAGTCATCCATGTGATAGGTGAAGCCCTCCTCGACCAGCAGTCGCCGCGTATTGTCGGTCAATAGGTAGCGCGAAAGCCAGCCATAGGGGCGGGTTCCAGTGGTCCTTTCGATCGACGCCACGGCTTTACGGATAAAATCACGTTCTTCGTCCTCCGTCATATGGAATTGGTGTATCCAACGCCATCCATGACTGCAGATTTCATGACCATCTGTGGCAATCTGTTGGGCGAGGTCAGGCGCGTATTCTAGCGCTATTGCCGCGGCGGTGAAAGTCGCGGATATTTCGCGGTCGCGCAGCAGTCGCATGATCCGGGGTGCACCGGCCTTCAACCCGTATTGGTAATTACTTTCATTGCCGTAGTTGCGGATCGCTTTGCGGAGAGAAATACCCAACTCGTCGACAACTTCCGGTCCGCGGTCGCCGTCGGCAATGTTCATCTCAGAGCCTTCCTCGACATTGATGACCAAGCTAAGCGCCAGTTTGGCGTCGCCTGGCAAGGTCCAGCTTGTCATGAGATGCGGCCTCCGACAGTTTAATCAGCCCTCTGTTATAGTGCGGGTTAGGAAAACAGGGAAACCATCGTGCCTACATCCAATTATTTCAACGCCACCGACATGCTGGCTCTTGCTGCGGACTATCCGATCGGGTCCGCTTTCCTCTCCCGATTTACGGCAATAAGCCGTGACGAATTGCAGTCCTTGCAGGAGGCCCGCTTTCAAACACTGCTTTCCCGTGCCTGGAAAATTCCATTTTATCAGCGCCATTGGGGGGCGAAGGGAATTGAGGCGGGTGACATTAGCGGGCTCGACGATATCACGAAGCTGCCACCTTTTGACAAATCCGACATCATGGCAAGTATCGAGACCAACCCGCCGTTTGGCGATTTTCACGGGATGGAACTTTATACGCCGGATGAACGTCCGCCGGTCGTCGTACACACTACCTCGGGCACCACAGGTAAGCCGCAGGTGCTGCTATATGGGCCAAAAAGCCGGGAGGTGCAAAATTTGCTGATCGCGCGCCTTTACCTGCTGCAGGGTCTCCGGCCAAACGATATCGTCCATTCCGTTTATGGCCATGGGATGGTCAATGGCGGCCATTATTTGCGCGAGGCGGTGGTGCATTGGACCAACGCAATCTTCCTGCCTGCGGGAACAGGAACCGAGACCCGTTCGGTAGAGCAGGTTGCAATGATGCAGAATTTCGGCGCCACTGTAATCGTCGGTTTCGCGGACTATATCAAGCATCTAGCCGACGTGGCGCGAGACCAGGGCCTGGAGCCGGGACGGGATATTCCGGTCCGCATGATTTCTGGCCATATGGGACGTGAAGCAACCAAAATGCTTTCGGACAGCTGGGGCGGAGCAGAGGTGTTCGACTGGTATGGCGTTGGCGACACGGGTGCCATCGCGGGTCAGGGTCCGGACCGGACTGGGCTCTACGTCAACGAGGATGCGCAGTATCTAGAAATTTGTGATATCGAGACTGGTGTGCCAGTCGCTGATGGACAGCCCGGTAACATGATCAACACCTGCCTGTTCAAGGACGATATTTATCCGATCATTCGCTTTAACACGCACGATATCTCCGCCTTTCGCACCGACCCGGCACCCTCTGATCTGGTGCTGCGCCGGATCGAAGGATTCCTAGGACGCAGTGACAACATGATTAAACTTCGTGGTATCAATATTTTCCCGCAGGCAATCGGTGGCATTCTAGCGGAACGGCCGGAATTCACTGGCGAATTCATTTGCCGCGCGACGCGGGATGCTAATGGTCGCGACGAACTAACGGTTACCGTCGAGGTGCGAGGTGCTGTGGACGCTTCGCTGGAAGAATCCTATCGTTCGCTGTTGCATCGCAAGGTTGGCGTTTTGCTAAACGTTGCCTTGGCCCCGCTGGGCAGTTTGGCAGCACTAACGCAGATCGAATCGCGTCAGAAGCCAATTAGGCTTTTGGACGAACGGTTTGACAACTCCACATAGGCATCATGTTTCGGACCAAACGCATACGCTATCCGTGGGACGTACGAGCGTCTAGCGCGTTTTGGTGTTTTCTACAAAGGCCGTGGGTTTGCCTCGTCATTAGCTCCAACCCTATTTATGTTGGTGCTGGATACTATCATGAATTAATTGATGATGGCGGAAGCGAAGGTAGCACGGCTGCCGCTGACCCTTATGGTGCCAATCTTAATCTATATTTCTGCCGGTCATGTATATCGTTTTGATTGGATCCAGTCCGCTAAATAGCTTGTACGGTTAGCGCAGCCTTCAGTCCGGTTGCCAGTAGTCAGGGACCAGTTCCGCCTCTTGAGCTCCGGGCCAGGGCGGCATCGTTGAGATTATGAAGTGGAGTGGTGTTAATCCGGTATTGCGAAACTGGAAATGCGCTCCCACAGGAATTGTGAGGCAGGTGCCTTGCGTGACGAGATCGACTTCTTCCTTACCCTCAAACGAACGCCAAACTTGGCCTTCACCGCTTAGGAAATACCAAATTTCTTCAATTGTTTTGTGGCAAACAGCCTTTGAAACCCTGTTTGGCGGCAGAGTGCAATGTACCATGCTGGCACGTGTCATCTCTCCAAGGAAGCGAATTTCCGACCCATCTGGTGCGATCACATCGACTATTTTGGACAGTTCATTGGTTTTAAGTGGCATGCTGGCCCCCCATGTTGCGTAACAAATTTGAGCCACGGGGTCTGCAATTGCTAGACTAAGAACTATACACCGCGTCTAATCGAGCCAAAGAGAGGTCCTGGCATGTCTGACGTCAACACTTTGTCCGCCATCGAAGTTATACCGTCCGGCAAGGCGCTTGGCGCTGAAGTGCGAGGTATCGATTTCGGACAACCTGTGCCGGATGCTGTGCGCGACAAACTGGTGCAGATCTGGGCTGACCATCTGGTCCTACTGTTTCGCGGCTTGAATTTGAGTGATGATCAACTGTTAGGCACTGCAGAGTTGTTCGGTGGTAGCCAGGCGGCAAAATCGCGAGATTTCTTCATCGAGGCAGGTGTCAAGCCAGGCGAGAACGACCGCGTCGCCAAGAAGCCTGCGATTACGATCATTTCCAACGTGGATGGCAAAGGAAAAGCGGGTGTTGCATCAGAGGCCGATCGCAGCATGAGCCTCAAATGGCATTCCGACAACTCCTATGTAGAGGTGCCGCCAACGGGCAGCTTGCTGCACGCCTATGAGGTGCCGAGCAAAGAATATGGCGGAGCCACGTCGTTCAACAATCAGTATCTTGCCTATGAGACGTTGTCTGACGATTTAAAAGGGGTGATCGAGGGCAAACATTGTGTCCATGATGACCACCGTAATACCTCTGGTCTTTTGCGCCCGACCAAAAAAAAGCCGGAGAAGCGGGAAGATATCACTGGGCCGAGCCATCCCTTAGTACGCATCCATCCAGTTACAGGTAAGCGGGCGCTATATCTCGGTCGACACTACGAATGGCCATCTAGCTATATTCCTGAGCTTGATGATAAGGAAAGCGAAGCGGTGCTGGCGAAACTCTGGGAAGCGGCGACCGACGATACCCTCATGTGGTCGCATGACGACTGGCAGGCGGGTGATCTATTGATGTGGGATAACCGATGCACGATGCATGCGAGGTCGCCAGTCGATCATTCCCAACCTCGCGTTCTCCATCGCACTTTAATTAAGGGTAACCCAGTAATTTCCGCTTGGGATCGGCCGTCTGCCGCCGCGGAGTAGGGCCTAAGGGATAGCGGTATGCCGAAAAATTCGACTTTCTTACCATTGGCGTTTTAAACGTTAATTTGATGAAATTATCTGCTGTGTGACATGTGTCTATGGGCGGCACGCTGCGGAATTCATTAAAGGCAAAATTTGGAGTAGCGATGGAGGTTATGTATGCCGTCGGCTCCTATCATTTGTGAACCAGTCTAAAATGCGCGGGTTTTCTTCGCGCGGATAAGTGTGCGCTAAGTCTGCTATTTCGCGAAACACAACATCAGCTCCGCGGCCTCCTAAAGTTTCGCGTGCCATACGGGCAACCTCGATATCGAACATCCAATCGTTCGTGCCATGTGTCACGTATATCGGCCGCCCTACAATATTTGGAGCGTCGATCAGTTCTAGCATCATCGGGTGGAAGCTTGCCGAGATTGGGGCCAAATGTGTGAACGGAGATGAAGACTGTAGGCCGCTGACATAGGTGAAGGTCCCACCATCGCTCATGCCAGTCATCAGAAGCCGATTTTCGTCAATTGACCATCGTGCACGTACAGTCTCTAAAATTGTGCACAAATTATCGCTATCGATTGTTGGATCCATCAGCGCCCATGTATCGCCTCGTGCCGTTGGACTGATTAGGATCAATTCCCGGCTGCGCGCCTCCTTAAGCCAGGTCCAAAGAAACCCGCGCCCGTGTCCCGATCCGCCGTGCAGTGCAACCACGACAGGGTATTGTTTAGCGGCATCGTAAAATTCCGGAACGTAAAGGGAGTAGCCGCCCTTACTGTCGCGCTCGTTGTTAAAATTCTTGATGCCCGATTCGGGCCCCCTGTCCTTGAGGCCGTCGAGAAATTTAGCATCGTTATGCCGAAAATTCTCCAGAAAGAAAAGGTTAATTGCTGGAGAAACCGTGTTGGCCGGGTAAAGGTTTTCCAAGGCGTAGGGCATATATCGAAAAGCACGATAAGCGTGGAAAATACCTTCCGGATCGGAGGGGACCTCCTCAAATGCCGCCATCGCTTTTAGGACTAAGCCCATCGAAATACGAATGCCGGCTTTGATGTCGTCCCCTGTTTCCGGAAAATTTTTATATGCTTGCTTTAATGGGCTGCGAACATCGTCAATTTCTAACTTCACCTGTTCCAGATGGATTGGGTGCAGGTGACGCTGAGCGGTATGCAGTTTCGTTAGCGCCGATAACAGCGGCGCAACGGCTTCATCGAGGCTCATGCCGTGAAGGGATATTTGCTGGCGGCGGAAAGCGGAAGCGCTCGCGATGACATCGCCACTTGACCTTTC
>CAYYUG010000001.1:2740-16390 GCA_964474755.1 uncultured Rhodospirillaceae bacterium | reverse complement strand
TAAGCCGTCAGGTATTTGGGGCAAAGAGACGAAAATGCATGTGATGGCGGCCAAGTCTAGCACCTTAATTATGCAAACTGATTCTTTAGGCCTGAAGCTTGCATCGGTATGCTAATCACTAATGACATCATAAAGGAGTAATGGATATGCCGATCGTCCGAGTTGACGTTCCGGAATGGGTTAGCCATGAGCAAAAGTTGGAAGTCCGCAAGGAGATGCATGGCTGCATCGAGCGCACTTGGTTCAAAGAGCATATCTGGGTAGCCGTTCGAGATTACACTTCGGAGCCCGATGAACGTATGGTTATAATGACCGTTGAGGTGCGGGACGGTCGCGGCCACGACAAGGAGCGGGCCGAAGCGTTATTCCTGGAGGCGCAGGAAGTCTTTCAGCGTATCGTAGGTACGCAACCGAGCGAATTGATCGTATTGTGCCGAAAGTTTGGCCAGGAAGATTGTATCTCGGCTGGTGACGAGCTGCCGCCGCTTGAAACCGCGACCCCGCCGGTGGAGAGTTTGCGCCGTCGGGAGGAAGCGGCCTAGTCGTAATTTCTCGTAAAACTGCATGCGGAAAACTATCCCCGTCAGGGCCAGGTCTGATTGTGGGATTGTTTCCGGTATGAATGGACCGACATGATCTCGATTGCGTATGACCGTGCTGCTTTCGCAGTACCGTTGCGCTCTGTGGTCGTTCTCCAGCACATAGCGTAAGACCAATTTAGCCCGATCCAAGTTCGAGCGGAACGGAGCCGAAGCGTTCGCTATATTGCCGTGAAACAACGCGAGCTTGCTCGCCTTAAGCGTTACTAAAACTGCATAGGTTTCGTCAACGGTAGTAACTGCCCGCCAAATGCCAGCAGCTCGAACAGCCTACTCTTGCCACCCACCGTTTCGAGCGGGTCGTCTATTCGGGTGCCCATCATGGTTTTGACGAAGAAGGGCGTGGATCGGACTGCTCATGACCACACGGTTCGCTACGACGCCATGGCAGCATCCGAGGTCTACGAGCGGGTTAAAGCATTTCTTGAGAAAGACCTAAAGCAGAGGCTGAGAACATTTTCCGTCGTTTTTCCAATTCCCTCCAATGGTCCGTGAACGCTGCCCTAAAGTGCAATATCGAGCCATAGGGGCTGATGGTCTGAGCCTTTGGCGTCCTTGTCGACCCAAACCGATTGCACAGCATCGGCTAAGTCTGGGCTGACAAAGGCGTAGTCGATACGCCGGTTCCCGGTTCTCTCAAACTTAGTGTGACCGCTATCTGGTGCACCGCCGCTAAAGATCCAGGCATCAAGATAACCATCGCGTTCTGTAATCCGTCCATATTTAGGGTCTTCGGGCCCCACCAACGCGTCGTAGGCTGTTTCATCAGGCGTCATGTTGAAGTCACCAAGCAGTATGGATTTGTGTGGCCAAGGCGGCGACGCTGCCCCTTCAGGCCAATTGTCGTTGCTGCCCGACAGAACGCCCCCGTCGCGTCCCGCTCTGGCTTGGAATCCACGGAGCGCCGATACCTGTGCCAAGCGCTCAGGTGCGGCAGCGTGTGCGAGATGGATCGAGGCGACACGGACAAGGCCACCAGGACAGTCGATGACCCCATCCAGCATAGTGCGTTGCAAGCTCAACTGTTTGTGAAAACTCATCTTCGGCAGTAAACGGTTCTTCGATGCCAGGATCGGATGCCGTGACAGCAACAGGTTGCCAAATTGCCGCCGTCGGTTTACCAGCGTGCCATCGTTATCTCGGATGCTCGCATCCAGATCTACACCCGGCCCATAGACCCAATGATGCGCTGGCAGGCGTTCGGTGATTGCCGCAACTTGGTCCTCCATCTCTGATCGCGCCCAATAGCGATCAACTTCCTGCATCGCGATGATTTCGGCGTTAGCGACTTCGTCAACAATTCGGTCAAGGTCGACGCGGCCGTCCTTACCGGTACCGAACTGAATGTTGTAGGCGACAAGGCGCATTTTAGCATTCCTGCGGTGGACTATCGGGTTGTCAACACGAGCCTAAATTGTCCCGTGGCCGCCACTATAGCTGTTAGCGGACGCGGGGTTCCAGCCGATCAGTTTATTCGGTTGCGGCTTGTAAATTTCAATCTGCATCGGCCAGCACGACGCATCATTGCTCGAATGACCACTGCCACAATCACCTCCGGGGCAGGTCGACAGACCAGCCAGCAGGTCGAATTCTACGAACAGTTCGATGAAGTCGCCGGGCCGTGCGGGGCTCGCTTTCATGAAATATTCATTGGTGTCACGCGTATAACCCGTGCACATAAAGACATTGACGACGTCATGAACGTGGGTTTCTGCCTCGTGGAGGGGCAGGTTTTGTGCAGCTGCGAGCGCTCGTGTCAGATTAGAGTGACAGCAGTAATGGTAGTCTTCGCCGGACAACATGTGCTGCGTGTAGGGATCACAGCGTGTCCCGATGACGTCATGAACACCGGCACCGTACTCGTCAATTCCATACCAATCCAACGTATTGTGCGTGACGGTTGCCATCGGCCGGAAACCTGGAAAATTGCTCCAGAGGCGATCGCCTGTGCTGATATGCGTCGTGTGCAGCGCGCGCGTCTTACCGCTGTAGAAGCGTTCTGTGAGGTCCACCGCATTCCACAAATTTAGGTCACCGACTTGTGGACCTTCATTGTTGCAGATGCGGAACAGGTGCCCTGCAGGTAGCTCGAAGATACGCGCATCTCGTGGGGGGATAGTGATGGTTTCGATCAGGGTCATGTCTCTGCGAACATTCTCGTAGAAGGCTTGATCGTAGGGTGGTAGCCGGTCCAACGTGTAAACTGTGATCGGCGCGATGGCCCTCCGCGCTGCTGCGTCAGCCGGCTCCGGGTTTTGTGTTGGTATCGCCATAGTTCTTCCTTTCACTCGGAGTATTTAGGTGCGTTGTATGGAGTTTAACGTAATCTGGGTTTAAACGATGTCGCTTTCGCGGCCTTCCCAATAGGGTTCGCGCAATTTGCGCTTCATGATTTTGTCAAATGCATTGCGCGGGAAACATTTGCGGAATTCGACGCCGGAAACGCGCTGATATTTTGCCAATCGTGCGTTTCCCCACACCATAATTTCTTCTTCGGCCGATGCGGCACCGCTCTTCATTAGGGCCAAGAGTAAGGGCGTCTCACCCCATTTTTCGTGTGGGATACCGATCACAGCCACCTCGAGTACTTCGGGGTGTTGCATGAACACTTCCTCTATGTCGATTGGGAATATGTTGACGCCGCCGGAAATTACCATGTCCTTTGTTCGGCCGACGACATAAACGTAACCATCCGCATCGATCCGGCCGAGGTCGCCGCTACGTAGATAGGTGCGACCTAAATCATCGCGCCAGAGGGTTTCCTCGGTCCGGTCTGGATCCTTGTAGTATCCTTTCATCGCCAGAGCGCTGATGCCGACAATTTCGCCGATTTCCCCGGGACTAGCCTCTTTGCCGTCAGTGCCAACCAGCTTTACGTCGGTGTGGACCGACCGGATTGGACGGCCGACTGAGCCTTCTTTGCCCCGTGCGTAGTCTTCGGGTCCGACCATCGTCGCAAACCCTTCGCTCATGCCGTAAATTTCTCTTAGGTTGGTGTGCGGGAACCGCCGCTGTGTCTCGTCGAAAGTAGTGCGTGGCAGCGGAGAGCCGCCGGTCAGGATCACTTGCAAGGTGCTGGTGTTGTAGCTGTCGAATTCGGGATGTTCCAAGCTGACGATAAGTTGTGTAGGCACCGCAAAGGTGTGTGTGACTTTTTCGTCCTGCACAAGCCGCAGGAAGTCAGCTGCATCGAACTTTGGCATGATTACGACCTTGCCGCCATGGTGTAGTGCCGGCAGCATCGTAATCCAGGTGCCGTTGTGATAAAGAGGCGTCGCCAGAAGCACTGTTGCACCGGGCCCGATCTGCGTAGCGGTGCCCCAGCCGAGCGGATAGAGCAGCCGGGATTTATGACTGTGCACCATTCCCTTCGGTTCGCCGGTCGTACCCGAAGTATACATGATATTGAAGTCATCGTCGGGTGTAATAGGGATGCCAGGATCGGTTGTTGACGCATCACCGTGGAACGCTGCGAAGGAAGTCCACCCATTTGCATCGAAATCCATAGCGATATACCCATCCGGATCCAGGCCGGTTAGTTTGCTGCGGATAGCATCTACTTTAGCGCGGTTGTCTTCGGTGGCGAAGAGTAGCCTGGATTCGCTGCGATCTATCATGCGGGTAACAGCTTGTGTTTCGAACAGAGGACTAAGCGGCACCACAACGCCACCCGCCTTCACCACGCCGAAAATTAAGATCAGCATCTCCGCACCGCTTCGGGTCAGCAGACATACTTTGTCTCCCTTTCGCAAACCTCGATCGATCAGGGAGTTCGCAACCTGGTGATATGCGGCAACGAAATCCATCCATTTCAATCTTTTGTCTTCGCATATCACCGCTTCATCCTGTGGCTGCCAATCGGCGTAGCGCGATACAACGTCAGGTATCGTCAGCGGTGTGGCTGTAATCATGCTCATGTCAGCGGCCTCGTCTTGGATTGCATTTCCCTATTGTGAGTAATCGTGACGCCGGTTCAAATCTGGAGGCACACTCGCCAAAGCGGGCGCATTGATTAAACTGGATCGTACCAGAGGCTCTGGCGGCTTGAGGTCGAAGGGGCAGCTTGTTTGCAGAGGGATAAGAGAATGAATGAAGCCATCCTTGGGGGAATTAAGGTTGTCGAACTTGCCACCTTTATTGCGGGGCCTGCGACGAGCGTAATACTCGCAGATTTCGGCGCCGACGTGATCAAGATTGAGCCACCATTGCGACCAGACCCTTTCAGGGGCGTCCATACACGCGGCAGCGATACGCCGAAGTCGGACTACCCTTACGGCTATATCGTCGACAATCGTAACAAGAAGGGGATCGCGCTTGATATTAAGACTGTGGAGGGACGCAAGGCATTTGAAAAGCTGGTCGAGCAGGCGGATGTTTTTGTCACTAACATGCCGATCCCGACAAGAGGGCGGCTTGATATAGCCTATGAGGATATACGTGAGCTCAATCCCCGGATCGTCTATGCATCGATAACCGCCTATGGTGAAACGGGTCCGGAGGCGGATCGGCCGGGGTTCGACACGACGGCGTTGTGGGCCCGCACTGGATTGATGGATCTGGTGAAGCCGGGGCCGGATTCTGCACCAGCGCGCTCGTTACCCGGCATGGGCGACCATCCGACGGCGATGTCGCTCTACGCTGCGGTGATGACCGGATTGTTCCGGCGCGAGCGTACGGGCGAAGGCAGCCACGTCTCGACATCTCTTATGGCGAACGGTGTTTGGTGGAACGGCGTATTAACCCAGGCAATGTTATGCGGCGAGCAGGTGACCTGCCGGCCGCCGCGAGAGGCTGCCGGCAATCCCATGCACAATCTTTATAAGACGCGAGACGGACGCTGGATCCACATCGTTTTTAATACCAACCTGCACCGGTGGCCGGAGCTAGCGGCGCTGCTTGGCCGGACGGAAATAGGCGATGATCCGCGCTTCGACAACCAAGATGCGCGCATCGCCAATAGTCTTGACCTAATTCCGATCCTTGAAAGCGCTTTTGCTGAACGAGATTATGATGACTGGGTGGGGTTGCTTGAGGAGAACCGCTTCATATTCGGTGATGTCCGGAAAATTGACCAGATACGCACGGATCGGCAGATGATTGAAGGACGAGCGCTACGCCCAATCGATGATCCGGCAGCGGGAGCGGACTATGTTGTGGATTCTCCGATATGGGTTGAAGGCACAACGAAGGCTGAACCGGTGATGCCTCCTGAATTGGGCCAGGACACTGAGGAAGTGCTGCGAAGTATCGGATACGATGATGGTGACCTCAGTAAAATGCGCGAAGTCGGTGCGATTCTGTAGATCTGTGCGATGAGTGAGAATTTTGATCTAATCCGCGCCCAGGCGGACCTACACCAACAATATTTTATCGGTCTGCAGCTCATGGTCTCGACCCGTGACGGGCCGGAGGCGATCCGCGATTGGATGTTTCATCTGTTTCGCCAGCAACATGAAGACAAGTTCCTGTCGAGCTTCAAGAAGTTGGGCCTCGAAGGGCTTCCGGATGCGGTGGCGTCGGCGCAATACCACGTTCTCTCGAACACGTTGGGCGGGGTCGGCGTCGAGTACATGCCTGAATCGGATGCGAAGGCCTGGGTGCGTTACCGGTATCCGCGTTGGTGGTTAGACGGTGCAGCGCTTTGCGGGATCCCTGCTGAAGCGGGCGACGGCTTTATGCGCGGCTGGCACGCAAACAACGGGGCATCACTCGGCAATTCGCGTCTTGGCTTTGTGTGCGTGTCGGAAGACATGACCGGTGAGTATGGTTTCTGTGGCTATTTCAAGGAATTTGACCGTGATCTATCGGAAGCGGAGCGGCTGCAATACGCAAAGGAAGAGCGGCCGCCGCCTTATGATCCGTCAGTACAGCCTAAACCGCCAGCCGCTGAGTGGGACGAAGCGCGCCTAGCGAAGGCCTACCGTAACTACGCCGTCGAGTTTGTACGCAATGGCGTTATCGCCCTGGTGGCGACAATGGGGCGTGCGCAGGCTTTAGAGCGGGGTACCCTCGCAGCGCGGCTGACCGGACTTCAGCAATACCGGCACTTGGCGTCCTCGGTGGGTGCAAAAGACGGTGATGTCGAGGATGCAGCGCGCTTCCTCAAGGCGATGTTCGAAGGGATGGGCGATGAGGTGGAAACCGAATTCATAAAAGGTCGTGCAATCTTGAGGCAGACCGGTCTGCGCGTCGTGCGTGGGATGGAGGTCGACGATAGGTCAGATTTGCTGTGCTGTTGGACAGCAATTTGGAAAGGAACCCTCGCTTCACATCGTGCCTTCTTGGATTTAGCGGTAGATGACGATGGCGATTGCCTAATTTGGACGATCAGCACGTGAGCGGGCCGCGTACCCTCCTCGAATCTGTACAATTGCGAAGCCGTGAGCTCCATTCGCCCATCGATGGCGGAACTATGATTTGGCGGGAATGGGGAATGGACAACAATGTGAAACCGCCCCTAATCCTATTGCATGGTGGTTCCGGTGCCTGGAACCACTGGGTGCGAAATATCCCAAGCCTCGAACAGCACCATCGCTTGCTGGTTGCGGACCTTCCGGGTTGTGGTGACTCCGATGACCCGCCTCGCCCATACGATTCGGAGAGCTTGGCGGCTATGATTTCCGATAGCATCGACCACATTCTGCCAGGAAACACTCCATTCGCTCTTCTATCTTTTTCTTTCGGCGGCGTCCTATCCGGCTTGATAGCTCACGCTCAAGCGCGACGTATAAGGAGCCTGACCCTCGTGGGTGTGCCTGTCTTGGGGCTAACAGGCACCGGACCAGCCAATGATCTGGTTGAGATACCGAAAGACATGCCATTTACGGAAGCGGTGCCTCTTTACCGGCGGAACCTCCAGAAACTAATGTTTGGCAATCCTGCGGCAGCGGACGAGTTGGCGATAGTCATCCAAGCTGACAATTTGGCTAAGGCGCGACTGCGGTCGCGGGGTATTGCCCGGTCGCGGGTTCTCGCTGAGAGCTTGGAGGGAATGCCTTGCCCATTCAATTGCATCATTGGTGAAAAGGACGCGACTTTGGACCCTGACTTGGAAACTATCCGTGCCTATGTCTCGAAAGTTCTGCCGGATTCTGGTTTTTATACAGTGTCCGGTGCAGGACATTGGGTACAGTATGAGAAAGCACCGACGGTAAACGCGCTGCTTGGCAAGCTGCTGGGCTAGAATTTGAATGCCGGTTTAAATTACCGCTCGCCCGAGAGGACTGGGCATATAATTAGTGAAGCCAAGCTATAAGGACATGGGAGCTTTTTATGGATTTACAACTCACTGGAAAATCATGCCTTATTACCGGCGCTAGCCGTGGAATTGGTTTGGGCACCGCAAAGATCATGGCAAACGAGGGTTGCCGCGTGGCGCTCGTGGCGCGACGGGAATCTTTGCTGAACGAGCTAGCCGACGAGATCGCCGGTGCGGGGTTTGAGCGGCCTATCGTCATTGTCGAAGACGTTACGCGTCAGGGGGCGCCTGAGCAGATTCGCGAACGCGTTTACGAAGCTTTTGATGCCCTGGATATTCTGGTCAACAGTGCCGGTGGCTCGCGCCCAATTCCCTGGGATGCGCCGGTTGATGTATGGCATGAGGGCATGACGCTCAACTTTGAGATGCTGAGGCAACTCACCCATCAATTCATCCCCGGCATGCGGGAACGCAAATTCGGCCGTGTTATCAACATCACAGGTTCAAGCGAGCCGCGCGGAGTGAATGTCGCGAACGCAGCCAAGGGCGCGGTCCATATGTGGGCGAAGGGGTTGTCGCGGATTGTGGCTGCGGAGGGTGTGACAGTGAACAGCCTGCCGCCGGGTCGCATCAACAGCGAACAGATTCTCGAACGCCTGCATCCTGACCCGGAGGAACGAGAGAGATTTGCTAAATCGGAGATACCTGCAGGATATTTCGGCGAGCCAGAGGATATGGGCTATCTGATAGCCTTCCTGTGTTCGCCGCTGGCGCGCTACATAACCGGTGAGGTTATCCATGTCGATGGTGGTATGCACAAATTCGCACTATAGCACAGCATATGCTGCTTGAATTCACTTGATACCTAATCATTTAGTTCGATGAACACGAATGCTCCCACAAGTTGGCGACTGGAAGGTCAGGCGACTGGACCCTGTGTTTGGTACGCCAAGGATTTCGAGAGCGACCGATCGTGGCTTCATCATTTCACAGACAGCGATATTGAGGAAATCGAGACAGCGCTCCAATTAGCCCTGGGATCTGGAAAACCGGTTACTGAATTGAGGCGAGAAAATTTTCCGCTCCCCACTGTGGCAGCGAAGCTGTCGGCGGCCATAGTTGAGGTCGAGTATGGGCGGGGATTTGTGCTGTTTCGTGGTATCCGACTACCAAATTATTCACGCGAGGAGGCGCGTGTCCTATTCTGGGGTTTGGGTCGGCACATCGGGTCCCCTGTTACCCAAAATCCGGAGGGTGCTCTGCTTCATGAAATCGAGGATTTGGGCAACGACTACGGGGACAATAATGTACGTGGCCACTCGAGCAACGCGCGGTTGCGCCCGCATGTCGACCCCTGCGATATCGTCGGGCTGTTTTGTGTTCGTCCAGCAAGTAACGGCGGGCTTAGCACAATTTCTAGTGCGGCGACTGTTTACAATGAAATCTGCGAAAATCATCCCAACTATTTGGGACCGCTATGCCGGGGATTTCGTATAGACTATGCCGGTAAGGGTCCGACCGATGCCCCGGATGCGACTTCCCCACAGCGTATCCCGGTATTCAGCAACTGCGACGGGTTCCTGACCTGTTACTACAATGCCAAGCAAATTGAGCGTGGCGCGGAGAAGACTGGCGAGGCATTAAGTGATTTGGAACATGAGGCAGTGCTTGCGGTTGAAGCGCTGGCGATGCGAAAGGACATTCGTTTCGATATGGGTTTTCAGACCGGTGATATTCAATTGCTCAACAACTATACCATTTTACACGCGCGAACTTCTTATGAAGATGATCCGGCCGCCAAGCGGCTCTTGCTGCGGCAATGGCTGAATGTGCCAAACGGCCGACCGTTGCTGCCAGCTGTAGCCGACCGGCTTGGCACAGGGCCACGTGGTGGGGTCAACCCCTATGCGGCAAAGCGAGACTAACAGGAGAAGGAGCGACATTATGGCGGAATATCGGTTGCTATCGACCAGCGGTATTTTGGGTTATGGGTTCCCGGAGGAATCAATCAAGCGTGGCGTGGCTATGGGCGTCGACATGATTGGCTGCGACGGGGGCAGTACTGATCCGGGTCCACATTATCTCGGTTCCGGCAAGACTTTGAATTCGCGTCTGGCCATGAAGCGGGATCTTAAACTGATGCTGCAGGCTGCTGTCACGGAAGGCGTTCCGGTGACCATTGGTAGCTGCGGTGGCGCCGGCGGTGAACCGCATCTTGAAGTAATGGCAGAACTGACCCGTGAGATCGCGCGAGAGGAAGGGCTCAGCTTCAAGATGGCGACGATCCACGCCGAACAGGAAAAGAGCTGGATCAAGCAGCAACTCGCGGATGGCAAGGTGAAGTCGATGCGCAATGTGGGTGCGTTGACAGAAGATGATATCGAAGACTCCGAGCGCATCGTCGGTTGTATGGGGCCAGAGCCTTACATGGCAGCGCTGGATGCGGGAGCACAGGTGGTGCTTGCTGGGCGTAGCACGGATCCCGCACCCTTTGCTGCCTGCGCAATGCGGGGCCAAATTGAGCCGGGGCCGTCATGGTACTCCGGCAAGATGCTGGAATGCGCCGCGGCAGGCGCTGTGCCAAAGGGACATGACTGCATGCATGTCACGATAAAGGACAATGGTGTCATCTGTGAGCCTCCAAACCCAGACAAAATCTGTACCCCGACGTCGCTTGCTAACCAGAGCCTGCACGAGAATGCCAGCCCGAACCTATTCCAGGAGCCGGGCGGGCTTCTGGATACGACTAATTGCCGTTTCGAGACGGTGAATAGCCGCTCTGCCATGGTTTCCGGTATGCGCTGGTCTACTGATGACAAGTACACTGTAAAGATAGAGGGTGCGCAGCATATGGGTTACCGAGCGATTACCATATGCGGTACTCGTGACCCGCTGCTTATCAGCCAGTCAGAGGATTATCTCGGCTTGGTGCGCGAGGCAGTGCGTACGAAGGTGGAATCTATGGGCGTCGATCCTTCGTGCTACAAACTGATGTTCCGCGCCTATGGCCGCGACGGGGTCATGGCGTCTCGTGAGCCGTTGGCTAGCGACCCTTCGCATGAACTCGGCATCCTAGTGGAGGTCATCGCCGACACGCAGGAAATGGCCAGCACGGTGCTCTCGGTCGCACGGGTCAGCACCCTCCATCTCGATTTTCCGGGCCGGTTGTGCAAGGAGGGCAATATGGCCTTTCCTTTCTCACCAAGCGATATCGAATGCGGACCAGCCTATCGCTTTAGCGTCTACCATATTGTCGAGCCAAAAGACGCTCTAGAGATGTTCCCGATAGAATACGAAGACGTCAGGAACTGACTATGCCAAAACTCAAGGATATTGTGGCGGTCTGTAAAAGCAAGAATGCCGGCCCCTTTGAACTGACAATCGACGCAGTTTTCTCTGATCTAGAAACCTTTGAAAAGGTAAAGGCGACCGGGATCATCTGCCCACAACTCTTCGTCAAACTCTACGGCGTTAAGGAGGAGGATATTTTGTTCACTGTCTACGACGCTGGTCTTGCCTTTAAGGCAACCTTGCCAAGGCTTGTCAGTGCCGGTGATCTTGGCGACACCGACGTCTACGGTGCACAACAACATGCGCCACTACTTGAGGTTGAGGTGCCAATTTAGGACGTCCTCGAGCGAACTAAATCGCAATCTTTGTTGGTCCGGTGTCCATTTTCACTGAAGGACGAGGCGTCGGCCTCCGACGATAGTGGGACATGAAAGGTAGTTGCACTCTTCGTGGCGTTTAACTAATACGCCATCCACGGTGCTACAGCGTCGCCCTGCGTGAAAATCATTGTTGAGCCGAGCGCTGGAAGTGGTTCCACACGAATTGTATTGAGAGCGATTTCCTGTGTTTCTATTCCGTTGCCGTTTAGGATCGCCTTTGTCGTTTTTAAATTTTCGGACTGCAGACTGTATCCGCCGATGTAGGGCAAATTTGGGATTTCGGCTCCGGGCAGGGCGGCCTGGAAAGCCTCGGCAGTTAGTATGGTTAGGCTACCCCGGCCAAGGGAAAACCGACTGCCGCCCTCGCAGGCCGATGGTGTGAAACCAAGATAGCGTTCGAAGCGCTGCACAGCCTCTTGAGGGTCGGCGCTTGCCATCACTACGTCGGTCATAGAGATAACCTTATTGGGGTGCTCCATCAATTCTTCGCGCCACAGCAGGTCTGGCGTGTTGTGGGTTAGGAATTGGATGCGGCCCTCTGCCATCTGACCGTGGATCATACGTACCACGGAGAAACGCAGGGTGCCGCCCTCGACCTGTCGGGTTAGGTGGACTAAAGGCTGCATTTCAAATCCCGCCGCGCTGAGGCGCGCGTGTTGCGCTTCTGCATTGGTTGACGTGAAGGCCATCAGATGAATGCCCGTGTAGCGTTGCACTGCTTCACGCAGTTGCTTCGCCATAGGTGCGTCACCTTCGGCGCAGAGCACTTCTATATAACTCTCGCGTAGCATTATGCAGCGGTTTCCGGTGCCGGAGGGTTTGGGATCATCGTCCGGTGAAGTGCGCATGGTATGTGCGGTGTATGGGGTGAGCTGGAAACCAAGACGTTCCAGCGCTTCGCTGGCTTGGTCCATATTGGGTACGAAATGTCCGTGATGGTCTAGGAAAATCTCGTCGTCTTGCGGTAATTGCTGGAATTTTCTCATCATGCCACCCATTCGCTAACAGGGGCCTGCGCTTCCTGCAGGGGCTGGGTAACAATATCGACCAGGCTTGGGCCAGCTACGTCGACGGCGGCGCGCAATGTGTCGGCTAAATCCGCTGGGTTCTCAACAGTCCAAGATTTCACACCGTAGGCTGCTGCTATACGGGCATGATCGGATTGGCTGAAGTCTACTGAATAGTATCGTTCCTCGTATCCTGATTTTTGTCCAGCCTTGATCCAGCCGAAAACGTTATTTGAAACAACAACGAGTGTGATTGGCAGGTTCAAGCGGACGATTGTTTCGAGTTCGCCTACGCACATACCGAAGCTGCCGTCACCCATCACTGCGACGGTAGTCGCATTCGGTCGACCAAAATGCGCGCCGATCGCGGCCGACATGGCGAAGCCTAGAGCACCGTGCGCACGATTGGAGATGAAATGCCGTCCAGTCTCTACTTGATCATAGAAAGCAGAAAAATAAGGGCAGGGTGTACCCGGATCGCAAACAACGATTGCATCGCCGGGTAACACGTCTTGAAGGGTGGCGACGATGCGTTCCGGCTTTATCGGCCGTGTCTCGGCTTGCGCCAGTTTTTTGAAGGCGTCGAACTTGGCCTTGCGAGCAGTGGTGACCCGCATCGCCGCGTCACCAACTCCACGCTTGTCCTGGCGCTTAGCGACTGCATCGACTAATGCTTGCAGTACGGGCAGTGCGTCACCAAGCACTGTGGCATCCGGTTGGTAGTTGGCACCAATTACGCGAGGGTCGACATCGATCTGTACGATCATTGCTTTGCCTGGTGCCGGGTGGCGCCACCGCTCAGTTGTCACTGAACCGGCGCGGCAGGTTACGAACATCACCAGGTCCGCCTCCTCGACAATGGCACGTGTCTCTGGCACACCACCATTACTGCCGACCACGCCAACGGCGAGTGGGTGTCGGTCCGAGATCGCACCCTGGCCACTAACCGTGGTCGCGACCGGTGCATCGAGTAGTTCAGCCAGACTGGTCAGCTCGGCCTCCGCCCCGGCAATCACCACGCCGCCTCCGCAAATGAAAACAGGCTTTAACGCCGACATAAGAACGTCTGCAGCTATCTCGATCGCCTCAGGATCGGGACTGGTGCGACGGGCCGGATATCGGCCGAGTTCGGCCTGCGCCCAGATATCGTCAGCATCGACTGGTTGGCGTTGCAC
>CAYYUG010000001.1:0-2640 GCA_964474755.1 uncultured Rhodospirillaceae bacterium | reverse complement strand
GGCCGAGTTCGGCCTGCGCCCAGATATCGTCAGCATCGACTGGTTGGCGTTGCACGTCGAAGGGTAGCCCGAGATGCGCCGCGCCGGGTTTGCCTGTGGTCATCTCGGCGAATGCAGTACGCACAAGGGACGGCAGCGATGCCGCTGTGTCGACCACCTGGTTCCATTTAGTGAGCGGTCGGTATAGCGCGTTTTGGTCGAGTTCCGTCAGCGTGTATTTCCCGCGCCCGGTGACCGAGATATCTGTCGTGATTGCCAAGATGGGGACCGAAGATTCGTTGGCTTCCACCACACCCGGGAGGATGTATGTAGCACCGCCACCGCTCGGCCCCTCGCAGACACCGACCTTGCCGCTGACCCGTGCGTAACCGTCTGCCATGTAGGCGGCATGCCGCTCGTCGCGAGTTAAAATGTGGCGGATGCCATCCCCGGTGCGATACAGTGCGTCGTACAGGGGAAGAGTGGTATCCCCGCACAGACCAAACACAGTGTCAACGCCGTGTAATTGTAGCATCTTTACCAACGCCTCAGCGCCGGAAATTTGGTTCATATGTAGTATTCCTGCCGATGATTTCCCTGCTTAGATAGCAGATAAGTCCTACCACCTTCCAGGCGGCTTTCGCTCGAAATTTACATTCGGTGTTCTTTCTGTCTGAATAGACGTACGAAGGATTCGCTCAAATTAGGAAAATGACGCTTATGAAGTTAACTGAAAAACAGGTCGCGAAATACCAGCAGGATGGATACCTGGTCTTTCCCGGATTGTTGAATGACGCGGAGATGGCATTATTGCAGGGCGATGTGCCAATGCTGCAGGGCACTCAGCGTGGCCATGCTGACGCAAACGTGATCACGGAAAGCGGTGGATTACGCTCTTCATATTCACCGGGACTTGATTCCCAAGCCTTTGATGCGGTTTTCCGTCTTCCCCGAATTTTGGGACCGGTTCGGCAGTTGCTAGATGGCGAAGTTTATTTGTACCAATCTCGGTTAAATGCAAAACCGAAGGCCGACAAAGGTGCTGCGTGGCAGTGGCATCAGGATTTTCCGAGTTGGTATCACGACGGCATTCCTGCACCGAAGATGATGACTGCGTTGGTGTTGGTTACTGACTGCACAGAAAATAACGCTCCGCTGATGATGATGCCGAAGGTTCACGCAAAGGGGACGCTTAATTATTTTTATGATACGGAAAGCACGGGATACGCATTGAATTCTCTGGCGTCGGAGACAGTTGAAGAGTTGATTAAAGAGACACCGCCAGTTGCAATGATAGGAAAGGCCGGCACCGTTATTTTTTTTGATTGCCTAACACCGCACAGCTCGGGCGCTAATAATTCGGATGCGCCCCGTAATCTAATGTTTTACGTGTTTAATCGCTTCGATAATCAGGTTGATGGCGACCAACAGCGACGGCCGCACCGCAGCCCGTTCTTGTTAAACCGTGACATCGTGAAACTCGTCCCAATCGGCGACAATGCGTTGCTAACGTTGGAGAAGGCAGCAGTCGCATAGCTTTTAGTGGCCCTTAATCGGTAC
The DNA here is from genome assembly GCA_964474755.1 of uncultured Rhodospirillaceae bacterium. GTDB lineage: Bacteria > Pseudomonadota > Alphaproteobacteria > UBA8366. The sequence goes on along the minus strand of CAYYUG010000001.1, from coordinate 1,101 downwards.
CGAAATCCCGGCGCGCAGCTAGAGGCGTTTTCTGGTTGCCGTCCACGTCGAAATTCGCCGGTTCAAGCCACGCGTCGAAGGCGGTGCGAATTTCAGGCCAATCACTGTCAATCATCCCATACCAAGTAGTGTCGCGATTGCGGTTCTTATAAACGATCGCCTGCCTGAACAGTCCCTCATAGCTGAAGCCAAAGCGTTTTGCTGCGCGCCGAGACGGGGCGTTTAAGGAATCGCATTTCCATTCTAGTCGTCGGTATCCCAACTCCTCAAAGACATGGCGGGCGAGTAGGTAGATCGCCTCAGTAGCTTCACGGCGCCGTTGAATGGTGGGACCAAACCAGATCGATCCTATCTCGATGACGCCATGGTCTGGCACAATCCGCATATAGCTCGCCATTCCCTTGGCCTTGCCAGCCGCGTTGTCAATGATGGCAAAGCAGAGCGGGTCGTCTGGCTGAGCACATTTTTTAAGCCAGTCCTGGAAGGATAGGAAATCGTCAAAAGGGTTATCGAACAAGTAGGTCCAGAGCGCTGGGTCGTCACCTTTGGCATCCCACAGGGCTTTGTCATGCCGTTCAGCATCGATTGGCTCCAAGGTAACAAATCGACCTGGTATCGGTGTGCGCGCAGGTGCAATTGCGGGGGTCCAATCGACGTTGAAGCCAACCGGTTGTTCTTTCACACTCATGGCTCACCTTTTGTGTTCTTCTATAGACCCGTGTGGCCTGCCGACGATCACTCCATTGATGCCGCGGACTTGCGGGCTATTAGCACCGCTGCCCCGGCACGGCTACAAAGCGGCCGAACCAGACGATATCATCGAGCTGAAAATTCCGGGCCGAATATTGAGCCAGTTCCAGTTGACGGTCTTCCCTCAAGTCGAGCCTGCTGCATAAGGGGTCCCAACCTCCCGTCAAGGCGACGACCATTACCGAATTGTCGGTCGCCGCCTCTTCGATGGCAGTGACGATGCCCAACCAAGGTCGTCGTTAAGCACTTTTTTTCCGGCTGGTTCAGCGTTATTGTTCTAATGTGAACGTTTTGCCTCACCATGATGATCCGTCTCTTGCCCTGAACATCGGCCGTTGTGCTAGGCGACCT